>NZ_JACCEY010000038.1:307789-564763 GCF_013591995.1 Rhizobium sp. WYCCWR 11146
TTTCAATCTAACCCGGAAAGGCTCTAGGCGCGCTCAGTCGCCGCGTTCAACAGATGAGTAGCCTTTCGAACCAGGCGAATTGCGAGCCGATCGAGGACTGATTGCGCGAGGCGGTCACAACGAGCGCCAGCGAAGAGAAACGTATCCGTGAACACGGTGGCGAGCTTGTCCCGCAGCGTTTCGCGGAGCAGCCGGCGTGCGCGATAAAGACGGGTGCTCACTGTCTGAGGTCGCAATGCCAAAAGAAAAGCCGTTTCCTCAATGCTCATTTCCTCGACGTCCCGCAAGACAAAGACGATGCGAAAGGGCTCTGGCAAGTCACTGACGGCTCGCTCCAGCAGGCCGCGGATTTCAGCGAGAGCGGCCGCCTCTTCGGGATCAGGCTTGTGTGCGCTGAACGGAGCGACCATGCCTTCGATGGCTTTCGCGTCTACGGTGGGTCGCCTTTTCCGGCGGCGTCCCAGCGCCTCGTTCAGCGCGATCCGGGTGAGCCAGGTCGACAGCCGTGCCTCCGCGCGGAATTCGGCCAGATGGGTGAAGGCGTGGATGTAGGTTTCCTGAAGTACGTCCTCCGCCTCGGTGTCGTCATTCAGGACGGCGCGGGCGACCCGGTGAAGCCGCTGATTGTGACGCTTGATGATTAGCCAGAATGCGGCGGGGTCAAGCTGTCGCGCGTGTTCAACCAACCCCGCGTCGTCAAGGTCCTCGATCCTCACTGACTCGGTGGATCCGCTCGGCTTCATCATGGGCGCTCCAGATGCATCAGCTTACTATGAGATAGGCGTTTCCGGCTTTTCGGTCTGCGGCCAGGTGGAGACTTGGGACTCTACCGGACCAGAGGTCTGCTGACCAAGTAAATCGGACTTGTTGCGAAGCAGTTCTATCTTCCGGTTTTGCCGCAACTGAGACCTTCCAGCGTGGTCGCCGGCGATGCCTGCTTTCTACGGCCGACATGAGGGCGCAAAGCAGCCTTATCCTTCGATAACCAAAAAGGTCCGCTCTTAGGGCTGAAGGCGGACCGACAGTTTTCGCCTCCGGGGCGCAGGCCATTCTCCAGGGAAACCCCTTCAGAGGTTACCGGGGGAGGCGAACGTGCATGGCGAGCTTCACGCAGCCAACACCAACCGACAATCGCACGCTCCCATCTGCTGTTGGTGGGACGGCGCTTTCCGGAAAGGCCTCGACTTCCTGCTCGATGGCCTCGCTCCCAAGCAATGAATATTCCTCATCATCGGCTCATCGCGTCACCATGGCGGCCGCGATATTTAGTATGAAGAGATTACCTCTCGGCGTGTTACAGTCTCTTTGTCGGACTGAGCCTTCTGGCCGGTTGGCATTGTCGCCGAGTGATGACTTGCTTCGTGAGTCTCCGGCCCTTGAGGGCCTCTCTATGCAAAAGACAGCGCCAGCGCATTTTGAAGCGGCGAGCACTCTTGCCGTGGTGGTATCGTCCAATGAACCGCTGCTTTTCCTATCCGACGACCTGAAGGTTATCGCGGCGAGCGCATCCTTCTGCCGGGCCTTCGACATCGACCCCCGGACAGTTTGCGGCCAACGCCTCAGCGAAATTGGAAACGGCGAATGGGCAATGCCCAAGCTTGCGTCACTGCTGACGGCCACCGCCTCAGGAAGTGCCACTATCGAGGCTTACGAAATCGACTTTCAACGGCCAAACCAGAAAACACGGCACCTGGTCGTCAATGCACGGACGCTCGATGACGGCGACATCGATCATATTCGTCTGCTTCTTGCCATCACCGACGTGACCGATATGCGCGCCGAGGCTCGGCTGAAAGATGATCTCGTTCGCGATAATGCGATCCTGCTGCAGGAGGTCCAGCACAGGGTGGCAAACAGCCTCCAGATCATTGCCAGCGTTCTCATGCAGAGTGCCCGCCGGGTCCAGTCGGAGGAAGCGCGCGGCCACCTCCACAATGCCCATCACCGGGTCATGTCGATTGCGGCCCTGCAGCGGCAACTCTCGACGTCTAACGGCGGCAAGGTTGAACTCCATACCTATTTCACTCAGCTTTGCCAAAGCCTCGGTGCGTCGATGATCGCTGACCCAGACAGGCTTTCGATCCAAGTGACGGTCGACGACAGCGCCGTGGACGCGGACGTTTCCGTTCGCTTGGGGCTAGTTGTGACCGAGCTTGTCATCAACGCCCTCAAGCATGCTTTTCCCGATGAACGACCGGGCACAATCATCATCGACTATCGATCATCCAGCGACGACTGGACCCTCTCCGTGACCGACAACGGCATCGGCATGGCTGCGGGCAGCGAAGCACCAAAGGCGGGCCTCGGGACTGGCATTGTGGAGGCGCTGGTAAAGACCCTGAATGGCGAAATTCAGCTGAGCGATACGGGTCCCGGCACCGCCGTCACCATCAGCCACCGGGAAAGCGCCGGTTCCCGCGACATTTCTACGGCCGCGTAGGAACCGAATGGCTTCCTACGCGCTATCCCATCGGAGCCTGCGAGACTCCGAACTCTAATTCAACTGAGTGAGTGATGAAAAATGGCAAGGCGGTCGTCCTGGTCGTCGAAGACAGCACGATCATTCGGATGGGTGCGGTCGATCTGGTGGTATCTGCGGGATACGAAGCGCTGGAGGCCTGCGATGCGGACGAGGCAATCGGCATCCTTGAATCGCGAGACGATGTCGATCTGGTGTTCACCGATGTTCAGATGCCGGGCACGATGGACGGCATCAAGCTCTCCCATTACATAAACGATCGGTGGCCGCCTGTGAGGTTGATTGTTGCATCCGGCGCAGCAATCCTCGAAGAGAGCAGTCTCCCCACCGGAAGCAGGTTCTTCTCGAAACCCTACGACAGCCACGCGATTATCGATGCAATGGCTCATCTGCTGTCGATCCGGAATAAGACTGGGCTGGCAGGTTAGGTGTTTTTCGACACCCCCTCGGGTCGAGCCGCGGGGCGAGACGATCCGCCATCCGCTGCGCCGACGGGGAGTTTGGCGGAAAGCGCCTCCCCACCCTCCGTCATCCGAGGCCTCGAGCCTGGGATCCATGCCCACAGCTGATGGGAGACGGCGTGGGTCGTCGGGCGAGGACGACGGAGGGTGGGTAAAAATATGCAGATGAAGCGAACCATGTTGCCTCCAGCCGGCTTGATGCGAAGCTGATCTGGGCGTAATCCAGAACATAGCCACCCTCTCCTACGACACCGATCTGAAACGAACCCATGGCGCACTCCCTCAATACAGCCCCCTCGCCCGCCGGCGGCCCCAACCAGCCGAAACTCGATACGGACGACATCTGGCAGGCCCGCGTCGATCTTGCCGCCTGCTTCCGGATGGCGGCAAGGCTCGGCATGGAGGAAGGGATCTGCAACCACTTCTCGGCCGTCGTTCCCGGCTATGACGACCTGTTCATCGTCAACCCGTACGGCTACGCGTTTGCCGAACTGACGGCCTCGATGCTGTTGATCTGCGATTTTCACGGCAACGTCGTGTCGGGCAGCGGGCAGCCCGAGGCCACCGCTTTTTACATCCACGCCAGGATTCACAAGAACATTCCGCGCGCCAAGGCGGCGTTCCACACCCACATGCCCTATGCCACCGCCCTTTCGATGACGGAGGGCGATCCGCTGATCTTTGCCGGGCAGACAGCATTGAAATTCTATGGACGCACGGCCGTCGACCGCAGCTACAACGGCCTGGCGCTCGACGCGCGCGAGGGCGATCGGATCGCGGCGGCAATCGGCGATGCCGACATCGTCTTCATGAAGCACCACGGCGTGATGGTCTGCGCACCCAATATCGCCGAGGCCTGGGACGACCTCTATTACCTCGAGCGCGCCTGCGAAGTGCAGACGCTCGCCCTGTCGACCGGACGCGAAGTCCTTGCCGTCGCGCCTGAGATCGCCGAAGCGGCTTACCGGCAAATGCGCGAAGGCGACCCGGAGTCGGCCCGGCTCCATCTGGAGTCCGTGAAACGCGCGCTTGATCGCAGCGAGCCCGAATACAAGCGCTGAGCCGCAGCTGGCGGTCTAGGCGTGTGCCGGCCGCCAATGCGGATAGGTGACATAGGCGGTGAGCGCGCCCTCCTCATGCGAACGGATGGTCACCGCTTCGCCCTTGGGCATGTAAACGATCTCGCCTGGCCCGGCGGTGACCGTTCCCCCGTCCGTCGAGACCGAAAGCCGGCCTTCCAGAACGATCATCACGTCGTCTACCGCCATCGTCTCGGCAAGGCTCTGGCCGGGTGCGTAGCGTCCATAGCCGATGGTGATCGGCCCTCCGTGCCGCTCGTCGACCAGATTGCCGACGGAGATGTCTGCCTCCTGACCGGGGGAACGCTCCAACGACACATCGGCGATCGTGAACTTACGCATCTTCATCATCTTCCTCCATTGCCGTGTGCAGAGGTAGCGCGGAAATTTCACACGCCAAGACGGATGGCAGACGCACGAGGAGGAGGTTCCCGGCCTCTTGGTCTCCTCGCCACAGAGAACGGCGGGTGGAGCATGGCAACCCCTTCCCCCCACCCTCCGTCATCCCAGGCCTTGAGCCTGGGATCCATGCCCGTTGCCAATGGTTGGATCTAGGGCAAGCCAACTTCAACAGCAGAAATCATGTTTGGCAAAAGCTCATCTGATAATCTGGGAAGTCATCTGCCCGTTCCGGCTGAACAAACTCTACGACGAATGTCCGATCAGGAAATTGCCACCCAAGCTTGGCCATGTAGATTTCGCGCAGCCGTTCGCCCAGGATCGCCAGCTTGTCGCCCGCCATATCCGTGCATGCCGAGTGCTGAATGTCGGCGATGTGAAAATGGTTCATTACCCATTCGATAGACTGGCGCGTTGCCTCAGGATTTTGTTCGAACGATCGCAAACCCTCAATATTGAAACCATCAACGAGAACGTATTTTTCAAACGCTACGAAGCGCGGCCAGAATATCTCTGAATAGCCTACGGCGAGTGAGAAATTCCCGCTGTTGGCGGTCCAGTCCCGGAGGCTGATCCCTCGACCATCATTCCAGGCTGCGAGTTCTGTTTTCATACTATTAGGAATGTTCGTCACCGTCCCCTCCTTGTCATCTAAGCTTGCCGAGACGAGAGAAGCCTAACGCATCACTTCTTTCCAAGGAACGGCCGGAAACTCCTAGCGTCCGGTTGCGCCTGAAGCCACCCCCGCCCGTCACCTTACGAATCCGTAAGTTGTGGCCAAGCCGTCCTCTCGGCTAGATCTCGCCCCCAGGCATGCCGGGAAGATCGGGCTGATGCGAATCCTGCTTATCGAGGACGATACCAAGACGTCCGATTATATCGCCAAGGGCTTTTCCGAGGCCGGGCATGTCTGTGACGTGGTTGGCGACGGCCGCGACGGGCTGTTTCAGGCGCAGCGCGAGGCCTATGACGTCATCGTCGTCGATCGCATGCTGCCGGGTCTCGATGGGCTGGCGATCGTGCGTTCACTGAGGGCCGCCAAGGTCGGCACATCGGCGCTGTTCCTGACATCGATCGGCGGCGTCGACGATCGGGTCGAGGGGCTGGAGGCGGGCGGCGACGATTATCTGGTCAAGCCCTTTGCCTTCTCCGAACTTCTGGCGCGCGTCAATGCGCTTGGCCGGCGGCCTCCGGTGCAGGAGCAGAGGACGGTGCTGAAGGTGGCCGATCTCGAGCTCGATCTGATCCGGCGGGAGGCCCGCCGCGCCGGCCAGGTGATCGAGCTGCAGCCGCGCGAATTCACCCTGCTCGAGGTGCTGATGCGCGGCGAAGGCCGGGTCATCACCAAGACGATGCTGCTGGAGCGGGTCTGGGATTTCCACTTCGATCCGAAGACCAGCGTCGTCGAGACCCATATCAGCCGGCTGAGAGCCAAGGTCGACAAGCCGTTCCAGGTCCAGCTTCTGCATACGGTCCGCAACACCGGATACAGCCTGCATGCGCCTCGCTAGCTTACGCCGGAGCACGCCGTTCCGGCTTGCCGTCACCTTCGGCGTGCTCTTCGTCGTCGCCTTCATCCTGAGCGGCGCGATCATCTATCACATGCTGCGCCTCGGCCTTGCGCGTGATCTCGAACAGTCGCTGGGCGAGATGAATTCGCTTATTGTCTCGACCTACAAACCCGGTGACACCGAGGATCTGGCCAATACGCTGAACAATTATGCGAGCTTCCAGTCGACCTCCGACGGTCTCTATTCGCTGACGGATGCAGGCGGGCGCAAGCTTGCCGGCAATTTCGCAGCACCCCGCATCCCGAACGGCGTCTATACCGTCACCTCCAGGGATGTCGGGCTGAAGGGGCATGAACGCTACCGGATGCAGGTCTCGACTATCGGCCCCTACAGCCTGGTGGTGGCGGAAAACTTCAACGACGTCGACGAGATGCTGCGGATCGTGCTGGTGAGCTTCGAATGGGCGGCCGCGATCGTCGTCGCGACCGCGATCGGCGGCGGCGTCTTTCTCGCCGTTCGCGCCCAGGCGCGGCTCGACCGGGTCGCCCTCACCATGAACGACGTCTCCCACGGCGCGCTCGACGCCCGCATTGCCATCACCGGCAACGGCGACGATCTCGATACGGTGGCGATCCAGATCAACGCGGCGCTGGAGCGGCTGCAGAGACTGGTCGAGAGCATGCGGCAGGTGAGCGCCGATATCGCCCACGATCTGAAGACGCCTCTCAACAGGCTGCGCCTGACGCTGGATGCCGCGGTGGCCGGCAACGACCGGCAGGCGGATGTTTCGGCGCTGCTTGACGAAGCGAGACACGAGAGCGACCGGATCAACGCCACCTTCGAGGCGCTGCTGCGCATTTCCCAGATCGAGGCCGGCGCCCGCAAGGAGCGTTTCCAGGCAACCGATATCGACGCCGTGCTTGCGGTCATTTCCGAGGTCTATGTCGATGTCGCGGAAGACGCGCTGATGACGTTGAGGATCGCGGAGCGCTGTCCCGCTCTCATCCGGGGCGACCGCGATCTCCTGACGCAGATGATCGCCAACCTGGTGGAAAACGCGATCAACCACTGCCCGGCCGGAACCGATATCACGGTTTCGCTCCGCCACCGCGGCGGCCGCGCCATCGTCTCGGTCGCCGATACCGGCCCCGGCATTCCCGCCGGCGAAAGGGACAAGGTCTTCCGGCGTCTCTACCGGCTCGACAAGAGCCGCACGACGCCGGGAAGCGGGCTCGGGCTCAGCCTCGTCAAGGCGATCGCCGAGCTGCATTCGGCTGAGATCACCATGGCGGATAATCATCCCGGCCTCATCGTTTCGATCGGCTTCCCTCTGATGCCGGCGGAGAAATTCTAACCTCTCATCCGCCATGCCGCGAGCCGGCTGAAGCGGGCCGCAAAGCGGCGCAGCTCGGCCGCGGCGCGATACGGCAGCACGCTCCACGGCCGACGGCGACCCAGCCGGTAGGTCGAAAGCCCTGCCTGGATCTGGGAACAGGGATCGGCCCTTTGGCTGACCGGCAGCGGATCGACGAAGCAGGCGCTCAGCCCATCATCGAACTCCAGATCGAAGGCGAGATCATAGGGCAGACGCATGGGGACAAGCACACCGGCAATCCACCCCGCCGCCTTGCGATTGATGAGGTAGGCGCCGGACCCCTTCTCGCGGGTGAGCGCGATGGCGAGCGAGCGTGACGCGGTCAGCGGCTCCACCTTGTGCTTTTTCCCGGAATTGACGGTCGACAGCCGCAGGATGTCCCAGCGCGCCTGGTGCTCAAGGGCGGCATCGAGCAGCTCGGCCAGATCGTCATCAAAATCGAGATCGTCTTCCAGAACGAGCGCGAACTCGGCATGGCTGCCGAGGAAGCGCCTGGCGCATGCGACATGGCTGAGATAGCAGCCGATCTCGAAAGGGTTCGGCCGGCGGCCGTGCCGGCTGAGATAGGCTGCTTCGTCGAAGCCCGGATGCGGCAGGCTTAACCCCGCCCCATCGACCGCCGCCACGCGCTCGAAGGCAAGGCCGAAGCTTGCCAGCAGGCGCTCCATTCGAAACCGGCGCAATGGCGCACGGTCGAGATTGATCAGGTAGGTGTTCACCCGCAGGCTGACCGGATGAAGGGCGGGCATTAGGGCGGCAGGTGTAGCGCGCATGTTCATGAGAAAGCTGACCTCGACTTGGCAATGATGGCGCCAAGCCTGCGCTCCAAACCTCACGGGGACCTCGCTGGAACTATACATTTTGGTAAAGTGCGAGGGTCGAACGGCCGGGGCTGCATTAAAGCCGCGAATGTTTCCAGCCGCGCTCGACGCGGCGCAGAGAAAGGACTTGTCTCTTACCGTTTCGCAGTTCTGCCATATATTTCAAAATATGAGAGTCCGGCGGACGATTGTGTGGCGTTTGGAGCTTTGGCGGTGGATGCCGTCAATCCTTGCTTTGCTGCTGACGTTGTTCTCGGCTTTGGGCCTGGCGACGCCCGCATCCGAAGCTGAGCGTGTCGCTATAGTCCTGAAGATGAACGGGGCGATTGGCCCGGCGACGGCCCACTATGTAAGACGCGGCCTTCAACGGGCCAATGAACGTGGCGCCAGCCTAGTCGTCCTGCAGATCGATACGCCCGGCGGTCTCGACACGTCGATGCGCGACATCATTCGGGCGATTCTTGCCTCGTCGATACCGGTCGCGAGTTTCGTTGCACCCAGCGGAGCACGAGCCGCCAGCGCCGGCACCTATATTCTTTACGCAAGCCATATCGCGTCAATGGCACCGGGCACCAATCTGGGTGCGGCGACGCCGATCGCACTTGGCGGCCGACCATCCGATGGTGACCGAAACGACAGCCCTGATACGACCGGCAAGCAGCGGCAAGTGCCGCGCGATGCCGGCGAGGCGAAGGCGATCAACGATGCGGTGGCCTATATCCGCGGGCTTGCGGAACTGCGCAATCGCAACGCCGACTGGGCGGAGCGCGCCGTGCGCGAGGCCGCGAGCCTTTCCTCCGCCGCAGCTCTGCGTGAGAAGGTCATAGATTTCACGGCGGCCGATATAAACGATCTCCTGGCACAGGCGCAGGGCCGGGTCGTGCGGGTCGGTCAAACGGATGTCCGGCTCGAAACATCGGGTCTCATCGTCCAGGAACTTGAACCGGACTGGCGAACCCGCCTGCTTTCGGTGATCACCGATCCGAACATCGCGCTGATCTTGATGATGGTCGGTATCTACGGCCTGATCTTTGAATTTCTGACGCCCGGGACGCTGGTGCCGGGAACGATCGGCGGCATCTGCCTGCTGCTTGGTCTCTATGCTCTGGCCTTGCTGCCGGTGAGTTTTGCGGGCCTGGGGCTGATCGTTCTCGGCGTGGGTCTGACGGTGGTCGAGGCGCATTCGCCGTCCTTCGGCGCACTCGGCGTCGGCGGCGGCATCGCACTGGTGCTCGGCGCTACCATCTTGTTCGACACGGATATACCCGGGCTTAAGGTTTCCTGGCCGGTGCTTGGCGCAATCGCCGTCGCCTGCCTCGGTCTTAGCCTTATCATTGCCCGTCTCGCCTTCATCTCGCGCGGGCACGATGTCGTCACCGGCGGCGAGCAGATGATCGGAATTTCAGGCAAGGTCGATAGCTGGACGGGCATCTCGGGCTACGTCATCGCTCATGGCGAGCGCTGGAAGGCCGTTTCAACTGAGCCGCTTGCCGCCGGTGACCGCGTGAAAGTGACCGGTCGGGATGGGTTGACGCTCGAAGTGGCCCGCAGTTCGCAGGAGGCCTAGCGGCCTTCAGATGCAGGAGGAAAAGCCATGGGCATGTTTGCAGATCTCGCCTTCTATCTTGTGATCATCTTTATTCTGCTCGTCGTCGTCGCATCTGCGATCAAGATCCTGCGGGAATACGAACGCGGCGTGGTTTTCACGCTTGGCCGTTTCACCGGTGTCAAGGGGCCTGGCTTGATCCTGCTCATCCCCTATGTCCAGCAGATGATGCGGGTCGACCTGCGCACGCGGGTGCTCGACGTGCCCGGCCAGGATGTCATTTCGCATGACAATGTCTCGGTCCGCGTCAGCGCGGTGATCTATTTCAGGGTCGTCGATCCCGAGAGGTCGACGATCCAGGTCGAGGACTTCATGATGGCGACGAGCCAGCTCGCCCAGACGACACTGCGCTCGGTGCTCGGCAAGCATGACCTCGACGAGATGCTGGCGGAACGCGACAAACTCAACATCGACATTCAGGAAATCCTCGACGCCCAGACCGATGCCTGGGGCATCAAGGTCGCCAATGTGGAGATCAAACATGTCGACATCAACGAATCGATGATCCGCGCAATTGCCCGTCAGGCGGAAGCCGAGCGCGAGCGGCGCGCCAAGATCATCAATGCCGAAGGCGAGCAGCAGGCTGCAGCGAAACTGCTTGAAGCAGCCGAAATCCTCGCCAGGCAACCCGAGGCCATGCAACTTCGTTATTTGAGTACATTGAACGTCATCGCCGGCGAAAAGACCTCGACGATCATATTTCCTTTTCCGATGGAGTTCGGCAATTTGATGCCGCCCAAACCGGACCGATGAACGACGCCTTGAATGCGTGGTTTTTGCCGATGGAGCGATGGTCCTGCGGTTGAAAGCATGAGGACGTGGATGACGCGCGCCTTTCTGTTACGGCCGGGGCTGCATTTCTTACGGATTGGTATGATCCCGGCAAAGTGCGCGTGAGAATGCCGCGCTACCAGCTCTCATGCGGCACGCAGTGGACGCCTCCCTTCCCGCGATCGAAACGACAACCCCGCGCCTTCGATGACGACAGCGACCCACTGCGTGCCGCGCCGGATGACCCTTGGCAACGGAGTCCTGGGGATCCGGCTAAGACGGCCCCAACCTCCGTCATTCCAGGCCTTGAGCCTGGAATCCATGCCCACGGCTGACGGAGGCGAGAGTGGATCCTCGGGTCAAGCCCGAGGAGGACGGAGCGGGGGGTGAGCTTTGGAGCAAGGACAGCGACGCATCCGGGCATGATCGACGGTTGAGAACTTCTCTGCCGACGCGATCGTTAAATTGATGGACAGCCGGATCGTCTGGATCGCGCTTCAAGGTCGGCATCACCGATCCCTGCCTGATAACTATCATCATCGATCGTGTTCCGCCCAGTTGTGTCGGCATCGTTTTTCAAGAAAAGTTGCGACATGCGACAATCCCCGCTCAGAGATCGCCGCCTGCCCCTCATCCGGCTGCCGCCACCTTCTCCCCGCTCGCGGGGAGAAGGGACATGCGGCGACCTCTCCGTTCCCCGCCACGTCTCGCGTGGCACGTCCCCTCTCCCCGTCTTTTACGGGGAGAGGGTTAGGGTGAGGGGCAGTCCTCGGCGTGATCCAATCGTCCGGCTTTGCGCCGGCTGTTCTAGGCGTTGCCAGGCTCGGCGATGTCCTCATCAAAGCGACCGCGCACGAGGAAAACATCGGCTGCCTGTTTGGCGATCGGCTGAATCCGCTTCGGCCATCCGGTCGAAATCAGGCCATCGTCGGTCATGAAACGCGGAGTAGCGTTGTAAGCGTCACGCATTGCCGCGAGAACGCTTTCTGCAGCCTCGGTTTCTCGATCGGTCATCGCAGAGAGAGGCTGCATGGGCCCCTCATCGGGGAACCAGTCGAAGAACCAGTTGAAGTATTCCGCCCATCCAAGATGCCTGACAGCCTCGTCGCCCTCTGACAGGACGTCGAAAAGCTCAATGAAGCGGTTTCGAATGCGCTGATCCAGCAGGCGCAGAGAGATATCATCGGTCATACGCTTTTGAAACATATCGGCGATCGAAGCACAATTAACGGCAGGCGTTGATCGGGGGATCAGCCGATTGAGGCGTACCTATCGGTGCGAGGACAACTATTCGCAATACTGCAACAGGGGATAGCGTCGGGATGGTCACGCCTCGCCGCCAAGGATGGCCTGTTGGCGAAGGTGCTGGAACTCTAACGACGAATCTTTGGCCTTGTCACCGCGGTTTGCAGGGGATCGATTGCGGGCGTCTTCACGATAGCCTAGAATCCGCAAATGCCTCTCGCTCGAAAAATCGTCCTTCACTCACCCCTTTCCGATGAAGCGCTTCTGACGGGTTTTGTGGAGCAATGCCTTGCCGAAGGCGTATCATTGCTCGCGATCGTCGGGGCGGGCGCCAACGATCTGGAAGAAAGGGTCGATTGGATCGTTGTCGGCGACGGCTCAGATCCGAAGCGATTTCTCTGCACCACGTCGCATCCCGACGAGCCGCTCGACGATGTCCTGAACCTGGCGAAGGCGTGGGAAGCCGACCCTGGTGATAATGTGGAGCAGGTGTTCCTCTAGTTCGCCTCAGCTTGGGCATTTCGTCCTGACGGATCAAACAAACACCCAGGCTTGCGTCACTTCGTCCCCAGGACCTGGGCCTGCGCAATGCCGTCAACCCCTCCACAGCCGTTGCTGTGGCTGCATCTGGCGCAGATGTTCGTAACCCATCACCGTGACGTTGCGCCGTGTAAGTCTGGCGGGGTGCTCGCATTGGGGTCTCTTGACCCTATCGGGCGTGGTGTTCCGAGGTGCCGGAGCATGAGACGGTTGCGGAGCTGTTCCTGCCGTTGAAATAGCACAGCCGGACGGCAGAAGCGGACAAGCCGTTGTCCACCCCGGTGAAGGTTTTTCGTCATCGAAGGATAAGGCTGCTTTGCGCCCCAGGAGGGTCACGGAGCGACCGGACAAGATCGGGCGGTAGACATCGTTTTTCGCCTCCTGCGCGGTCGTGCTTCATTGCGACCACACACCACGCCGCGTCCAAGTAACGAGCGAGTTCCGGTCGTTTGCCAAAATTGCGCCGGCCAGACCCATGAAAGAATGAAGAGCCGTCGGCGAAGACCTGGTGTATGCTAGGCGACGGGATCCGTCACACGTGAGGATCGTCATGGTCGGTTCACCAGCAACTGCCACCCTTATCCTCAACGGCAAGGTTGTCGTCGACCTGGAAGGCGAGACGCTCCGTCTTGAGAACGGCGATGCAATCGCCCTCAGGCCGCAGGCCTTTGCGGTCCTTCGCCACCTCGTCCAGAACGCGAACAGGCTGGTCAGCAAGGCCGAGCTGCTTGAAGCCGTCTGGGGAGGCGCCGCCGTTACCGACGACAGTCTCGTTCAATGCATCCACGAGATCCGGCGAGCGCTCGGCGACGAGCGGTATGCGGTCTTGGCCACCGTCTCGCGGCGGGGCTACCGCCTGTCGCTGGAGCGTAGCGACGAGAGTGCGCTCGGCGGCCCTTCCATCGCCGTGCTGCCGTTCGCCACCATGCGCGGCGACGAGCCCAATGACTACTTCGCCGATGGCCTGGTCGAGGACATCATCACCAACCTCTCGAAGATCCCGGGTCTGTTCGTCATCGCACGCAATTCCTCCTTCGGCTTCAGGGGCGAGAAAGCTGATCTGCGCACAATTGCCGCCGAACTACGCGTTCGCTACCTGCTGCAGGGCAGCTTGCGGCAGTCCGGGGGGAGGCTGAGGATCAATGCCCAGCTTGTCGACGGCGCATCGGCCACTCATGTCTGGGCCGACAGGTTCGAGGGCGCGGCAACGGACGTGTTCGATCTCCAGGATCGGTTGACTGAGCAGATCGTGGGCTCGATCGAACCGAGTGTTCGCCGTGCGGAGATCGAGCGTGCGCACCGCAAGCGGCCCGAAAGTCTGGACGCGTACGATCTCTACCTTCGGGCGCTGCCGCACGCCCACGCGAACACGCCCGTCGAGACGGACAAGGCCCTGCAATTGCTGGCGCGCTCGATCGAGCTTCAGCCCGACTATGTCGCTGCGCATGGCTATGCCGCATGGTGTTACGAGCAGCGCTACCTGCGCAACGGGTTGGATCCCGCAGACAAGGCGGCCGCACTCAGCCACGCCGATATTGCGTTAGGCATCAACAGCGACGACCCGCAGGCGATGAGCATCGGCGCGTTCGTCCGCGCCAACCTCACCCGGGACTACGACGCCGCCGTCGAGGTGCTCGACCGGGCTCTCGCATTGAACAACAATTCGGCCCTGGCCTTTGGCTTCAGCGCTTTGGTCAGTGCCCACAGCGAGCGACACCAGCGGGCGGTGGAACATGCGCACAAGGCGCTGCGGCTGAGCCCGCTCGACGATCCGCTGAGCTACCATCCCTACTGCGCACTCGCCCTGACCCACCTCTTTGCCGGCGCCTTCGCCGACGCAGCCAGATACGCCGCTCTGGCGGTCCGGGCAAATCCCGGCTTCAGCATCCCATACGCCTATCTGGCGGCCAGCCACGTCGGCCTTGGCAATGTCGAAGCCGCGCACTCTGCGGCACGACGACTGATCGAGGTGGCGCCGAATTTCTCGGTCGGCGGCTACGTGCGAACGAACCTGTTTCAGCCGTACTTGATGGACGCGCTGGCAGCGGCCTTGCGAACGGCAGGGCTTCCCGAATGAGGCCGGCCAGCGGCGACCAAACCGCGCGTCAGATGCGGCGCTGTCACAAGCCGCCGGTCCCCAGATCATATCCGTTGGACGGATAGACCAGTCGAGCCGCGATGCGAACAACATCTGCGTCATGAAGCGTCCATGACGTATCTCCTGCCTTGGTCGGCGTCGAGGAATTCGCGGACGACCATATCAGCAAATGCTTTTCTAATTCGAAACAGGGTCGGGCAAAGATGCCGATCGGGGAAATATCGTCATTTGATCGGAGTCCGTTCGTTACATGCGGCAGGACCTCGCTCACAATTACCGGCGGATTGGCGACCTGCCGCCCCCGGAACACTAAAGATGAATCGCGCTTTGTATTTCTCAACTATCCTATCGACGCTGTCTTGCTGGAATGGCGCTACCGCCCACGACACCGAGTCGGGATGGATCTATCCACCCGCTTGCTGCCGAGGGGACAAAGAACGAGGCGATTGCCACGAAATTCCGAGTACCAGCGTGAGCACCGGTCCTGACGGTTTCAGAGTGCTGCTCAATCCGGGCGACCATCACCTCGTCACAAAGCAACACTTCTTCCGAATTCCGTATGGTGACACCATTCCGTCCGGAGACAGTCATTTTCACATTTGCTTGCACCCAACCGAAGACCACGCGAACTGCTTCTTTGCCCCTCCTTACGGATTTTGATTTGCGAGGCATCGGAGGCGCCGCCTGCGGGCGGGATGCTGACAGTCAGCTTATTGTTGGAGGCACCACAAAGCAGCCAGTGGGTCGGACGACCTCACCGGTGAGCTCACCCATGCGCTCCGTCTTGACCCCCGAGCAGGGCGGTCCTACAAGACAGACCATGGCAACACACCTCTGATTGGCCGCGCCTTGCGGCCTTGAGCGAAGCGCAGTCCTGCACGACACCGCGGGGCCACTTCCACTTGCCAAGCCAAAATCAGAGATTTTCCAATGCCCACGCTCTACCTCACTTGCGGTCTTCCCGGCTCGGGTAAGACGTCGCTCGCCAAGATAATCGAACATGAAGCATCCGCCCTCCGTCTGACCGGAGACGACTGGATGCACAAGCTTTACCCCGACATCTCTACTCCGGAAGCCGAAACTGGTCCGTGCCGAGGCAGAGTCGAGAGCCTGCAATGGCAGATCGCCCTGCGTGCCATCAGGCTTCAGTGTAACGTTGTCGTGGATTGGGGAGTGTGGTCACGGGCAGAACGCGACACCTGCCGGGAGGAAGCTCGCGCAGCTGGTGCCCGCGTCGTCCTCTGCTTCCTCGACGTTCCCTTTGATGCGCTTTGGGACCGGGTTTCCCGGCGAAACACCGAGCTTCCAGTCGGCACGTTCGACATCTCGCGGGCGGACCTGCTTAGGTGGTCGAAGCTGTTCGAGCCGCCAACCGCCGAGGAGATGGCGCTTTACGATCGGCAAACCCATCCAGCCATCACCGCCCTTAGATGAAACGCCACAGCGCTGGGGGTATTCTCAGTCTGCGTAGCAGGCGGGCCCGGGCCAGCTCGCTGGTGAGGACACCTCGCCTTCTTCCCCGGGGGCCGGAGCACGGGACGGTGGCGGAGCTGTTCCTGCCGTTGAGTGGCTCATCTTCGAAAGTGGACGAAATGTTCCAATCCATTGTCACCCATTGACGTGAACAGGTTTCACCCCAATACGGTCAGGCCAGCCAGACGACAACAGGAGTGTAATCGTGAGCGAACCGACCGTAGCAGATGCAACAAACCGCATTTATGAGTCGCTCCAGGCGAACAACGCCGACATCGACGTGCATATCGCGGCCCTGAAGGCAGCGTTGACGCGGGCGGGTGTGAAAGAGGCCGTATTCGACCCGGCCAGGCTCGTGCAGAATAACCGTTCTGGCAGGAAGCGGATGGAGGCCTACTTTCGGCAGCGCGGTGTCACGGTGAAATTCTCAGCCTCGTGAAGCCTTCCAGACGGCTGTCATCACCCTCAGTGGGGCTGACACTACGCATTGGCGTCGGACGCGAATGAAGAGCTCGCGTCGAAGTAACCTGGCTCGTGTTGCCCTTAGTGGCCGAGAGGGGGTTGCTTGCCCTTTCCCGACGCTCGGCGAGCGGGTGGACCATGAGAGTTGACCGAATGTGGGCTCGGTGCCGGACGGATGGCCGATCCACGTTACCTGGGCTGCGATGGCGCTGTCGCTCATGGCATGGGGCCGGGAGCTAAGCGACAGGCATCCGTCATTTCTTTTCCTGCCAATATCTTTGCCAGAGGTCGAGCCTCGGCTTCAGCGGATCGGCTCCGAACGTCACGCCGTGATTGGTGAAGTCCATGACCCTGTCGGCGAATGGGTCGTGGTGAGGCCATTTTGGCAGTGAGCCGCCATTGGGGTCACCGCTCGTTGCAAACTCGACCCAGTAAGCACTCGCCAATGTCGCCATGGCCCAGTCGGCAGGTGTCACCTTGTCTTTCACCAGTGCGCTTGGAATGTTGAGCATATACGGAATTTCGAAGCCGTGCGGAGTGCCTTTCCATGCCGGATCGTTGCGGAGAGCCTCGGCGACATAGGAGAAACGATACCACCACGTCGGCTGACCAGCGCGGATCATCTCGTCAGCGAGATGGCGGGATGGTTCGACAAGCATTTTGTCGGCCAGAACCTGCTGCTTCAGCTCATCGACAGACTGTTGGCCGGTCGGGTCGTAGAGGCTGCGGGCTTCGGCGGCATGCTTCCCGAACAGCGCGAACAGATCGTCCTTCGTCGCTGCCTGACCGAGACCGAGATCTCGATTATTTGCCCCGACGATGACGGGAACCGGCGCTTGACGGCCTGCCGCAAGAGCCGCTTCCGGCGTTTCGAGCAAAAACCGTCCGTCAATAATCGCGCCTGAGACGCCGATGACGGGCTTGCCTGTCGACATTCCCGCCAGCACGTCTTGCGCCGATGCACCTTCGGTCAGCTTTTCTGCAGGCAGCGCCCGAAGGGCGGTGAGAGCGCCGGCATCGCTGCCATTGATTCCCAGAGAAGCCGCATAGTCCAACGCGGTTTTCTCCGCTTCTTTCAAAGGTGACAAAGGCGTGCTCTCAGCACGCGCGGCAGGCAGACCGGGTGACTGTAGAATGGCGCCGCGGAAAAGCCCCCGTGACAACGGCGATATCATGTGCGCCATCACCGAGCCGCCACCTGCCGACTCTCCGAATATCGTCACTTTCTTCGGATCGCCGCCGAAGGCTTCGATATTTTGCCGGACCCATTTCAAGGCTGCAAGCTGGTCCATGTAACCATAGTTGCCGACGGGCTCGTCAGGGGATTCCTTCATCAGCGCCGGATGGGCAAAGTAGCCCAATCGGCCTGTGCGGTAGTTCATGCTGACGAACAAAACTCTCCGGGCGGCCAGCTGGCCACCGGGATATTGAGGGGTGTTTCCCTGGGCAAGAGCGCCGCCATAAATCCAAACCATCACCGGCAGCGGTGTCCTGGAACGCTTGGCGGGTGTCCAGACATTGAGGGTCAAACAATCCTCTGACTTCGGCAGGTCATCGGTCTGCATGCAGGACGGACCGAAATTGCGGGCATCCTTGATACCGCTCCATGTCTCCGCTGGTCTCGGATTACGCCATCTCAGATCACCAACCGGCGATGCCGCATAGGGTATGCCTTTGAAGCTGACGACCGTGCCCGACCTCTCACCCTTCAGCATGCCGCTGTCGATCGTAACGGTGTCGTCTGCCGCACCTAACCGTGGCGCCAACGTCAGCTGACACGATGCGACGGCCAAAAAGAGCAGCAACTTGCGACGGCCGTCCACAAACACTGCACTCTCCAGCGCCAAGTTGAGACAGTTTGGGAGCAAAATACTCCGATAGTGCGGCAACGAAAAGGGGCATGGCCTATGCATGGCACGTCCCCTCGCCCGGTTTACGGGCGTCCAAAGGACGGGTCGAGGCGAGTGGTTCGACCCCGGCAAGGTTAGGGTGAGGGTGGCCCTCGGCATGAACCGGATAGCGCGGGAGTCCGGGCTTTCGCGGCACTTGCGTGCTGCGATCATCGATGACGTCGGCTCGACGTTCCTCGCCTTTGCCGGCATCTTGTCCGTTGACCCGTCAGTTCGCCCTCGCCTAAGCTAGGCTATGGACGAGCCAGAAATTCCTCTTATCGGCGGCACGGATTCGAACGTCGTGCGCATAGGCGAAACGGTGCGGCGCGACGGACGTGCGTGGTCTCCCGCCGTTTTAGACCTGCTGCGGCACGTCGAGCGCCAGGGATATGATGGGTCTCCGCGTGCGCTGGGCCTCGATGACCAGGGCCGGGAAGTCCTCACCTATATCGAAGGTGAAGTCGGCAATGGCGAAGGCTTCCTTCCCGATAAAGGCGGTCGCTTCGACCTCCGTCTCCCGGATTATGTCTGGCGCGATAACGTCCTCGAGCGCCTGGGACAATTGCTGCGTTCCTACCACGATGCTGCAGCCAGCTTCTTATGGAAGGATCGCGAATGGCGTCTTGACGCCCGCCACCCTGTTGAAACGGTCTGCCACAATGACTTGACGCCGTGGAATACGGTCTTCCAAGCAGGGCTCCCGGTGGCTTTCATCGACTGGGACGCGGCAGCGCCGGGACCGCGCTCCTGGGACCTTGGCTTTGTTGCCTGGCGTTGGGTGCCGTTCTGGCGTGACGAGAAATGCGAGGCGCATGGCTTGCAAACGGGCGTCCGCGAAAAAGCCCGGCGCTTTCAGTTGTTGCTCGATGCCTACGGGATAGCGCCGGAGATCGGCATCATGCAGGCCGGAATCGAACGGGTTCGGCAAATGCAGCAACATATGCGCAACCTTGCTGCAGCGGGTTCCGCATGGGAGATGGAATTGGCCAGCCGCGGTGTGCTTGATGAGGGGATGCTTGAGGTCGCCTGGATGGAAGAGCATGCGATGGACCTGATCCAGCGCCCACGCGGATGAGTGTCGGGCTGAGCAGCTCCGGCGTCAACCGGCCCTTGCCCCGCCGTAAGCTCCCTGCTCGCCCATAAGAGCAGCCGCGGCGGCAGCTCCGGCGCGGGCGCGCTTTCGCTCTCCGAAGCCACTGAGATCTGACCTAAGCGATTTTGCCGACGGTGATGAAGAGCCGTCGGCGAAGCGCCCATTCCGGCCGTTCGGGCAGCGTTGGCGATATCCTAGAGCATGATGCCGAAAAGTGTGGTCGGTTTTCGGGCGACATCATGCTCCAACTATTTAATTTAGAACAGGATTCAGATTTTAGGCCGACCGGGCCTAAAATCATCCTGTTCTAGGAGCTGCCGTTCTTCATCGCTTCCGCGGATGACCAGATCGGGTGGAATTCCGACTGGCGGCAAGCGGGGATCGGTGGTGTCTTACTTTACTGCCGAAAAGGCGGTCGGTGACAACAGCTGGCTAGAGATATTGGAGAGGATTTGCCCGTCGCGCTCTGACTCGTCGCGGACCTTAAGCCATGCAGGATCAGTGGTGAAAGCTTTCCATTTCACCTCGCGATCGGCTAGCGATTCCCAGGCGATCAGATAGGTGAGACGCTGGCTGCTTTCGCCCACGATTGTGGTGAAGAAACCCGCCTGCTTGATGGCGTGCTTGTCCCATATTGCCAGCGTATGTTCGGCAAAGCGGTTGAGCAGCGCGGGCAATCGGCCGGGCAGGCAGTCGTAAATTCTGAGCTCGTAGATCACAGTCTTGCTTCCTTATGTCCCTTGAGAACGACATGTGTTTGGCACTTGCTCCCCTGCGCCCACAATGTCCTCAAAACTTGCAGCAACGTCAATTTCACGGTGGATCCGTCAATATCCCTATTAGAACAGGCCCTGCAGGTATGTGCGAACCGCTAATCTTCTGTCAATCCGATCGCCTGTGTTTAGGCGTGGCAATTTCGACCCCCGGCTTGAGCCACTCCATCACCCAGCCCTCGCCCCCCGCAACGCCGTCAATCCCCTCCGCAGCCACAACAACTGCTGCGGCGGCATCTGACGCAAGTGTTCATAATCCATCACCGTCACATTATAGACCGTGCTCCTGACCTGCGGTCCATCAGGGCAGCGCAGCAGGATGCCCTGCAGCGCCATCATGCGGTTGCTGGCTTTGCGGGCGCGGTCGGCGAAGGTTTCGGTGACCTCGCCTTCGTGGCCTTTGACGGTAAAGAGCGATTGCGCCCTCGGGCTCGGGGCCGGGATGCCTGTGGTCTTGTGGTAGCGGGCGATGGCCTCGGCATAGTCGTCGCCGGCCTGGCGCTGCTCGGCGGTGATCAGGCCGTCGAGGAACATGCGGCCGAGGGTATAGCCGGCAAAGGGGCTCTTGACCGTCTCGTCATCAACCGTGCGGCCGAAGCCGTGGATGCGCCGGCGGGCCGATATCGCCACGCTGATATTCTCCTTCTCGGTTTCGAAGGGCTTGATCTTGCCGCAGGGAAAACGCTCGACATTTTCCTTGCGCGGCCGGCCGGCGCCCTTGTTTGCCCGCCCTGTCTTCACCTTGGTGGCCTTGCCTCCCATGCTGATGGTCCTTCTATCGAATGATGCCGTTTCTGAGTGCCGCGGCGACCAGCGCCGTTTCCTTGAAGACGCCGAGCTTCATCTTGGCGTTGGCAATGTGCGTATTCACGGTGATCGGCGAGATGCCGAGAATGGTGCCGATCTCGGCTGCCGTCTTGCCCGCCGCCATCCAGCGGATCACTTCGGTTTCGCGTGGGGTGACGTTGCTCATGGCTCTGCATACCCATCGATGCACGGCACGCGCGGCATCGTTACATGCGCGCCCGACAGGGTCACCCGCGTCACGCGGTCGGGGTGGCGGATCGGCTGGACGGGCGGGCCCGCCTTCGGCTGCGGATGCCAGGTGTCCTGCCGGGAGGGGAACCTGTCGCGGTTGCGGTGCGCCATGTTGATGACGGTGTTCTTCTTCGAGCCGAATAGGTTGGCGATCTCTCTCGCCGACAGCCCTTCCTTCCAGAGCTTTTCCGCCTTGACGATCTTGTCTTCCGTCCAAAAGGTGATGGTCACTTGGTGGCCTCCTGTGCATCTAGTGCGGCGCGGGCGATGATCGGGTTGTCGGGAAACATCCGGGCCAGCTCCCGCTTGGCGTTGCGGCTGCCGTTGGCTGCTTGCTTCAGCAGTTGCATCTTGTAGGCCGGCACTTTCGGCTGCAGCACCTCGGGTTCCGCCTCCAGGCGCGGCCGACGCTCCGCCTCGATCGCCGCCTGCTGATTGCGGCACTCTTCGGCAAAGCTGGCACTGCTCGGGGCAAAGGCGCGGTTATGGTCCCTCACCTGGCCGGAAATGAAGCGTTTGGCGGCCCGCCAGACCGCCTCTGCCGGAAGGCCCTCGACGGCGACGAGATAGGCGCGGATCTGCATGTCGGGATCAGTGCCTGTTGATGCCGGGAAGCCAGAAAGCATCCCCGAAATGATCTTCACCAGAGGGGAAATCTCGTGCGGCATCCACTGTCGTCCTTCTCGTACTGCTGTTGATCGACCCGGCCTCCCTCGCTTTCTCCTTGAGGTACCAGTCGCATTTGATCGCCTGCCAGCCGCGGAAGATCTGCATCTCGGCGGCGCCGACCGGATCGCCGGTCAGCAGATATTCCCGCGCCTGCATCCTGGCGGCATAAGCCGTCAGCGGCTTCTTCAGCGTGCGCTTGCGATGCTCGATAACTGCTGCCGCGAGCTCCTCCCCCAGCACCGGGCTGAGGATGTCCATGATCTCCTGGCTCGTTGTATCCTTGCCCATGCGATGTCCCTTTCGCGGTTGAGATGGCCTCTTCAAACCCGCAGCCTCCGTCGCCCGCCGGCAAAATTCACCGGGGCGCCGGGCCTCGCGGTGCGGCGGGGAAACCGCCGGATCTCTGAGCCGGCATTGTCCTCGTGGGCGGTGTCGCCCTTCTCGGCACTTCGAAGCCTGTGGATATCGGTTTCCACCGACTGCACCGACGTCCCGAGGAGCGTGGCGATTTCGATGTAGTCCCGGCCGGTGCGGAAGAGTTCGAGCGCGTTCATGTGCGTGCTTTGCTGCGCTGGCGCGGCCTCGGCCTGGATGCTCATCGCATGATCCTTCTTTCCGATTTCGAACGCGGCTCGCCGTTCCCGCCGGAGCGGGTGGCTCGTCCCGTGCTTGATTCAAATTCATCGATGACGACCGGAGCCGGCTCTTGCGCGAGCAAAGGCTCCGGTCGTCTGCCAGGCCGCCGCCTGGGTCGGACACGACATCGTCGCGCCGGTGGGCACGGCATCGCCGCGCCCACTGGGCGCGACGATGTCGCGCCCGGGGATGCTGGCGTCGCCGAGGGAGGGCGACGACGCCAGCCACCGATAGCCGTCAGGGAGGGGCTGGGCTATCGGGGTTGGTGATCGGCAGAGCGCCGGGCGGGATCATCGTCTCGCTGATCTCTTCCGGTCGCGTCGGCCGGTCGCAATTTTCGCAGTGGCGCTCGATCACCTCGGCGATCGACAGCGCCTTCGCGCAGATCGGGCAGCCGGTGTAATGGGCGGCAATCAGGGCGGAGATGGTCATAGCGATTCCACCTCCCGGTTGGCGTTCAGCACCTGCTGCAGGGCCTTGGCGAGGAAGGGAATATCCTCATTGCGAACTGATATCACAGACATGCGCCCTCCCCTTGGCCCTTGCGGCCGGTGAATGACGACGCCGGTCGGCATGACCTCCATGGCGAGCTTCTCTTCGCTTGAGATGGTGAACCTCATGCCATGGTCTCCCCAGTCGGCAACGCTGGACCGTTGTTGATGATGTCGGTGCTTGTCATGGCGACTAGGGTACAATTAATACCCTATATGTCAAGCACATTAGGGCATGACATGTACCTTATTTTAGGGTATTTTTTATATCATGTTGAAAGATCAGGAACAATTTGAGCGCGAAGAACGCGCAAAGCGCCTCGTCATGGCCCGAAAGAATGCCGGCTTTGCCGGACCGAAGGCGATCGTCGATCGGTTCGGCTGGAATGCCAATGTCTACAAGGCGCATGAATCCGGCCGCAACGGCTTCGGCATTGCTGACGCGAAGAAGTATGCCCGCGCTTTCAAGGTCAATCTCAACTGGCTGCAGTTCGGCACCGGCAACGCGCTCGATCCGGATGAGCTGCCCGCCTCCGTCGCCGATGTGCCAAAAATCTCCTGGGTCAGCGCCGGCCAGCTGAGCGAGCAGGCGCCGATCACCGATTTTTCGGAATTCCCGACGGTCGCCGCACTCGACCTGCCGGATGGCGAATGGATCGCGCTCGAGGTCGAAGGCAATTCGATGAACAAGATCTCGCCGCCGGGCTCGATCATTTTCGTCAATCTGCGCGACAAGCGCCTGGCGCCGAACGCGCTCTATGTCGTCGCCGACGAGACGGGTGCTGCAACCTACAAGCGCTATCGCCCGAACGACGACCCGCCCTTCCAGCCGGCATCCTACGAGGACGTGCCACCACCGGAATTCCAGGGCGCCGTCACCATCGTCGGCCGCGTCCGCCGATCGATCATCGAGATGTAGGGATGAGAGATCAAGGCTCGGAAAAAACACCGCGAATCAATGATATTTCAATAGGGAAAACAGGATGATACGCCCTTCCTCTCGCGCTGGCCGAATCTGGTTCTATATCGTCACACTAGCGGTGTTGCTTCTGGCATACAGTGCCGCGCGCGAAATGTACGGCCTGTAGGATTTCGCTCCGAAGCTCGCCGATCCTCTAGCCGGGATTACGAGGGGTATCGAGGCGATCCGTCCTCTGAAACCACAAATTGCGGAACGTCCGGATTCCGTTCGCGCACCACTCTCGTCACCGCCACGAGGATGGAACGGATGGCTGCGGAGAACATGTCCTTCGGCAGCTTCTCCTCCATGGACTTTAAAAAATCGGCGATCGCATCCAGACCCGCCTCGATCACCTCGTCGGTGTTTTCGATTTCATGCGCATGGCCGGCCTCCTTTTTTTGCTTTCATCATCTACTCCAACTTCAGTTCTCTATCCTCTCTCTTCAGCTTAGGAGGGGAAGGTTCCTGAAGGCTGGTGAGGGAGGGTTCCGGCCAAAGCTTCCCCCTACCCCATGAGCAAAGCCCATGAAGCCGGGAGAGCATTGGCCAAGTCCTGAAGGCCGGAGCCGGGATGGGACACGTGCCAGAGGGGCCATTCGCTTCGCCCTCGTCCTGATTTTCTGACAGCGCACTTAAGGACTTTCGCTTCCCGCGCCGCTGGGCTTCATCAGCTCGGGAGTTGCACCCGGTCGCCCAATCACTAGCCCCAGACATAGACCTACGATTCGTACCTCGTCAATCGTTGGGGTATTTTTTATACCTTTCATGGTTGACGTAATCGGGTATGATATATACCTTTACTTTCAAGCCGATCAAATAGGCGAGAGGACAGGGCGATGCAGCACATTCGCAAGATCGAGACCGAGGAAAGCAGGCGGGATGCCCGCTGGAATGGCGCGCAGACGATCGGCGACTGCCGCGCCTATATGGCGATCGAGGCCCAGCGCATGGGCGCGCTTGGCTTCGCCTTCCTGCGCCGTCCCGAACATTCGATCCGCGGCCCGTCCTGGCTGCGCGGTGCGGCGGCTTCCGTCGAGGAGCACTACCGCTATGCCCGCGAGATCATGGGCATCGCCAACAACGATCAATTCTACGCTTGAGGGGAACGGAGATGCCTGCCGCCAACCTTACACTCGGCTCAACCGAGAGCCCTTCCCTTCCTGCCGCCCGACAGGCCGGGACAGCCGAAAAGACCCGCGCCAAAGCCCGCTTCACGGCCGGAGCACCCGATCTCCTGCAGGCGCTGGTGGAGGCCGAACGCTTTTTCGATGGCAGCGACGATCACGGCTGCCCGCTTCACCGGAAGATCCTCGCCGCCATCGACACGGTGAAAGGCGGCGCGTCATGAACGATTGCCTGATCAAAGCCTTTTCCGGCTGCGCCTGCCCGCCCGGCGAATGCGCACAAAAGCCCGCCACCCCGGCGCCGGTCACCTTCGTCTCGTGGCGGATCCAGGCCATCGCCTGCCTCGCCTTCGGCTTCCTCGCGGCGATCGTTACGGCCGCCTGGATGGAGACGCAGTTCAAAACCCGGGATCTGCGAAACCAGGAGCATGTGTCATGGAAATGAGCCAGGGCTTTTGCCAATACCGCCGCTCAGGAGCTGAACTTGATGTCGCTGGCCTTCGCCGCCGTTATGAATGCGCGGCGCACCTGCTCCGGCCCGGCCGCATCATTGAACACATCAAGCACAAGCCGCTCGGCCACCTTGGCCGCCGGCGTCTGCTCGGGCCAGTCATTCAGCAAAGTGTTGCCGGCCTGAACGACATTATAGACCGTTCTCACCTTGCCATTGATGGTGATCTTCACCGGCTTGAACCTTCGTCGCCTGCTCATGGCGCCGCCCCCTCACACTGGACACGCGACTCAACGAATCACTTCAGGACTCGTTCCGGTTGATTCGAAAGTGCGGGCCATCGCACTCGATTCATGCGATGCCAATGCACCGCTCCCGTTCAGCCGCACCTCCGTTATAACTCTTCTGCAGAAAAATTATAACCGGAGAGAGGATGGGCTTTCGGCCGATTCTAAGCGACGCCGATACACCCTTGGAAATTCGCCCTCTTGAGTTCGTCGACGTCAATGTCTATTTTGACCATATATGGTCATTTAGAATTAGAGGCAGCAATGTCAACAATCAGCGTAGCAGAGGCAAAGGCCGGTTTCGCCGGTCTGGTCGATGAAGCGGCAAACGGGGAATTCGTGACGATCACGCGGCACGGAAAGCCCGCCGCCGTGCTTGTGTCCGTCGAAGCGGCCGAGGCCGCGAAAAGGGCTTTGAAGAAGCCACGGCCGAATTTCGGGGATTTCCTGTTGACCTTTCCCGGCGGGGTCGAGCAGGAGCGGAACCCTTCGAAAATGCGCGATATCGATCTGTGACCGCCTATCTTCTCGACACGAACATCATTTCGAAGCTCGCGCCGGGCAAGGCGCCGGCGTCCGATCCGGTGCGGGCATGGTTTCATGAGCAGGGCGAAGCCGATAGCCTGTTTCTGTCGGCTCTGTCGGTCGCGGAGATCGAGAAGGGAATGCGGAGCCTTCACCGTCGCGGCGGCATCGAGCGGGCAAAGTGCCTTTCGGCATGGCTGGACGTCATCACCGAGAGTTTCGGGGATCGGATCTTGCCGATGGATACCGTTGTCGCGCGCATCGTCGGCGCCCTGGAAGATGAAGCCGAGAGCCAGGGCCGTCATCCCGGGCTTGGCGACCTCATCATAGCGGCGACCGCGCGAGCCTACGACCTCACCGTCATTACGGAAAACCTGCGGCATTTCCAGCCGCTTGATGTGGCTGTTGATCTTCCCGCCGCGTTCCGGTCGGAGTGATCGTTGCCGTCATTTTTCGTCAGCTGAGAATTTCGGGAAACCGAGGGTCACAGCTGGTCGGAGTGGAGTGATTCGAAACACTCGACCCCCACGTCCCAAACAACAAGAATAATCTCAAAAGCCCTGCATTGCCGGGCTTTTTCGCGTTCGAACGTGACGCCAAAACACGCTCTGTTCCGCCCAATCATTGCCGTACCGCAACCGAACCGCATTTGGAGGATGCGCAACCAAGATCGGAACGGCAGTTGGATGATGAAGACACTGAGAGGGCGGCAGCCTGAACTGGCGGCCAATGCCAATGGCGCCGTCACGCAGCGCTCAGTTAGCCGGAGCGCTCGTCAACCCAGTGATGCGTGCCACGTCGACCGTCGTTTAATACCAGCGTCCCCGGCCGTACCAACCGCCGCCGCCGAGCAAAAGAAGTATCACAACGATGATGAGAAGGGTTGTGAGATCCATGTGCGTTCTCCTGGGAGGACCATCACCATCTCGTTTGCGCCCGACGGGCGTTGCTCATGGTGGGACTCCCTCGCGTATAACGGCGCTGGCCGGGGTTGGTTCCATTCGATGGCCCCTACCCGGCCGGCGGCGACCCGGGCGGATAGACCGGCGCGGCAGCAAATTTTTCACGTCCGCAAAATTCGCAATTTGGGGTGTGGCGCCATGGCAGCGAGTCAATGCCCGCCCGCCAGCGCGATGACGGCGACGACGTAGGATAAGGCAATCATGAGATAGGCGAGTTGGAGCAAGGTCACGGTCCAGCCTTTCGTTGGTGGACCTCCCATATATTCAGACTTTTGCGGCTGGTCATGTCCGCAAAAAGCCCGGACTTATGTAGCAAATGCCACAAGACTCCAAGTCAACTAGGGCGTGAACTCATAAAAACGCAGCCATAATCGGATGGAGGCGACGGGGGTCCGCTCGCCAATGGTTGCATCTCCTGATAAGATCAGCATCACATGCCCCGATCTGGAGGCCTCGCATGCCCTGCAGCAGCGCGCTCGCTCCGTTCGTCATCGCCGCTCTCGTGGCCCTCGGTCCGCTGCCGGCTGGAGCGCAGAACAATGCTGCGCCACCGCCGGCGGCAATCTCCCAGAAGGCCAAGCTTTGCCAGATGTGTCACGGTAGGAAAGGTCTGCCGACTGTTAAGAACACGCCGATCATCGCCGGCCAGCACGAGTCCTCTTTGCTGATAGCTTTGCAGGAATATCGCAATGGAGCGCGCACCGACGACCTCATGGGCCGGATCGCGAAGAATCTTTCCGACGACGACATGAAGGCGCTTGCGGCCTACTTCTCCGCACTGCCCTGGCCCGCCTACCGCGAGCCGGCTGACGCAGCGAGCATTACCCGCTTCCATGCGCTCGACGTCGAGAAGAAGTGCACCTCGTGCCACCGGGAGGGTTTCGTCGGATACGCCAACACTCCGCGCGTCGCAAATCAGAAGCTGGACTACCTGATCAAAACCCTCTCCGACTTTCACGATAACAAGCGCCCGAACATGCCCCACATGACGGCCCTGGTGCGCAATTTGTCGGCCGACGACATCGCTGCCATGGCTCACTATCTTGCCGGCCTCTGACGATCAGTTTGGGGTCGGCGATCCACCGAATAGGGCCGCCGAAATAGCGATCACTGCGTTACGGCGATCGGCCCCTCTTTGCCCACGAACTAAGCAGTATGTCCGCCGATATGGTGGAGCGACAGCCCAGGAGCCAATTCATCGACCTTGTCGTGGAATTGAAGGTCATGATCAATCGTTGCCGGGCAAAAATCGACATAGCAGCGACACAAACGAAAAACCCCGCCGGAGCGGGGTTTCTAGCTGGTCGGAGTGGAGTGATTCGAACACTCGACCCCCACGTCCCGAACGTGGTGCGCTACCAGACTGCGCTACACTCCGTGACCAGCGGCGCTTCTATAGAACAGCCTATCTGGTTGCACAAGCACCAAATTCCAAAAAGCCGGCGGAAATTTTGACGGGGTTGTGACAGGCTCGGACGGTGGCGCCTGCAGCAAAAAGCCACACCTGCCGCAAATCGAACGGAAGTCTCTTGAGAGCAATTTTCTTTTGCCGGGTTCCGCGCTAAAGGGCAGACAGGACAGGCGAAACCACTCACGAGGGCGGCTTCGCAACCATGCGCTTGAGATCAGGGACGACACGATGAATTTCCGCACCATGACCGCGGCCGGGCTTGCAATTGCGCTTGCCGGATGCACGACCATTCCTTCCGCCGGCAATCCGATCGAGGCCCGCTGGGTCGGCAAATCGGCCGGCATCTTCTTTGCCGCCTACGGCCCGCCGATCAGCGACAGCGAGCAAGGTTCGACCACCGTCTATACCTGGCGCGGCGGCTACAAGACCGTGCGCATTCCGGCGAAATATGCCGAAGGCGCCGATGGCAAGCGCGGCAAGCAGATTTCGTCGGCCCGCACCGCCTATCTGCGCTGCCAGGCCGAAATCACCACC
The DNA here is from genome assembly GCF_013591995.1 of Rhizobium sp. WYCCWR 11146. Classification (NCBI taxonomy): domain Bacteria; kingdom Pseudomonadati; phylum Pseudomonadota; class Alphaproteobacteria; order Hyphomicrobiales; family Rhizobiaceae; genus Rhizobium; species Rhizobium sp. WYCCWR 11146. The sequence goes on from NZ_JACCEY010000038.1 coordinate 336,957, forward strand.
AGCTCCGACTACACCATCCGCGACATCCGCACCGTCGCCGACATCCCCGGCGTCGACGGTCCGTCCTATTGCGCAGAGTTTTTGGCGCCCGAACAGAAGTAACGGACGGTTTGGTTGAGATGCGTACAGGCGGCCGGGTGCCGCCTGTTAAAATGCTGACGACGTCTCGGCGCGAGGCCGCTGCTTTCTGGTTTGCACCGAGGGTGGCCCCTCATCCGGCTGCCGCCACCTTCTCCCCGCTCGCGGGGCGAAGGGACCATACCGCGACCTCTCGATTCCACGCTTGCCTCTCGCTGCCGGAATAGCCAGGGCGTTACGTGGATACCCCCCTCTGCCCTGCCGGGCATCTCCCCCACAGGTGGGGAGATCACAAGTGGCTTAAACTTCCTGCCCATCTACCGTTTCGCCGCGCTGTGACACCAGTTGTTTGGGGAAGCCAGTGCGCCCAGCCAATCTCCCCCCTTGTGGGGGAGATGCCCGGCAGGGCAGAGGGGGGTGCCACACGCACCCCGAACCCTACGTCCTCACGCCGCCACTTCCCCCTGCACCGCAGCTTCCGCCAGCTTCCGCGCCGCGACGAAATCCACCTTGCCGGAGCCGAGTACCGGCACCTTGCCGATATTGACCTCGGCCGGGACCATCATGTCCATGGCGCCCTTGGATTTGGCGAAGGCGAGGAATTCGGCGCGGGTGGCGGTGGGGGCGTCGGTCAGGAGCACCAGGCGCTCGCCCTTCTTGGCGTCGGGCAGCGAGGAGACGACGGAGAGGGCGCCCGGCCAGAGTTCGGCGGCGAGCGTCTCGACGGCGGCGAGCGAGATCATTTCGCCGCCGATCTTGGCGAAGCGTTTGGCGCGGCCGCGGATCTTGACGAAGCCATCCTCGTCGATGGTGACGATGTCGCCGGTATCGTGCCAGCCGTCGACGAGCGGCTCGAGCACGCCGGGCTTTTCGGCGCGCAGATAACCGGCCATGACATTGGCGCCGCGCACATGCAGGCGGCCACCCTCATCGATGCCGGGCACCGGTTCGAGCTTCCATTCCATGCCCGGCAGGATTTTGCCGACCGTGCCCGACTTGTTGTACATCGGCGTGTTGATGGAAATGACGGGCGCGGTCTCGGTGACGCCATAACCTTCGAGGATGCGCAGGCCGAATTTTTCCATATAGGTCTGGCGGGTCGAGGCCTTCACCGGCTCGGCGCCGGAGAAGATATAGCGGATCGAGCGGAAGTCATAAGGATGCGCCGTCCTCGAATAGCCGTTGAGGAAGGTGTCGGTGCCGAAGATGATCGTGGCGTTGGAGGCATAGATCAGCTCCGGCACGATGCGATAATGCAGCGGCGACGGATAGAAATAGACCGGCACGCCCGAGATCAGCGGTAGCACGGTGCCGGCCGTCAGCCCGAAGGAATGGAACACCGGCAGGATGTTGAACACCTTGTCGCCGCTGTGGAAATCGATACGGGCGGCGGCCTGGGCGGCGTTCGACAGGATGTTGCGATGGGTGAGCACCACGCCCTTCGGCGTGCCCTCGGAACCCGAGGTGAAAAGGATCACCGCCGGATCATCCGGCTGGCGCTTGACGAGCGGCCGCGCCTTGCGGAGATACCCAAGGATCTTGTCCTTGAGTGAGATTTCGGTCCTGAGATCATCGAGCCAGACGATCTTCACCTGCTTTTCCATCTCCTCGATCACGGCACCGAGCTTCGCCTGGGTGACGAAGGCGCGCGAGGTCAGCACATGCTTGACTTCGGCGGCCTTGCAGGCGGAGAGGATATTGGCGGCACCAGCGGTGAAGTTCAGCATGGCCGGCACCTTGCCCGCCGTCATCACGCCGAGAAGCGTGGCGGCGGCACCATTGGCATTCGGCAGCATGACGCCGAGGTTGGTTTCCGGAAACAGCGTGCGGAATTTTGCACCGAGCACGGCAGCCCCGGTGAGCAGCTTGCCATAGGTCAGCCGGCCGGTGACCGGATCTTCGACCGCAAGTTTTTTCATGCCGAATTCATGGCCGGCCTGGATGACGCGATCGAGCACGGTGGACGAGGTATCGGCGGTCTGGAACAGCAGGTTCGACATCACCTGATAGAGGGCGGCACCTGCCGCCGTGCGGCGCTTGCGGCCCTTCAGCCCTGAGGGCACTTCGAGCTTCACCGGCTCGAGAATGGTGACCTTGACCTTGGGGAACAGCCGGCGGCGGATCTTGCCGTTATCGAGATAGGAGAGATAGCTCTTCTCCAGCCCGTCGATCTTCACCGGCACGACCATCGAGCCTGTTTTGTCGGCGACCATGGCGGCACCATCATAGACCTTCATCAGCGTGCCGGTCACCGTCAGGCGGCCCTCGGGGAAGATGCCGATCGGGTTGCCGTCCTGCACCACCTTGATCAGCGAACGCGTCGCCATCGGCTTGGTGGGGTCGAGCGGCAGGAATTTGCACATCTTCAGGAAGGGCCGCACCCACCAGGCCTGGGCGATCTTGTAATCGACGGCAAAGGTCGGCTCTTCCTCGGTGATGGCAAGCGCCAGGGCGCCATCGAGCAGGCTGACATGGTTCAGCGCAATGATCGGCGCGCGGCCGGCCTTCTTGATATTCTCAAGACCCTCGACCTCCAGCCGCATAAAGGCGCGGAACAGGATCGAGATAAAATCGCGGAAGGGATTGGTCGGCAGCGTCTTCAGCATCAGCCAGGCGACAGCAAAATTGATGATGCCGAGGCCGATCAGGATCTCAGGAATGGAAGCGCCGAGCGCCTGGACGACGGCAACGAGGCCAAGGCCGACGGTGATGAACAGCGCCGACAGCACATTGGCGGCGCCGATAACGCGGGCCCGGCGGTCCTCATGCGCCCAGGTCTGCAGCGCGGCGAAAGTGGGCACGGCGATGAAGGCGCCCGCGATCGCCATGCCGGCGAGATCGATGGCGACGCGGATGGTATTCTCACCGGCGAAGAAGGTGGCGATCGTCGTTGCATGGCTTGTGGAAGCCAAGCCCCAGAGGTTCCAGGCGAGATCGAGGCTGAAGAGGCCAAGCAGCGCCGTGCCGACGGGGGCCGGCAGCAGCACGATGCGGCCAGACGACATCCAGGCGGCAATGGCCGAGCCGATGGCGACGGCGATGGCAAAGACGGTGAGATAGGCCGGCACGACAAGCTCGGAGCCGCCGAGCAGCTCGGTCACCATGGTCGGCAGGATGGAGAGAACGAAGGCGCCGACCAGCCAGAACCAGCAGTTCATCAGCGCTGAACGCCACAGGCGTTTGTCGGCGCGGATTTCCATGACTAGGGTGTAGCTGGAGCGGATGACATTACGGTCGATCTCAAGATCCGGCGCCTTGGAGCCTGTGGGCGGGATCATCCGGCTGGCCAGCCAGCAGAGCACCGAAAGCCCCATCATCATCGTGCCGAAGATCAGCACATTGTCGCCGCCGGAGAAGGCGAATGCGGCGATGATCGTGCCGGCGAGGATGGCGATGAAGGTGCCGCCCTCGATCCAGGCATTGGCCTTCGGCAGGTCGCGACGCTCGAGATGATCGGGCAGGATGCCGTATTTGATCGGCCCGAACAGCGCCGAAACGACGCCGAAGCCGAACAGCGCCGCCATCAGCACAAAAATCGAGGAGAAGGCCAGACCGACGACCGCCAGGGCGGCGACCGCGATCTCGCAGCGTTTCAGCAGCTCGGCGATCCTGGCCTTGTCATGCTTGTCGGCGAGTTCGCCGCCGAGCGCCGAGAGCAGCAGGAAGGGCACGATGAGGATGACGCCGGCGAGCGTCACCAGGGCGGCACCTTCACTGGCCGACATCTTGAAGAGAATGAGGAACACCAGGGTGTTCTTGAGGAAATTGTCGTTGAAGGCCGTCAGGAACTGGGTCCAGAACAGCGGCGCGAATTTCCTGGAGGTCATCAGATTGTGTTGCACGGGCTCGTCCTTCTTTCGACTGGCAGAGAAGGCCACAGAGTTGTTACGCAAAAGTTGAATGCGGTAACAACTCTGCGCTGTGGTTAACCAAGATCAATCTTCATCGTTACGATTGAACTTGACCAGGAGTTTCTCGGTACGGGCATCCTCGACCTTGCGGATCAGCTTCTCGGATTCGGCGTTGTCGCGCAGCGTCTTGGTGATATTCACCGTGGTCTGCACCAGCATCAGAATGCCCATGGCGAGATAGCCTTTGCCCCAGAGATCGAGCGGCATCATGTAGAGGCCGAGCGCCAGCATGAAGGCGGCCGAGCCGAAGGAGATGTAGGAGAAGCTGACCCAGCTGGCGGAATGTTTCTGGAAACTATCGTTCATATCAGTGGTCCCTATGGTTCAATGGATGAATGGTTGGATGGATGCAATTTCAGGCAGCAGGCGTGATGCGGCTCTTCAGCCGCGCCAGCACATCATCGGCGGATGTGCGCAGCGGCGCGCCGCAGCCGGCATTGGCAAGCTTTTCGATGATGCCGGCCGGGCGGATGGCGCCTTCCATGTCCTTCAGGGCGGCCGCCGTCAGCTCATTCTGGCTCTGGCGCAGGCGAAGACGGGCCAGCGTCTCCTCGGCATCGTCGAGCGGGGCAAAGCCCGGGCCGGCAACGACGACATCGAGCTTCTGCGCCTCCTGCGTGGCACGCGCCAGGCGCTCGCCGCGCTGCAGCTCCTGCAGCCGCGCCTCGGAGGCCCGGACGATGCCCTTCAGCTTGTCGATCGCTTGGGTGAACTGGGCTTGCGCCTTTTCCGATGCATCGCGCTCGGCTTCGAGATAGGCGATCGCCTCGGCCGCCTCGCGGGCCAGGCCCTCATTGCCCTTGGTGAGTGCTGCGGAAGCGCGGATCTCGAGATCGGCGATGCGGGCAACGATCGTTGCATGCTGCCCCTTCTCCTGCTCGTTCTGGGCGATGGCGACGGCGACGCTGCGCCGCGCCGACTGGATCGACTGGGCGGCATCGCGGATCTGCTGGGAAAGCAGCGGCACGGCGTGGCAGTCGGCGAAAGCCTGTTCGGCATCATGCGCCCTGCCCCGCAACAAAATGGAAATCAGTTTGAACATTTCCTTCCTCCGGTTTATGAACGTTGTTCACGAGAGGTGTTATGCCAGAATCATGAACGTCGTTCAAGATAAATTTTGAACGACGTTCAAAAAATCGAAGTGGAATGGTTAATGGCCGGTAGGCGAGAAGAAAAACGCGAAGATCTGAAGGCCCGGCTGATCGAGGCGGCGCGCGAGCGGATCGCCAAAGACGGGCTCACAAATCTCAGGGCCCGCGACATCACCCAGGATGCCGGCTGCGCGCTCGGCGGCCTCTACACGGTCTTTTCAGACCTCGCCGAGCTCGTCATCCACGTCAACTCCGCCACGCTGAAGGCGCTGGAGGCGAGGCTCACCCTGCCCGAGACCAAAGACCGGCCGCCGACCGACCGGCTGCGCAACCTGGCGCAGGGATATCTGAGCTTCGCCGTCGAACACCGGAACCTCTGGAAGGCACTGTTCGAGCACTTCCCGCCGGAATCGAGCCCGACGCCGCAATGGCATCTTAACGAGCACCTCTTCCTGATGGACGTGATCGCCGAACCACTGGCCGAACTGCAACCCGACATGCCCCCCGAAGACCGCGCCATCCGCGCCCGCACCCTCTTCGGCGCGGTGCATGGCGTCGTCAGCATCAGCCTGGAAGGCCGCTTCGTCGGCTTGCCGCTGGAGCGGCTGGCGCGGGAGGTGGATGAGCTGCTGCAGACGATCGCGGCGGGGGCGGAGCGGCGGCGTGAAGCGGGCGTGTGAGGTGGCGTTTGGTGAAGTGGCGGGGTGGAGTGGCGCAAGCTGACGTTGCCGTTTTTGCCGAGCCCCACCCCATCCTCCGTCATCCTCGGGCTTGACCCGAGGATCTACACCCGTCGCCAATGATGCCGACGGGTGCTGGCGTCAAGCCGCTGAAATCACCGCGAAAAATGCCACTCGTCCGCCTGCCGGCACCTCTGCCTGGGTCGAGCCACGTGTCTCGCCCCGTCCTTCGGACCCCCGCAGGCGGGGCGAAGGGGATATGCCGCGACCTCTCCGTACCTCGCCCACCTCTCGCAGGGCACGTCCCCTCTCCCCGTCAGAACGGGGAGAGGGTTAGGGTGAGGGGCAGGCATCCGCACAAACGAGACATCCGTGGATCACAGTCCTGAGATAGCGGAGCGCGGGAACCCACACCCCAACTCCCGCATTGAGCAAACCAACGAAAGCTGCTTGACTGACGCCCTCCACGCCGCCGCGAAAGGACACCCCATGAGCCGTATCTTCATCACCGGTTCCACCGATGGCCTCGGCCTTGCCGCAGCCCGCACCCTGATGAAGGAAGGCCACGACGTCGTGCTGCACGCCCGCTCCAGCGAGCGCGCCTCCGCCATCGCAGAGACATCGGCCGCCGCCCTCGGCCTCGTCATCGGCGATCTCGCCAGCGCCACCGAAACGCGGTCAATCGCCGAGCAGGTCAACGCCATCGGCCGCATGGACGCCGTCATCCACAATGCCGGCATCTACCTCGAGCGGAGCCGGGGCGAAACGCCGGATGGTCACACCAAGACGCTGGCGGTGAATCTGCTTGCCCCCTATCTGCTCACCGCCTGGATCACGCGCCCCGATCGCCTGGTCTATCTCACGAGCAGCATGCACCGCAGCGGCAGCAGCGCCCTTGACGATATCGACTGGAAGAAGCGGCCGTGGAACGCAAGCCAGGCCTATTCGGAAAGCAAGCTCTACATCGCCACCCTCGCCGCCGCCGTCGCCCGCCATTGGCCGGATGTTCTCAGCAACGCGGTGGACCCCGGCTGGGTGCCGACAAAGATGGGCGGCGCCGGCGCACCCGATGATCTGGAGATGGGGCATCTTACGCAGACATGGCTTGCGGCGAGCGATGATGGCGCGGCCAAGGTGAGCGGTGGTTATTGGTATCATCGGCAGCGGCGGGAGGCTGCAGCGGAGGTTGGTGATGCGGGGTTTCAGGATGCGCTGGTGGGGAGGCTGGCGGAGTTGACGGGGGTTCGACTGTTTGCAGAACGCCCGTGAGACGGAGGACAGGTCCCGCCAGCCGCACACTTCCGCGACGTTGTCAGCTTCAGCCTGCAAAGCCTCTACGTGAGATAGCCGCTGGCACGGGGAAGCGAATGAGCTGGCGCTGACGATCGTGGCGGGCGGGACGGACGGGTGGGTGATCGGTGGCTGCGCGTGACTTCTGGTACACCGCGCTGTGCCCACTAACGTGGGCGTCAATTGCTCTACACCGAGGTGCGCTTCCGGTCGAAAGGTATCAAGGATCCATATTGCCCGCACATTTGGCCATTTAATTTCATAAACGCATCGATCAGATCACTTTTCAAGCCGAACGCTATACCGATAAGGAGCAAGCTCTTCGACCACGACACGATCCCCGGCTTGAGCGTCGTAATGCTGGAAGAAAGACCCTATCCATCCCCGAGCTCGAAACAACTTCTTTGTCCCATCCAGGTCGGTGACGACCTGGGCGCCATTGCGCCAGGAAATGGTTATTTCACGCGTCGCTGCCTGCTGTTTGTTCGAGCCACCGATGGCATCCTTCGGGAACCGATCGAAGAAATTACGCAGGTAGATATGCTTGTGAGTGAGATTTCCCGACGTTAAGACGCTTTCCCCAATCGTGCGCCGCTCACTCTGAAAACTGAGAGCCTCTTGATCAGCGTGGTCTGTCGGCATTGGTGCTGAGTTTTGTAACGCTAGCTGCTCCTCGATTGCAACGCTTACTGCTTCGCTAAGCTCAACCCAAGTCACGGCGCCGTTTGGATGTCTGTAGCGCACCGGCGTGGGGAGCCTTATCACGTCGACCAGATGCCAAGGTTTGTTCCACTTCGCGACGGCACCCGATCGGATCATCTCTTCGGGAATACGATGATGTTCGAACGTTTTCACCATTTGCTCCGGGCTTAGAGAGTCGCCGACGTCAGCTAAGCGGGCAACGCCGTATACACATCCCAAGCCTTTCCAGATCAAGCCAAACCATCCCCGATGGGAGGTTGCAGTGGACCGCATCTCCCAATCTTTCTGTCCAGCCAAGATCAGACTGATCCAAGGGGCATCAATAACTAGGCCTTTGTGGACGCGCGTATCGCTCATGAAGTTCTCATATCGGCTTAGTGGAAGGCGTAAGACCCGTCGGGCTCACGTGTTGGGACAACCAGCTCGTCGCGGGCGAACATCGCTGCCACTGCCTTGCCGACGGGATCGGCCTCAGCCTGTAGCCGCTCGCTTGCCATTCCCCGCTGGAGGGCTGCGACATCGTCGTCTACATCGCCCATGGGCCATAGCGCTGAACTCGCTAGGCGTCGCTTGCGCATCATAAGGCTCTGGAGAAGACAGTCGAAGGATTGCTCGCGATAACCTTCGTGAACCGCCATAGGCACATGTACCGTCACAGGTCGAGTTTGGCCGATGCGGTGAACGCGGTCATTGCACTGCTCTTCTACGGCCGGGTTCCACCAACGAGACAGATGGATGACATGTGTTGCAGCGGTAAGTGTCAGTCCCGTACCGGCCGCTTTAGGCCCAAGGACGAGGAGATCGAAACCCTGATCTTCGGACAGATGTCTTTGAAACCGGTTTACGATCGCCTGCCGCTGGGAGATCGGAGTCTCACCGTTGATGAGATCGACACGACCGAGGCCCAACTCACTCCGAACAAGCTCAATGAAGCGGTATTGCATCTTCCGATGTTCGATAAAGACGAGCGCACGTTCGTCGTTCGCCTTGATGCGCCTCAATATCTCCATCGTCGCGTGGAGGCGACCAGAAGAGTGCTCGAAGTCGTCATTGTTCATCTTTGCGTCCAGAGACGGATGGACCGAGACACTCCTGATATGATGTAGCATCTTGAGCTGCGCGCCCAATCCTTCACGGGCCAGCTTCAGCCGGGCGTCGTCATAAGCAAGCGCCTGGAGATCGGGCATCAGACGGGGATGGATGAACCTCGATTTTACCGGAAGATCGGTGGCGACAGTCTCCTTCAGACGACGGACTGCCAATGGCGGCACACTGCCGCGGCGCTCGAAAACACGGGCATATAGCTCAGCCATATTGCCTTCTTCGGGCTTCAGGTACCGTTGGCGGAATTCCTTGAGGCTATCAAGTGAACCGGCTGCCAACTGATCCATGACAGCCCAGAGATCGACGGTGCTATTTTCAATGGGAGTGCCCGTCAGCCCGATCCTGAAGTCGGCGTTGACCGAGCGGGCGGCAACCGCACGCAAACTAATCGGGTTCTTCAAGGCCTGGATTTCGTCGAAGACCACTGCGGAGAAGGGGATGCGTGCAAACGAGTGCTGGTAGTTGGTCAGCGTAGTATAGGTTGTCAGCAACCAGAACCGATGGGCTCTCCCCTCGGCGACCGCTTCATGCAGTGCACCGAAATCAAGCTTGGCCTCACCGCTTTCGGTATCCGTACCCCTGGCGCCGGTGAGCTTGCGCCCTCCGAGACTGGAACCGTAGAGGCGAATGAGATGGCCGAGCCCCTGTTCGTCCATGTGCCGACTGACTTCCTGTTCCCAATTTTCCAAGAGGGAAGTCGGCGCTACAACGAGAACAGGCCCACGGTTTTTGGCTTCGGGACGAGCGATCGCCGTTTTCAGCCATGCTAGGAACGAGATTGTTTGGAGCGTCTTCCCGAGCCCTTGTTCGTCGGCATTAAGCACGCCGGGCAATCCCGATCGCCAAGCTTGAATCTGCCAGGCCAAGCTTTCGACCTGATGAGATTTGAGCGACGTGCGAACTACATCCGACAGGTCATCGGAGACATTGGATGTTCTCGGCTTCAGCGCCGCGTGCCATTTGACTTCTTCGTAATTGACCTCTGTTTCTAAAACGAAGGGTCCCGCCTTCTCGACATCAGCCTCGTCAACCTTCTCGGCAGCCCGGCTGTCAATTTGCTCGAGCTTATCGTCCAGCAGCTTGAGCATCTCAGCACGCGCCGGCAGGACCAAGTCCTCAAACTCCACCGTCGGCTTCTGCGTCTCGATAGCTTCGGCGACGCGCTCACGCAGGGCTTGGAGCTGCGCTGCATCCTGCCGTCCTAGCGCCTCGGCCAAGCGACCGGCGAATTCTTCGGGCAGCCACGTTGTACTACTCTGCTCAAACTCCCCGAGATCCGGCTTTTCATACTTCACGATGCCCGTTACGCGCTCAGAGAATTCCTGCGTCTCTACTAGAACGGGGCCGATTGCGGCTTCGATGGCTTCCTGCTCCGCCTCGGGCGACAATCCGTCCAGCTTTCCTGAGCGGCGAAGCTCAGCCTCGATTGCCTCGGTCAATTTGGGCAGTGGGTTCTGGATAAAAGCGCGGCGCTCATCGGGGGCTGCCTTATGCATGTCCGCCATGACCGAGAGTGCTGACGCGGCCGAGCGCTCCACAACGACATAGCGCCCAGGAGACAGACGATAGGCAGGTAGGGCACCGCGTCCTCTGACCAGGGACTGGAACCTTTGTAGGTCAGCCCCCCCGACTTCGCTCATCGATTCGGAAGCTTCGGCGAAACCAGAGGTGACGCCATGGGTGTCCAGCGTATCGCCTGAAAATGGAACCACGTCGAAGTCCGATTCGCCCCTCGGGGAGATGGAAAAACGGTCAACGAGACGCACTTCAAGACCGCTTAGAAAATCGGTCATGGAGATACGCGACGCTTCATCGCCATCGCCCCCCGAGGCGCCGGGATCGAGCGCCTTGCGGAAGCGCCCGAGCGCTTCCCAGTCGGTGGCGTCGCCCTGACCGGAGTGATAGGAATCGGCTATCTCAATGGCGTCGAGCATCCAAAGAGGCAGCCGCCTTGTTCCCTGCGCAGTATCAAGGATTGCGCCCGTACGATGCGGCAACTGACGTTGGCCGTTACGGGACCATTCGTAGCGGAGGCGGAAGCTAGATGAGCCGACGATGCCTTCGACATCCGTCTTAAGTATCATGTCGACGAATGGAGGCAATCCAAGCAACTCACCTGCCTCGCCGGAAATCGATGCGGCGATGCGATGAGACATCACGATTCGATCGGAATCGATTGACAAAGGTTCACCAAGCCCATCTGCAACGGCGCGCAGATCAGCGATAGCGTAGGCAAGCGGCCGTTCTTCTGCACTCAGGTACTGGAGATCGGCTTTTGAGTTCCGGCGAACGAGGCGGTGAAGAAGACTTGCGCTCTGATCCTTTACAGTGAGGACGATGGCGCCTGGCGACGTGGATAAAGAAAGCTTCATGGGAAAGACCTAAATTTGCTCCAGTACCCAGCTTTGCCAATCGCCCACATGTGACTTCGATTTCGAACGGGGGATAAGCCTGATTTTTTCACAATCATATTGCCACTGATACAGGGCGGGTGCCCGTTGGTCCGCCTCGTCAAAAATGTGTACCTTGTAGCTGTGCGAGCCCTCGATGACGATTTTTCTGCCTATTTTGAGTACGAGCAGCGAGGTGTTTGACCTGCCCCCGCCAGCGGTCTGCAATCCGAATCTAAGGGTTCCGTTCCCACCGCCGCGCCGTTTCGCTTCCCGCTCTGCGGAAACACTGAAAGCCACCCATGCGGCGTCCACCCGACCCTTGTTATGCAGGCCAAGCCAGAATTTCCTGCGAGGCTCCCACATGTGGCTGTCTTCAACCGCCGATACGACATCCAGGAAGAAGCGGATATTTTCTCCGGTCAGCCAACGAAGAATAACAGCCATTCTCTGTTCTGGCACAGCTGACCAGATGCCGCCGCGCTGGACCCGAGGATCACCATAAATGCCGATGATATTTTCGGTGAGATAGCGTAGGTTGTCTTGCGAGGGGGTACGATTGACCCAGTGCCCGAGCAATGCCGAAACAGCCGCTCCAGCACCCGTGGTCTTGGCTTCTCTACCCTCTGGCTTCAACCATTCGACAAGCCGCTCCATTTCAGCCCGCTTGTCCAGATGGGGCTCGATCTGCTTCAGATAAGCTAGGTGAACCGCGTTCATCAAACCGGGTGCATGGGGACTGCGTATGCCCATCGTCTGAACGCCGGTCCAGAGATTATCCATTGAGACCATTTTGCGCGCGATGGCATCAGCGATCGTTTTTGGGGACAACATCTCCGGCGCGGCGTCTAGGAGCATGCGCCAACGAGCGCCTAGGCGGTCCTTCACCTTTGACAGGGCGTCGGAGAGGCTCAATGTGTGATTTGCCTCTGGATCGAAACTGTCCATGTAGATTGCAAATATAGCGCTGAGGAAGCTAGTTCGCGTCGAAGCCTGCGTCTCGCGATAATAGAAATCCCGCAGTCCGGCGAGGTCCGGTCGCTCGCGGCGCTCCTCATCGAACAGCGCCCTGCCGGCGCTGGTGATCAGCGATAGTTTCGTGTCTTCCCAGTGATCGCGCTCAAGGCGCTCTCGGACCATCGCGACGAGATTCTCGCGATCCTTATCGGGCGGATTTGCCACGACATCGGGCCATCGGGACAAAATCCGCTCGGTTCTGGAGCGCAACGGATTCAAGGATGGCAGCGCGGGACCGGTGAATTGACGATTCTGTCCGAGAACTGTGGAAAGGCTCAATTCGCTTCCTTTCGCAGAGTGTTTGCGGTCAACGCATCTTTTATGCGTTCAATTTCTTCGGACTTGCTTGGCGTATACATGATGATGCGAAGGTCGACACGACGATTAGTGTCTCTGCCTTCCTTCGTCGCGTTGTCTTTGACAGGTCTCATTTGGCCATAGCCAGCAACGGAAAGAACGGGCTGCTTGCGAAAGTTGAGAAATTCAACAAGTTCGGGCGATCTTCCAACAATCACGGAGAACGTGCTGTTGGCGCGATTGGTCGACAGGGCAAGATTGGCCGTAAAGTCTCCGGTGGAATCCGTGTGGCCTTCGATTTGTAATGCCTCAATAATGGCGTTGCCGGGATTGCATTCCGGCCGCCAGTTTGATCGAGCGCCTACGGTATAACAAGGAAGAATCTGTGCCAGCCGGGTTGCAATGCTTTCAACGATGGCGCGGCGGTCTGGCCGGATTGAAAACGAGCCTGTCGCGAAAAGCCCATCACCCTGAAACCGAAGAGCATCGGTTTCTTCACTGATGACAACCTCGAGGTCTGGAAAATCCACTTTCAGTTGATCTCGTAGGGTCTCCAGGATGCGTCGTCGTTCCACTGCTGACAGCGCCAGATAGGTTTCGAGTGGATCGATTTTGCGAAGCTTTTCGAGCTCCTGCTTCAATTGCTCCACTTCGTGTCGCAGATCGTCAATTTCCGTCTGTTTGACGTCGATTTCCTCCCGTAGTTCCGTAATCGTGGCTTCGCGCTGGCTAACGAGCATCTGAAGTCGCATGATCTGGCGGCGTGCATCGTCCCTCTCTCGACGCACGTCGTCCCGCTCCTGCGATACCCGCTCATAATCCGGTCTCGGCACCATATTTTTATCGCTGTATTGACTCGCAAAATAGGCGAGCAGAAGGATGACGATAAAAAGAAAGCTCACAGTCATGTCAGTCATGGACACGAAGGCGCTTTCCTCCTCCTCTTCCCTGTAGCGGGTTCGAAAACCGCCGCGCATCAAGCTCTCCGCGATTGCGGCGCGAACTGCTCAGCCTGCTCGACGATATCCCGCATCGTATCAAGCGCCGGATTGAGTCGATCCTGCAAATCACGGACGTGCCCGAACATGCCCTGGACTGCCTTCTCGACATTCTCCGTATAGAGGTTGAAAGCTTGACCGAGCTTAACATCCATGTCGTCCAAACGGTCGCCCTGCCCTCGCAGCTTCTCCAGCATGGTGGTCACGCTGCCGAGCGCGCTCTCGATCGCCTTCGCCTCGCTTCCAAGTATTTCCCCCGCGGCGGCAAGTGCCGATGCCGCAGACTCGGCCGTTGCCTCCGCGGAACGAGATATCGTGCTCGCAACATGCTGCGTGCTATCGGTCAACTGTCGAATTGAATTGTCCATCCGATCGACGATCGATTTCACCGGGCTGGCGGCAGTGACCAGCTCTGCGGCGGCTCCCTTGAAACTAGCCGCGGCTCTTTCTGAAGCCTCAGCTCCGGTCTTCACGCCATCGGACATGCGACGCATATCCGATGTACCTTGATCCAATTGTTTAACCAGACTTTCGAGCCTCGTTCCAATTTCCGCCAGGGGAGCGAGCAAACCAGCACCCGCCTTTTGAGAAACATCTTCGGCAACCTTTGCAATTTCCGCGCTCGTTCGGCTGAAAACTTCGGCAACATCCTTACCGGCGTTGCCGATTGAATCGCTTACCTGCTGGCTGGCAAGCTTCATCCGCTCCTGAGCGGTCTCGGTACCGACGCGGGTCGCTGCCTCGATCTCCTGCTTAAAGGACGCCGCCGCCTGACGCATATCTTCGGCCGCGGCCGACATCGCGCGCGCTCCCTCACCAGTGTTGTCCCTGATGCCTTCGAGTGTCTGGTTCATCACCGAAAGGAGCTTTTCCGCACCTTCGTTGAATGTACCGCCCGTGACTTCCGCTGTGTTCATGAGCGCCGTACGCAAGTCCTCAACTGCCCGCGCAACGCGTTCGGTCACGCCCTCCATCTCCGATCCGATCCGGCCAGAACTCTGGTCGAGCCGATCCGCCAATGCGCCAAGCCTGTCGCTCGCATCCGAAATCTTGTTACTCACTTCCGAAAGTGCGAGGCCGATCGAATCAGTCAGCTTGTTCGACAGACCGGAAACCATATCCCCAACGCCTTCCGCACCCATCTTGCCGACTTTCTCGACGATCGGAGCCATCGCATCGGCGATGGAGCTTTGGATGGCTGCAGGAAGTTCTTCCCGCAGCGGACGACCAATCTCGGCAACCAACTCCATCCCGATCAGCCGAAAATGCTCCCGCTGCTCACGCGTTGCATTCAATTGTTCGGTGGCAAGCGCTTCGAGGCTGATATAGGTGAGGTGCTTCTCGATCGCGCCGCAAAGCTCGTGGATCGCCTCTTCCAGGCGTCCATACGCGGTTCTCAGAACAATGGTGAAAAAGATCGAGCAGAACAGTCCGGTGAGGGACATGATGAACTTCGCAGACGCGACAGAAAGCAATTCTTGCATCGCCGCGCTGTCTATTGTGGCGCGCCCACCTAACGTTTGGAGTGCCGCAATCAATCCGAGAAATGTCAAGAACAGCCCGCTCGATACGAACAGTCCTGGAACAATCCGCCAAAATCCCACGCTAAACCCCAGATCGTCAGGATTCAGAAACATGGAAGGGCGGACCGCATTCCGCAAAATGATCTTGCCATTCTCTTCGTGAGGCACGAGCGTTTCGCGATACTTATTCCAAACTGTAGCAAGATGGCGCCGATATTTATTGCGCCCGCCTTCATCGATAGCAGCAGAGAGACGATCGATGTTACGGCTAAATTCCGCGCCACTGGGGCTGCTTTGTATCTGCGCCTTGAGCCAAGTGACCGCCTTCTTCTGGCTCGCCACCTTGCAAACGAAGATCAACGCACACAAAGCTAATAATATAACCAGCCCGAGTGCAACAATCCCCGGAGCCGCACTATCCTTTACGAGAATATTCGCTGCCGAAAGAATGAACCCGACAACGTACCGACCAATTTCTTGAACCACTTAACCCCGCCCCGCCAGCTCCATGACTATGAGCCGAACGTAGGAACTAAACCAAACGGCAGCCATGCAATCAAGCGGTATAGGAGGTTAAAGAGATACTCTCCACAATTGAACTTGCTCATCTCTCCGCAACAACTCTAGGATTGGCACATCGTAGTGATTCACCGTCGCTGGATTTTGATTTTCTTGGGGGAATGATGTCAGGCGCTACGTTCAAGACAAACCCGATTTCGCTGCACGAACTTTTGGTCGATTGCCAAAGGGGTGACTTGCAGCTTCCCGATTTTCAAAGAAGCTGGGTGTGGGACGAGGATCGCATCAAGAGCCTAGTTGCATCGGTCTCACGTGCTTTTCCCGTCGGCGCATTGATGTCGCTGGAAACCGGCGGCGGTGTGAATTTCAAACCGCGCCCTGTAGAAGGCACACCAGACACCTCAAAATTGGTGGAACCTTCTGTGCTTCTGCTGGACGGGCAACAGAGGATGACCTCGCTTTATCAGGTGACACTGCGAAATCAGGTCGTGCAGACCATCACGCCTAAAAACAAGAAGGTGAAGCGCTGGTTCTATATTGATATTCGCAAGGCGCTCGATGAGGCGGCTAACCGCGAGGAAGCGATAATTGGCGTTCCCGAAGACAAGATTATTCGCACGGATTTCGGTCGTGAGATCGTTTTGGATCTCTCGACGCGGGAGCTTGAATTCGAGCATTTAATGTTTCCGCTTACCGCGATGTTTTCGTGGAACGATTGGCAAGTGGATTTCATCAACTACAGCAACAAGAGAGGCAGCTTCACCGAGCTTTGGCCGATCATCACCAAATTCCATGACGAGGTGGTCAAGAACTTCTCAGGTTATCAGGTACCAGTCATCACCTTGGATCGGAATACTAGCAAGGAAGCAGTTTGCACAGTCTTCGAGAAGGTGAACACGGGCGGGAAGCCGCTCGACGCTTTCGAATTGGTAACGGCCATGTATGCGGCAGAAGGCTTCGAGTTGCGCAAGGATTGGTATGGTGGTGAAGGGGTAAAGGCGCGCCATCAAAGTCTCGCGGAAACCCTCTCGGCAGCGGGACGCAGCACCGGCATCCTTGCAAATGTGGCCAATACGGACTTCCTGCACGTGATCTCGCTGTTCCACACGCGGGATCGCCGCTCAGTCGCCACCGCGGAGGGCAAACAGGGCAAGGAACTGCCACAGGTCACCGGCAACCGCCAGGCGCTCTTGAACTTGCCGCTATCGGCCTACCAGGCCTATGCCGACCGCGCGGAGAAAGGGTTCAAGCGTGCGGCCAAGTTCCTGCACGAACTGAACTTCTACAAGGTAGACGACCTTCCTTATCAGTCGCAGATCGTGCCGTTGGCTGCAATCCTTGCCGAAAGTGAAATGGCACTTGAACATATGGCAGTGAAGGAAAAGCTTCGCCAATGGTTCTGGAACGGCGTTTTCGGCGAGCTCTATGGCTCGGCGGTCGATACCCGTATCGCCAAAGACTTCATCGAGGTCCCCATTTGGTTGAGGGGCGGAGCAGAGCCGGCCACGGTCAGCGAAACAATCTTCCGTTCCGATCGTCTGAAGACAATGCGCATGCGTCTTTCTGCGGCCTATAAGGGCATGCATGTGTTGCTGATGGGGGAAGGTGCACTCGATTTTCGCTCCGGTCAGAAGTTCAGCGATACGGTGTTCTTCAGCGAGAATGTCGACATTCACCATATTTTCCCGAAGAGGTGGTGCGAGGAGCGCAAAATCAAGCCGCAGGTCTACGACTCCATCATCAACAAGACGCCCCTTTCCTATCGGACGAACCGCATCATCGGCGGCGATGCCCCGTCGCTCTATCTGGCAGCGCTCGAAAAGGGGCAAGCCGATATCCCTGCCATTGGTGGTGATGTTCTGGACCGGCACTTGCGATCCCATCTCATCGATACTGCTCTTCTGCGCGCTGATCGCTTCGACGACTTTATGCAGGAGCGGCAACGTGCCTTGCTGACGCTGATCGAAGGAGCTATGGGCAAGAAAGCGTATACGGGGACCATCGCGGAAGAAGGCGAAAACTTCGAGGCGGACGGCGATGAGGCCGAGGCCGTTCTGACCATAGCCGCAGAATGATACCGGGCGTCTCGATTCCGAACTGGACAGGAAACGCTGAGAAGCGGGGATTCTTGGCTTACAAAGAAAACTGGCTGGGGCGCCTGGATTCGAACCAGGGATGACGGTACCAAAAACCGTTGCCTTACCGCTTGGCGACGCCCCACCAGAGCTTGAGCGGAAACCGCCTGCTCAAATCGACGCCTGATTAGCAAAGCTCTTCGCCTGTCACAATGACTAAGTTTAACCCGGCGCAGATTTATGCGCTGCGCAGCACCCGTCGTCGTGCTAGAAACTGGCGACGTCATTGGCCCGAGATCATTCCTTCATGGACAGTCCCGCATTCGACCTCGCTTTCGAGCCGGCCTATGGGCAGGCCGTGCCGGTTGTTTCAGGGGTCGAGCGGGTGACAGTGAACAATCCCGGCCCTTTCACCTTTTTCGGCACCAACAGCTATATCGTCGGCGCTTCCTCCGTCGCGGTCATCGATCCCGGTCCGGAGGACGAGGCGCATTTTCAGGCGCTGATGGCAGCGCTCGCCGGCCGCGCGGTGACGCATATCTTCGTCAGCCACACGCATCGCGACCACTCGCCGCTGGCGAAGCGCCTGCAGGCGGCAACGGGGGCGGTGACGGTGGGCCAAGGGCCGCACCGGCCGGCGCGGCCGCTGCGGGAGGGCGAGGTCAATCCCTTCTCCGAAAGCTCGGATATATCATTCGTGCCCGATATAACGCTCAGTGACGGTCAGACCCTGTCGGGCGACGGCTGGGCGCTGACTGCGGTGCTGACGCCGGGGCACACGGCCAATCATGCCGCCTTCGCGCTGGCGGCGCGCGACATCCTGTTTTCAGGCGATCACGTCATGGCCTGGTCGACCTCGATCGTCGCGCCGCCGGATGGTTCGATGGCGGATTACATGGCCTCGCTCGAGCGGCTGATGGAGCGCGAGGATCGGCTGTTGCTTCCCGGCCATGGCGGGCCGGTGACGGAGCCCTCGAGTTTCCTCAAGGCGCTGAAGGCGCATCGCCTCAGGCGCGAGCAGGCGGTGCTGGCGCGCGTTACGGCCGGCGATGGGCGGATATCCGAGATGGTGAAGGTGATCTATCGAGATACCGATCCGAAGCTGCATGGGGCGGCCGCCCTTTCCGTGCTCGCCCATATCGAGGATCTCCTGGAGCGCGGCGAGATCGCGGCGGATGGGCCGCCTTCACTGGCCGCCTTCTACCGGCCGGCAACAGGGAGATGAGCGTGGGGACCCAAGCCGATTACAGCTATCGCGACGACCCCGATGTGCCCGCCTTTGCCGATGACCGGCCGTTGATCATCTTCGATGGCGAATGCGTGTTCTGCTCCGGCTGGGTAAAATTCGCGCTGAAACATGACAGGCGGCAGCGATACCGTTTCCTCGCGGCGCAGACGCCACTCGGCGAAGCGCTCTACCGGCATTACGGGCTGCACGCGCGCGACTACGAGACCAATATCCTGATCGAAAACGGCCGCGCCTTCTTCAAGTCCGACGGCTCGATCCGCATGGTGGCGGGCCTCGGCTTTCCCTACACAATGGTCAAGATTTTCCGGCTGCTGCCGCGGCGGGCAGCCAATGCGCTCTATGAATTCATCGCCCGCAACAGGCTGAAGATTGCCGGGCGGCAAAGCTGCATGGTGCCGACGCCCGAGCAGCGAAGCCGCTTCATCACATGAGCGAGGACCGGTTTTCGCTGCTCATCATCGGCGGATACGGCACGTTTGGCGGGCGGCTTGCCCGGCTGCTTGGCGATGAACCGCGGCTCAGGCTGCTGGTTGGGGGGCGCTCGCTTGAAAAGGCTGACGATTTCGTTGCGGATCTCCGGACCCCGAAGGATGGCGCCGAGGGCCTGGGAAGCAACAATCTCGGCGCGTTGGTGCAGGCCGTTCGCTTCGACCGTGACGGCGATCTCACCGAACAGTTGACGCGGATGAGGCCCGATCTGGTCGTCGATGCCTCGGGGCCGTTCCAGAGCTTCGGGAAGGATGCCTATAAGGTGGTCGAGGCCTGCATCGATCTCGGCATCGATTATGCCGATATCGCCGACAGCACCGGCTTCGTCGCCGGCATCGGTGGGCTGGATGCGGCAGCCAAGGCCAAGGGCACCTTCGCTCTGTCAGGGCTGAGCAGCCTGCCCGCCCTCTCCTTTGCAGCGCTCGAGGCGATGGCGCCGCATTTCTCCCGGGTCGACACTGTCGCGGCCGGCATTGCCCCGTCGGCGCATGTCAAGATCGGGCTCAATGTCGTGAGGGCGATATCAAGCTATGCCGGCAAGAAGATCACGGTGCTGCGCGATGGATCGCCGGCCGCCGGGCGCGGGCTGATCGATGCGATGCGGGTGACGGTGGCGCCGCCGGGGGTTAAGCCGCTGCGCAGCCGGAAATTCCTGCTGGTGGATGCGCCGGATCTCAAGCTGCTGCCGGCGCGCTTTGCCGATCTCAAATCCAGCTTCACCGGTGTCGGAACGGAGCCGCAGCCGCTGCAGCACTTGCTCAGCCTTGCGGCAAGGCTCGTCCGCCACCGGCTGTTGCCGTCGCTGCTGCCGTTTTCGCGGCTGTTGCAGCGTGCCAGCCATGCTTTCGCGGTGGGCGAACATCGCGGCGGCATGTTCGTCCGCGTCGGCGGCGTCGATCACGCCGGGAGCAGGCTGACATCCGGCTGGCATCTGATTGCCGAAGGTGATGACGGGCCGTTCATTCCCATCATCGGCGTGGCGGCGCTGGTGCGCCGGCTGCTGACCGGCACGCGGCCGGAGAGCGGGGCGCGGCCGGCGGCGGGGGAATTGCAGCTTGCGGATTTCGAAGCGGCCTTCCAGCGGTTTTCGATCACATCCGGCATCAGCATGGAAAACGAGGCGGCGGCCCTGCCGCTCTACCAGAGAATTCTCGGCAGCGCCTGGGAGCGGCTGCCGCCCGCCCTCGCCGCCCTGCATTCCGGCGGCGCCCGTGTCGCCTCCGGCCGGGCACGGATCGAGCGCGGCAGCGGGCTGCTGGCGAGGATCGTCGCTCGCCTGATCGGCTTTCCCCCGGCGGGCGAGGATGTGCCGGTGACGGTGCGATTCGTGAGCGATGGCGACAAGGAGATCTGGACGCGGGATTTCGGCGGCACGGTCTTCCGCAGCTGGCAGGCCGAGGGAAAGGGCCGTGACCGTCATCTGCTCGCCGAGGTCTTCGGGCCGTTCCGGGTGCTGATGGCGCCGGTGCCGGATGGGGAAAAGCTGCGGCTCGTGGTGCGCGGCTGGCGGTTCTGCGGGATTCCGCTGCCGATGTTTCTGGCGCCTGGCGGGGATACGTATGAGGAGGAGCGCGATGGGCGGTTCCACTTTCATGTGGAGATTGGCGGGCCGCTGACGGGGTTGGTGGTGCGGTATACGGGGTGGTTGGTGGTGGAGTGAGTGGGTGTGGCGGTGATGATCGAAGAGGTTCCCTCGATGTTCTCCCTCATCTGCGTTTGTGTGCCGGGTCACCCCCCTCTGCCCTGCCGGGCATCTCCCCCACAGGTGAGGAGATCACAAGTGGCTTGAACTTCGCGCCCCTCTACCGTTTCTCCGTGCTGGACGCTCATTGTTTGGGGAAGTCGGTGCGCCCAGCCGATCTCCCCACCTGTGGGGGGTCCGAAGGACGGGGCGAGACCCGTGGCTCGACCCCGGGCCCGGCAGGGCAGAGGGGGGTGCCACACGGCATGCCCTTCGCCGTCATTCCTGCCTCGGCGGGCTTGAATAAGGGGCCGCCGCCTGCGGCGGCACCGTATGGGCGTCGAGTTTGCCGCACCGTATCCCGGCCCTTCGCTTGGGCTCAGGGCGTTCGCCGCTGCAATCGATCCACTGGATCGATTGCTGGCGCTTTGCGCCACCGCGACTCACCCACCCGCAATCCCCAGCAGTTCGGCATCCAGCGCCTTCAGATAATCCCCGGCGATTGCGGCGCTGAAGCCGAGGTCGTGTTGGCCGTAGCGGGAGGCGACGCGGATGTCGACGAAGGTGGTCTCGGCCTCTTCGCGCAGCCGAATGATGATATCGAAGCGCAGGCCGAGGATCAGCGTGCGGGTGGTGCCCTGCAGCCTCACGCCGTTGGCGCCTCGGATCAGCTTGGCGACATCATCGTCATAGGGACGCGGCGTCGGCACGGGGATGGTATCGGGCGCATCGGCCACGGCATCGTCGCCCGGCTGCGGCGGCTTGACCGGCCTGTCCTCGGGATCGCGGCCGGGCTCTGTGTCGCCACTGCTCCTGGTGATGGTAATGCCGCTCATCTTGGCGACCTTGCGCACCGCCTCCAGCACGCGGTCGAGCGCACCCTCATAGCGCCGGCCTGTCAGTTCGGGATAGGCGGCGAGCTGCTTTTCGCGATCCTCCGGCGTCACCTGCACATTGCGTTTCAGCCAGATCTGGTCGGAGTGCGGCGGCGAAAGCCAGTCGGGTGCGGAGACCGGATCGGTGGAAACGTCATAGATATCAGGCAGCGTCATGTAGCGCTCGGTGGCATAGGCGCCAAGTCCCAGCGGAAAGGCGGCATAGATCAGCGCCGCGAGCGCCGCCAGTCCGCCTTCGGCCCCCGTCATCCAGAGGCTGCGCAGCCCGAGTGCGGCGAGCATCGCCGCCAGCAGCGCGCAGCCGGCAGCGGCAATCAGCAGCAGCACCAGATAGGGTGTGGCGAGGCCGCCGAAGCGGTGGGCGATCATCACAGCCAGCGCCAGCACCAGGGAAAACGCCCCGAGCAGCCGCGAAAAGCGGGCGGCGTTGGAAACGGGGCGGTCGAAGCGGATGGCCATCAAACTTACCGGTTGCTCGTCAGCGCCCGCGCGTTCGACCACGCAAATCGCCTCACCCCTGTTTAGAGCATGATGCCGAAAAGTGTGAAGCGGTTTTCGGACGACATCATGCTCTATTCTTTGATTTAGATCCGGATTCAGATTTAGAGCCTTTCCGGGTTAGATTGCAGCATTCTGTTGGCTCAAACGGAGTCGGATGGTCGACCGGCCGGCGCGTGTCGTAGCCCGGCTCTACGGCCAAGCCGGCCGGTCGATCAGCCGGCCCGTTTCAGCCAACCCGAAGGGCCGGGCATCTTTCCGCCAGGATCAAAGGCGATCGGCTCGGACGTACCAAGAGGTATGCCCGTCGCCAATCGCCTTTGCCCTGACGAAAACCTGCTCCGGCAGAATGCTGCAATCTAACCCGGAAAGGCTCTAGTTCTTGCCCTCGATGCGGGCAAGTACGCCGTCGAGTGCGGCCTTCAATGCGGCAACGCCGCCCTTCTTCTCGAAGTCGGAGAAAACCTGCTCGTTCAGTCCGCCCTTGGTCGCGAATTCGCGGCTCAGCGCGCTGAACGGTTCGTTGCCGGGGCTGTTCGCTTTCTGCGCGAGGCTTGCAAAGAGCGGGGCAATGTAGGCCTGTCCCTTCGCCTTTTCGAGGCCGCTTCTTTCCAGCCAGACGGCAACCTGCTCCATGATGCCGAAATAGGTCGACATCATTGCGCTCGCTGCTGCGAGAAGATCATATTCCTTCCTCGACTGGCATTGGACAGCCGTTCCGAGCGTATCGAAAAGCGCGGCGACAGTGGTATCAGGCGGATAGACGGCGGTGACGCCTTGCCGGCCGGCGACGAAGGGCAGGGGGATCGCCTGCACGAGATGCACGTCGGCGCCGATCCAACCGGAGAGGGCCTGGCGCTCCGTCGCCGCAACGAGGCTGACGACCATTTGGCCATCCCTGAACGATAGCGCGCGCACGACCTCCTCGGCGACCTGCGGCCGTATCGCCAGGAATACCATGTCGCTGCGATCGACGACGTCCTGATTGTCCTTGGCAATTCTGACAGTGGCAAATTCGTCTGCCAGCGTCGCGGCGATGTGAGCGCTTCGTGGAGACACGTGAATCTCGGAGGCATAGGCCGGCTCAGTGAGAAGCCCGCGAACCATCGCTTCGGTAATCGCGCCGGTGCCGACGAAGCCGATACTGTCGATTTTCATTTGACTACTCCGCAGCCCGCAGCGGGCCTAACGCGACATCCGTCGTATAGTTCTCGCGCATGAAGTTGATGAAATTGTCCTGGAACTGGCGCGTATGAGCGTGGGCGAGTTCGTCGGCGAGCTCCACGTTCTTATCCCTGACGGCATTGAGCATGAGCGTGTGCTCGTCGGTCAGGAGGTAGCCCTCGTGGGTGCGCTCCAGATATTCGAAATGCAGGTGGAGCATCCGCTGCCCCTGCGACAGCAGCTTCTCGTAGAATGAGGCCAGATACTGGTTTTTCCCGGCATGGGCGATTGCCATGTGAAATTCCTTGTTGGCTTCCGACATGGCGAGGTGATTGCCGGTTTTAACCGCCGCTTCGAACGACTTCAGCCGCTTGGCGATGATCTTAAGGTCAGCTTCGGTCCTGAGCGCGGCGGCAAGCCGCGTATTCATGCGCTGCGCGATGTCGAGCGCCTCCACATATTTGGGAAACGTCGCCACTTCGATCGGCGCTACGATCGTGCTCCGGTTCGAGAGCGTGACGACCAGCTCGTCGGCGCCGAGCCGGATCAGGGCTTCGCGCACCGGCGAGCGCGACA
Source organism: Rhizobium sp. WYCCWR 11146 (assembly GCF_013591995.1). NCBI lineage: Bacteria > Pseudomonadati > Pseudomonadota > Alphaproteobacteria > Hyphomicrobiales > Rhizobiaceae > Rhizobium > Rhizobium sp. WYCCWR 11146. Next base: position 361,185 of record NZ_JACCEY010000038.1, read on the forward strand.
TGTCGAAGCGTTCGGCAAGCGTCATCTCATCGAGAAGCTGACCGGGCGGTAGAGCGAGCGACAGGATCTCGTTGCGGAGCGTCTCGTAGACGCTTTTCCAGCCAGTCCCGCGGATTCGTTTCACTTCCGATTCATCAGACACTTAGGTCCCTTTCTCTCGACGCGGGTCCCATTGGGCCAGAAAAGCCGCGTGTCGGCAATGTAATTTTTCCGCTTGACTTTGTCGACACGCTGTTGACATATCTTTCTCAGTCGACACGCAGCCGACAAAGAAAATAACAGAAACGGCTACAGCCGACGAGTGGAACCGCGCGCTTCGCGCATAGCAAAAGAGGAATGCCGATGCTTTCGAAGTTGATAACGTCCGCCTTGCGGGCGCTGCCCGCGCTCGCTCTCATGGGAGGTCTTTCCGCCACCGCCGCACAGGCTGAGACCGCTGAGGGATATTGGCAGGGTGTGCAGAAGGCGGGCGTGTTGCGCTGCGGCGCAGCGGTTGCTCCGCCCTATGTCATGCGCGATCCGGCGACCGGAGAATATTCCGGCTTCTTCGCTGATCTCTGCAAGGAATTTGCCGATGTCCTGAAGGTGAAGCCCGAATTCGTCGATACGACCTGGGACAACATCGTTGCCGGCCTGCAGGCCGGCAAATGGGATCTGTCGCTGGCGCTGAACCGGACGCCGGCCCGCGCCATGGCCGTGCAGTTCTCGATCCCGGCGATGGAGTACCAGATCTCGCTCGCTTACAACAAAAACAATCCGAAAATTGCAGCCGGCGCCGCTTCGGTCGCCGATATCGACAAGGCGGGCGTGACGCTCGCCGTCATGTCCGGCACGGCGCAGGACAAGGCAATTTCCGCTGCGGTGAAGAACGCTACGGTCATGCGCCTTCCCGGTAACGACGAGACCCGCCTGGCGGTCACCTCGAAGCGCGCCGACATCCTGGTCGACGCCTCCGACACCAACCAGCTCTTCACCCAGTCGAACCCGGAATGGGCAGTGGCGCTCAACCCGACGCCGGCCCTCGCCAAGCAGGGGGTCGCTTTCGGTCTGCCGCACAATCTTTCGGCTGCTGACGTCGAGGTGGTCGATATCTTCCTCGAAGAGAAGGTCGCGACCGGTCACGTCGACGAGCTGATCAAGAAGGCGGTCGACGACGTGCTCAAGGGCGCAAAGTAATCTCACCGGCCGGTGCGAGGTTCGCGCCGGCCCTTCCAGCTTCGATCATCGGAGATTGGCATGACCACGTCCTTCAGCCTTCCCCTCGTGAAAATGCAGGCGCTTCACAAAAGCTACGGCAACGGCGCCATTCAGGTGCTGAAAGGCATCGACATCGAAATGAAGCCCGGCGAACGTGTCGTCGTCATTGGTCCGAGCGGCGGCGGCAAGAGCACGCTGCTGAGGGTGATGATGGGGCTGGAGCAGATCGACAGCGGGTCGGTCAGTTTCGATGGGAAACCCTATATTTCTTCCGAAAGCGCGGGCAGAAAAACTCAGATCGACACCAACGTCCGCCGTTCGATCGGCATGGTCTTTCAGCACTACACGCTGTTTCCGCATCTGAACGTCATACAGAATCTGGTTCTCGCTCCCTGCAAGGTGCGTGGAGAAGCCAAGGCAAAGGCCACGGCCCGAGCCCAGGCGCTGCTCGAGCGGTTCGGCCTCGGCGCCAAATCCAATGCCTATCCGGCCCAGCTTTCCGGCGGCCAGAAGCAGCGTGTCGCCATCGCCCGCGCGCTGATGCTCGACCCGAAGCTGATGCTGTTCGATGAGGTCACTTCGGCGCTGGACCCGGAACTCGTCAGCGAGGTGGAGCATGTCATCCTGCAGCTCGCCGCCCAGGACATGCCGATGATGATCGTGACGCATGACATGTGGTTCGCCAAGAACATCGCCTCTCGCGTCATCTTCTGCGCTGGCGGCGTGGTCGTCGAGGACGGCCCTCCCGAGCAGGTGCTCGGCGCCCCCCGCGAGGAGCGGACGAAGGAATTCATCGACCGCGTCTTTCATATCAAGCAGTAGGCCATATCAAGCGGCAAGGAGGGCATCGTGAACTACACGTTCGACTTCAATGCAGTATCTATCGCTCCGCTTCTGCAGGGGCTGTGGGTTTCGCTGGAACTGACGGCTGCGGCAAACGTCATCGGCATCGTCATCGGCTTCGCGCTCGCCCTTCTGATCATGAGCCCCTACCGGGTCGTGCGGCTGCCGTTCATGCTGTTCGTCGAATTCTTCCGCTGCACGCCGGCGATCGTTCAGATCGTCTGGATATTCTATTGCGTGCCGATGCTGTTCGACGTCTTCCTCGACCCGGTGACAATGGGCATCCTGGCGCTTGGGCTCAATCTGATGGCGTTCAACGCTGAGGCCTACCGGGCGTCCATCCAGGCGGTTCCGCGCGAACAGCTCGACGCCGGTATCGCGCTCGGTCTCAATCCGCTGCAGCGGGTGCTCTACATCGTCTTCCCGACGGCGTTCCGCGCATCGATCCCGGTACTTCTAACCAACGGTATCGTCATCTTCCAGCAGAGCGCGCTGGTCGCGATCGTCGCTATCCAGGACCTGATGTACCAGGGCAAGACGCTGGCCACCGAGACCTACCGCCCGATCGAAACCTTTACGGTCGTCGCTCTCATCTATTTCGCCGTGTCCTTCCCGATAACCCAGATCGTCGGCCTGCTCGAACGCCGCCGCCAGATCCTTGTCAGCTAGGAGGCCAGAATGACGCTCGACTTCTCCATCCTGCTGCGTTTCGAACACGCACTTCTGCTCGGCCTGTGGATGACGCTCAAGCTGACTGTCATCTGCATCGTGCTCGGATGCTCTCTCGGCTTTCTCGTCGGTCTTCTCAGAACGTCGCGCAATCTCGCGCTTCGCGCAATCTCCAGCATATATGTCGAGTTCTTCCGCGGCACGCCGGTACTTATCCAGCTCTTCTGGATCTTCTTCTGCCTGCCGCTGCTGCTCGGCGTCGAGCTCTCGAACCTGGCGTCGGGTGTCATCGCGCTGACGCTCTATATGGGGGCGATCACCAGCGAGACGTTCCGGGCCAGCCTCAAATCCATCGGCCAGGAACAACTGGACGCCTGTGTCGCCCTCGGCCTGCCGCGCAGGAGCCAGGTGATGAACGTCGTGCTGCCGCAGGCCGTGCTGCGCGCTATCCCGACGCTGCTGTCGAACTGCGTCAGCCTCTTCAAGGAGAGCGCCCTGGTTTCCGCCGTCGGCATGGCGGATCTGATGTTCGTCGGTCAGAACATCTCCAACAACACTGCCCGTCCCGTCGAAGTGCTGACGGTCGTTGCCCTCATCTACTTCGCGATCGCCTTTCCTCTGACGCGGGCCGTCTCGCTCGTGGAAGGCCGGATCCTGAAGAAGCTTGCAATCTGAAGATAGTCGTTCCCAGACAGGAGAATTCCCCATGAAACTTTCCGGCGTCATGCCCGCGCTCATCACTCCCTTCGACACGAACAACAAGATCGACTTCAAGGCGTTCGAAAAGCACCTGACGGCGCTGCGTGCGGCCGGCGTCACGGGCTGGGTGCCGATGGGTTCGACCGGCGAATACTTCTCCCTCTCGAACGAGGAGCGCGACGAGGTGCTCAAGTTCGTCAAGGACTTCGCCAATGACGGCGAGATACTGATTGCCGGCACCAACGCGCCTGCCACCCGCGAGGTGATCGAGAACACGGCGCGCGCCAGGGAGATCGGCTATGACACCGTTCTGCTCGCCACACCCTTCTACACGCGTCCGACGCAGGACGAACTGCTCGCGCATTACCGCGCCGTGCTCGACGCCTCTGATGTCAATCTCATCCTCTACAACTATCCCCCGAAGGACGGCATCGAGATCTCGTTCGACTTGATGGATGCGCTCGCCGACGATCGCCGGGTGATCGGCATCAAGGAGAGCTCGGGGGTTCTGCAGCGCGCTGTCGATATCCATTCGCGCTACAAGGGCCGTATCGATCTCGTCTCGGGTTCCGACGATATCGCGCTGGACTTCATGTTCTGGGGGGCGGATTCATGGATCTGCGGTCCGGCCAACTGCATGGCGAAAGCGTGCTGCGACCTCGACCGGACGTTCCGTTCCGGCGACCTCGAAAAGGCCCGCGAGATGATGACGGTTCTCTACAGAGCGCTGAACATCCTCGAGAGCGGCAAGTTCGTCCAGAAGATTAAATATGGCTGCGAGCTCCAGGGCACGCCGGTCGGTACCTGCCGCGCGCCGCTCGGCGAACTGACGGCGGAGGAGAAGGCCGAATTCAAGGCGGCGATGCAGCCGATCCTCAACTGGTAACAGGCCTCGACTGGTAACACTTATGGGGCGGCCAAGCCGCCCCGAAACCACTGAAATTGCGAGGTTGGCCGTGTCATCCATCGTGGTCGTCGGCGCCGGCATTATCGGCACCACAATCGCCTATGAACTGCAGCGCCGGGGAAAAGCCGTCACCTTGCTCGACAAGGCGGCGCCGGGCCGCGGCGCTTCCTATGGCAACATGGCGAGCATCGCCGTCACCGAATTCATGCCGGCCTCGCGTCCCGGCATCTGGGCGCAGATGCCGAAATGGCTGCTCGATCCGGAGGGTCCGGTCCGCATCCGTCCCGGCTATCTGCCGAAACTGGTGCCCTGGTTCCTGCGGTTCCTGGCTGCGAGCCGTCCCTCGAAGCTGCGGGAACTGGAGGCAGCCGGCGCCGTGCTGTGCCGACGCGTCTACGAAGACCTGGACGCGCTCCTGAAGGAGACCGGCTTGACACACATGCTGACTGCCGAGGGATGTCTCAGTCTCTATGCCGATGACGCCGAGTTCAAAGCCGATCGGGAGCATATGGAAGTCCTGGAGCGCTTCGGCTTCAGGCACGAAATCCTTGGCGGCAATGCCATTCGAGACCTCGAGCCTGTTTTGACGACGAAGATCGGCAAGGCGGTCCTCTTTCCCGACAACCGGTCAATCACCGACCCGTACAGACTTGTCTTCGCCCTTTCGGAACGGTTCGGGCGGCTCGGCGGCAGGATCGTTCAGGGTGACGTCGTCGATTTCGAGCAGGGCGACGCCGGCGTCTCCGCGCTTCGATTGGCGGACGGGCGTACCGTTGTTGCCGACAAGGTGGTGCTTGCGGCCGGCGCCTTCACCGCCCGGCTTTCTGCCCTGCTGCGGGAACATATCCCGCTTGAAACCGAACGCGGCTACCACACGCAGATCATGGAACCCGGCATCTCGATGCGCCACTCGATCATCTGGCCGGCGCGCGCCTTCATGGTCACCCCGACGGCAGGCGGCATCCGCGTCGGCGGCACGGTAGAGATGGCCGGTCTCGACGCGCCACCGGACTATCGGCGTGCGAAGATCCTGGTGAAGAGGGCTCAGGAGGCATTGCCGGATCTGAAGGTCCGGCAGGCAACGGAGTGGATGGGGCATCGCCCGGCGCTGCCCGACACCGTGCCGGTCATGGGGTCTTCCGCCAAGCGCCGCAACGTCTGGTACGCGACCGGCCACGGACATCTCGGCCTCACCTATGCGGCGACGACCGGCCGCCTGATGGCCGATCTCATCACGGGCGTCGAACCGCCCGTAGACATGAAACCCTATCGCGTCGACCGCTTCTGAGAGCGTCGGCGCAAGGCGAAGGAAGTGACTATGCGAAGCGAACTCTATATCGACGGACAATGGGTGAAACCGGTCAAGGGCGGAACCTGCGAGGTGATCAATCCGGCGACCGAAGAGGTGATCCACAGGATCGCCGCCGCAACGGCCGAAGACGTTGACCTCGCCGTGACGGCCGCGCGCCGCGCCTTCGACAGGGATGGCTGGCCGAAGCTGACGGGGGCCCAGCGCGCCGGATATCTCCGCGCCATCGCGGACGGCATCCGCGCCCGTCAGGCCGAGATTGCACGCCTCGAAGTTCTCGACAACGGCAAGCCGTTTCCGGAGGCCGATTGGGACGTCGCCGATGCGGCGGGCTGCTTCGACTTCTATGCGGGACTGGCCGAACAGCTCGACAACAATCCCGAGGAGGCGATCGCGCTTCCCGATGCGCGCTTCACCTCCAAGGCCGTGCGTGAGCCGATCGGGGTGGCCGGCGCGATCATTCCCTGGAACTATCCGCTTTTGATGGCAGCATGGAAGGTCGCCCCGGCGCTCGCCGCCGGCTGCACCGTGGTGCTGAAGCCCGCCGAATTGACATCGCTGACGGCGCTCGAGCTGGCGGCGGTTGCCGACGAAGCCGGGCTGCCTGCTGGTGTCCTCAATATCGTGACCGGGGCAGGTTCGATCGCCGGGCAGGCGATCATCGATCACAGGCAGGTCGACAAGCTCGCCTTTACCGGCTCCGGGCCGGTCGGCTCGAAGATCATGGCTGCGGCTGCCCGCGACATCAAGCGCGTCAGCCTGGAGCTCGGCGGCAAGTCGCCCTTCGTCGTCTTCGAGGATGCCGATATCGACAAGGCCGTCGAGTGGATCATGTTCGGCATCTTCTGGAACCAGGGCCAAGTCTGCTCTGCCACATCCCGCGTTCTTGTGCACGAAGCAATCTATGGCCGTCTGCTCGAACGGCTGATCGAAGAGACGAACAGGATCAAGATCGGCAATGGTCTCGACGAGGGAACCCTTCTCGGCCCGCTCGTCTCGAAACGCCAATATGACCAGGTCGTCGCGGCGATCGAAGGCGCCCGGAAGGCCGGCGCCACCGTCGCCTGCGGCGGCACGCGCCCGGAAGGAATCGACAGAGGGTTCTATCTCAGGCCGACAGTGCTGACCGACGTGCCCCTCGACAGCGACGCGTGGAAGGAAGAGATATTCGGGCCGGTCGTCTGCCTGCGTGCGTTCAAGACCGAAGAGGAGGCCGTGGAGCTCGCAAACGACTCCCGCTTCGGCCTGGCAGCCGCTGTAATGTCGAAGGATGGCGTCCGCGCCGAGCGCGTTGCCGCCGCCTTCCGCGCCGGCATCGTCTGGATCAACTGCTCGCAGCCGACATTCACCGAGGCGCCCTGGGGCGGCTACAAGGAATCCGGCATCGGCCGCGAACTCGGGCGCTGGGGCCTCGACAACTATCTCGAGACCAAGCAGATCACCCGCTTCGCCAGCGAGGATCCCTGGGGCTGGTACATCAAGCCGGAGGCGGCCGAATGAACTGGAAGCGGAGCCTCGATCTGCTGCAGGTCCACTGCCAGGGCGAGGTCGGCAAGGTCATTGTGTCGGGGGCGCCTGAAATACCGGGCGCGACGATGCTCGACAAGATGAACCATATCAACACGGTCGATGACAGCCTGCGCCGCTTCGTCACCTTCGAGCCGCGCGCCAATGTCGCCATGTCGGTGAACCTGCTGGTCGAGCCGATACGCAGCGATGCGGATGCCGGCTTCATCGTCCTCCAGGCCGACCGCGCCCACCCGATGTCCGGCAGCAACTGCATTTGCGTGGTCACTGCACTTCTCGAGAGCGGACAGGTGCCGATGTCGGAACCGGAGACGGTCGTCCGCCTCGACACGCCCGCCGGTCTCGTTGTCGCACGCGCCGTCTGCCGCGACGGCCAGTGCCTGTCCGTCAGCCTCGACAACGTGCCGAGCTTCGCCGAAGTGCTGGACAAGGAGGTGGAGACGCCGAAATGGGGCCGCATTAAAGTCGACGTCGCCTTCGGCGGCGTCTATTACGCGCTCGTGGATGTCGAACAACTCGGCCTCGATATTGCGCCCGCCAATGCCCGGCTGCTCGCAGAAGCCGGTATCGAGCTCAAGTCGCTTCTGTCAGGGCAGGTCTCGGTCGCCCATCCCGTCCTGACAGGCGTCGATGAGATTGCCTACGTGATGTTCCGTGGACAGGAGGCCGATGGGGCAGTGCGGACCTGCACGACGCTGCAGCCCGGCCGCGTCGACCGCTCGCCCTGCGGAACCGGCAGTTCGGCGAACCTGGCGACGCTCTACGCCCGCGGTGAGGTTGCGGTCAGAGACCGCAGAACGTCGCGGTCGATCATCGGCGGGGAATTCCTGGCGGAGGCGATCGGCGAGACCGAGGTGGGCGGCCGCCGCGCCGTGCTGCCGAGAATAACCGGCCGCGCCTTCGTCTATGGCCGGGAGCAGCTGCGCATCTCCGACGACGATCCCTTCGCCGCAGGATTTGCTCTGTCCGACACCTGGGGTCCCCAGGTCGGCCTTCTCGGTTAGGAGCTCCAGATGTCTCTCGTTCAACCCCTCACCGGTCAGACGGTCCTCGTCACAGGAGCATCGGGCGGGATCGGCGCCGCCATCGTCGAGCGCCTGTCTGCCGAAGGCGCGCGGCCCGTGATCCATTACGGGCGCGACAGAGAGAGGGCGCAAGCCCTTCTCGGCAAGCTGGGTGGAAACGGCCTGATCGTCCAGGCCGACCTCTCCAGTCCGGACGGCGCCTTCGCGTTGTGGCGCGACGCGCTCGCGGCGGCGGGGCGGATCCATGCCGTCGTCAACAATGCCGGCATCCGCAGCGAGATCTCGATCGAAGCCGATCCCGTCGATTGGCGGATCGCCTGGCAGACCGAGTTCCAGGTGAATTTCTTCGCAGCCGCCGATCTCTGCAAGGAAGCCCTCGCGCATTTCAAGCACCATGGCGGCGGGCGGATCGTCAACATGGCAAGCCGCGCGGGACAGCGCGGCTATGCGGCCGACGCCATGCCTTACGGAGCGACCAAGGCGGCGCTGATCAATCTCACAAAGTCGATCGCGCGCAGCTTCGGGCGCGATGGGATCGTCGCGGTCTCTGTCGCGCCCGGATGGGTGCGCACCGACATGGCCGAGGAGTTCGTGGCAAAGCACGGCAAGGATGCAGCGGTCGGCGATATCCCGATCGGCGAGATGGCCGAGACGGCGGAGATCGCCGAGCTGGTGGCCTTCCTACTTCGCCCTTCGCAGGCCTCGGTCAATGGGGCGACGTTCGACATCAACGGCGGCAGTTACATCAGGTAGGGAGGTTCGATATGAAAAGATTTGTGGGTAAGGTCGCGGTGGTCACGGGCGGCGGCGGCGGTATAGGGTCGGCCATATCGAAGAGGTTGGCCGACGAAGGCGCCCTGGTGGTGGTGGCTGATGCCAATGCCCAGGCGGCAGGCGAAGTCGCTTCGCTCATCGAGGCAGTCGGCGGATCGGCAACCGCCATCGGAGCCGATATCTCCCGGAAGCCTGAATGCGTCGACCTCATCGAGAAAGCCTTTGCGATCAAGGGCCGGCTGGACGTGCTGGTCAACAATGCGGGCATAAACCGGCGCGGAAACCTGCTGGCCCTGTCGGATGAAGACTGGCAGACGAGCTTCGCGGTCAACCTGGATTCGATGTTCCATCTCTGCCGTGTGGCCCTCCCGCACATGATCAATGCCGGTGGCGGCGCGATCGTCAACACGGCCTCGCAATGGGGGCTTTACCCCGCGCCGAACCACATCGCCTACAACACGACGAAAGCGGCGGTCGCCGCCTTCACCCAGAACCTCGCCCGCGACTATGCGCCCGACAAGGTCCGGGTCAATGCCGTCTGCCCAGGTGAAATCCACACGCCGATGCTGGAAGCAGGCGTCACCCGCGCCGGCCGGACGATCGCCGATCTCGACAAACTCGTCCCCTACGGCCGTATCGGCAGGCCGGAGGAGGTGGCAGCGCTCGTTGCGTTCCTTGCGTCGGACGAAGCGGCCTTCATGTGCGGCTCGCTCGTGGAAATCACCGGCGCCCAAGCTGTGGCTTGAACGGGTCGGTCGAACTCGCTGGCGGCATGCCGGACTGTCGGACGCTTGATCCTGCTTTCGTTTCGGACTTCATCCGTTTACAAGGCGAGGAGGCCGCGAACATTCGACCGAACGGAAGGCATCGATCTTGAATCTCCTGCGTCGCGCACTCTTGGCGTCCATCGGGGCGATGATCGGCTGGAAACCGTCATCGGCCAAGGAAATCAGCCCGGCTTCCGGTGAGAAAACGGCAATCCAAACCGAGGCAGATGGATCGTCGGTGACGCCCCGGCATGTCTTATGTTTCCTCGGCAGGGGACGTGACCTCAGCCCCTTGTCCGATGCGGCATCGCAGGCAATCCGTGACTTCGCGACGGGTTTCAGCATCGACGAGGACTATTCTCAGTCCGAGCCTGATGACCGGATGGTCCAGTCGTTCGCCGTGTGCTGGGATCGGGTCGAAGCCGATGCATGGAGCCCAGCAGACGAGGAAGCCGTCGCCGATCATCAGTCGGTCCTCTATGTCCTCGGGCCGAGCATGCCACAGGCGGAGACGGTGAAGGTTTCGATGCTGGCGCTGCGCCTCGTCGAGCGATTGATCGATGCGGGAGCGGTTGCGGTAAAGGGCGAGAGCGCTGGCATTGCCCATGGCCTCGACCGATGGAGAGAGCTGATCCGGCAAGGCGCCGAGGCGGTAAAGGCCGCCGACCCACTGGCTGGGCAGCGGATCGGCCGACTGGCCTTTGCGAAGCGGCCGCTATCGGTTCCGGGATACCTGGAGAGCGTCGGTTTCCATCTCGTCGGATTGCCGGAGGTCTATGTGCCTGAAACGGCCGGCAACGAAAGGCAGATCGTCGCCATCATGGATGCGGTGGCCGACGAGATCGCAGGGCGGGGCCTTGAACCGACGCTCAAGGGTCGCCACGCAAGCCTCTCCTTCGATTCGACTTACGAAGTGGATGAGTTCAAGTTCAACCCATACGGCATCGTCAGGCTGCCCAAGTGAGCCTGGGCTGTCGCCCCGCAGGGCTTCGATTTCCGCCTCAGTTGTAGGTGATCTTGTCGCCGACCCTCGGGCGATTGAAGTAATGGCGATCGAAGCTGTAGCCATTCTGCCCGGTGAAGTTTGAAAAGAACGCCGAGACCGGCGTCGTCAATGTGTACTGCACCCGGGTCAGCACCACCTGCACGCCGTCATCCTGGATCTCCGAAGGGACCTCGATTGTGCTCGCCGAGCCGGAGGCAAGAGCGGAGGTGTTGAGTGCTGCAGACCAGTTGACCGTTGCACTGCCGCTCTTGGCGATATCGTCCACCGCGAGGGTAATCGTCAGCCCTGTCGTGTCATAGGGCTGCAGGATGAAGCTGGCGCCGGAGAGAAGCTTGGCGACATCGGATTTCGTCCAGGAGCCCTGCTGTGAAATCATGTCGCCTGCGGAAGCGGCGATCTCATCTATCTTCCGGCTGACCGTGAGCGCATGGCCGAGATCGACGGTGCCGAACAGGAGCATCACCAGGATCGGCAACACCAGCGCGAATTCCACGCCCGAAGCCGCCGACCGGTCGCCCATGAGATAACGTGCACGGGATCGGGTAAAGCGGAAGAAGGACAGGCTCCGTTTTATGATCATGTCAGAAAGGCTCGTTGCGGAACAGAACGGAAGATCCGAGCAGGTAGCGGCCGTCCGAAAGCTTGGCGCTCGACAGGCTGAAGAAATTGACGACGGCCGTCCATGGCAGGAACGTCTGAACCAGGATGTAGTCGCTGCCCTTGCCGATATCATAGGTCTCGGTCACAGTGAGATTGCCGCTTTCGTCGATGGGGTCGGCGCTGGTGGCCGAGGAGAGGTCGGAGAGCACGATCACCTTGACCAGCAGACCGCTGGAGCAGCTGAACGACAGCAGCATGTCGTTGCAGATCCTGGCCTTGAAATCGGCCAGCGTGATGTTGGAGGACGCAACCTCGCCGGTGCGGATCATCCGGGAGATCTTGTGCACCGAAGCGTCCAGCGCCGAGTTGACGAAGAACATCAGCGACACTTCGATAATGCCGAATATCATGATGAAGAGCGGCAGAGCGAGGATCGCAAATTCGATCGCAGCGACCCCTTTGCGATCGCCAAGCAGGCGGCGCAACGATGCGAAGTGTTTCCCTCGCCTCATTGGGTCAGCCGGACGGATGCGAGATATTGGGTGAAAAGCGCCGACAGACCTGCGGTGATCTCGGTCGACGACGACGCTGATAGGAACAGACTCTTGGAGGATGCGCAGTCGGAAAGCGCATAGGGGATGTAGTCGCGTCTCGTGATGCTGGTCGACACGCCGCTTTGCATGGTGCCGCCGTAGGTGCTCTTCCAGTTGGCGCTCGCCATGGTCGAGCCGACGGTCGCGTTGTAACCCCAGTCGGTGGTGATCGGCAGGTATTCGGTATAGAGCACCGCCATTGTGTTGGATTGGTTCTTCAGATAGCCGCACCAGTCGGGGTTGAGAGGCGCCACCTTGTTCCAGTATGCGCCGGACGTCTTATTCTTATTTACCTTGTCGGTCACCCATTCGCGCTGCGACTGGACGCCGTCCGTCAGCAGGAGAACCAGCTTGAGCGGCGAGCCCGAGGACGTTCCGTCCCCTCCGGTGCCGACTTTCTGCTTGAGCGTCGCAAGCGACACGTCAAAATAGGTGGCTGCCTTCGAGGTCGCGCTGGTCAGGCCGTAACTTGCGTCCGCAAGGCGATTTCGCGCCGTGTCCGTGCTGAGCGTCGGGGTCAGAACTTCCGTGAGGGTATCGCCGAGGCTATATAATCCGACCTTGATGCGTTGATGATTGCTGTCGGAGTCGTCAATCATGTCGAGCACTTCTCGGACGGCGTCGCCGGCAACATCGGCGCGCAGCTTTATGTTCTTGGCCGTGCTGTATTCGTAATTGTTGGCGTATTTCGTCTTGCCGATAGTGTGCGCATCGCCCGTGTGGCAGGCGAACTGGCATCCGATGCCGGAATACATGGCCGACTGGCCGGCCGTTGTTGCCGCCAGAAGCATCGATGGGGATGTGTCGATAACGATATAGACATTGAGATAGGAGGTGGCTGGCCCCTTGACGGCGCTTGCCACGCTGACGTCAACGGTGTCGATGTTGGCGATCTTCATCAACGTCGTCGGAACCGTGCCGCTGGCCGTCGCCGTGATCTTATGGTTTGACGTATCGATGTCGATGTCGCCAAGCGTATAGCTGTTTTCCACCTGCGCGTGGAACCAGTCTGCAACCTTTTGCTTGAGGGCATCGGTGTCGTCGGTATCGATCTCTTTGACTGCGGCGATCAGGGCCGTGTCGAGATCGCTCTGCATCCTCTGACGGACATTGTAAGTACGGATGTAGTCAAAGCTCGCGCCGACTGCGACGATCATCGGCACCAGGGTGAGGGCAACGACGATCGCGACATTGCCGCCGCTGTCCCTTCCGAGACCGCGAAGGGTTTTGAAGACCCCAGCAAGTGAATATGAAAGACCCGAGCGCAATAAAACCACCGTCAAATAAGTCATACTAATGTGCAAGAAGTATCCGAAGTGCTTAAGTCTTTGTTAATTCCTGCGTTTTCCGAGAGGCGGTGAGCTGTCGGCGCAGTGTTTTCTGCGCAAATTGTATATGCCTGCGAATTATGGATAGCCGTGGAATGACATATCATCTCATTCAGGCTGCGGGGATCGCATGCGTGAGTGAAGCCGGAAGCGGAAACACGCCCGGCGCCATCCGCGACCTCTCCAGCGTTTCGTTCAACAGCGTGCGCTATTCAAGCACGGAGATCAGCGCTTTGGGGGCAAGTTCTGCTCTTTCTTGTGCCGAAGACCAGACCGGCGAGGCTGGCGTGGGACATTTCCGCAAGGCTGGAAATGGATAACCCAGCGATGATCGTGCGTATCAAGAATTCGCATTCAGCGCTGGATCAGGAGGTCGTGCGGGCGTTTCTGAACGTCATGCGGGGACATGTTCCGTTGTTGAAGAAGTCGCCCACGATGCCGATCCAGCCTTCCGACGTCTGGGTCGGCATGGCCTGGGATTGGGCGCTCACTTCGCCCTTCCTGGCCGAAATTAGCCACTTAAACCCGGTCTTTATTCGAACGCCATCGATCCTCGGCCATGAGCTCGCCGGTGTGATCACTGCGCTCGGCTATGGCACCACGGGACTGTCGATCGGTCAGCGGGTGTTCGGCCTGACTGACTGGTTTCGCGACGGCACACTCGCTGAGTACGTCGCGGTGGAGTCCCGCAATCTCGCGCCATTGCCCGGCAACGTCGAATTCACAGTGGGCGCCAGCCTGCCGATATCTGGCCTGACCGCATGGCAGGGACTGTTTCAGCACGGCCGCCTTCAGGCGGGACAGACCGTGCTCGCACACGGCGCGGCTGGCGCCGTCGGCTCGATCGTGACGCAGCTTGCGCGGGAAGCCGGCGCCTATGTCATCGGCACCGGACGCGCCGCTGACCGCCAGAGGGCTCTCGACTTTGGTGCAAATGAATTCGTCGATCTTGAAAACGACACCCTGGAAGACGTCGGCGGCGTCGATCTGCTATTCGATGTCATTGGGGACGATGTTCAGGGGCGGTCCGCAGCGCTGATCCGGGCCGGGGGAACGCTTGTGACAGCCGTCGGCCCGACGGATATTCGACCTGCGGATGGCCTGGCGGTTGATTTCGTCGTTGAGGCTGATCGTGCCCAGCTATCCGAGATCGTTAGTCGGGCCCGGGACGGGAGGCTGCGGACGAACATCGGCAAGGTTTCAAGTCTGGGCAATGCGGTCGCCACCTTCAATTCGACGGAGCGGCGCGCGGGAAAGACGGTCATCCGCGTTCTCCCGTGAGGACGGTGCGAGAAGGAGGATATTCGCGGCGGACTTTGACCGGCGCGTCTTCCTCAATGATTGTCTCGACGTGTACTCCCTGGAGGCGGTTGGTCCAGGGAGTGCTCAATAAAACACGAGCTGCGCATTCCTGCGCCTCGGATTCGCTTCTGCGCCCTCATTCCGGTCATTGAATCCAGCTCCACGTTTTACAAAAACGGCCCTTCGGCAAACAACCTTGTTTCCGTGTTGGGCGTATGGCAGCGGACGCTCGGAAATCCGTCTTTCCCCTCGGGCCTAAGTCTGAAGCCGCGGCGACACAATTCCTACTGATGGGAAATCGTATTACAGGTCGTCAGTTTCAATCCCTTCAAGAGCAACGCTTCCACATACAGCTGGTCTCTCGCGTCGCACTCTGGCTATGTCTTTGCCAAGGTCAGTGCAGCTTGGACTCCACCTTCAATGATCTCCGCCGCTCTCGATGGATCGGAAACAGCTCGCGCTATCTGGAGTGTGCCCACCATTAAGCTGAAGATCGCCATTGCGCGCTCGGATGGTGAGGACAATGGCGAGGCTGGAAGATACGACGCGAGCGCTTCGATGTAACGCGCCAATCCATCCTCATAAGCCTTCCGAGCCGACTCGGGTTGACGCCCGATTTCAGGCAAGAGTGCGGCCGACGGGCAGCCATCTTCGCTACCTTGCAGATGGGCAACGTTCAAATAGTCGCGAATGACATCTTCAATTCCAAGGCTTGCGGTTCGGGCCTGCTCCAAATTTGCGAGCTGTTCATTCAGAGCGCTGACAACGGCCTCCTTCACGAGCGTCTCTTTTGAATCGAAATGCGGATAGAATGCCCCGTTTGTCAGGCCGGACTCCGACATGATTCCTGCCAGGCCCGATGCCGCCACACCTTCCCTGCGAAAACGCTTGGACGCGACGTCGATGATCCGACGTCGCGTGTTCTCCTTGTGACCCTTTTCAAAGCGCATCTATGAGTTCCGTAAATTGGTTAGGCCTCTGCATTACATTGTTCTCGCGTTTAAAGCAGCGGGTGCCGACAGGCTACGATGCTGCAGTTTCGAGCGCGGCTTGCAGATCCTTATCAAGATTTCTCGCGACTTCGTGGACTTCTGGGTCCCCGAACTGGCCGAAGGTGGAGATCGGCCGATCGTACTCGAATGCGACACCGTCGCTGTCCTCGCGAAGGAGCACGCGAATAGGTGCATAGAGGCCGGCAGAGATGCGGTGCCGGGTCATTTTTGTCGCGGTAAGCGGATTGCCGATGTCGTATTGTATCGCCTGACGCTGAAGACCGGCTACTTGAACCGCAGCGCCGTGATCTCGAAATCCGAAAATCGATAGCGGCGGGAGCGCCTCCAGTTCACGAAGCGCTCGGGTCGTTTCCCGATAACGAAGGAGCGTAAAGATCCCGTCGTCGATACTGGGAATCATGCTTTCCAAATTCGACTTTACGGCGTCGAAGACTTTGCTAGAGTGGATTGTAACGTGTTCTACTTCAATCTTCTGGATGTCGACTGATTTGCTTGCCATTCTCATGGTCCTTCTACGTTGGGCTTCGTGATCTGTTCGTCTTGTGCTGCTGGTCTTCAGAGAGACGAGATGGCGAGCGCTTCCACACGACGGGCGACTGACAGCAACCTGCGATCCCCGCCAAAGCGAGCATCGATTTCAAGGCCGATCGGAAGGCCGTTGCCCGCGTTGCCCATCGGGAGGCTGATCCCCGGAAGCCCGGCGCCACTTGCCGGGATGGTGTTCTTCGCCAAGGAAGCGAAGGTCACTTCCTGACCTGCGATCAGAAACTGGTTTTCCTTACCGATCTCGGGTGCGGTGCAAGGTGTCGTCGGGAGGAGAAACACCTCAGCCCCGCTTGTCGCAAATGCATCGCTGAATAAGCGCTGAAGTTTCGGCCGATCATTTGCCAATACGGCGCTATAGCCATCTTCAGAAAGCCATTTGGATCCACTTGGCAGAACATGGTGCTGCCACGCTTCCTTCAGACCCGGCTTGAGGTCCCGGTAAATTTCCTCGAAGGAGGTGGGAATACCGTTCTCTTTGAGAAACGCGGAAATCGCACCCATCGTCTCACGGAAGAAGATGCTCCAGGTTGTCGTGTCGGCAAGCGCTGAGAATTCCTCTCCGAAATCAGTTTCGACGATTTCGGCGCCGGCATCGCGTAGTCTGTGAATGACGTTTTTGAAACGTCCCTCGACCTCGGGATCGATGAGGTCGAGATATTGCTTGGGCGCATAGGCGAACTTCACGCCCTTCAGGTCACCCAATTCGGTGGCCATCGGTGCAGGATCCTTCGTGACGACCTGATCGATGAGCTCGCAGTCTTCGACAGTGCGGGCGAACACGCCTGTCGTATCGAGAACATGGGAAATCGGTGCGACACCAGTTCGCGGCCAACGCCCCGTCGTCGGCTTGAAACCGACGACACCGCATAACGACGCCGGCACCCGGATGGAACCGATGGTGTCACCTCCGAAAGCGGCGGGCACGATGCCAGCGGCGACGGCCGCCGCGGACCCGCTTGAGGACCCACCACTGACGCGATTAGGAGCGCGAGGATTTTTTACCTGGCCATACGGACTGTTGTCTCCCGTCAACCCGAAGGACATCTCGACAAGGTTGTTCTTTCCGAAAACGATCGCGCCGGCTTCCTTAATCGCGCTTACCACCTCGGCGTCCCGTGAGGGCACGTAATCTTTCAGATTGCTGACCCCAAGTGTCGTGCGCAGGCCGCTTGTCAAATAGCTGTCCTTGACACCTAGAGGAACGCCGAGCAGGGGGCCAGATACGCCAGCGGATCGGGCCTTGTCGGCTTCGCGGGCGGCAGTCAGTACAGCCTGTTCGTCGATCGTAATGAAAGCCTTGAGATCCGATTGCTTCCGGGCACGATCGAGAAGTGCTTCGGCGTATGACTCCGCCGCGAAGTCGCCGTCACTGATCGCGCGGGCAGCTTGTGCAACACCTATGGAGGCCAATCCATCGGCATCCCTGGTCTGGTCTGACGTAACTTCCTTGTGCATGGGAATCCTCACGTAACTTCAAGTGATAGGACGTCTCGCCAAGTCTTGAGCAAGGCCCCTATTCGGTTGCATTACGGTCATAATATTAACTTACGACCGTAATGCAATAGATATTTGTATGAACGGGCTTTGGACGGAATTCGACGCGCATAAAATGCTAGAGTTCGCGACGCGGAATCAATTTCGCGCAATCGCCGTCATCACCCCGCGCAATTCCGCGAGACCTTTGAGGCGTCCAACAAGAGGGTATCCGGGATGGGTTCCGCGGCCTCCGTCATTCACCAGTTCGTGTCCATGAGCCGGGCGGAGCGGATGCGCCAATCCGTTCTCCGCTGTCTTTGCGGCGCCCTGCTCGGCAAGCAGGGGTACGGGTGACCCTCGGCGCGCTCCTTAGCCGCCAGGAAGTTGCCGCATCGATGAGGTCAGATGATTGCGAGAGTAACCTTCGTCCCGCTGCTTTCCCTGTTGTCCAGGGGGCTGTCGATACTACGCTGGAGCGCTCGGCGTGCTGCAGCATATATGTCGTCAGTTGCGGGTTCGCGGCGAGCGCGCGGCAGACCCTCAGAAACAGCCGGAGGGCGGCAAGCGTGGAGATCAGCTGCGCATCGGCGAACGTGAAGCGGCCGGCAGCGAGATACCCTGTTTCACCCACTCGCGCGTGGAGTACCGTTAGCAATTCGTGCATCTTGAGGAGCGCCGCCTCTACAGCGCGAGGATCGACCGCGCCGTCCGCAGTCTCGGGAAACAGGCCCATGGATTCTGGTCGGCGGAAGCCAGGCACGTCGACTGCAGGAACCTGGTTCGGAGAAAAAAGCAGCCGTCACTGAATCCTTGCCGACCATCGCATCGTCTCACCATCGACGGGGTGTTCCCGGGCAATCCGACCAGGAGGCAAGATGCAGTTGATTACCGGCGCAGCAGGCTTGAACGGCCGAACGACAGTTGCGGAATTTGTACGCGCGGGGCTGCAGTTCGCGCTCTTGTTCGCAGCGCGACAGCGCGGTGCGGGCGGGGCTCAACCGCATGCCTGGCGTGGAAGTGGAAGGCGACATGATGAATGTTGCGATGGGCGGCGCAGGACTCGAGCGCGTCGTCATGATCTCGTTGCATGCGCGCAAAGGTGGGAGCCGGTGTCATGAGGAATGACATGGACAAGGTGATCGAAGTAGATTTGAAGGTGACATGGTGGGCGCCAATGGGGAAGTCAGACGAGGGAGAGGTTCGATTCCTTTCAAGGTGAGCAAAAGTCCGCCCCGCCAATCATCAGCTGTAATGCCGTCATGCGGAAAAATATCCGAACCGGATAAAATCGTTCTCGAAAAACGTCTTCACTCCGCTCACAATCACGTCGACTGAAAGCAGGCATGGAGGATGCCAGCGGATTGGGGATCATCCGCGTTATCCATCAATTTCGGAGGAAAAAATGGGCACATTCGATTGGAAAAGGCTCTGGGCGTGGCTCGCGGAATGCGGCGCCGTTCACTGCACCTATGATGCGAGCGATATACGTCCGACGGCTAAGTCGTCCGCTGAGAAGCAAATGCTCCTCGGCAGACGCGGTTCAGGCTCTCGCTGATATCATCCCCAATTTCAAGGATCCTGGCCTGCGATTGGCGGCCGAGACCGCATCGGAGCGGCAGGATTGGACATAAGCCAGGGAAGGGCAACTATGTCGCAGCAGCTTACGGTGATTGCGCATCTGGTCACTTGGCCTGAGAAGGTCGACGAGGCAAAGACCGCCATGCTTTTGCTGATCGAGAAAACCCGCTCAGAAGATGGGTGTGTCGACTATGATCTGCATCAGGACAACGACAATCCCATGGAATTTACATTCTACGAGATCTGGAAAAATCGCCAGGCGTGGGAAGAGCACATGGAGATGCCCTACCTGAAAGAATTCGTCGCCCGTGGAGACGAGTTCTTCGAGATCGAGCCCAAAATTCGTTTCATGGCAATGATTTCCGGCAGGAGATAATTCGCAACGTCAAGCCACGAACTGCGGGAAGGCGCGATAGCTTAACGATCGCACTGCTGAGGGGCTCAGCTCATTCGACGGCATCATGATCCGTTCGAATCGGCGTGAGACGATCGGCTCTGTCCGGTGCTGGCGCCAGGCCCGTCGTGCCGCGTACGACCACATGCGGCGTGAGTAGAACGCGTTTCACCGGTTGACTATGATTGCTTATCAGGCTCATGAGCAGCTCGGCGCTTTCAAAGCCAAGATCGCGGCCAGCCGTATGCAGGCTCGTCAACGGCGGTGACAGCAAATCCATGAACCGAAGATCATTGATACCGGTAAGTGAAATCTGTTCCGGGCAGGCAATCCCTGCAGATTTCAGGGCGATCAGGCACCCGACCGCGAGAAGGTCGTTAAAGGCCAGGACTGCGGTGCTCTTCAGTCCCGTGGCCAGCATCTGCCGCATGATGCGCTCACCTTCCGCGACGTCATAGGCTCGCGCTTCGATCACATCAAATCGGCAACCGGCCGCTTTTTCCAGTCGGGCGCCGGCTTTGAAACCTGCAAGCCTGTTCTGTGCCGTTGATGCCGCCAATGGCGGGGTAATGTACACGACATCCCTGTGACCGAGCTCTAGCACGTGCTCCACTAACGCCTGGACACCTGCGGTATCGTCCATCGCCACCGACGAAATTAGGCTGTGCCGCGGATCGCGAAGGACCGCCACGGTCGGTATCCCCGATTTCAGGCACAGCTCGACCGACGGGTCGTTCAGCTCAAAACTCGCCACGATGAGACCGGCGACGTATTGGCCGCCCATGCGCTCGATGATCGAGACCAATTTGTCCGGTTTATAGTCTGAGCTTGCGACAAAGGTTATGTACCCGTCGTTCGCAACACGCTCTTCGATCGATGCAATGATGGGCGCGAACAAAGGGTCGCTGAGACTCGGAACGACAAGGCCGATCGTGCCGGATTTCTGAGTGCGCAGACTTGAGGCCAGCGTATTGGGCCTGTAGCCGAGCTGCTGGGCGACCTTCTCGATTTTCTTTACGACCTTGCTCGAAATGCGATGACGGGACGTCGGGTTCAACGCACGCGAGGCAGTCGAAATATGCACGCCGGCGCTGTTTGCAACGTCGACGATCGTGACGCGAGAGCGCTTCTTCTGATCAGTGTCAGAGTTACCAGTCATATTCCCGTCCAATCATGTGCAAATGGTCCGTTATAAGCGCGCAAGGGTAGGTGATCAAACCTTTGCGCACAAGGCGGCGCACGTCGGGAAGTTCCCTGGCTGTTGTCGATCGACCTCGCAATGGCATGCGCAAACAACTGGCTTCGCACGTTATCTCGATTTCGCCTGGCGGGTGGCTGAGGGCACCATCGCGGGCTGCATCAGCAAATGCCCCACACGTCTTCAACTGGGCTTGCGATCGTAGCCGTGCAGGAATTTTGCCAGCGCTAATTTGTTTTCCGGTGCATTGATCCCCACCGGCTACAAGCTAATCACTTCTATTGAAAATGCAAACGGTTGCCCAAATTTTGTAGGGATATTTCCCATCATTATGAAGAAATTATCGAAAGAAGCTCGCAGTTCCTCAAGAACATAAGGTATAATTGAGCAAACGTTTGCTCTTGACATGGATATTTGGGGACGGTATCGGTGCTGCAGGATCTGGCGGATCGATAAGCGCCAATGAGAGGCGGAGGAGACGCACAGTGGCTTGGGATGAGGCGCTTGATTTGAAAATTGCGTTCGTCGGCACTGGCGCTCAAGGCGCATCGATTGGCGCTGATTTCGCATTGGCCGGGCTGGATGTAACGTTCATCGATCAGTGGCCGGAGCACGTCGCGGCAATGCGGGCACACGGAATAACGATCAACATGCCTGACCGCTCGATCAATGCAAACGTTCGCACGTTGCATCTATGCCAAGTGGCGGAACTGCGCGAGCGCTTCGATATCGTTTTCCTGGTGGTCAAGGCATATGACACCCGGTGGACGTGCCAGCTGATAGAGCCGGTCATGGCTACTGACGGCCTTGTCGTTGGCGTGCAGAACGGAATGACGCAGGACGCGATCGCGTCCGTAGTTGGCGAGGGTCGCTGCGTTGGCGCCGTGTTCGACATGGCGTCGAACATGTTCACGCCCGGCGTGACCAATCGCCAGAACGACCACGACACCTCCTGGTTCGCGCTCGGCGCGCTCGATCCGGCAAATCAGGGTCGAGTAGAGAAAATTGCAGAACTGCTGCGCCACAGCGGCAGGGTTGAGGTCACAGACGACATCCGCTCGGCCAAATGGATGAAGCTGATCGTCAATGCTGCCCAGCTGGTGCCTTCGGCGATCCTGAACCTGCCATTCGCCGAGGCGATGAAGGTTCCTGGCATGGCCGAGGTCATGCGGGCTGCCGGTTACGAGGCGATGCGCGCGGCGATTGCCGATGGCGCGAAGATGGTGCCGATCCTCGGCATGCAGCCGTCAAACGCCAACGACCCCGAGCGCTATGTCGACCAGATATTCGACGAGGTCCAGAAGACTTTCATGATGGCCGACACGCTGACGACAGTCCTGCAGGATTGGCGCAAGGGCCGTCGCGGGGAGGTTCTGGATCTCAACGGGCACGTCGTGCGGACCCTCGAAAAAGCGGGCCAGATGGCGCCGGTCAACAAGCGGGTTGTGGAAGCTGCCCGCGCAATCGAGGCAGGGAAACTGTCGCCCCAGCATTCGAACAGTTCCCTGCTCGTCGCGTGAGGCTCTGAAGTATTGCGTCAGTTCGCCGACGCGCAACCTGGGACGGTCCGCCGGCCGGGAGAGGTGTTCCCAAATCATGCGCCTGTAATCGCGCATACCACTGTCAGAAGGAGATGCCATATGAGTTGGGATAGAAAGGGCGGCCCGAGGATCGCTTTTCTCGGAACAGGCGCACAAGGTGCGTCCATTGGAGCCGATTTTGCTCTGGCTGGCCTTGATGTCACCTTCATCGAGCAATGGCCCGATCATGTGAATGCTATTCGCGAGAATGGCATTACCGTCAACCTGCCGACCCGGACGATCAACGCCAAGGTTCCGGCACTGCATCTGTGTCAGGTCGCCGAAGTCAAAGAGCCCTTCGACATCGTCTTTTTGGTGGTCAAGGCCTACGATACCAAGTGGGCTTGCCAGCTGATCGAGCCGGTCCTGGCGCCCGATGGTCTGGTCGTCGGCCTTCAGAACGGCATGACCCATGAGGACATTGCCGGCATCGTCGGTCGCGAGCGCACCATTGGCGCCGTCATCGAGATCGCCTCGAACATGTTCGTACCGGGTGTCACCAACCGCCAGAACGATCACGACGAATCCTGGTTTGCCCTTGGCGCGCTCGATCCGAAGACGCAGCCGCGCGTCGAAGCCGTAGCCGAACTGCTGCGCAACTCGGGCACCGTTGAGGTTACTGACGATATTCGCTCCGCCAAGTGGATGAAACTCGTGGTCAACGCGGCCGAGCTGATCCCCTCGGCGATCATCAACCTGCCACTGGCCGACGCCGCCCGCGCGCCCGGGATGCTCGAAGTCATGCGCGCCGCCGGATATGAGGCGATGCAAGCAGCGCTGGCCGATGGCTCGAAGATCGTATCGATCATCGGCATGCCGCCGGTCACGACCAACCATCCCGAGCGCTATGTCGACCAGATCTTCGAGGAGGTTTTGAAGACATTTTCTCGCGAGGACACGCTGACCACGTCACTGCAGGACTGGCGCAAGGGCCGAAAGGCCGAGGTTCAGGAGGTCAATGGCTGGGTGGTCGACATCCTGCGCGCCCATGGGCGGACATCACCGATCAATCAACGCGTCATGGACGTCGCGTTCGCCATTGAGGCCGGCAAACTCGAGGCGCACCCGGACAATTCGAAGCTTCTTATCGAAGCCTATGAGGCAGTGGCCGATCACCGCTGAGGACGCAGCCGCCGGTCGGCTGGACAGAGTTTAACAAGAGGAGGAGAATGACATGAGACCGCATCAAAAAGCTCGCATATCCGCGCGCTGGCTTCTGACGACAGTCGGCGCCTGGGCAATGGTGGCACTTTCGCTCGGCCACGCCGGCGCCGAAGAGGCCAAGGGCGGCAAGCTTATCATCGGCATCGACGAGACCGCTTCCGAATACTGGTCCGAATACATGCAGGGCGTGAAGGATATCGGTGACTCCCTCGGCAAGGAGCCGGTCGTTCTGACCAGCAACTACCAGGGGGACCAGCTGCTCGCCCAGCTCGGTGCTACCTACGCTACAGGCTGCAACCAGTGCGCACTCGCGACCGACCCTTCTTCAAACGCCTTCGTCAAGGCGGTCGTCAACCGCTACGCCAAGGCAAAGGTCCATGTCGTCACGATCTGGAACCGGCCAGAAAACATCCACCCCTGGGATACCGATCCGAAGTACTGGGTCGCACACACATCCTTCGACGGTGTCATGTCGGGTTACTATCAGGGCATGGCGCTCTGCAAGGCGTTGAACGGCAAGGGAAAGATCGCCGCCATCCAGGGCGTCCCGTCGACGCCGCCGGCGTTTCAGCGCATCGCCGGATTAAAGAAGGCCCTCAAGGAATGCCCGGGGCTCGAGCTCGTCGACACGCAAGTGGGTGAGTGGCAGGAGACCAAGGCGCAGAACATCACCCGTACCTGGATGGCGCGCTATGGTGACCAGTTGCAGGGCATCTTCGCCTCCAACGACGCGATGGGCCGCGGCGCCGTCGCTGCGCTCAAGGAAAAGGGACTGAACGGCAAGGTTCTGGTGACCGGTTCCGACGGTTCGAATATCGGCCTGGAAATGGTCAAGAGCGGTGACATGCTTGCCACCGTCTGGAACGATCCGGTTCTGCAGGGCGCCGTTTCCATGTCGCTCGCCTATGCCGCCGCCATCGGTGACATCGATCCGGAAAAGCTCACCCATGCCCAGCGCGACTTCTACATCAAGCAGGATGTTGTCACCAAGGACAACGTCGACAAGTACCTGGAGATGAAGAAGAACGCGCCGAAATACACTTACGCCGACATCAAGAAGGACTTCTGGAAGGACTCGGCAGGTCAGATTCCAGAAGGCGCAAACGACAACAAGTAATTGGAGGATAGGTCGATGGAGGCCGCTACCAGAATGAGCTCCAGAACGGGCAGCCAGTCGTTGACGCTTCTTGGCGAACTTAAAACCAAGTTGCCACTGGCCCAGATCGCTGCACCGATCGCAGCGCTCATCGTGCTGTCCGTGGGCTTTCAGCTGATCAGCGGTAGCTTCTTCACCATCGACAACCTCAAATCTGTTGTGGAGGCAGCGGCGGTACCCGCAATACTCGCCGTTGCCATCAGCTTCGTCGTCATTATGGGCTCCATCGATCTTTCATTGGAAGGGATCATGGCGGCGACCAGTATGATCGTTGCCCTGCTCGTCGCAAACGGCGTCAACGGCAATGATTACGGCGTCATGGGATTGCTCATCGCGCTTGCGGCCGGCCTGGGATTCGGGCTCTTCAATGCCGTGCTGAATGCAGTCCTGAAGATGCCGTCGTTGATCGTGACGTTGGGCACCTGGTTTATCGGCTTGGGCATTGCAGCTTTGCTTTTCCCCGCCCGCGTGCCGCAGATCAACGATCCGTTCATTCTCGATCTGGCCAGGTTCCGGATCTTCGATATCAGCCTGGTGGTCTATATCGCCCTGGCGGTCATCGCGGTCAGCGAACTCATCCTGAATTTCACGACCTTCGGCCGCATGATCTATGCGATCGGCGGCGATGAAGGATTGCTTCTGGCCTCCGGCCTGCGCGTCCGGCGCTTCAAGGTCATTGCTTTTGCCATTTGCGGCCTGCTGGCCGGCATGTGTGGCGTACTGCTCTCGGCGCAGCTCAGCACAGGCAATGCCAACATCGGCAGCGGCCTGTTGTTTCCCGCCATCAGCGCGGCGGTTCTGGGTGGAACCGTGTTGACGGGCGGGCGCGGCGGCGCCGTGCAGTCGGCGCTTGGAGCCCTGATCCTCGAAGTACTTAACAATGGCCTCATCCAGATCGGGGCAGGTCCATACACGCGCAACATCATCAGCGGCGCCGTCATCGTCGTCGCGGTTGCCGCAGGCGGCTGGCATCGCCGCCGGAAAATGAGGGTGGTGAAATGACCGGCTCGCTCGTTCTCAAAGGCATTCGCAAGACCTACGGCAATGTCGTGGCGCTCGAGGGCCTGGATCTGGAAATCCCCAATGGGCAGGTTCTCGGCCTAATCGGCCAGAACGGCTCTGGAAAGTCGACCCTCCTGAAGATTCTGGCGGGCCTGACCATGCCCGATCAGGGACAGCTGATCCTCGATGGCAGACCGATCGTGCTGGATTCAGCCCAGAGAGCCGGCAGCTACGGCATCGGGATGGTGCATCAGGAACAGTCGCTGATCCCCAACCTGACCGTCGCGGAAAACATTTTCCTCGACAAGCCGCACCCGGCCAAGCGAAACGGCCTCTATCGTTGGTCGGCCCTGAACAAGGCGGCTCGCGCGCAGCTTCACAAGATTTCGGTCGACCTGCCCACGCAGGCTCTGGTCGAGGACCTGCGCTTTGCCGAACGGCAGCAGGTCGAGTTTGCCAAGGTGCTGGCCATCGAGGAATTGATCGATCGGCCGCCGATCATCCTGTTCGACGAGCCGACATCGGTGCTGACGCCCGATGAAATCAAGCTGCTTTTCAAGCAGATAAACCGTCTCCGAGGCAATGCGACGATCGTTTTCGTCTCGCACCGTCTTGAGGAGGTGCTGGAAATCAGCGACCGCATCATCGTCATGACCGACGGCCGCAAGGTTGCGGAACGCAAGAGCGACGCCGTTGACCGTAGCGAACTCTATGAATTGATGATCGGCCGGCGGCGCGTCGTCGACGTCAGAACCGATCGCAAGCCGATCGATGCCCCGCCGGTCCTGAAGATCGACCGTCTCGGTTGTGGGTCACACTTCCGTAATGTCAGTTTCGACCTTCGCCCCGGTGAGATCCTCGGCATTGCCGGCGTTCTCGGATCCGGCGCCGAGGAGGTTTGCCGAGCCCTGTTCGGCGCAGAGAGCATCGAGACCGGTGAGATCGAGCTCGGTGGCAAGGCACTGACGCCCACGTCGCCGCGGGCAGCCGTCCGCTCCGGCATCGGATATCTCCCAGCGGATCGGCGAAGCGAGGGCATGTTGCCCAGCCGGTCGATCATGGAAAATGCTGTCCTGACCTTCGGTCTTGAATATGGTCTGCGTTCCCTCGTACTGCGTCGCTCCAAGGAGCGGCCGGCTGCACTCCACTGGATGCAGCGCCTGAAGGTCAAGATGGACACACCCTTCGCGCCGATCTCCAGCCTGAGCGGCGGCAATCAGCAAAAGACCGTGTTGGCAAAATGGTTGATGGCCAAGGAGCTGAAGGTCTTGCTCCTTGATCATCCGAGCAGAGGGCTCGATCCCGGCGCGAGAGACGACCTGTTTGACGTGATCCGTGAGCAGGCGCGTAAGGGCCTTGCGATCATCTTTGTCGGAGACACGATCTCCGAGCTTCTGGAACTCTCCGATCGCGTCGTCGTCATGCGCGATGGCGAAATCACGGCCCGCTTCGATCTGGCCGCTGAAGAGATGCCGAGGGAAGAGGAAATCGTCGCAGCCATGGTCTGACCGCCTTTTTGGATGGCGATCACCCGAGCAACTCGAACAATAGCTATACGGACGGCAGGAACATGGGAACAGCGCTAGACAATTCCATTATCCGCACCCTGGGTGCCGATCGATCGACGGTCTGGAGAACTTTCGGACCATTGGGCGTGCTGATCGCACTGGTGGCTAATAGTGCCATCATAGCGCCCGGCGTCCTGGAACCGGATTCCCTGATCGGATTCCTTTCGGATGCAGCTCCGATCGTCGCCCTCGTCATCGGCGGCACTTTGCCGATATTGGCCGGGAGTATTGATCTTTCCGTTGCCGGCGTAGCCTCGCTGACCGGCGTTCTGGTCGTCGCGCTCAATCCGATCCTGGGTCCGTGGACATCCGTTGTCGTCGTTGTCATTGCGATGGTGTTCGGCGCCATACAGGGCTTTATCCATGCCTGGTTGCAACTACCGTCATTCATCGTCACGCTCGGCACGCTCAGCATGCTCTCCGGCCTGTCGCTTCTGCTGTCGAACGCAACCGCCGAGCCGGTGCCGGACAGCGACATCCTTGTGACCTATCTTGCAGACAACACCGGCGGCATCCCGAATAGCGTCATTGCGCTGATCCTCATCGTCGTGGTGTTAGGGCTCATGCTGCGTTACCTCCGCCTGGGGCGTGATATCTATGCGCTGGGCACCGGTGAAAAGACGGCGATGATGTCGGCCGTCAATGCAGTTGCGGTGCGAACGATCATCTTTGCCATATCTGCTGGATGCGCTGCGATTGCCGGTCTGTCCCTGGTCTCGATTACAACGTTCAGTTCACCGACGCTGGCGGGCAATCTGCTGCTGCTATCGATCGTCGGCGTCGTGCTTGGGGGCACCGCCATATCGGGCGGCGTGGGCGGCCTGATGCCGGCTGTCGTGGGCGGCCTGATCACATCCTGGCTGCGCATCCTGACCGTCATCGTCGGCGTGGCGCCGACCGCGCAAAACATCGTCTTCGGTCTGACGGCTCTGTTTGCCGTCGCACTGACGACTGATCGCAGCAAACTCGGGATCATCAAGTAGCGATCGGGCGACAGGCAATGCAGCCGTTCAACGTTGCTAGCAGTTGAGCTCATAGCCGGGTTCGGCGGGACCGCCAGGATGGGCGGCCGCAAATTCAAGGGAGAGCATCATGAAGGACGGAAAACTTTGCATTCTAACGGGCGCAGCAGGGGAAGTCGGCCGCGCCACGGCTCGACGATTTGCCGAATCCGGCTGGTCGATCGTGCTCTGCGATCGGACCGACGACGTAAAGGCTCTGGCCGATACATTGTCGAGAGAGTTCATAGGCGAATATTTTGGCGTCCAGATGGACCTCACAAACGATGAAGAAATCGATTCCGTCGCCAAACTGGCAGCCCAAACCGGGATCCCCTTGCGTTTCCTCGGGCTCATCGCCGCAATCAACCACGATGCCGTCAGCATCGAACACATGGACATGTCGGTTTGGGACAAAGTCCATAATGTGAATCTGCGGGCAAACGTGAAGTTCATCAGCGTCTGCGTGCCTTTGTTACGCAAATCAGGCAACGCATCCATTGCCACCGTCTCGAGTTTCTGGGGGAGGGAGGGGCATGCGTATTTCAGCCCTTACTGCGCGTCAAAGGCAGCATTGATTTCACTGACGCAGAGTGTGGCGGCGGAACTCGCGCCTGATATCAGGGTCAATTGTGTCGCACCGGGCAATATCAACACGTCGATGCACTTCAATGCGCTTGCCGTTGAAGCCGAGAAGAGAGGTATTTCAACAGACGAGATGCGCGCGATAGAGTGGAGCAAGATCCCCATGGGTCGGCCGGCCGAAACCGCCGAAATAGCGGCTGCCATCCATTTCCTATCAACAGACGATTCAAGCTACTTCATCGGCGCAACTCTCGACGTCAACGGCGGGTGCCGGTTGACGTAACCACACGGCAGCTTGGCTTGACGGCATAAACCCCACCGAGGGCCATGCCAAAAGTGCGCAGCCGCGGTGGCGCGTTTGCTCAGGCTCCGATCATCCTTCAATGGCAATCATGCTGCTATGGGTGGGCGGCAGCGAGGTGTACCTGATTCCATCCGCCTTGCTACAGGTGTGAAATCAGGAAGCCAGGTTTTGTCTAAAGCACCTGGTGCCTGGCCCACTTTTTGTGCCTGGATTTCAAGCTGGACTCCACCAGCGCGGCCGCACTCTCGAGAGCGGCTCGTGGGGATTTTTTTCCAAGCAGAGCGTCATGGATCTCCGTACCAAGAACCTTCTCGATTGTGGTGTATTGGGGGATATTGGGACGCTGCCAGGTATGCAGCAGGTTCTTCTTGGCCAGTTGGTCGACAAACCGCACAATCGGCGAGCTTGCCGCCGCTTCCGGATCGGCGCTGACCGAAAAGCGTGGCGCCACCGGGAATCCGTTCTTCACATGCGCCTTCATCGCCTCGCGCGAGGCCATCCAGGCGATGGCGTCGGCGGCAAGCTCAACGCGTTCTTCGGGGAGGTTTGTCGGAATACAGAAGAGAAAGCCGCCTATTGGCGAAACCCTTGTGCCGCCAGGCCCCGACGGCTGGGGCAGGTACTCGACGCGGCGCTTTACGACAGATTGAACGTCATATTCGAAGCGGGCAGTGCGCATCGTCCAGAAATAGCCGAGGCTGGCGCGCCCTTTGAAGAATATCTCGAGCGTTTGGTCCCAGGCCATTTCGAGTATGTTGGGCGGCGATATCTCCAGCAGCCGCCGCATGAAGTCCAGAGCGGCAAAACCTGCGTCCGATACGATCGTACAGCTCAGTTCGTCCGGATCGACGCCATCCAACGTGAAGCCCGACCTGGTCTTCCTTAGCGAGATTGCCGGTTGACCGCATGCCCCCAGGAAGAAGAGAAAGCTCGACGCGATCGGCATGCCCCGCGCACCGTCCCAGACGGCCCCGAACATTCCATTCTCAGGTGCGTGAAACCGCCGACCGGCGGCAATCACCTCGTCGAACGTCTTTGGAAATGGCAGGTCGGCATCGCTGAAGAGATCCCTGCGGGCTGCCAGGATTTCGATGGTACAGTAGCCCGGCACACCGTAGTCCTTTCCTTCCCAGGTAGCGGTGGACCAGATCGACGGGTGAAAGTCGAGGGGATTGATGCCCGTCTTTTGAATGTAAGTATCGATGGGGCGGACGATGCCGCTCTCTGCGAATTCGCCGAGCCATGGCATGTTGAGGGCGATAACATCGTAGTCGGAGACCGGCTTGCTACCATTCTCGCGGGCACGCCGGTACAGTTCCGGCAGGGGGAGGAGATCGAAGTTCTTGCGGGATGCTAGGTTGTTGCGGAAATCCGCCCACATGTTGCGCATCGCTGAGAAGTAGTTGTCGTCGTTCAGCAGAAACCGCAATTCGATCTGCGACTCCGCCCTCTTCTGGACCAGGCGCATCGGGGGAATGATCTGGGATCCGAGCGGCGTTCCCCCGAAATAATACTCATCTTCCTCTTCTCCCACGCGCAGGCCAAGCGTTTGAGCAAGCAGCGACTTCGTCTTGCGCGCATAGGTCTGGAAGGAGCGCAGTAGACCGTCGCTCGGCTGCAGCGCGAAGCTCTTGCCCGTCGATCCCTTGGCGATGCGTTGGATGTAACCCGCCTCGATCATCCGGTTTATCAGCCGCATTGACGTAGCATAGGGCAGGCCCGATTCCTGGCCGAGCGTCGAGATGGAAACGGTTTGACTGAGGATATGCGACTTGATGAGATAGGTGACGATTCTCCACACCGCATCGTCGTCGGAGATCTCCACCACCTCTCTGAAGGGACGTCGCGTTTTTTCGAGAAAGTCGATCACGCGCAGCATCTCGTATTCGTTCACGTCGGCCTCCCCACCGTCGCGCATCCATTCAGAAAGAGTTTAAACAGGAAAACGCAAGATTGACGAGTGCACTCAGATTGCTGTGAGGTTTTGCGGCTTGTCTTCGCGTGGCGAAAGACCAGCCAGCCTCTCGGACTGTTCGAACAACACGAAGAAGTCCTTTTCAGAGAGCCCGTCCGCATAAGCGGCTTCGTACTGCTGCCGGATCATGGACGCCAGGTACATCGGAACATGGTCCGACTTCGCCGCACCGAGGATGAGGTCGAAATCCTTCATCATTTGCGAGACCGAGAAGGCCGGATCGAAGTTGCGGCTGACCAACAGGTCGCGCTTGTAAGCTATCAGCGGCGACGCTACGGCACTTTCGCAAATGACGCTCAGCATCGTCTCGACGGAAAGGTTGCCTTTCAGGCCGAGAGTCAACGCTTCGCCCAGCAGGGCGGCGGTTGCGCCGACCAACGCATTGAGAACGAGCTTCAAATAACGGGCCTCTTCTCCGTCGCCGAGATAAAATTGCTTCGAGGAAAAACACGCCAGCACCGGTTCGACCTTGCGATAGGCGCCGTCCGGTCCCGAAACCATCACCGAGAGATTCCCCGACGAGGCTGTCATCGTGCTACCGGATACCGGCGCGCGAAGATAGGCGATACCGCGGGCGCGGAGTGCTGCGCTCACCTCGGCGGAAATCTCGGGAGAGACGGTGCTCATTTCCATCAGGATCTGACCGGGCTTCATAACATCCGCCAGAGCTCCCTTCGACAGAACCAGATCGCGAAGAATGGCGTCGTTCGGAATTGTCAGCACCACGATATCCGATGCGGCTGCCAAATCTTCCAGCGAATGGGCGACATTGGCGCCTTCCGCGACGATCGTTGCGCGATTTTCCGGTAATGGTTCGAATACCGATAGCGCGTAGCCGGCTTCCAGCACGCGTCGGCTCATGGGGGCCCCCATCTTGCCGATGCCTGCCCATCCAACCCTTAATGTTTCACCCATCTTAAATCTCCCTTCCTTGCCGGAAATTGCCCCGGCGTGAAGTCACCAATGCTGCTGTTGTCGAGGAGGTGCGTGCGAACACGCCGTTTTCCGCAGATGCAGAACGCGCGTCACTCCTCCCACAGGTTTAGTATGGCGAGGCAGAAATAGAATGCGCGACTTAAAATATCCATTTCGGATAATTAAAGGTTTGTGAAAGATGCGGTTCATCCCTTAGCTTTCACATCGGATCGCACGGCGGTTCCTATGGGAGGAATATAGGCCGTCAACAGAGAGACATACCCCGAGGCGCTGGCCGTTCCGGGAACGATACTTTGTTGTCATGCGGTTTGACCAAGTTACACGAGGAGGATCGACCATGAAAACCAAAGTTATCGGTATATTTACTTCACTGGCTTTGCTGTCGAGCACGGCCCCGACACTCGCAGACACCTATGCCGGGGTTCCGCGAACCTTCCTTTTCAACCCGTCGCTTGATGTCTGCTTCAAGGATACATCGCAATACAAGAAGGACGGTCCCTATGTGATCGGGTTTTCGAATGCCGGGCTTGGCGACAGCTGGCGCGTTGTCATGCTGCATTCCATGGAAAAGGCCGCTTTCGAGCACAAGGACCAGATCAAGCAGCTGCTGATCACCGACGCGGGTCATGACGACGCAAAACAGGTTTCCGATATCCAGGACCTCATTTCGCGCGGCGTCGATCTCCTTGTCGTCAGCGCCAATACAGAACAGGCGGTCGATCCGGCCGTGTCCCGCGCCATGGAGCGCGGCATTCCCGTCGTGATGGTCGACCGGCGGGTGTCATCCGACAACTTCGTCACCTTTGTCACCGCATCGGATGCGATGATGGGCCGTCTCTTCGCGCAATGGATCGTCGAAAAGCTTCATGGCAAGGGTAACATCGTCATCCTTGGCGGTCAGGCGGGATCGAGCCCGAACGAACTGCGCGTCAAGGCGGCCATGCAGGTTCTGAACCAGTATCCGGACATCAAGATTCTTGACACTGTTTACTCCGATTGGAGCCCCGTGAAGGGTAAGCAGGTCATGCAGGCCGTCATCTCGAAATACGGCAAGGACATCAACGCCGTGCTTTCGACCCATGGCCTGCAGACGCCAGGCTCCATCGAGGCCTTCCTCGAGGCAGGCTTCAAGCCGGGCGAAATCCCGCCGCACACCACATCTGATGTCAACGGACCGCTGCAGATGGCTTTGAAATACAAGGTTCCGATGCTCGAAGTGGGCTATCCCCCGGCCATGGGCGGCACCGCGATCGATGTTGCGCTCAAGGTGCTTGCCGGCGCTCAGGTTCCCTGCACCTACGAGATCAACGCACAGATCGCCACGACCGATGGCGATGAGACCCCCTCGATCCGTCCCGATCTTCACATCAAGGACATGGTGCTTCCGAACTCGCCGTCCGACATGCTGGTCACCGGCGGAATGGGTCCCGACTACAACCCGACGACATTCAAGATCGACTACCCGCAATAACCTCCCAGGAACTCGGCGGGGCGTGAATGCCCCACCGTTTTTTCAAAGACTCGCGAGGATCAGGCGATGTTGTCACTCGACGGAATATCCAAATCGTTCCCAGGCGTTCATGCGCTGACGGATATGCGGCTCGACGTTCGTGCAGGAGAGATCCATGCGCTTGTCGGCGAGAATGGTGCGGGAAAATCGACGCTCACCCGTATCATCGCCGGCGTTCACCAGCCCGACAGCGGGGTGATCCGGTTTGACGGAAATGATGTGCGCTGGGCAAAGCCGCGTGACGCGAAAGAACGCGGCATTCACGTCATCTACCAGGAATTCGTGCTCTTCCCGCATCTGACGGTCGCCGAGAACATTTTTATCGGCCACGAGCGCAGAAACCGGTTCGGTCTGATCGACCACCGCAGGACGGCCAATGACGCATTGGAGCTCCTTGCGAGGTTCGGGCTTCAAATCGACCCGAAGGCCCTGGTCAAGGACCTTTCGGTGGCCGACCAGCAGATGGTCGAGATTGCCAAGGCGCTCGTCCATGACGTCAAGCTGCTCATTCTGGACGAGCCGACTGCAGTCATATCCGGACATGAGGTCGAGGTCTTGTTCGGGCGTCTTCGAGGACTTCGCGATGCCGGCGTTGCCATCATCTACATCTCCCATCGCCTCGAGGAAATCTTCGCGCTTTGTGACCGGGTGACGGTTCTCAAGGACGGCAAATATGTAGGAACACGCGATATCGCGGCGGTCAATCGCGACCAACTGATTGCTCTCATGGTTGGACGGTCCCTTTCCGAACTCTTTCCGTCGCGCCGACCGGCTGCCGAACGCCCGGTGGTGCTGGAAACCCAGGACCTTAGCATTCCCGGCCGCGTCAGGACCGCATCGATCGCGCTCAGGGCCGGAGAGATCACCGGGCTTGCCGGCATGGTCGGTTCGGGACGGTCCGAACTCGCCTTCGGGATATTTGGCGCCTTGCAGAAATCGGAGGGCCGGATTCTCATCGAGGGTCGGGAGATCGCTTCCATGACGCCGGCACGGGCGATCGGTGCAGGCATCGGCCTGGTGACCGAGGACCGGAAGGGACAGGGGCTGGCGATGCTTCTCGACATCGCGGCGAACGTCACCGCCTCGACATTGCCGAGCGTGACGCGCTTGGGCCTGATCGATAGCAAGCTCGAGAACGATATCGCCCGCGCGGAAATCGAGAACTACAAGATTGCCTGTCGCGGTCCCTCGACGGCCGTGTCTCTGATGTCCGGCGGCAATCAGCAGAAGGTCATCGTCGCCCGCTGGGCCCGGACCAGCACGAAAGTGCTGATCCTCGACGAACCGACCCGTGGCGTCGATGTCGGCGCAAAGGCCGAAATCTACCGGATCATGCACGATGTCGCCAATCGCGGGATAGCGATCCTGATGATCTCCTCGGAACTTCCCGAGATCGTCGGCATGTCTGATCGCGTCATCGTCATGCGCGAAGGCACAATCACCGGCGAGCTTCTCGCCCACGAGATCAACGAAGAAGCCGTCATCGGCCTCGCGACCCATCACGCGGCGGCTTGAGGATATTGTCATGAGCGCCATCGCTTCCACCACATCCCGATTTTTCAGCGGTTCGCGCGCCGGCCTCGCCGTCGTCGTCGGCCTGCTTGTCCTGCTGTTCCTGATCGGCCTCGCGGTTTCCGATCGCTTTGCGACCTCGAACAACATTCTCAACGTCTACGAACAATCGACCGGACTCGCCTTGGTGAGCCTCGGCCAGACTCTGACGGTGCTGACCGGTGGCATCGATCTTTCCGTCGGCTCGATCATCAGCCTGGCATCGATGCTGACCTCGGGCCTGATCAACGGTGACCCGAACATGGTCATTCCTGTCGTCGCTGGCGTCCTCGTGCTCGGAGCGGTCATCGGCGCAGTGAACGGTGGCGTCATCGTCCTGACTGGGGTGCACCCGCTGATAGTCACTCTCGGGACCGGCGCGGTGCTTCAGGGGATCGCGCTTCTCTACGGCCTTGGTCCGATCGGGAAGGTGCCTTTGAATTTCGATTATTTTGCCTATGGGCGGCTTGCGGGCGGCCTGTCGGTTGGAGCCACGTTCGTCCTCTTTCTGTTTGTCGTCACGGCACTTCTGCTGCGCAACACCAGAAGCGGGCGCTACGTCTATGCTGTCGGCGACGATCCCCACGCGTCGGTCCTCATGGGCCTGCCGAAGACGGGCGTGATTATCGGCGTCTACACGCTGTCCGGCCTGTTTGCCGCCTTGACCGCCGTCTATCTCGTGAGCCGCTTCGGGGTGGGGCAGCCCTATACAGGTGCAAACTACACGCTTGCATCGATTACGCCCGTGGTGGTCGGCGGCACCATGCTGGCGGGTGGTCGAGGGGGCGTGATGGGCACGCTTCTGGGCGTCTATCTGGTCTCGCTGCTCAACAATCTACTCAATTTCCTCGATGTCTCCACGCACTACCAGCTGGTCGCCCAGGGCCTGGTGATTATCGCGGCGGTATCGGTCTACGTTGAAAAACGGAGGGTCGCGTGATGAATGTCGCCAATGCCAACAGGGGTGTTGCTATGACGCGTTCTGCTCCAAGCTTCACCATTCTTGCCGCAGCGAAGTCGTACGGCATCTTCATTTTCCTCGTTCTTGCGATAGCTGCAGCGACGATCGCAAGCCCCGCTTTCATCAGCGGCGCCAACGTTTCCAACATGCTGATGCAGCTTGCTCCACTCGGGATCGTGGTTATCGGCCAGGCCTTCGTTATCCTGGTGCGCGGCCTCGACCTGTCCGTCGCCTCGGTGATGGCAACGGCCGCGGTCATTGCAACGAGTTTCAACGGGCAGAACGGCGACGCGCCGATGATCGTCGCGGCCTGCGTGCTTATGGGAGCCGCAACGGGATTGGCCAATGGCCTCCTGGTGACGAAGCGCAATGTGTCGCCCTTTCTGGCTACGCTCGCAACCATGATCGTCCTGCAGGGATTGCGCTTTGCCTGGACGCAGGGCGCCCCATCCGGCAACGTGCCGCCCGTCTTCCGGGCACTAGGCGCGGGTACCGTCTGGGGCATCCCGTACAATCTGATCGTCATGCTGGTGGTTGCCGCGGTCTTCGCAGTCCTTCTGCACCGCGCCGCCTTCGGCAGGCGCGTCTATATCACCGGCGGCAATCCGATCGCCGCACGTCTCGTCGGCATCTCCGCCGATCGCATCATCATCCTCTGCTACATCATCTGCGGCGTCTTGGCGGCCGTCGCCGGGCTCGCGCTTTCGGGCTTCGTCGGCGTCGTCGATAATTTCGTCGGCAAGGGGTTCGAACTGGACTCTATCGTTGCTGCTGTGATGGGCGGCGTTGCGCTCTCCGGTGGACGGGGTTCGGTTCTGGGCGCACTCGCCGGGGCCGCGATCCTCGTGGTGCTGTCGAACGCCGTCGTGATGGTCGGCATGCCGGTTCAATTGCAGATCATCGTCAAGGGCGTCGTGATCATCGTCGCCGCGAGCCTCTACGTTCGCACCGTTCGCTGAAACAAAAGGGAGAATTTCGTGAGCCAGTCGGAAGTAAAGAAGGTTGTGATCGTCACCGGCTCCGGCCGTGGAATCGGCGCCGGCATTGCTGCGGACCTGGCGGCAAAGGGCGCAAGCGTCGTGATCGCGGATATCAACAAGGATGCTGCCGTTGCCGTTGCCGCCAGGATCAAGGACGCCGGTGGCGAGGCGTTCGCCAGCAGCGTCGATGTCTCCGAGCGTGCGAGCGTGAAGGCACTGATTGCGGAA
Organism: Rhizobium sp. WYCCWR 11146; assembly: GCF_013591995.1. NCBI lineage: Bacteria > Pseudomonadati > Pseudomonadota > Alphaproteobacteria > Hyphomicrobiales > Rhizobiaceae > Rhizobium > Rhizobium sp. WYCCWR 11146. The sequence goes on from NZ_JACCEY010000038.1 coordinate 398,434, forward strand.
ACGGTTCGCCACTATGGGCGGCTAGACGTCATGTTCAACAATGCCGGCATCAGCCAGACCTGCCCGTTCCTGGATGTCACGGAAGATGACTTCAACCGGATCATGAAAATCAACGGCCTTGGCGTTCTGATCTGCACGCAGGAGGCTGCAAGGCAGATGATTGCACAGGGCGGAGGCGGCAAGATCATCAACACGGCGTCGATCGCCGGCAAGCAGGGCTACCCGCTCTTTGCGCATTATTGCGCATCGAAATTCGCCGTCGTCGCCATTACGCAGGCGGCAGCGCGTGCACTTGCCGAGCACCGGATCACCGTCAACTGCTTCGGCCCGGGCGTGGTCGCGACCGAGCTCTGGGAGCAGCTTGACCGGGAGTTCATGGAGCATGGTCTGACGTCCAAGCCGGAGCAGGCGATCAACGAGTTCTCGCAGTCGATCCTGCTCGGCCGTGTTTCCGTGCCGAAGGATATCACCGGCGTTACGACGTTCCTGGCGTCCGAGGCCTCCGACTACATTACCGGCCAGACCGTCATGGTCGATGGCGGTATGGTTCTGATCTGAGGGTAGGATAGCCGATGTCACGCTTGAGGAATAAGATCGCTATTGTCACCGGCGGAAGCACCGGCATCGGCGAGGCAACCTGCCACCGGTTCGCCGAGGAAGGCGCCAAGGTCGCCATCTTCGACGTCGTTGCGGAGCAGGGAAAACGCGTCGCGGAGTCTATCCGGGAAGCAGGCGGAGATGCTGCCTTCTACAGGGTCGACGTCTCGAATGAGGATGAGGTGGAGCCGGCAATCGAGCAGGTCGTCAAAGCCTGGGGCAAGCTTGACATTCTGGTCAACAACGCCGCCGTGACCGGTGTCAACAAACTCGCGCATGACGTGACCGTCGATGAATGGGACCGGATTTTCGCGATCAATGTGCGCGGCGTCTTTCTCTGCACCAAGCATGCGGTCAAGCCAATGATGGCGGCAAAGGGGGGTTCCATCGTGAATTTCTCGTCGATCTACGGACTGATCGGAAACGACGACCTGCCGCCCTATCACGCCACGAAGGGTGCGGTGCTGGCAATGACCAAGACGGATGCCATCTGCTACGCGCCCTTCGGCATCCGCATCAATGCCGTTCATCCCGGTTCCACCAAGACGCCATTGTTCATGAAGGCGGGTGAGACCTATCCGGGCGGTCTCGAGCACTATCTCGATATGATGAAATCGAAACATCCTCTCACGCTTGGCGAGCCCGTCGACGTCGCCAACTGCGTACTTTTCCTAGCATCAGACGAAGCCCGTTTCGTAACCGGCAGCAGCCTTGTCTGCGACGGCGGTTACACTGCGCAATAATCAGAAGGACATACCCATGAAGGCCGTACGCTACTACACAAAGAAGGACATTCGCGTCGAGGACGTTCCGGCGCCGAGCGGGCCGCTGGGGGACGACATGGTCCTCATCGAGCCGCTGGTCTGCGGCATTTGCGGCACGGATCTGCACGAGTATATCGCCGGCCCGATCGTTACCCCGGCGACGCCGCATGTCTATTCCGGCGCGACGCTGCCGCAGATCCTCGGGCACGAGTTTTCCGCACGCGTCATCGAGGTCGGCAAGAACGTCACGCATGTACAGCCCGGTTCACGTGTCTCGATCCAGCCGCTGATCTCCCCGCGTGACGATTACTATGGTCGCCGCGGTCTCTTTCATCTCAGCGAAAAGATGGCCTGCGTCGGCCTCTCCTGGGATTGGGGCGGCATGGGCGAACGCGCCGTCGTCAACGGGTATAACGTGTTCCCAGTTCCCGACAGCGTTTCCGATGTTCAGGCTGCGATGATCGAGCCTGCCGCCGTCGCGCTCTACGGCGTCGACCGTGGCGGCGTGGAAGCCGGAAGCACGGTCCTCGTCTCCGGCGTCGGACCGATCGGTGCGCTCGTCCTGCTCGCTACCAAGGCGGCAGGCGCCACCACCATTTTCGTCTCGGAACTCAATCCGAACCGCCGAGCTCTCGCCAAGCAGCTGGCCCCCGAGGCGATCGTTTTTGATCCGCGCGAAACAGACACCGAGAAGCTCTTCCGTGAACACACCGACGAAGGCGTCGGCGTCGACGTGGCGCTCGAATGCGTCGGAGCGGAGGCCTCGCTCAACCTTTGCGCAAAGGCCGTGCGTCGGCAGGGAACGGTCGTTCAGGTGGGCTTGCACGTCAAGCCGGCGGCGATCGACGCTATGCTCTGGGCCCTCAAGGACATCACCGTCGAGGCAACCTGGTGCTATCCGGTGCAGATCTGGCCGCGAATTGCGGCAATGATAGGCTCCGGGATTTTCCCGGTCGAGAAGATCGTCACCGCACAGATCCGCCCCGAAGACGTCGTCGAGAAGGGTTTCGAGGCACTTCTCGATCCGGCGGCTTCGCATATGAAAATTCTCGTCAACATGAAGGCCTGACCCATGAAAAACCCCATGGACATCAGCGGCCGCAATATCCTGGTCACCGGGGCCGCAGGCGGAATAGGCAGCGCCACATGCCTCTACCTCGCATCGCTCGGCGCGACGGTCATTGCCGCCGATCGCGACGCTTCGGTCGAGAAGATCCGCGATGCGGTTCGCGCGGCAGGCGGCAAGGCCGAATGCATCACCTTCAACGTCGCCGACAAGAATTCCGTAGAGGCGGCGGCTGCAACCGTCGCCGATAAATTCGGCAAGCTCGACGGGATCTTCGCCAATGCGGGCATGTCCTACGAACGCCCGGCGCTGGAGCACAGCGAGGCCGACTGGCGGACGGTCATGTCCGTCAATCTCGACGGCGCTTTCTGGACGGTCCAGGCCTTTGGACGCGCCATGATTGCCAGCGGGCAGGGGGCCGTGGTGATGACGGCCTCGATTGCCGGCATGAAGGCCGTTCGTCCCGAACTGCATGTCGGCTATGACGTATCGAAAGCCGGTGTCGCCCACATGTGCAAGGTTCTTGCGGCGGAATGGGCGCGCTCGGGCGTTCGCGTCAATGCCGTTGGCCCCGGCTATACCGACACCGTGATGCTGGCGGAGGTCGGGCGCACCCAGCCGGCCGTAATGAAGCAATGGCTGGACGACACGCCTGTGGGTCGGCTCATCAAGCCGGAGGAAATTGCCTCCGCCGTCGCCTTCCTCCTCTCCGACGCCGCCAGCGGCATAACCGGCCATGTGCTGATGGTCGACGGCGGCTACTCGATCGCCTGATTTTCTGAAAGGACACGACAATGCATTACATCGTTCATTGCCTCGACCACGAGGGCGCGGTCGACAAGCGCCTTGCGAACTACGACGCGCACAAAGCCTATCTGTCGAGTGCAAAGACGAAAACGGTCATATCAGGTCCGTTGCTTGCAGATGACAACGAAACGATGATCGGCTCGCTATTCCTGTTCGAAGCCGACAGCAAGGAAGAGGTTGTCGCCTTCAACAGCGCAGACCCCTTCACCAAGGCGGGCGTCTGGAAGACCGTTAATATCCATCCCTTCAGCAAGCGGGTGGACAATCGATGACCGTGGTCGAAGAAAAGCCGGTCATTGCCGCGATCGTCGGCCTCGGCTGGTGGGGCAAGAAGATGGCGAGCCTCGTCAATGCCGGCGGCGCCGAAATGCATTTCGTCCGCGCGGTCGATCCAAGCCCGGAGGCCAAAGCCTTTGCGGCCGAACTCGGGCTGCAGTTTTCGCATGATCTCGCAGAAACGCTGGCCGACGACACGATCGAAGCCGTCGTTCTTGCGACGCCGCACGCACTGCACCAGGAGCAGATCGAGCAGGTCGTGGCCGCAGGCAAGCATGTCTTCTGCGAAAAGCCACTCGCCTTGACCCGCCAAGGTGCTGAAAAGTCGGTCGGCCTGTGCCGGAACGCCGGCCTGGTTCTCGGCATGGGTCACGAACGCCGCTTCGAGCCGCCGATCGCGGAGATCCTTCAGTTCGCTGCTGAGGGGAAGCTCGGCAGGCTGCTGCAGATCGAAGCCAATTTCAGCCACGACAAATTCCTCGGCCTCGATCCGTCGAACTGGCGGCTCAAGGCCGATCAGGCGCCGGCAGGCGGGATGACGGCGACCGGCATCCATCTGACGGATCTGTCCGTCAAGCTGATGGGCCTGGCAAGGGACGTCCGGGTGATCTGCGAGAATCTGGCTTCCAAAATCCCGCAGGGCGATACGATGAGCGCCCATATCGGCTTCGTGAATGGCGGATCTGCCTATGTATCGGCAACGCTGGCGACGCCCTTCGTCTCCCGTTTCGCCATCTACGGTACCCTCGGCTGGATCGAGGTGCGCGACAAGGCGCATGTCGAGGCCCCCGATGGCTGGATCGTCACAGAAGGCTGGAAGGATAAGCCGATCACGGTGCGCGAGGTTCCTCCGGCCGAGCCTGTGCGCGACAATCTTCGCGCCTTCGCGCGCGCCGTCCGCGGCAAGGCGGATTATCCGATCACCGGCGAAGACATGATCAACAACATCGCTTTGCTCGAGGCAATCGTCCGCTCTGCCGGGACGGGTGCCGTCGAAACAGTCTGAGGAGGACATGATGAAGGCTCTTGTTTTCGAGGCCCCGGAAAAGCCGGTCATCGTCAATGCGGCCGTGCCTGAAATCTCGCCGAATGAGGTGCTGGTCCAGACACGGGCTGTCGGCATCTGCCATTCCGATTACGAGTTGCTTGCTGGCCGCTACATCATCCCGATCTCGTACCCCGTGACCCCCGGTCACGAATGGAGCGGTGAAATCGTCGAGGTCGGACGCAACGTCACGGGCTTCAGAAAGGGAGATCGCGTCGTCGGCGAATGCGTCGTGCGGACGCCTGAACGGCTGCACCATTTCGGCTTCTCGATGAGCGGTGCCGATCGTGAGTATTTCGCGGTAAATCCGGAATGGCTGCACAAGCTTCCCGATGCTGTCGATGACAAGAAGGCGGCGCTGATCGAACCATTCACCTGCGGCTTCTACGCCGTGCTCCGCTCGGGCGGTACGAATGCCAGCGAAACCGTCGTCGTCTCGGGCGGAGGAACGATCGGACTGGTCTCGGCGGCTGCTGCCATCGGCATGGGCGCACGCGTCATCGTTGTCGATCCGCTCGCGTCGCGGCGGGATGTTGCTATCCGGCTCGGCGCCGCGTTCGCCATCGATCCGTCCGACGGCGGAGCAGCCGACAAAATCCGGGAATTGACCGGCGGCGCAGGCGCGGATCTCGTCATCGAGGCTTCCGGCCATGACGCGTCTCTCGCCGCCGCTTTCGACTACGCCCGGGAAGACGGACGAATGTCGATGGTGGGCATCAATATCGGTCGCAAGGTTCCTGTCGTCATCGGCCAGATCCAGATGAAGAACCTGACGGTGCGCGGATGCATCGGATCGCCCGGCGTTTGGCCCGCAGCAATTCGCTTTCTCGAAAAGACCGGTCTCGACGTGTCGCCGATCCAGACCCACGACTTTGCCCTCACGGACGCCGTTCAGGCGTTTGCATTCGGACAGGATCCGACGAAGAGCATCAAGATCACCCTGTTGAATGGTTGAGCCAATGAGTAAGCATGCACTGATTGTCGGGGCGACCGGCATCACCGGAAGTAATCTTGCGCAGTATCTGCTGGCGGAAGGCGGCTGGAGCGTTTCCGGCCTGTCGCGGTCCGTCAGCCCGATCGCCGGCGTCGAAACCTTGCAATGCGATCTGGTCGATGCGGACTCGGTCCGCGGTGCGCTGGTCGGGACAAGACCGAGCCACGTCTTCATCACCGCATGGGCACGCCAGGAAACGGAGGTCGAAAACTGCAGAGTGAACGGTGCGATCGTCCGCAACGTGCTTGACGGTTTGCAAGGCGGCAGCGTCGAGCATGTCGTCCTGACCACCGGCACCAAGCACTATCTCGGGCCGTTCGAATCCTATGCGAAGACGCAGCCGGAAACGCCGTTCCGCGAGGAGCAGGAACGTCTGCCCGGCGAGAATTTCTATTATGTACAGGAAGACGAGGTTTTCGCCGCTGCGGCGCGCGACGGCTTCACCTGGTCCATCCATCGGCCGCATACGCTGATCGGCTATGCTGTCGGCAATGCGATGAACATGGCCGCGACACTCGCCGTCTATGCATCGATCTGCAGGGAGACCGGCAGGCCTTTCATTTTCCCCGGCTCGCCACAACAATGGCAGGCCGCGACCGATGTCACCGATGCACGCCTGCTTGCGAGACACCTGCAATGGGCCGCAACGACAAAAGCGGCCGCCAATCTGGCCTTCAACGTCGTCAATGGCGAGGTCTTTCGCTGGAAGTGGCTCTGGCCGCGAATTGCCGCCTATTTCGATATCGAGGCAGCGGCCTATCCCGGTGTGCCCAATCCACTCGAAAGCCAGATGGCGGATGCGGAGGCGATCTGGGACGAGATGGTCAGGAAATACCGCCTTCAGCCCAACGCGCTGTCGCGCGTCGCGTCGTTCTGGCATTCGGACGCCGACCTCGGACGGCAGGTCGAGACTTTCAACGACATGGGCCGGAGCCGGAAACTCGGCTTCATGGATTACCAGGACACGACCCAATCCTTCACCGATGCCTTCGACCGCCTGCGGGCGGATCGGATCATCCCGTGAAGTTGAAGGAGGAATTGATGACTGAGACCATGCGCAAAACGATATCATCGACTGACTATTTCACGGAAGAAAACTCGATCGAGACCGTCAACGCCAGAATGGGAAAGGATATCAACCCGCGCCTTGCCGCAGTGATGGCCTGTCTCGTCAAGCATCTCCATAATTTTGCGCGTGAGATCGAACTCACCCAGGAGGAGTGGGAATTCGGTGTCGATTTTCTGACCCGTACTGGCCAGATCTGTAGGCAGGAGCGTCAGGAATTCATCCTCCTTTCTGATACGCTCGGCCTTTCGATGCTGGTTGATGCCGTCAACAACAGACGGCCAGAAGGGGCGACCGAAAACACGGTGTTCGGACCCTTCCATGTGGAGGGCGCCCCGGTACGCCAGATGGGCGACCAGATCTGCCTAGATCGCAAGGGCGAAAGCTGTCTCTTCATCGGGCGCGTCCTCGATCTCGATGGCAATCCCGTCGAGGGAGCGCGCATTGATGTCTGGTCCGACAACGCCCAAGGCTATTACGACGTTCAGCAGCCCGATCTCCAACCAAAATGGAACAACCGCGGCGTATTCCTCACCGGCCCGGACGGAGCCTACAACTTCGTCGGCATCAAGCCGGTCTCGTACCCGATCCCCGATGATGGGCCGGTCGGCAAGATGCTCGCGGCCCTTGGGCGACATCCGTTCCGGCCGGCGCACATGCATTACATGGTCCGCGCCGATGGCTTTCAAAAGCTCGTGACACACACTTTCGTCGGCGGCGACCCCTACCTTGAATCAGACACCGTCTTCGGGGTCAAAAAGACGCTTGTGGCACCGTTCGAGCGCGTCGAGCATGGGAACACGCTCTGGCGTTCGGATTTCGATTTCGTGCTCGTGCCGTCAGCGCAGACACGATAGGAGGGCGAATTGGAGAATTTCGTCTACAACGCAAATCCCGGTCGCGTCATCTTCGGCAATGGAACGATTTCTCGGCTTGCAGAAGAGGCCGAAAGGCTGGGCGTTCGTCGCACATTGGTTCTCTCTACGCCGGAACAAGCCGCGCAGGCCGACGATATTGCGCGGCATCTGGGCTCTCGCGTTGCCGGACTTTATCCGAAGGCGACGATGCATACGCCCATTGAAGTCACCGCCGAGGCAATGCAGGTCGTCGAAAAGCTGCAAGCCGACGCCGTGGTTTCGATTGGCGGCGGGTCGACGACCGGCCTCGGCAAGGCGATAGCCTTCCGCACCGATCTGCCGCAGATCGTGGTTCCCACGACCTATGCCGGATCGGAGGCGACGCCGATCCTTGGTGAGACCGAGAACGGTCGCAAGGTCACGAAATCGGATCCCCGCATTCTTCCCGAAGTGATCATCTACGACGTCGACCTGACTCTGACGCTGCCGGTCTCGCTGTCGGTGACGAGCGGCATCAATGCCGTCGCCCATGCCGTGGAAGCGCTTTATGCTCGGGAGGCCAACCCGATCATCTCGATGATGGCGGAAGCGGGCATCGCCGCCCTTGCGCGTGCTCTGCCGCTCGTTCGAAACGATCCCCAGGACAAAAGTGCCCGCGCCGATGCTCTGTACGGCGCGTGGTTGTGTGGTGTCTGCCTCGGTTCCGTCGGCATGGCGCTGCATCATAAGCTTTGTCACACGTTGGGCGGCATGTTCAACCTGCCGCACGCGCCGATGCATACCGCCGTGCTGCCGCACGCGGTCGCTTATAACAGTACAGCAACACCTGACACGATGAAACGGATAAGCAGGGCGCTCGGCTCCGAAGATGCCGCTGCCGGCCTCTACGATCTCGCATCCGGGCTCGGTGCGACCATGTCGCTGCAATCCCTCGGCATGCCCAAGGACGGTGTCGAAGCAGCCGTCGAACAAGCAATGGCAAACCCTTACTGGAACCCGCGGGCGCTGGAAAAGGATGCCCTCACCAGCCTGCTTGCCCGCGCCTATCGTGGCGAGGCGCCAGCATTCCAGTGATCGTCGATGGAATCTTATACTCCTGGGCTCCGAGACCGAGTTACGAATGCGACGATAGCCGAAGCTACTCCGCTCGGCATCGGGGTTGCAGGCCGCGCGGCCTGCGACGGGCTGGAAGAACCTGCCGGGAACAGAAGCGCTCGACTACGGTTGGCCGATCGAGATCACCTTGCGCGAGGACGACCCGAATGTCGGAAAGCCAGCGCGCGAATTCAGGCACGAAAACGAGTTCAGCGGCTATATCGCCGCCTATTCGGAAGAAGGCCAGGCATTGGGGCTGGAGCGCTTTCAAGACTGGCACGCCCATCTCGGCGGCACGATGTTTCCCATGCAGGGTTATCCCGATTCCTCGCCCTTCTATATCGAGATCTCGGAGATCTTCGGCGGCTTCAATTTCGGCGACGGTGTCGCCCAGATCGACCTCAAGGAGATGAAGCTCGAACGGGCCTGCTGATGCTGGAGAAATTTGAAGGTGGCTGCCAGTTGCCGGGCGCAAGCCCGGCTGAAATCGCGGCCTGCGAGGCGAAACTGAAGATTATCCTGCCGGCGGAGATCAAGGCCTTCCTTGCCGCCTCCAACGGCTTCAACGGAGAGGTCGGCCAAGGTTATCTGATCCTGTGGAGTGCGGCGGAACTATCCGGGGCCGACGGCAACGAGATCTTCGAATTCCGCGACGACCAGCTGCTGCTCGGTTCGAATGGCGGCCCGACCGCATATGGCTTCGTCAAGGGCGACTATATTTCCATCCCCTTCGTCTTTGCCGGAAACTGGCTGAATGAAGTGCGTATTCTCGGCCGCTCTTTCGAGGAGTTCATCGAGGCAATTGAGCGCGGCGAAGGCTGGTAAGGCCATGTGCCTGGCGGTCCGGCTTGCGGCTAATATTGACTCATGTCGCAAAAGAGCATCCGAGGCGTCACCTTCTGGTATGAGGCGCCGACGCCCCATAACTGTCCGCTCTGAGGCGAGTCTCCAAGCCAGGAGAATTTGGTAGGCCGCTGCACATCTCGCCAGTCGCGAGCTAGCGTCGTTCAGGGACCTTGTCTCTGCTACAGGTTGAGGTCGAGTTGCGGCGGCCCCTCGGGCGCGTCTGTAGGCTGATCGTTGGTCAGCGACGATAGTGTCACGCCCAACAAGCGCACGGACCGTTTAAGGGGATAGACGGTTGTCAGAAGTCCGGATGCCGCGTCGAACACATCAGCCATGTTTGCGAATGGCATTGTGCCTGTCCGACTACGTGTCGCCTGGGTGAAGTCCGAGTATTTGATTTTCACGGTCACCGTCTTGCCGCCGATACCCTGTGCCTCGCAAAAGCGCCAGACCTTCTCGGCAAGCGGTTTCAGCTCTGCCGTCGCGCGTTCGAGATCATCGATATCCTCGGCAAATGTGCATTCGGCGCCCACCGATTTGAGGATTCGGTCGGGTCTGACTTGGCGCTCGTCAATGCCACGGGCAATGCCATAGAAATAAGGACCGGACTTCCCGAAATGCTCCTGGAGCAAGGCGAGCGACTTCGCTTTCAGATCGAGACCGGTCTCGATCCCAAGTTTGCGCATGCGCTCGGCGGTCGCCGGCCCGACGCCATGGAATTTCTTGACGGGCAAGGCTTCGACAAAGCCTGGTCCGTTCTTTGGTGTGATGACGGCCTGGCCATTGGGCTTGTTCAAGTCGCTTGCCATCTTGGCCAGGAACTTGTTGTAGGAAATCCCGGCCTAGGCGTTCAGGGCTTTAACTCTTCGGGAAGGTCCGCTTCGAGCCGAACCCGGTCTTCCAACGCGTTCAAATTATGCCGAGTCTTCGATCCTGGAATATCGGAAATCTCGGGCTTTAGGGAATGGGCTCGGCATGGTATCGGGCTCAGGATAAGTTCCGGACCTACACATCGATACGCTGAAGGTGAAGGCCAGGAATTTTCACTAAGGAACCCATCGTGATAGCTTTCGTCGATGGAGAACGCACCGAAATTTTCATGTCGAGCGCCTGATCCTCATCTATTCGGGACACCCTTGCCGCGCTTCGAGGGTAGGGGCTGCCGGACTCTTCGTAGACAGGGCGGGAAAGCTGAAGTATGGCGGACGCAGGAGCCTTGTGAGCCGCGAGGGAAAGACATGACAGACCTGAATCAAGCCTTGCCCAACCGGAAAATACGGCTTCGGAAGACAGGGGTATGGCCGGGGGTATTTTTCTATCTCGGGGGGATGATGCTGCTGGCGGTGGCGGGGTTCATCGGGGCGTGGCAGGCGCCGGGCGTGGTCAATGACTGGCTGGTGGCGAGCGATCCGGTGACGGTGCCCGACGCGGTGATCACCGAGGGGGAATGCCATGCGAGGCGGGTGGTGTTCGTCGATTGCTCAGCCCATATCGCCTATGAAATCGATGGCAAGAGCGTGGAGCGCGATATCGATTTGATGTTCGTGAATTTCCACACGGGCGATTATGAGGTCGACGTGGTGCGTTCAGCATTGCAGCCCGACAGGGCGGCGCTGTCGCTGGGGCTGGACATGCTGTGGAACCGCACGCTCGTGGACAGTGCCCTCGTGCTAGGGGTCGCGGCAGGCGGGATTGTCCTCTTTGCAGGAGGCTTCAAAAGCGATCGCAGTCGCCGGTTGGCGCGGCGGGAAACCAGGCTGGATCTTCGGGAAGTCAAAGTGGCCCAAATCAACCCGGTCTTGACCGGCAAGTATGTGCAGTTCCAATACGGCGCCGACCGCAAGGGCAAGCCGCTCCTGACGTTGTCGCACTTTGGTCGGAAGGAAGAGCCTTATTGGCTCGATGGTCAGCGCGGGATGGCGTTGGCGGCGCTACCGGAAGGGGCGAGCGTGCCGGTACTGCTCGACGCTGAGCTTAAACGGCTCGATGCCTCGCCACCGGAGATTGCGACGATTGCGGCGCGATTAAAAGTGATGATGGCGGGGGCTTGAGGAAGGGCCCGTCAAACAGGTATTCAAAGCGGCGAAGCTCGTCATACGAGACGGATGCACTTGGCATTAGGCGAGAGCGTTCAGTTCATAATCGGACCCTGAGGAGTTCTCGCCGTGGCCATGTTTGAAAAGAAGATGGCTGCGGCAGGTGGGGCTGGTTCTGGCGACGTCGACTCTGGATATGCCTGGCGGCGGCTGGTACTCACGCTCATTCTCGGCACCGTTGCCTGCGTCGGCAATTGGTCCGTCGTGGTGCTTCTTCCAACCCTGCAAGTCGAGTTCGACACGGTGCGTGGCGGTGCCTCGCTTCCTTATACCTGCACGATGCTTGGCTTTGCCTTTGGCGGGGTGGTGATGGGTCGCCTGGCCGATCGGGTCGGCATCGTTGTGCCGGTGCTGATCGGGGCGTTCCTGCTTTGCATTGGCTACATCATGGCCGCCCTTACCACCAATATCTGGCAATTCGCCGCCTGTTCAGCTGTAATCGGCCTTGGATCAGCTGCCGGCTTCGCGCCGCTGATATCCGACCTCTCTCTTTGGTTTAGCAAGCACCGGGCCCTCGCAGTCGCCTTTGCGGCCTCGGGCAGCTATCTTTCCGGGGCGGTTTGGCCGATGGCTATCGAGTATTTTCAGACGACCCAGGGCTGGCGTGCAACCCATGTCGGAATCGGCATTTTCATCCCACTGGTGATGGTGCCCATCGGTCTGCTGTTGAAGCGGCGTCTACAGACCGGAACCTATGTCCAGGCCGAGGCCGCAACCGAAGCAGCACGCAACGAACTGGGTCTCAGCTCAAATGCGCTGCAGGCCGTTCTCGTCGTCGCGGGCTTTGCGTGCTGCATGGCAATGTCGATGCCGCAGGTCCATATCGTCGCCTATTGTGGGGATCTCGGCTACGGTGTGGCGGTGGGCACGCAGATCATCGCCTTGATGCTTGGGCTGGGTGTGGTCAGCCGATTGGCGTCCGGGGCAGTCGCCGACCGGATCGGTGCCGGGCCGATGTTGATCCTCGGTTCCTCAATGCAGGCGGCAGCGCTGCTGCTATATCTGTTTTTCAACAGCAAGTCGTCGCTCTACGTGATCTCCGGCCTGTTCGGGCTATTCCAAGGCGGCATAGTTCCGATGTATGCCGTGATTATTCGTAAATATTTGCCGCCACGTGAGGCAGGTATCCGGATTAGCCTGGTGTTGATGGCGACCGTACTTGGCATGGCTTGTGGGGGCTTAGCCGCTGGTTACATTTTCGATGCCACCGGCTCTTACCGCCTGGCTTTCCTGCATGGCTTCATTTGGAACTGCGTCAACCTTGCTTTGGTGAGCTGGTTGATCCTATGGCCCAGGCTGCGTCGGAGGCAGCAAGCGATGGCGACGTGAACAGGGGCATTTCTAGCCCGGCAACAATGCTCTCGATTCACCCCGTAACTCGCTAACCAAAGATCAGGGGATGAGCGCCTTCTGGTGGGGCGAAGAGACGCCCTGGTGGCGATCGGATAAGGGCAAAAACTATCTTCGGCTCTGCCACAGCGACGGACAGAACAAGCGGAACGTGAGTGAGATAAGCCAACGCCGGCGTAGGCCGCATTAGCGCGTGACGTGATCCTGTCACGACATTCCAAATCAGGCTAAGACAGGTCGGAAATTTCACGCCAACATTCACTTTTGATGGCGCGTCATGGCCGACATGGCCTATAGGAGCTGCCACCACCAAGGCTTGGCCCTGGTCCCGTCCCCGCCGCTCCAAGTCTCGATATCTTGCAAGCACCAGGGAAACCGTCGCACACTATGTTTACTTGCAGGAAGAAATAGTGACTACAACCGAGAGCTTACCGTCCGACATCTATGCCATTGCCGACGTCCATGGACGCGCCGATCTTCTTGAGGTCATGCTTGGATACATCGCGGCTGCCTCGAGTGATCATCAATCCAAGCCGGTCGTGATCTTCCTAGGCGATCTGATCGACCGCGGCCCTTACAGTCCAAAGGTACTCGATCAGGTCTGTTCGACACTCGACCTTTATCCGGGTTCTCGGCTGATCCTTGGCAACCATGATTTTTACCTGCGTGAACTCCTTCGTGGCGCTCTCACCCATGAGGACGCCGTCAACTGGATGGACTGGGGAGGCGTCGCAACGGTGAGCGCATATTCCAATCGCCCGGTGCCTGATTTCGAGAACATCGCCGCAGATATCCGCCGCGTCTTCCCCCACCATGCGGACTTGCTGGAGAACGCGCTGACATTCAAGGAGATCGGGCGCTTCTGCTTTGTTCACGCTGGAATACGTCCCGGTGTTCAGCTTGCAAATCAAAGCGAATACGACTTGCGCTGGATCAGGGCGGGCTTCCTCGACCACATGGACGTCTTTGGCCATGTGGTTTTGCACGGTCACACGATCACGAAGTCGCTGCGACCCGAAGTTTACTCGAATCGCATAGCTTTGGATACCGGAGCATATCGGACTGGCCGGCTGAGCGCCGCCGTAATCAGGCGCGATGAGCTTTCACATTTCGTATGCACCGAACTAACCGCAACCGGTGCCATCCAGGTCGGCGAGTGGCGGCCCGACTAATTGACAAGAGAAGGAGATCGAGTTTCAATGGTTTCCATAGTAGGGCGTTACGCCACAGAATCTCAGATAAATCAGAAGGCTACTTAGATCATAAAGGCGTGCCGGCGGTTCGAACCGTTTCAAGGGAGCGAGAGTGCTTCCGCTTCTTCGCCGATCTTTATATATGAGCAGTAGAGCTGCGTTTCAAAACGGCGAGCTATCTTTAGCGTTCATGTTGACTCCCCCTTTCACTCAGCCGAAAAGAACTCTTGCCGTTAGAGGGAGACGATTGATGGCTGACGAGAACAATACCGGGCCAAAGACCGAGGTTGCAGAGACGTATGTGACGGCGAAAGTGCCGGCGCCTAAAAAGCAGCGCGCACCGCGACGACAGAAGGCAGCCGCCGAAGCAACGGCAGCCGCATCTCTTGCGAAGACGGCAAAGGTGCCGAGCGGTCGCAGGACGCGTGGCGAGCAAACCGGGGAAGCGAAGCTGACGGCGGGGGAAACGCAAGTCACGAGCAAGAGCACTGGGAAGGACGCCGTCAAGCAAACCGGAAGGAAGAGGGCGCCGACACAAACCGAGCCGACCGTGAGCGCGCCTGTTTCGTCTATGGATGAGATGGCAGATCTTATTCAGCTCGAAGAAGAGAATAAAAGGCTCCGCAAAACCCTGGCAGATAAGCTTCGCGCGGAAAATGCCGACCTGCGCAAGCGGCTCGGGCTCGATTGATCGACCATAAATAGCGGAGGCGGTTGCGAGATCGACCTCAGCCACTACATCTTCGGTAGCAGAGAAATTCGCCGGGCTCACGTCACGAGCCCGGATCTAAAGCTGCGGCAACGTCGTGGTGCAGATTGCTCGAGGTTGAAGCATTATGAAATCACCATGGAAATTCCTTGCTCAGTTGACGTCGCGAAGACGGCCGGTGGAAGCACGAGAGAGTGGCGTTGGTGCCGATACCGAAGCGAGCGAAAGCGGCGCGGGGCAAACGTCGGCGCTTTCGTCAGACGCAACGGAAGCATCTGGTCGTCGGGACCACGATGAGAACGCAACTGTTGATCTCGTGGCGAGGACGACTTCAAATGAAGCCGACGGCGATCCCGGCGTCGCCCGAGCAGTCTCGCCGCCAGTCGATGTTGAAGAGGTCCAGACGCCGGCAGATTATGCGGTCAGTCGATCCGGTACTGATGCGCATAGGTTTGCGCCGGAAGGCAAGACAAGCAAAATGTCTCCGCGAACACCACCCTCAGGGCGGCAAGGACGCGCGAAGAAAACCCGAACCGATAGGGGTTCGGAGAGCACTGACGTCGCAAATAGCGATCAAGGTGCTCAATCCTCGTCCTCTCGTGAAAGCTTCTTCGATGAGGTGGCAAGCGTGGACGAGGAGATCAGGCAACTAAGAGGTCAGTTAGCGCAAAAGCTGCATTTGCAGAATGTCCAGCTTGAAAAGATGCTCGAGCGATTCGACCGATCGTGAGCCTGCTCCTGGCGGGGCTTGGACGAACCGGTTGGCGGACAAGCGGAGGTCGACATTGACGCCAGCTTCTGAGACGATCCTCTGCTTCAATCCGTCTCCTTAGATATAAACTGTCGTTGGCGGCATTCGCTGCTTAGATCCGGGGGCTCGACCCTCAGCAAAACAACGGCAGCTGAGACTGTGCCGCCGCTTTCCTACTGGTGGTCATCGGCGAACGACAGTTAGAGCAGCGATACCCGCTTCATCGGCCGCACGCAAAAGCGCTTCCCGGAATTGTTCCGGAGCAATCTGCCCGCTAATTGCATCGACACAGGCTTTTACGGCGGCGACATATTCTTCGCCCTCATCGGATGGCCAATCCTTAATCAGGATATGCGCTGCGTCGCCGAGCGTGCGTACGATCTTGTGCGTTGCCGGACCGTGCAGAGCTAGCCCGACCGGCGCAAATGCCGACGATTTATTCCAGCACATTGTGCTCGACCCCTCAAGGTACTGACGCTGCAATCCCTGCCGCAATATATGAGCATGCTTTAAAATTTGGAATTGAAGATTGTGTGACCGATGAACGAGGTCCCGAGAACCGGCGGCACAGCCGAGATGACTATTGAAATTCGATCTGCGACAAACCACTCGCAGCACGCGGTGCCTGTTCGCGCGAAGGCTCGACGAAATCCAGACGGAAGCCCCCGCGGCGGCGGCTCTACATGATAGCCCCACGGCTATCATCGCGCGTTAGTGCGCGAATTCACAAACGGACTCGCGAATCAATCCTCTGTCGACGCATTGCGAGGGTTTTCCTGGAAACCCTGTCGAGGTCTTACGCAAAAGCGGACCGTGTACGTTTGAGGCGGAGCCGCCTAAGAGACATCGTCGATGACGCGGCAGGGTGTGCCCTCATCAGGCGAGCACTCGACCCTCATTGCCGATCAGGCTCGGATCTGGCGCGACGGCCATTTTCCGGGGCAGTTTTACGCGACATCAAAGCGCTCAAGCATCTTCGTGAGCTGCAAGTTCTGTGCAAGAAGCTGTTCTGCCAGTAGCCTCTTGAGCCGCTTGTTTTCTGCATCGAGGGCAGCTACGTCCTCGAAGGAAACCGCAACCCGAGCAGTCACGGATTTCGTGCTTCGGGGCTTGCTCTTCCCCGTCGAAACGGGGCCGCGCCTAACACGCTTTCGAAGAGTGCCGTTTGATATTCTCTCGGGCTGGAAAACCGTCTGGCTCTCCTGCACCTGCGCAACAACTTTGGCAGTCGGAACGGTAGTCGCATGTTGCTTTGGCACGTCGACCTTTGCGCCGTCGCTTGATGATATCAAAGTTTGTGCAACATTGGCCTCGCCTGGGTGTTTGCGAGCGGAACCCGAATTCATCGCATCAGATGCCATGTCTCCGGCTTCGTCAGGCAGACCATGTGCCGCATTTGAATTGAACGGATGTGGCGCCTTATCTTCCACTTCTCGATTAAAAGCCTTGAGATCAGTGTCACCCCAAATTGAGTTTGTTTGCCCCTTCGTGGGTCGTCGACCCGATTTGAATTCGACAATGAATTTCCGTTGTGGCGTTTTCATCCGGTTTCAACCTCAAGTAAATCGCGTGCAGCCAGCACCAACCGGCGCCACTGCGTTCCCGCCCGCGGACCCATATATTGCCTCGCAGCGCGCTTCAACTAGCCACCGCGCGCGATAGCGACGATACTTCGCACCAACAATACCGTACGGAGTACACGGGCTTTTTGAGGAGCGGGCCAGCGGAAGAATTTCGCGCAGTCGTTGGCCTTAAACACCGGGATTGGGGTGGAAACCGTTCGGATCCAATGGAAAAAATGACCGCCTGGGTGGCCGATTCTTAGCTCAGTCCGAGCCTCTTGCGCAGCTGCGAGTTTTCCGAACGCAATTTTTCCGCCAGAAGCTTGCGAAGCCTCTGGTTCTCTTTTTCGAGCTGCACAAGATCCGCCAGCTCATCACCGGCCGGAACAGGCTTCTCGTTCCTTTGAACAACGGGCATCCCAGTCCGTTTCCAATTATAGTAGGTTTGTTCGGAAATGCCGACCTTCTTGATCGCGTCCTTGAGGGTGCTTTTGCCCTCGGTGACTTGCGTCTCGATCAGCTTGAGCTTGCCGGTTTTTTCTTGCTCGCTGTACGACCTTCGCTTAGAGGCCTGCGACTTTGCAGCAGTTGCATTTGATGCAGATTGCGCCGGTTCGACGGTTGTCTTCTGGCTCTGTGGCGGCTTCTGCTTCTTGGCAGCAGGTGTTTTTGCGTCCGCGTCCGTCGTCTCAATTACAGCAGCCGGTCCTATGTTGTTCTCGTCAGCCATCAGTATTCCTCTTTAGCCACGGCCTGTTTTCGGCTGAGTGATCTCCAGAGTCAACACTAACACCAATCTCCAAATTTGCGGATAGATCGGGGATTGCGCCGAAGAGAAGGCTTGCGATGACGTGCGCCTGCCTCTTGCTATCAGATCGCCTTCGAGAACTTATAAGGAGGACAGGATCACGAGGTCCGGTACGAGGTGGAAAAAGAGCGGGTCTCGAAGTCGAAGGTCAAGGAGACTGTTAAAAAAGTCGGCAACAGCCGCAAGAAGGTCGAAGCTAGCTTGGAGAAGTAGAGACAAGTTCACATTCCAGGAACTCGTGGCTGACGAAAGGCGGAACCGGAATTCCCGAGATCGAAAATCCGCGACCGTCGAGCTAGGGAGGTCGTCCCCCGCGCTCGACCATTCGTCCGAACTTCAGCAGCAGGCGCTCAAGGTCCGGCTCCTCTACGCGGCGGGCGGCCTCAAACGGCGTCAGCCACACGGAATCTCGCTCCGCCATTTCTGGAAAGCGCTTTCGGCTACGGCGGACCTCCAGTAGGAAGACGGCAACGACCGGTCGCGCTCCACTTCCGTCCTGCATCAGCTTGTCATAGAGGAACTCGCCGAAGGGCTTCTTCTTCGCCCTCCCGATCACGCCAGCTTCCTGCCAGGCCTCACGTTCTGCCACCTTGCGCGGCTTCAAACCTGATATCGGCCAGCCCTTCGGGATCATCCAACGTCTCGTCTCCCGCGTCGTGATGAGAAGCACCTGTGGCCCCTTGGGTGTGTTTCGGAAACACAATGCACCATACTGCTGGATCGGCTTCGGATAGACGTCAATCTCATTCATCGTGTCTGCTCGATGTTCATCGACGTTCTCGACCGTGCCTGCTAGACCGAGGTTCCTTCGCTTAAGGTTCATGGCGTCCTCATGTCAGCGCCAGAAGCGCTTCGTGTCGATGACCTCATCTACTGAGGACTGCGCCATGCGGATCAACGTATTCTTGTCCTCGTGGGAAACGACAGAATCTCGAGCAGGGTGGTCGGCCAGTCCATGCTGCTCAAGCACGTCCGGTCCGGTTGCCAGATCGTTTAGTGCTCCAAGATGGTCCTGCAGTGCCTCCATCGCTACGATGAATTTCCGGTACCGACGGGCGCCGCGCTTGTCGTCGAACAGCGATCCGAAGAACTCGGCCGCGTAGCGAAGCTTTTTCGCGTCCTTGCGAACCTGGTGACGATGCTCGTCGTCGGTCTCAGCCAGCGCACTGCCATGCTTTTTTAGCTTCTTACGCATCTTCTCGAGGGCCTTCGCGGCAAACTCCGAAGCTGGCGGGTCCTCAGAAGTTGCGCCACCGCCGCCGGCGCGATCGGTGTCACATTGAAGCCACTCGTTGAAATCGAGCATCAGCGCGCGCCCTCTCGCCGATTCTAGAGCCTCGACAGCGTCGCCGTAGGCCTTGTTGCGGGCATCCTTGAGCTTGGCCCTAAGGTCGGAGTCCTTCGCTTTCATCAGCAGGACGTCGAGATTACGCGCTTCGCCCAGGACGCCAGCGAGCCAGCGAAGTTCCTCTTGGATCCTTTTCGGCTCGTCGCCCATCAGGAGCGGCCTGAACAGGGAGAACGCAGAGCGGAGACGCCGCAGGGCTACCCGCGCCTGATGAAGGGCTTCGGAATTTCGTCGCTGGAGAAGGATCTCTTCGTTGAGACGGAACTGCCGAAAGCAGGACGTGGCGATCTCTCGAAAGGCGGCAGATGCCTTGATGTTTCGCTCGAGATCGAGGCGCTCTGCCTTGAACATGAATTGCAGCCTGTCCAGAAGCGCGAGACCCCGTTCGGACTTGGACTGAATGCCGAACCGGAAAGGTGCGATCGCGTCGATCTTGCGAATGAAGACGAACAGGTCTTTCGGATCCCCGTCCTTCAGTTCGACCTCGATTTCCTGAACAGGCGAGCGCCTGTTGCCAGACACTACGTCTCCCCGATCGACGACCACCTCCAGCCGAGAGCCGTTCAACTCGATGTTCCAGATGCGGCGCTCAATGAACAAGGTGAAAGCGGCTTCCACCTCAAGTTCCGGTCCGAACTCTCTCATGAGAGGGCTCGTATGGTCGAGGACGGGTTCCTTGCCTTCAATGGGAGTCTCCCATTCCGAACGGACAAACAGCGATTTCGCCGGCCCGGATGCCTTCACAGTCTGGACGTGGGAAGAGCCGGTAGAGCGGATGCGCAGAGAGAACCCCTTCTGCGACAGCCGACGATCATCCGTCTCGAAGTAGGTCGATGACTGCTGCAGTGCGTCGTCAGGCTCTCCGAGAAGATCGGAACCCAAAAGGCTCTCAAGGGCTTCGTTAGAGAGGTCGAGCTTGATTTCGATTTCTGTTGGCAAGGCAGGCTCCATTCTGATTGGACGCTCATCAACGCTGGAGGTCCTGTCATAGTTCGGACGCGTCACGAGGTGATGAAGCAAACTGGACTCTCGAACGTCGCCCAGCTAGCTTGCGCGGGCTTCGAAACCGGAGGCGGACGATGCTCAACGAAAACGCCCAGACCGAATTTACGAAAACCATGTCTGGTCGCGATGTCGCGCAGGCTGGTGCTCTGTGCTACCGTCGGAACGAAAACGGTGGAGTTGAAATCCTTTTTGTAGGCAGCCGACGGAACGGTCGATGGGGCATTCCGAAGGGGCACGTCGAAGGTGGTGAGGTCAGCAGCGCCGCGGCGCTGAGAGAGGCGTTCGAGGAGGCCGGGGTCGCAGGCGTCGTCGACAAGACCGTGTTCGGTACGTTTTCTTACCGGAAGGACACGAGTTCCAACCGGTACCACGTGGCCGTGCATCTCCTCCAGGTGTCGAAGATCGCGGACAAGTTTCCGGAGAAGGATGTCCGAAAGACGCGATGGTTCCCCTTGGAAACCGCGCTGCGGGAAGCAGCGCAGCCGGGCTTGCGGATGCTGTTGTCGCAGCTCGAGTGCGTGGGCGTATGAAAGTCGGTTTCGGCAAATCGCTAGCCCGGGTCCTCAAATCCCAGAAGAAATTCAGCAGGCTGATCGAGAAGGCCCTCAAGGCGCCGCGAAACAAGGCGAAACGCGCGACGCCGACACTCCGTGCCGGGAAACCGACTCTGGTCGAGACGACCGCATTTGGAACCAATCCCGGCCGCCTAATCATGAAAACCTTCGTGCCGACAGCGCGGCTGCCGAAAAACCCCGCACTTGTGGTCGTGCTTCATGGCTGCCGACAAACACCCGAAAGCCTGGATAGTGCCGCTGGCTTCTCCAAACTCGCAAAAGACCGCGGCTTCGTTCTCCTTTATCCTGAGCAGAGAAGCGCCAATAATTCGCAACGATGCTTCAACTGGTTCCGCCCAAGCGCCGTCGCCAGAGACCGTGGAGAGATGCTCTCCATCAAGCAGATGATCGAACATACTTGCGAAAAACATCGCATCGACCGCTCGAGGATCTTTATCGCAGGACTGTCTGCAGGCGGGGCGATGACGGCCGCGCTCGTTGCCAACTATCCCCCATTGTTCGCAGGCGCCGCGATTATTGCCGGCATGCCCGTCGGATCGGCCCGAGATGCGATGTCCGCGTTACGAGCAATGAAGTCGGGCGTGACGCCGCCGTCAGGCGGCTGGGGCCGAGCCGTTACGAAGATCTCTTCCGAGGTCAAGACGTGGCCCGCGGTAACGATCTGGCAGGGCATGGACGATAGGACTGTGAACCCGGTCAACGCGAGCGCATGCATAGCACAGTGGCTCGAAGTCCAGGGCATCGACGAAAGCAGCGGACGTGCGGAGGAAAAACCGTGGGGCAGATTGCAATCGTGGCGGGCCGCAGACGGTCTGAAGCTGGCCTTCTATTCGGTCAGGAACATGGGGCACGGGCTTCCAATCAAAATGCGGGACGCTACGAAGTCGAGACGATCTGAAGACCCTTACGTCTTTGCCGCAGAGATTTCGGCTCCAGCAGAATTGCTGCGACTATGGGGCTTGAAGAGACCTATGCTATAGTCGAAAACGCTGTGGCGAGGCCAAATTTTGTCTATTCCCGTTAACGCAAGGTCGTTGACTGCGGCCCTCTCCCCGTTTTGATACCGGATTGGCAACGATGTGCCGATCGGAATCCAAAGTCCACGGAATCAGACATGTCCGATGGGACTTCCGAAACCACATGCTCGAATCTCTCAGTACCTAGAGGTTGGGGCGATGTAGACGACAGGCGTTGTTTAGTTCCGCAGGTTATCAAACGCGCATGGCGCCCTACAGCTGGACGGCCGAAGGCGAGATGATTAACTATGGCCTTCCGTGCCGAGGGCGACGGCTACACGACGGCCTCAAGAAGGGCCTTGTCCAGCCCGGCGTCGAGGGGAGTTCGAGGCAGCCTTCTGGGCCCTGGCGGAGTCCCGCGGGCGACGATCACTATCAAGGTGTCCGGAGATTTTGTCGAGTTGAACAAAACGAAGTGAGGAAGCGGCGCTCGCGTTCAATGTCCAAGCTCGTACACGGACTGTTCGTGCAAATCGCATCCGTGCTGTTACGTGCTTCGTTCCGCCACAGAGGGGCGCTTGTGCCCTCATGACGGCGGGTGATCATGTTGTTACATTATGGTGCTACGCTCCAGCGTCGTTCGCGCCCCGGCTGAGATTTGCTACGGAAAGGCGCGATCCTGCTGCAGCCGCATAGTGGCGTGCCATAGCGGAAAAGTGCTTGGTTCCGTAAATCGCCATATGCCTCGACGCGTCGCTAAGTCGTTGAAGGTTATGCTATCGAGATGAAGTGGTCCGCATCTCATCAAAGGCGTTCTAGCCTTTGACAAACTTTGCCAAAATCGGTTATGTTGCCTTCAAATGGAGGTTATCAATGGCCACGATGAACGTATCTCTTCCAGGCCCGATGAAGGATTGGGTGGAGGCCCAGGCCAGGACCGGGCGATATTCGAATGCTAGCGACTACGTGCGCGACCTGATCCGACGCGACCAGACGCGAAACGACAAGATCGCCGCCATGCAAAGCTTCGTCGAGGCCGGGCTCCAAAGTGGTGTCGGCATCCGATCAAAGGATGAACTCTTTGCTGAAGCGATGGCTCGTGCCAGCAAGTCATGAGTTATAAGCTTTCTGCCGAAGCGGAAGAGGACATT
Organism: Rhizobium sp. WYCCWR 11146; assembly: GCF_013591995.1. Taxonomy (NCBI): domain Bacteria; kingdom Pseudomonadati; phylum Pseudomonadota; class Alphaproteobacteria; order Hyphomicrobiales; family Rhizobiaceae; genus Rhizobium; species Rhizobium sp. WYCCWR 11146. Next base: position 421,351 of record NZ_JACCEY010000038.1, read on the forward strand.
ATTGCGATCGCCGAGCATGGTGTCCGCATGTTCGGGGCAGGCCAGGCAAACCGATACCACGATGAACTTTTCGCATTATTTGATCTGATAGCTGTCAATCCGCGCATCGCGCGCGAACGGGATGAGATTGATCCGCCCGTTAGAATTCATCCCTTCAAAGCGCATCTAATCGTTTATCGGATCGAAGATGATGAGACAATTTTTGTAATACGAATTCGCCACGCGCATGAAGATTGGGCAAGTGAATCAATTTAGCGCACCTCGGATGGAACTGTGGGATTTGGTGTGTCTCAGGTTCGAATCGGGTCAAGAGCTTCCGGTTCGAAAATCTCCAAGAGGGCTCGTCTGGATCAGGTGTTGCGCCGCCAATTGCCAGGGGTGGTGCCGACGATACTTGCAAAGACGCGCGTGAAATGGCTTTGGTCAGCGAAGCCGCAGGCGATGGCCACTTCGGCGAGTGGAGTCTTTGAGGTCCGTAGGAGGTTGCGGGCGCGGTCTATTCGCTCACGAAGAACCCATTGATAGGGCGTCATACCGGTCGTCTCACGAAAAGCGCGAATGAAATAGCCGCGCGACAGATTGCACATCTGCGCGACTTCGGAAATTGACACGTTGCCGTCGATGTTCTCAAGAAGCAAACCTTTCGCCAGATCCTCATGCGTCCGCGAAAGGCTACCCGACCTATCAGAGCCTACCGTTGGCCGGCCGCCATAACGCTGGACCAGGTAGGTTCCGATGGCCGTTGTCATTTGCTCGACGAACAGCGCGTTGGCTTCGTCTGGCTTTTCGAGTGCCGGGATCAGCGCCCGAGCGAGATTGGCAAGCACAATATCTTTTGACGCGGTTTCAACTGACAGCGACGTCACGCCGGGCATTTCAGCATCATCTGCAATCTTGCCGAGGGACGCAGGTGAAATTTCAAACAACACGAAATCGAAAGGACCGCGGAGATCCGCCTTGTAGGCGTCCGAGAAATCGCGAATATAGATCGAGTTCTCGGTAAATTCGTGGGTGGTCGCATGATGTTTGTGGAAGATGCGCCGCGTGTGGCCACCGAGAGAGGAAACCCCGACGACAAACCCCCGATCGTTTGCCGGCGTCATGACCTGATCGAGTTGAGTGTTGACTGTCGCCTTCCGAAAGATATCGATGTCTGAACCAGGTAGGCTTTGGTTGATCGACAACTGCTTCAACGAGCACCCGAACCCGTCGGTCGCGTTTCCAGTGGAAGATTGGTGGCGGAGGGGGAGAACTTGGACCACGACGCACTTCTTTCATTTTTAGACACTCGAACACGGACATGCCGGCTTGGTAGCTTTCCCACGCTAAGTTGCCTCACGACAATTTGTTAAATCGGCCCCGCGAGGATCCTTTTGTTCAATATTGCCGTTTGAAATCTGTGTAGGAAACTTTGAAGCGCAGCATCTCGTCGGACGGCTATACAGTTCCCAGCCAGGATGATCGAGACACATGTGAGTGAAGCGTTGACGGTCAGTGAGAGAATTGCGGCGTGTTTTGGGATTAATGCCGTAAGGACGCTGGTAATCAGGCCTCTTTGCGAAGCCAAGCTCGCTGTCGTCCATCTCGAGCACTCCTATGACAATGGCGAACATACAATCTTTCTGCCAGCTGATGACGCTTTTCTGATCATGCTCTATCTCGTTGACGTTGATCATTGCGACATCCGGCCGGACGGAGCACGGACGCCCCTGAAGACCTATTCCAGAGGTTCTATGTGTCTCATCAGTCTGAGGAATGGCGCCGCAATTTCGGTTCGTGGCCGCTTCGAAGCACTCGCGTTTCATATCCCAAGCGCGCTTTTTATCGAGCTCGCTGAGGAAGCAGGCGAGCCGCGTATTGATGACCTCACGACCTGCCGCGGGATTAACGATCAGGTGGTCCGCAACATCGGCGGTGCGCTGATGCCGATGTTCGACATGCCGGACGAGGTCAGAGACACACTGCTTCCTCATATCGGATTGGCGTTAAGTGCCCATCTTGCGCATCGTTACGGACGGTCCCCCATCCAGCACCTGTCGGGCACCGGTCAGCTGTCTCCGCTGCAGGAAAAGCGCATTAAGGCGTACATAGCTGCGAACCTATCGGGCGGCACACCGGTCGATGAGATCGCCGAAGCGTGCGGGTTTTCAGTCGATGAGCTCTGTTCCGGATTTTTGAGCACGACCGGGCAGTCTGTTTCGGACTGGATTGCGTCATATCGAATGAGCAGAGCCCAATCGCAACTGAGCAGAACCGGTGAAACTATTGCCCGGATCGCTGCAGAGTGCGGGTTTCCGGACGAAAATGAATTCGTCGCAGCCTTCATGAAGGCCGTCGGAGTGCCTCCTGCGGACTGGCGCTTGCGTAACCGACACTAACAAAAAAACCGTCAAGCAGCGCTGCGGGGCTTTGAGCTCAGCTTCGGAACAGAACGCTCAGGACTGTCCTCAGTGACAGCCAGCTTCGTCGGGTTTGTTCGGCCGGATCCGGGTGCGGCGAAGACAGCCACACCCGGACAGTCCAATCAAGCTTGGATAAATGCCAAGAGGTCGGCGTTCAGGACGTCAGCGTGGGTTGTCAGCATGCCGTGCGGATAACCCTTGTAAACTTTCAGGGTGCCGTTCTGGACCAGTTTCACGGACAGCCTGCCCGCGTTGTCGATGGGCACGACCTGGTCGTCGTCGCCGTGCATAACGAGCGTCGGAACAATGATTGCCTTCAGGTCTTCCGTCTGATCGGTCTCGGAAAAGGCCTTGATCCCATCGTAATGGGCCTTGGCACTGCCCATCATGCCCTGCCGCCACCAATTCTGGATAACGCCCGGATAGACCTTGGCGTCAGGGCGGTTGAAACCATAGAACGGACCAGTGGGAAAATCGACGAAGAGCTGCGCGCGGTTCTCAGCCACCCCCTGGCGGATGCCCTCGAACACTTCCATCGGCAAGCCGCCCGGATTTGTCTCGGTCTTGAGCATGAGCGGCGGAACGGCTGAAACCAGAACGGCCTTGGCGACGCGGCCGGCCGGCTGGCCGTATTTTGCCACATAGCGAGCAACTTCCCCGCCGCCGGTTGAATGGCCGATATGAACGGCGTTCTTCAGGTCGAGCGCTTCGGCCACGGCGAAGGCATCGGCGGCATAGTGGTCCATGTCGTGACCTTCAGAAACCTGTGCCGAACGACCGTGACCACGACGGTCGTGGGCGACGACGCGGAAGCCCTTTGCCAGGAAGAACAGCATCTGCGCATCCCAATCGTCCGAGGAGAGCGGCCAGCCATGGTGAAAGACGATCGGCTGGGCATCCTTCGGACCCCAATCCTTGTAGAAGATTTCGACGCCGTCCTTGGTGGTGATGTAGCCCATTGTATTATCTCCTTTGGCTGAGGTGGTGGTCGAAGCAGCGTTGGCCGCCAGGCCAAACGATGCGGGAAGTACCATGGCGGCTGCGGCGGCAGCTCCGGAAAGCAATGCGCTGCGGCGGGTGATGGAGGGGAAGTTCTCGGTCATTTTCGCGTACCGTGATCCTTTAACGGCTATGATTCGAGGGTAGTGGAGGATGCCGCTCTCCCGCGTTGCTAGGCGGCCCCCGGCCGGTTGATTGTCAGGAAATGCCGTACGACCGGCTTGTCCGTTCCTGAGTGATAGGCGAGGACCTGGCCTTGTAGGTCAGCATCGGCATTTGAAACCCGCTTGTGCTGGCGAAGATGCTCGGCCCAGGATTCGACCATGAACCATTCGACAATCTTTTGCGGATCGGCGGAGTCTTCCGTCACCCCCCATCCGTAGGCGCCGTCCCGCCGCCGCTCGTGGGACATGTCATCCAGCGCATGCAGGAAGGCTGTGCGATGATGTTTTTCGACGTGGTATTCTATGAGGATCAGAACAGGTCCACGGTCATGGGCGACAGGCTCGGCGACCAAGGGTTCTGGCCAGTGGTTGGACGGCACCATATCCGCGTCGCCTGCCGGCAGCTTTAAGCGATGCATGATGAAGCCCGCAATGAGCAGTCCCACCGCGCCGATCAGCAGCGCCCCCGGCACCCCGGCAGCTTCACCAACGGCGCCCCAGCCAAGGCTACCTGCCGTCATCGCGCCATTGAAGACGGTGAGATAGACCGCCAGGCCGCGACCGCGGACCCAGTTCGGAAGCACGGCCTGCGCTGCGCCATTCAGTGTGGTCAGGGCCGTGATCCAAGCGCCTCCGAGAAAGAGCAGAACAATGATGGCGACCCATTTCGGCGGCGCGAGCGACAAAGCGCCCATGACGAGTGCTGTGATAATAGCGGCACCAAGAAGCAGGCCATCGGCATTAAAGCGTTCGCGCAGTTTAGGCATGAGCAATGCGCCGCCGATCGCGCCGGCGCCGACGGCGCCAAGCAGGATACCGTAGAAGCCTGCGTCACCGCCGAGCAATTGTCGGGCGACGAGCGGCAGGAGTGCCCAGATGGCACTGGCGAAGGCAAAGAAAATCGCCGCGCGCAAAAGCACGACATGCAAGGGCTTGCTGGCGCGGGTGTAGCGCAGGCCTGCACGGAACGCGCCGAAGAAGCCTTCAGCCAGCGCATCATTGGCGTTCTTTGCCCGGGGCCACCAGACGAGCGCCGCGATGACGACGAGATAGCTCGCAACATCCGCGCCATAGGTGACGCCCGCGCCGAAGGCAGCAAGGAGTAGGCCGCCGGCAGCCGGCCCGATCGAACGGGCGATATTGATGCCGAGCGAGTTGAGCGCGACGGCGCTCTTGACGTCCTCTCTTTTCACCAGTTCCGGCACGATCGCCTGCCAGGTCGGCCCCATTAACGCGGCGCCGATGCCGCCAAGAAACGTCAGGCCGATCAGCGCACTGACCGAAAGCATGCCGGTATTTGCCAGGATCATGAGGCTTACGCTGACTGACGCGAGCAAGATCTGCACGGCGATCAGGAACTTGCGACGATCGAGAATATCGGTGAGCACGCCCGCAGGTATTGCCAGGAGGAAGATCGGCAGGGTTCCCGCCGCCTGTACCAGCGCGACTGCGGCCGGCGAGGCCGATAGATCGGTCATGAGCCAGGAACTGGCGACATCGCGCATAAAGCTGCCGGTATTTCCGAGGACGGTTGCAGCCCAAAGAACTGCGAAGACTGGCTGGGCAAGGGGAGCAAAGCTGCCCCCGGAGGATTTGGTAATGCTCATTTGCCAGCTCCCTTGGTCAGATCATTTGCGGCGACAATAATGAAAGCGCCAGCGAGCCCGAGATGCTCGAAGAAGGCGTTGGTTGCCATCATGCGGTCCATGCCTGGGGACAGCTCCCAGAAACGAAGGGCGATTAGGGTGGCAAAGAGCGTGAACCCGGCGAGCGCCAGCGCTCCGGCCCAGCGAAGGATCCCCGACACCACCATGGCCGAGGCCGCCAGTTCGAACACGATCACGGCGACCCCGAAGAAGGCAGCCGGATGAAGACCGAAATGCTCCATCTCGCCGATCGCACTCTGGAAATCGAAAAGCTTGGTCAGCGGCCCCTGGATATAGGCCGCGCACAGGGCAAGGAGCGCAAAGGTTCGGGTTACGGGTGCGGCAACGACCCCGGCAATACGCGGGCGCCAGCTGTTGGAAGAGAGGGAGTGATCAGTCATGTCGGCTCCTGCAATGTTGGCCGCTTCGTCCATGCGGCGGCGTGTTTCCATCTGATGGAGCGATATTGGCCGCAAAGATTGCCGCCAACAATTGCATCAAAAATTGAGATTCTCTTGCGATACTCGCAACAATGTTCCGTGGGGCAGCAATCTGAACGCTGCCCATCGATTATGTTGAAAAGTCACACAGCCCAGCAGGCGCAGCCGAGTGCGCCGAAGAAACCCTTGAGATCGGCGATCGGCAGTTTCGACGTCCAGGCACCGGCGTGGTCGTGGCCGTGGACGTTGCAGGAACTGGCGCAGCCGCAGGAGAAGATCGCGGTCCGGCGCAGGGAATTCATGCCGGCACCCTGCGGTTCACCCCAGGCCGCATAGCCGCCGAACGTGCGAACGGGTGACCAATCCGGCATGGCAGGCGGGACGTTGTTTTCGTCGAGCGCCGAGAAGTCGCCTGCACCGTAGACGATCTTGCCGCCAACCATGGTCAACTGCGAGGTGAGGTACGAGATCTCGTCTTCGGCGCAGGTGAAGAAGTCCTTGTCCGGCACGACGACGTCGGCGAACTGGCCCTTTTCGATCCGACCCTTCTTGCCTTCCTCGTTGGAGAACCAGGTGACCTTCTCCGTCCACATGCGCAGCGCCATCTCGCGGTCGAGGCAGTTGGCGCGCGGATAGAGCTGCATGCCGCCGACCGTCTTCCCGGTCACCATCCAGGCAAGGGAAACCCATGGATTGTAGGAGGCGACACGCGTCGCGTCGGTCCCTGCCGAGACGTTGACGCCCTTCTCAAGCATGCGCTTGATCGGCGGCGTGGCCTCGGCGATGCCATGACCATAGCGCTCGACGAAATATTCGCCCTGATAGGCCATGCGGTGCTGGGTAGCGATGCCGCCGCCGAGCGCCGCGATCCGGTCGATCGAACGATCCGAGATCGTCTCGGCATGGTCGAAGAACCAGTTGAGACCTTCGAGCGGGATGTCTTTATTGACCTTCTCGAAAACGTCGAGCGAACGGGAGATGGTCTCGTCATAGGTGGCATGCATGCGCCAGGGCCAACGGTTTTCAGCGAGCACGCGAACCACTTCCTCGAGCTCGCCTTCCATTTCCGGCGCCATTTCGGGCCGCGGTTGGCGGAAATCCTCGAAGTCGGCGGCGGAGAAGACGAGCATTTCGCCAGCGCCGTTGTGACGGAAGTAATCATTACCCTGCTTGTATTTCACCGACTGCGTCCAGTTGAGGAAGTCCTGCTTCTCTTCCCTCGGCTTCTGGGTGAACAGATTGTAGGCGAGGCGTACCGTCAGTTGGTCCTCATCCGAAAGCTTCTGGATGACCGCGTAATCGTCCGGGTAGTTCTGGAAACCGCCGCCCGCATCGATCACGCCGGTAATGCCCAGCCGGTTGAGTTCGCGCATGAAATGGCGGGTGGAATTGACCTGGTATTCGAACGGAAGTTTCGGTCCCTTGGAAAGGGTCGAATAGAGAATGCCCGCATTCGGTTTGGCGAGCAGAAGGCCCGTCGGATTGCCGATGGCATCGCGGGTGATCTCGCCGCCCGGCGGGTTCGGTGTGTCTCTGGTATAGCCGACGGCGCGGAGTGCTGCGCCGTTCAAGAGCGCCCGGTCATAGAGATGGAGCAGAAAGACCGGGGTATCGGGCGCGATCGCGTTGATCTCGTCGATCGTCGGCAGGCGCTTCTCGGCAAACTGATGCTCGGTGAAACCACCGACTACGCGAACCCATTGCGGAGCCGGCGTGATCGCGACCTGCCGCTTCAGCATGTCCATCGCGTCGGCGAGTGAGCGAACGCCATCCCAGCGGAGTTCCATGTTGAAGTTGAGGCCGCCGCGCACGACGTGGGTGTGGTTGTCGATCAGACCCGGCAGCATGCGCTTGCCTTTCAGGTCGATGATCTTCGTATCCGGTCCGGCGAGCGTCATCACCTCGCTGTCGGTTCCCACCTCGAGGAACAGGCCGTCTTTCACGGCGACAGCGGTGGCGTTCGGATTTGCGCGATCAAGCGTCGTGATCAGTCCGTTGTGAAAAACGATATCGGCGTGCATGGAAGCAGCTCCGGTCTTGATGGGATCGGCGGCATTGGCCGGTGTAAACAGATTTGAAAAGGCGAGGCTTGATGCTGCGCCCAGGAATTTGCGCCGTGTCGTCATCAGCTTTTCCCCAATGTCAAATCGTCGCCTGTGGAGGTCGCCTTCGCTACATTAAGCCCACCCTTCGGAAGGTGACCAAACATGTGCGGCTTGACCTGATGAAGCCAGGAAACGGCAGCGGGCTCGCGGCTCCAGAGATTTTTTGCCAGCGGCACGATCTGTTCGCCGACGAGAATACCTAGCAAGCCGATGAGAGCGATGACGGGCGGAGCCGGGGAGCGGACGTTGAGCAGTCCGTAGATGACGCCGACGAGAAGGCCGACTGCCAGCGATAGAAGGTAAATTTTCATCCGGGCGTTCCTTTTCCAAAAAGATCGCCCCGCCAAGTGGATCAGGGCGGGGCTGTTTCAGATCAGATAGAGGCCGGGTTCGGGCCGATCCGCTTGCCGTGCTTGACGCGTTCGGCGCCGCCGTGGACATGCGTAACAGCATAATCGATGCCCATGCCGTAGGCGCCGGAGTGCTCCTTCACCAGCGACGTGACCGCGTCGTAGGTTTCCTTGCGGGCCCAGTCGCGCTGCCATTCCAGGAGGACCTGCTGCCAGGTGACGGGAACGACACCCGCCTGCACCATGCGGTCCATCGCATATTTGTGCGCATCGACGGAGGTACCGCCGGAAGCATCGGCGACCATGTAGATTTCGTAGTCGGTGTCGTTCATGCAGGAGAGCGCGAAGGTCGTGTTGCAAACTTCGGTCCACAGGCCGGCGACGACGACGTTCTTGCGGCCGTCTGCGGCATGCTTGGCCAGCGCGTCGCGGACGTTCTGGTCGTCCCAGGAATTCATCGACGTGCGCTCGAGGATATCATTGTCGGGGACGACGGCGAGCAGCTCCGGGAAGGTATTGCCCGAGAAACTGTCGGTCTCGACGGTGGTGATCGTGGTCGGGATGTTGAAGATCCTGGCCGCCTTGGCAAGACCGACGACGTTGTTCTTCAAGACCTGGCGGTCGATCGACTGAACACCGAAGGCCATCTGCGGCTGCTGGTCGATGAAGATGATCTGGCTGTTCTGCGGGGTGAGAACCTGAAGCTTGCTGGACATCTCGTGTCTTCCTTTGATTGGGTTGCAGGTAGGTAATGGGGCAGGGAGGGCGGCACGTCTTGAAAGTTATGCCGCCTTATTGTTGGAAAGCGACGTCAGGCAGCCAGCGGTGCCAGGCCGGCTTCGATCTGGTCACGATAGGGCTCGTAGCGAGCCGGCAGTTTCAAAACCTCGCCAAGGTGTGCCGTGTCTTCGTCGCGGTCGAAACCGGGTTCGTTCGTGGCGATTTCGAACAGGACTCCGCCGGGTGTGCGGAAGTAGATAGCCCAGAAGTAATCACGGTCGATGACTGGTGTCACCTGGTATCCCGTATCCATCAGGGCCTTGCGGACTTCGAGCTGCTTTGCGCGGTTCTCGACGGCGAAAGCGATATGATGCACCGAACCCGCCCCCTGCCTTGCGAAAGGCGTTTTCGGAAGAAGCTCGAGGTCGATCGTATCGGCACCATTACCGCCGGGAATGATGAAGCGGGTGACATCGCCATCCGTCTCGGCGCGCTGGTAGCCCATGAAACCGAGCAGTTCGGACGTAGCAGCGGTATCATGCAGGCGAAACTTCGCGCCGGTAAAACCGCGGATACCGACGCTTTCGTCGATGCCGGCACCGCTCCAGGCCCTGCGGCCATCGTCTTCCGCTTCGATCAAAGCAAACCCCTCACCGTCCGGCCCCTTGAACAGTAGGCGGTCGGCACCGAAGGCAGTGTCGGCCTGCAGGTTGCCGACTCCCTTTGCCGACAGGCGATCCTGCCAGAAGGAGAGCGAGCCCTTGGGAATAGCGAACTGGGTTTCGCTGACTTCGCCGACGCCGGGACGGCCGCGCATCACGTCGGGAAAAGGAAAGTAGGTCATGACGGAGCCGGGAGTGCCTGCTTCATCACCGTAGTAGAGGTGGTAGACGTTGGGGTCGTCGAAATTCACGGTCTTCTTGACGCGGCGCAGGCCAAGCGTGTCGGTGAAGAACGCGTTGTTCTGGCGGGCATCCGATGCCATCGACGTGATGTGATGCAGTCCCTTGATATCCTTGATCATGATGTTTCGCCCTTCCGCGACTGGGTTGGTTTGTCTGGTGTGATTGAAACCTACGCCCGTTGATCATCGGCCGGAATTGCAATAATAATTGTCAATGAATTGCGATGGATGCAATAATCGATGAACGACTACAAGCTGCTTCGAACCTTTCTGCTGGCCGCCGAAAAGCGGAACTTCGCGCAGGTTGCGCGCGAACTCGACATGACCCCGGCAGCCGTCACCCGGGCGATCGCCGCCCTGGAAGAAGACCTTGGCGTGCAACTCTTCGTGCGGACCACGCGCCAGGTGTCGCTGACCACCGACGGCGCGATCTTCGCGGCCCAGATCCAGCCGGCGGTGCAGGCACTGGACAATGCGCGCAAGGACGTGATGAATACCCACAAGGCGGATCATGGCCGCCTGCGGATCAGCGCGCCGACCTGGTTCGGCCAGCAGGCCTTGCCGCCCATCCTGTCGGCCTTTAAGGAACGCTACCCGAAGATCAGCTTCGAGATCTCGCTCGCGGATGGGCTCGTGAACATTATTGACGACGACTATGATCTGGCGATCCGCATTTCCGCGGCACCCTCGGACAAGTTCACGATCTGGCGCAAGATCAGCGTCGTGCGCCGTATCCTCGTCGCAGCGCCGGGCAGCCGGTTTTTCGACATGAAACATCCGAACGAGCTCATTCCCGACGATTGCCTGGCCTATAGCGGTGACAGCAAGCGGGAGACCTGGACGCTGTCGGACGGCAGTGGTAGCGCCACGATTTCTGCGGGCCGGGCATTCAGCGCCAATAGCGGAGAGGTGCTGGCGAGCATGGCGGCCGACGGCGTCGGGGTCGCCATGCTGCCCAAGTTCCATGTGGCCGAGCATCTGCGGACCGGACGGCTGGTCCACGTCCTGCGGGACTGGGCGCCGCCAGACTTATGGTTGACCCTGTACTACCCCCCGTATCAGGTGCTGCCGCCCCGTATCGCCTCGTTCTCGAAGTTCTTTGAACAGCAGGTCCCGGCGTTCATGGCCGTAATGGAGTGAGTTGCGGTCGCGACGCCAAGGTGACAAGGCGGGGAAGCTTTTAGTGAGGACCCCGCCCCCAAACGGGCTTATCCGCCTGAAAAATCACCTCTTTGTACTAAATCGCCGGTTCAGGTCCTTCAAGGCGAATAGCTTTACCGGTAAGCGCGGCTGATAGTAAAAACCGACCATTAGGGCATCGAGAATGTCGATGATCTCTACCTCTTCATAAACGCGCCCATGACATTATTCAGCCGCTAAGACACTCCCCTTCAGACATGCGCTCACACCTGGACCGCACAATCCCAGTCGATGCGGCTGTCAGGCAACGTAGGCGACCACCTGCCCCTTTCAATTGCAGATTTCTCCGTAATGGTGCCATCTGAGGAGTTTCCTGTTGAATCCTATCCGCAACCTACAGTTCTGCACACTCGTCATCAGCGATTTTGCGCAGGAGGTACAACAGAGCAATGCGTTCTGCCGGATTGAGGCGTGAAACAGTCTCTTCGCTGATGAGATGTGCCCGGGGATACATCTCCTCGAGCAGGGCCTCGCCCTTGGGCAGCAGCGAGATCACCACCTTGCGGCCGTCGGCCTCGTCCTTGGAAAGATCGATCAGTCCGCGGGCCTTCAGCCGCTCGACAATGCCACGGATGGTCGCCTGGTCGACGGAGGTCGCCTTGACGAGTTCGACCTGCGAACTCGGACCAAGGTCATGCAGCGCGCACAGCGTCACGAACTGCACCGATGTCAGGTCTGGATCGCTGGCATTGGTCTGGAAAATCGACAGATGACGCTGATAGGCTTTGCGCAGCAGATGTCCAACTTGCTCCGTGACATGATAGCCATTCTGAGGCGCAAGCGCTTCGGGCAACTGTTCGGTGTCTTTTGCGGTCATCGTCGGAGCGGCCCATCGGTTCGGCGTCTTTGGCGGGAATGCAGGAAACACCACAGCAGGTTGCGCCGGTCAAGGCGTGTCGAGCCGCATCCGCTCCGCGCGATTTCACGCGGAGCGGCTTGGTAATCTCAGTTATTTGAAGTTGTGCTTCATTTCCTTGACGGCGATGTCGCCATCAAGAACCATCGGTTCATCGTCGAGGAACAGCGAGCAACCGCGCATCGGGATATCCAGATGGCAGGCGGTATCGTTCGGGCCGCCGAGCTCGTTGTTGGGGCCAGTGGAGAACATCACGTTGCCGTAGAAGGAGCGTGCCTCCATGCCCATGCCGCCCGGGAATTCGCCGGGCACCATTCGATGCCACTTGGCGTTCTGATTAAGGCCCCAGCCGACATGGCTCATGCCCATGCCACGCGGGTCGTTGAAACCTGCCATGTAGGATTTGACCAGCTCGGAATCGAGGCCACCGCGGATATCGGTGACCCAACCGTTTTCGATCGTATAGATGATCGGGTCGCGCACGTAGATGTTCTGCGGCAGCAGGATATCGCCGGGAGCAACGACGATTGTACCATCAACGCCGTCGTCGTCACCACCGGTGAATACAAAGCCCGACGGCCAGTGATCCCAGCGGCCAGGCTCGTCCGTGCACGCATATTCCGTGACGGTGGGATAGGTATTGAGCTTGTAGGTCACATCTGTGCCGTGCGCGGAGGTGATCCGCATCACCTTCGCTGTGGACAGCAGGTCTCCGGCAAATTCGACGCGCTCGCGCAGTTCCTTTGTCGGCAGCATGCGCGCGAGAATCTCCGGCGGTTCCACGGCGGTCAGGATACGCGTGCCGGCCGCCTGGATCGCCATCTGTTCCGGGCTGAAGAGTAGGAAGATGCAATCGATCAGCATGTCGGCTGCCTTCAGGGCCTCCACCGCTTCCGGCATGGCTGCGAGGCCTGTCTGGCCGACCGCCCATGCACCTGCTGGCGGCACCGGCGGCAAACGCATGTGATACATCTTGGCGCCAAGACGCATGCCCGCCGCCATGAAGGCGTCGGCGTAATCGAGGCGATCGTTGCCCTGGGTAAGGACAATGAGTTTTTCTCCGTCGTGGACGCCCGACATCTTCAACTGATGCAGGCAGATTTCAGTGAAGCTGAATTGATCCATGCTCGTTCCCTTATCTTTGCTTGAAGGCTTGGGTGTTTCGTCCAGTTACGGACATTCGGACTTGACCTTGGCGATTTCGGCGATCGCCTCCTCCCTCGAAACGACATCGCCATATTTGCTGTCGATATCGAAAAGGTTGGCATTGTGCGGATCCGGGTGCCGGTCGCCGACGCATTCGCGCACGACGATGCCACGGAATCCATGCTGGACCGCGTCGACGGCTGTGGCGCGGATGCAGCCGCTGGTCGAGCAGCCGGCCATGATCACGGTGTCGATGCCCTGCGCATGCAACTGCGAGGCAAGGCTGGTGCCGAAGAAAGCGCTGGCATACTGCTTGACGATAACGAGCTCGCCCTTGGCAGGCTCGACGCCGGCGCAGAACTCGGCCAGCAAATTGCCTTCGACCATTCCCTTCATGACGGGTGATTTCTTCACCCACATGCCGCCGTCAGCGCAGTTTTCCGCAAGATAGAGGATGCGCGTATGGATGACCGGGATGCCGGCGTCGCGGGCGGCCTGGATGAGCGCCGGCGTCTGCGCGACCGCGTCAACCACGCCCGGGGCGTAGAGAGGCGCGCCCTCGGTGGTGTACCCCTTCAGGAAATCGATGACGAGCAGGGCAGGGCGCTGGCCGAAGCCGATGCGGTTGCCCCAGACGCCCTGATAATTGCTTTCCGCGCTCTGCATGATTGGTGTCTCTTCAGTATGCGCCGGACAGAAGTGCGCCGGCGCCCGGCACGGCTGCTTCCAGACCCAGCTTCTTGAGCATACAGTAAGTTGTCGCCACAGCGGCGGTCAGAACCGGCTTGCCGGTCATGGCCTCGACCTTGGCAATCACCGGCAGCGACGGCATCTGCACGCAGGCCGACAGCACGATGACATCGACGTTCGACAGATCGAGCGTCTGGACAATGGCCGGGAGATTTTCCGGGTCGTGGCGGGCGACATCGAGATTGTCGGGAATTTCAAGGGCCCGCCAATCTATGACCTCGAAGCCCTCTTCCCGGATGTAATTCACCACGAGTTCGGTCAGCGGTTTCATATAGGGTGCGACGACGGCGATCTTCTTTGCCTTCATCACCTTCAGGCCCTCGATTAACGCGCCGGCGCTGGTAACGACGGGAATGTTCGTGTCGTTTTCCTGAGTGCGGCCGGTGAGGCGCTTTTCCGACTGGCGGTGATAGCCGAGGCCCATCGCCATGATCGCAACCAGGCAGGCGTAGCCGAGAACATCGACGCGGGCGTCGGAAAGCTCGACGGCGCAACGGTCGGATTCGGCGTCCATCGCAGCCAATTCTTCCTTGACCACTTTCTTCATCCGCATGCGGCTGGAGTGGAAGGTGAAGCGCTCGGGGCGGATGGACTGGCGCGCCGTCAACATGGCGGGAATTTCGGTCTCCATCGTCGTGTTGGAGCTCGGAACGATCTGGCCGATACGGTAATATTTCTGCACGGATGGAATCCTCTGCGTTGCAAAAGCGGGTGCCAAACAAACGGCGGCGGATCGTCGACCCGTCGCCGTATCAATAACGGGAGAGAAAATCTCCAAGCGCGGCAAAAAAGCCATCGAAATCATCCCATGGGATCATGTGCCCGGCATCGGGCACGCGCACGATTTCCACCGCTGGATAAAGTGCCTGGATTTCGTCTTCGTCCACCGGCTCGATGACGCCGCCGCGACCGGCAACCATAAGCATGGCTGGCTGGTTGAGCTTCGGGAGATCGGAGAAGATGTCGTCCTTGTGGAAGTCCTCGAAGGCGGTGACGATGGCGGGCTCGTAGCAGGTGTGCAGCCATTCGGCGCGCAGCTTCAGCTGTTCGTCGGTCCATGTCGGGCAAAACGCCTTCATGCCTTTCGCATCGATGCCCTTTAGCGCCAGGCGGATGCTGTCGACATACCAGGGCAGCTTGCTCGGGTAGGCGCGACGTCCGGGGCCAGACACAGGCGGATCGATCAGCGCAAGCCGCGAGAACGCCCTAGGTGCCGAAACGGCGGCGCGGATTGCAATGCGTGCACCCATCGAGTGGCCAAGCAGTGCCGGAGCGGAAAGTCCGAGCGCTGAGGCGAAGCCGACGACGTCAGCTGCCATCGTGTCGAGCCCGTATTCGAGATCTGGACCGGTCGAAGACAGCCCCCGGCCGCGCACGTCGATCACGTAGACGTCGTAGCGTTCGGCGAGCCGCTCGGCGACAAATCCCCAGGTGATCGCCGGGCTGGTTATGCCGGGGATCAGGATGACGGCAGGGCCGTTTCCGCCGTAGCGCAGATAGTGTTGCCGAATGCCGTTGGCGAAGACGTTTGCCCCGTACAACGCACCGCCGCTCATGCTGCGGTCTCGCTCTTCAGCGGCTCGGCATAGATGTCGTAGCCATAGACCCACGCGGGATCCTCCTGCTTGAGCAGGAAGGTGTTGGCGTTCGAAACGCTCTGGACACGCGTCGCGCGGTCGCGGCGGTTAGTCTCATACAGTCCGAAAGCGGTGCGGAAATCGTTGATGCCGGTTTCCTGCAGGCAGCGGGTCAGCATGGCGGCGTCTTCGATAGCCATCGCGGCACCCTGCGCCATGTGCGGCTTCATCGGATGGCAGGCATCGCCGAGCAGCACTAGGCGGCCCTTGCTCCAAAGCGGGAGCGGGTTGCGGTTGAACAGCGGCCATTTCGTCACCCCATCGGTGCTTTCGATCAGCGCCTGGATGATCGGATGATAGCCCTCGAACGCCGCCGCCATCTCGTCGCGGCTGCTGTCGACGAAGGCCGAATCGAATTCCCAGGCCGGATGCGGAACGCCGGTGACATAGTAATATTCGTCGCGGCTGGCCGTCGTGTAGTAGACCATCATGTGACGGTCCGGACCCCACCACTTGACGCAATCCTCGAAGGTCAGGTCGTATTTCTTCAGCTTGTCGGACGAGATCAGGGCGCGATGGCCGACCCAGCCGCTGTAATTCGGCTTTTCTTCGCCGAGCAGCGTTTCGCGAACGCGCGAATTGATGCCGTCGGCGCCGATCACGATATCGGCGCGGACCGAGGTTCCATCTTCGAATTCGATCAGTACGTCGGTGCCGCTGTCGTCGAGGCGAGCCAGCTTCTTGCCGAAATGCAAGGTGCCCGGTTGCAGCGCATCGCACTGAATGGCCTGCAAGTCGCCACGGTGAACGGTGCAATAGGTCTGGCCGTAGCCCTCGAGCGGAACCCGCGCGATGTATTCGCCGGTAATGCCGTCGCGGCTAAACCAATGGCTCGGCGTGCTGCTGATGCTGATGACCTTCTTGTCGACGCCGATGCGCTCGAAAATCTTCAGGACGTTCGGCCCCATATGGATGCCGGCGCCCAGGCGCGAGAAGCTCGGCGCTTGTTCATAGACGTTGACGTCAAAACCCGCGTGCTGGAGTAGCGCACCCGCGACGGCGCCACCGAGGCCGGCGCCGATAATCGCGATCTTTTCTTTTCGGTTAGACATAGCGACCCTACTTAGCTGTCTTTCGACGCATTGTTCCCACGATTGGAGGCTTGGCAAAGTCTAGCGCATACACTCTAAATAGCAATAGCGAGGCTTTGATTTTCATCGAAATTAAGTAGAAATTCGCCTAGTAATTGAATATACTAGCAAAATCGCAATGGCAAAATCCGACTTGTCATTCGTCACTATAAAGCGTATACGCTTCTTAATAAAATAAAAGGGGCAATAGATGCGAAGAGTCGGTGACTGTCGCATCGTTATGGTTTGTGGGCGTCCGCGCGATGTCTGCTGCGTAGCGGTTCGGCCAATGGAAAAAGGCGTGGTCTGTGTTTCGTTCTCCGGTGCGGAGGGCCTGCTTTGACACTGCCAGTTTGCTTCAGTTTGAATGTGAACGACGCCGTCGAGAGCGTCGAAGCAAGCCCGGAAACACCACTTCTCTATATCCTCAGAAACGATCTCTCCCTGAATGGTCCGAAATACGGTTGCGGGCTCGGCGAATGCGGTGCCTGCGCTGTACTTGTCGATGGTCGCGCCGTTCGCTCGTGCACGGTGCCGCTCGGTGCGGTCGGCAAGCGCCGTGTCACCACGCTCGAGGGTCTCGGTACGCCCGAGCATCTGCATCCGGTCCAGGCGGCCTTTATCGACGAGGCCGCTGCTCAATGCGGATATTGCCTGAACGGCATGATCATCGCCACCGCAGCCCTGCTCAATCGCAACACCGATCCCGACGAGGACACGATTCGCGAGGCGCTGCGCCATCACCTCTGCCGTTGCGGAACGCATATGGAAATACTCGCCGCGGCCAGGCGGGCTGTCGCCTATGCCAAGGTCGAGCGAGCGCGCCGATCCATGCCGGACGGTGTCTCGCCAAAAGCCGCGAAGGAGGTCTCCCCGTGACCGACCACCGCCAAATGCCGAAATCGGCCTATATGTCGGCCGCCGACACGCTGCTGATCGTCAACGATGCACTGCTCGGCGATGCGGCCGAACTCTATATCGCGGTGGGCGCCGATAGCCGAGTGACCGCGTTCAACGGTCACGTCGATCTCGGGACAGGCATCCGAACTTCCCTGGCGCAAATCGTCGCCGAGGAACTCAGCGTGCCGTTCGAGCATGTGGACATGGTGCTTGGCACCACCTCCGCCGCACCCGACCAGGGCGCGACCATCGCCAGCGAAACGATCCAGATCACCGCGGTGCCGCTGCGGCAGGCCGCCGCCACCGCCCGCCATCATCTGCTGGCCAAGGCAGCCGAGAAGGTCGGCGTGCCGCTTGAGCGACTGAGGCTGGAAGACGGCATCATCCGTTCCGACGGTGGCGAGAACTGGCAACTGAGCTTCGGCGACATCGTCGCCGGCAGCCATGCCAGGCTGTCGACCGACAAGCATGCGGCCCTGAAACCGGCCTCAGACTACAAGCTGGTCGGTTCGTCGCGTCCGCGCGTCGATATTCCCGAGAAGGCGACGGGGCGCTGGACCTACGTGCATGATGTCCGCGTGCCGGGCATGCTGCATGGCCGCGTCGTGCGGCCGCCCTATGCCGGTTTCGATCACGGCGACCATGTCGGAAACAGCCTGATTTCGATCGACGAGGCATCGGTCGCGCATATTCGCGGGCTTGTCGGCGTCGTCGCCATCGGCGATTTCGTCGGCGTGGTCGCGACACGCGAGGAAATCGCCATCGAGGCGGCGAAGAGCCTGAAGGTCGTGTGGCGCGCGCCGCCCGAGTGGCCGGATCTCAACGCGCCGGAAAAGGCGCTGCGCGCCAATCCGTCGACCGCGCGCAAGCTTGCCGATCTCGGCAATGTCGATATGGCACTGGCCAGCAGCGCCCAGGCGATGAACCGCACCTATGTCTGGCCCTACCAGATGCACGGCTCGATTGGGCCGTCCTGCGCGGTGGCCGACTACAACGAAGGCGGGCTGACGGTCTGGTCGGGGACGCAGAACCCGTTCCCGATGCGGCGCGATCTGGCGCTGCTTCTCGACATACCGGAAGAGCTGATCCGGGTCGAGCGGCTGGAAGCCGCCGGCTGCTATGGCCGCAATTGCGCCGATGACGTCACAGCGGATGCCGCCCTGCTGTCGCGCGCCGTCAAGGCGCCTGTCCGTGTCCAGCTGACGCGCGAACAGGAGCATGCCTGGGAGCCGAAGGGCGCCGCCCAGATCATGGACGTGCGCGGCGGGCTCGATCTGGAGGGCGGTCCGTCCGCCTATGATTTCGAAACCCGCTACCCCTCCAATCTGGCGCCGACCCTTCCCTTGATCCTCACCGGCAAGGTGCCGCCAGTCTCCGACGTCATGCAGATGGGCGATCGCACGGCCATCCCGCCCTATGCCTACGGGAACCTCCGCGTCACCGTGCACGATATGCCGCCGATCGCGCGCGCCTCTTGGTTCCGCGGCGTGTCGGCGATGCCCAACACGTTTGCGCACGAATGCTATGTCGATGAACTGGCAGCCGCGGCCGGCGTCGATCCGGTCGAGTACAGGCTTCGCTACCTCCACGATCCGCGCGCGGTCGATCTAGTGCGTGCGCTGGCCGAACGGGCAAACTGGGTACCGCATACGACATGGGGCACGCTCGGCGGCGAGGGCGACCTGCTCTATGGGCGAGGGTTCGCCTATGCCGTCTACATCCATGGGCCGTTTCCGGGCAAAGCCGCCGCCTGGGCCGCCTGGGTCGCCGATGTCGCGGTCAATAAGAAGACTGGCGAGATCGCGGTCACCAAGGTGACGTGCGCGCAGGATTCCGGGATGATGATCAATCCGGATGGTGTCCGCCACCAGATCCACGGCAATATCATTCAATCCACCAGCCGGGTGCTGAAGGAAAAGGTCGAATTCTCGTCGACCGCCGTGCAGTCGAAGGAGTGGGGTGGCTATCCGCTGATCACCTTTCCCGAGGTGCCTGATATCGACGTGTTAATGGTGCCGCGGCAGGACGAACCGCCGCTCGGCGTCGGAGAGTCCGCCTCCGTTCCCAGCGCCTCGGCCATTGCCAACGCCGTCTACGACGCTACCGGTATTCGCTTCCGTGAGCTGCCGCTGACGCCGGAACTGGTGCTGGCCGCGCTGAACGGCAAGACGGACGAAACGCCGGCCGCCCCGCCCGTCAAGAAGCGGAACTGGTGGAACATCGGTCTGTCCGCCGTCGGTGCGGTCGCGGCTCTGTCCGGCATCGTCACGATGGCCTCGCCATGGCGCCCGGCGATCGGCACCATCCAGCGCCCGGACGCGAACGTCTACAGCGCCGCCACCATCGAGCGCGGCCGGCTGGCGGCTGCGGCCGGCGCCTGCAATGTCTGTCATGTCGGCAATGACGGCACACCCTTCGCCGGCGGACTGCGCTTCGACACGCCGTTCGGCGCCGTCTATGCCACCAACATCACCCCGGACGCGCAAAGCGGCATCGGCGCCTGGTCCTACCCGGCCTTCGAGCGCGCCATGCGCCAGGGCGTGAGCCGTGATGGCCATCACCTCTATCCCGCCCATCCCTACACCTCGTTCGCGGGCGCCGAGGATGCCGATCTTCAAGCGCTCTACGCCTACATGATGATGCAGGCGCCGGTCGCCGGAAAGACGCCGGAGACGAAGCTCAAATTTCCCTACAGCATCCGCGCGATGATGGCGGGCTGGAACGCGCTGTTCCTGAAAGCGGAGCCGTTCAAATATGTCGAGACCCGCGATGCGCAGTGGAACAGGGGCGCCTATCTCGTCGAGACCCTGGGGCACTGTTCGGCCTGCCACACGGACCGCAATTTGCTCGGCGCGGAGAAAAGCGGCAGCGCCCGGCTTTCCGGCGGCTTTGCCGACGGCTGGGAGGCGCCGGCCCTGAATGCGTTCGCCAAGGGCCCGGTCGGCTGGACGGCCGATGCCTTCTACGACTATCTGCGCACCGGACACTCGCGCGATCATAGCAGTGCCGCCGGCCCGATGGCGCATGTCGTCGAGGTGATGCAGCCGCTGCCGGATAACGATATCCGGGCCATGGCGACCTATCTCGCAAGCCTCAACGAGGGGCCCGCCGGGACCAAGGCACAGAGCGAGGCGGCCGTTGCCGCGAGTGAAGCGGCCAAGGCTTCCGCCGCGCGGATTTCGCCGAAGGGCGAGCGTATTTTCAATGGTGCCTGCGCTACTTGTCATACCGGCAATTCGATTTTGTCGTCGCTGGCCCTCAACAGCAATCTGCATGCCGCGACGCCCGATAATCTCATCCAGGCGATCCTGAACGGTGTCGAGGCGCCGGCGATCCTTGCGCAGACCACCGGCCGGGAAGCCCCCGAGGTGATGTCGATGCCCGCGTTCCGCCAGACACTGAACGAGAACCAGATCAAAGACCTCGCCGATTATCTGAGAGCGCGTTTCGCGCCCGACAAGCCGGCCTGGACGGAAACGACGAAAGCCATGCAACGGGTGACGGCAGCAAGCCACTAGGGAGCAGACGATTTGGACCAGATCCGAACCGGACAGGATATCGACCCCCGCGACTTGTTCGAGAACCCGACAGCCGCGTTTCGCCCGTCGGCTTACTGGTTCTGGCATTCGATCCCGACGCAGGAGGTTTGCCACGACCAGCTGAGCGATTTCAAGCTGAAGGGGATCGGCACGATCCTGATCCAGGCCCGGCTTGCGATGTCGCGCGATGATTACCTGTCGCCGGCCTATCTGGACGCCTATCGCGTCGCGGCCGAGATCGCCGGCAAGCTGGGGCTGAAGCTTGGAATCTACGACGATTACAACTGGATCAGCGGCCATGCCGGCGGCCGAACTGTCGCGGGCCGCGACGACTTGCGCGAGCGTCACCTGTTCTGGTCGTCATCAGGGCATGGGCGAGGGCAGATCAGCGGCATCCACCCGCCGTTCACCCGGACAATGGGCGCCGATATCGTCGAGTGGCAGTATGAAGGAAGCGTGGTCGAATGGTGTGAGTGGACGGTTGAAGCGGCGTTGCTGCATTCGTCGGCCGGCATCGACGGCCTCGATCAGATCGTCGATGTTACGGCGCGGACATCCATCGTCGACAGCGACGGCGTGTCCTGCACCTACGCTTTCGACGGCGCGGCCGAGGACGGCCAGATGCTGACGGTCTTCGTCAGCGCCCGGTCGACCACTTCGCGGCTGATCAACTACCTCCTGCCGGAGGCCGCGGAGCGGTTCATCGAGGTCGGGCTTGATCCGCTGGTCGAGACGCTTGGCGATCTCGTGCCCGATCCCGTCGGCTTCGTGTTCTACGACCAACCGGCGGCGGGTTTTTACAAATGGGATCAGATCTCCGGTTGCCTCGGCAACAGCCTGCTGTTCGCGCCAAGCCTGCCGGACGCCGTTTCGTGTGGCACTTTGGAACCTTTCGCCAAAACGCTGCTGGCATTGCTGCGCGACGTCGGGCCTGGGACCTTGCGGTTACGGGCGCGGTTCTATGCCGTCTATTCGGCGCTGATGAACGAGGCCTTTTCCGGCACTTTGCGCAGATGGGCCGAGGGCAGGGGGATTGTGCTCACCGGGCACGAGATCCTGCCGCATATCAGTTCGTGGTCGCTGAACGGCGGCTTCACCAGCATCGACCCCAGGGTGGCGCTTGCGGTGGATTTCTTCGGCATCGACGCTTTGAGGCATGAAACGGCAGTCGATTCCAACAACTTCGTTGCTCAGCTTGCGCCGAAGCTAGGCGATTCCGTTGCCCGATCGAATGGCCGCAGCCGTTGCGTCGTCGAAACATATGCCAGTGCCGAGCGAACGCCGGTGCGCGCTGCGGGGCAATGGGAGTTGACGCTGGAGACGATCAGGGCGCAGGCAATCCGGCTCTATTGCCTCGGCACCCGGCAGTTTCTGTGGCACGGCGTATACCAAACTGACGGTCATGACGACGATCCGACACCCTTTGCCAATCCGCGTTTCGATTTTGGACCGGGCATCAATTTCGAGCCGTGGTGGAGCTACCATGATCTGTTCGCGCAGGAGACCGCGCGCATTTCTGCCTTCATCGAACCGGCCACCCCGCGCACGCCGGTTGCGATCCTCTATCCGCTTCATACCGCCTTTGCAGAAGGCCCACGTCACAACCACGCCACCCACATCGGTGCATGGTGCGGAGGGCTTCTGGCTGAAGGCTGCGACTTCATGTTCGTCAGCGAAGCCGATCTCGCGACGGCAAGGATCGAGCACGGCCGCCTGCTGGCATCCGGTCTCTCCTTCGATGCTGTTGTCCTACCATCGGTCACGGTGTTCGAGACGGCAAAGACGTTGCGCGAGCTAGACGCCTTCAAGGCTGCTGGCGGAGTTGTCTGGTCGTCAGGAGATCGCTTGTCTACCGTTTGCGATGGCGACGATCCGCTGAGCCCGATAGCTTCCACGCACTTCGATCACATGCCTGAGAGGCGAGATATCACTGCGCTCTTGTCGTTGCTGCCGCTATCAGGTCCGGCTGTGGTCTGCCATTCGCCGGATCGTCCTCGGCAATGGGTCGGGCATGAAGCCGATGGCTGGTGGCGGATTGTTCTCTTCAACGATGGCGCAACGCCGCTGGTGAGCGAGATTTCCTTCGGTGATGGCGTCGACTCCGAGATCTGGTCCGCCACGACCGGCAAGGTGGAGG
Source organism: Rhizobium sp. WYCCWR 11146 (assembly GCF_013591995.1). Taxonomy (NCBI): domain Bacteria; kingdom Pseudomonadati; phylum Pseudomonadota; class Alphaproteobacteria; order Hyphomicrobiales; family Rhizobiaceae; genus Rhizobium; species Rhizobium sp. WYCCWR 11146. The sequence continues at coordinate 444,316 of NZ_JACCEY010000038.1, forward strand.
ATGTCGCTGCCTTCAGCCGCCTGACGGTCAGGCTCGCCCCGCAGGAAGTGCGCTGCATGCGGCTGCGCGAGACGGCGCAGCGGATAGCAAGAGAGGGCCGTCTCACGGCCCAGCCGCCGCTCGATGCCGCGCGCGCCGTATCGCTTGTCGTCGGCTGGAGTTTCGCGCGAGGCGCCGATGCGGCATTCGTGCCGATCTCGGTCGAGAGCGGATGGGAGACGCAGGGATTTGCCGATTTCTCAGGCACGGGTATCTACCGGCTGGCGCTTGAGATCGGCGACGAGGCGGAGTGGTTTCTCGAATTGCCGGAGGTCGCAACCGTGGTTGTCGCCCAACTCGATGGCCGGCAGATCGATCGGCGGGGCTGGCGGCCCTACCGTTTTGCTTTGGGGCGGCTGATCCCCGGTGTCCATTCGCTGGAACTTCGCGTCGCGAACACGGCGGCAAATCGCTACTACAACAATACACCCTATCTCGGCGAGAGCCTCGACAAGAGCGGGTTGACCGCAGCTCCGACACTCATCCCGCTTAAAACCTGACCGGAAGCCCAGAATCATGCCACAACATTCGACGATTCCCCTGATGCGCGCCTGGAACAGTTGGTCCAGTCGGCCGGCCGAAATGGTCTTCCTGCCGCTCGGCGTGCGGATCACGCCGGTGCTGTACTCGACCCGCAGCAAGAAGACTTCCGCGATCGAGCCGCGGCGCGACACGGTTCGCCTTGGCCGTCACGCCATCGACGGCTCGCTGATCGAGCTGGAGACCGACCACAGCGGTACGACGGTCGCCTTTTCGACGACGAAGACCGATCCCTTCGCCATACGCGGCAGCTGGAACGGCAAGGTGTCGGCCGAGTGGGGGCTGCGCTTCTGGTTGACGCTGGCGATCTCGTCCGAGGGCGGCGAAGTGGCGATCCATGATACGGGCCGCAACATCACGCTGCTGAAGGTTGGCACGCGATTCGTGGCGGTCGCGACAGCCGAGGCGCCGGTGCACGTGACCGGTCACGACACGATTGACGCGCTGCGGGCGGACTTCGAGGAAAACGGCTACTTCTACACCGCCACCCGCCAGAACGAGGCACCGGTGATCGCCTTGCGCTTCAATCTCGAGATGATGCGCAAGGGGGCCTATGCTGCAGCCGTCGCCGACAGCGCGGAGCTTGCGATTGCCAAGGCGCAGGCCTGCCTTGCCGCCGGCGCGCCGGCAGAGATCGCCAATGCGCAGACCGGTGTGTTCGAGGGCGCGCTCGACGCGATGCGTGACGTCGTTGCCTGGAACACCATCTGGGACGAAACCAACGCGCGTTCCTACACCGCGGTCACCCGCATCTGGAACCTCGGGAAATTCGCCGTCTGGTTCAACGACCAGATTTTCGCCGCCCTTCTTGCGGGCGTGTTCGACGCCGATCTGGCGCGCGAAAACATGGCAACGGCAATGGCGGGTGCGACGCCACAGGGCAACATCGCTTGCATTGTCACCTCCAACGATGCATGGGTCGATCGCAGCCAACTGCCGTTTGGCGCGCTCGTTGTCTGGCAGCTCTACCAGCGCACCGGCGAACGTTCGATGATCCAGGCAAGCTACGATGCGGTGGTGCGCAATCGGCGTTGGTGGCAGGAAAATCGCGATCCCGACCGCTTCGGTCTGCTCTCGTGCGGAACATCGGATGTTGGCGAGGGCCTCTATAAGGGCACAGCCTTTGGCGCGCGCAACGAAACCGGCATGGACAACTCCGCGACCCATGACGAAGCGGTCTACGATCCCATCACCCGTACGCTGTCGACCTTCGATCTGGGTCTGAACTGTGCCGCGGCTCTCGACGCCGAAATGCTGTCGAAAATGGCGGCCGTGCTCGGCAAGCATGACGATGCGCGCGAATTCGCCGCCCTTGCCGAGCGTAGCCGTACGCTCATCTCGCAAACGTTATGGGACGAAAGCCGTGGCATCTTCGCTAATCGCCAGCGCCGCGGTGGCTTCGTGCGGTCGTTATCCCCAACCAGCTTCTATCCGCTGCTTTGCGGTGCGGCGACGCCCGCGCAGGCGGCTCGGCTGCTCCAACATCTTAGCGACGAGAGCACCTTCGGCGGCGACTATGTGCTTCCGAATGCAACACGCGACGATCCTGCCTTCGCCGAAAATGTCTATTGGCGCGGACGCATCTGGCCGAACGTGAACTACATGGTCTGGCTCGGCCTGCGCCGCTATGGCTTTGTTGCCGAAGCCAGCAAGCTCGCCAGCCAGGGCTACGATCTGTTCATGAAGAACTGGCGCGACGATCGCATCGCCGCCGAAAATTACAACGCGGTGACCGGCGAAGCAATGGATCAGGGCGATACCGATCCGTTCTACATCTGGGCCGCCATGCTGCCGCTGATGGCGACCGCCGAGATCGTCGACTTCGATCCCTGGACGGGGTGGACGATGTGCAACACCGGCCAGGATTTGGTGCTCGGGCCGGTGGTCTCGCCGTCTGGAGCGCTCGGGCTGACCGTCAAGTCAGGAACACTGGTGATGACATTGAACGGGCGCGCAGCGCTGAAGACAGATCTGCACACTACGCTGTCGCGCATCGTCTTTGCCGCCGGGCGGATGGCCTGCACGATTGCTCCGGTCTCCGAGGCTGGTTTCATCGAGTTGCCAGGCTTGGCATTGGGCGATGTTCTTGCCGCCCGTATCAACGGGCAGGACATCAACTATTTGTCGGGCGGCGACGGAATACGCGTCATGATTGCTGAACACGCGGAGGATCGCCGGCTCGACGTCTATTTTTCATCGTCAAGCGCTCACTAAAGCAAGGCAGTGCTTGACAGGTCTCGATTCCTAACCGATAGTTTGTATACAAATAAAATAAAAGACTGATGCTAAAGTCAGAGGGTTGAACGAACAGCTTGCAGGAGATCCGTGGATTCATGCCGGCCGCTCAATGAAGTGATGTGCTCTTCTTAGAGAAGTGGTGTGCCGCTGCGTCGCAGCGCGCGCTTCATTTCGCCGAGACGTCAGCGCTCCACGGATAATGCTCATCTGTTTTTAGTATGTATACAAACGATTAAGCGCTTTGGCACGTTGTTTGTTTTCAAGCTAGCCGATCCGTTGAGGTCGATGACCGCGGGTCATGATGGTCCATAACTGTGTATCTTCAAGAGGGGTGCCACAATGACTGAACTCACCAGACGCAACACAATGAAGTTGATGTCCGCAGCACTGATTGCTGGCGTCAGCATCTCCACCTTGCCGCGGAAAGCCATTTCGGCCGGATCCATCACGGTCCTCAACTGGCAGGGCTACGGCACCGACGAAGCCTGGTCGCTGAAGGCTTTCACGGAAAAGACCGGCATCACAGTCGTTCACGACTACTACAGCTCGGAATCGGAAATGCTGACCAAGATGCGCACCAATCCGGGTGCTTATGATCTTGTTATCCTCAACGCTGCGCGTTGCGCCCAGGCGGTTGCCGAAGACCTGCTGCAGCCGATCGATTTCAGCAAGATTCCAAACGCGTCAACAGTCGACGAGACCCTGCGCGCCAACCCGAACTTCAGCAAGGACGGCAAGGGCTATGCCGTTCCGTGGGTCTGGGGCATGACCTCGCTTGCCATCCGCGAGGGCATGACGGTTCCCGACAGCTACGCTGCCCTCGCCGATCCGGCCTATAAGGGCCGCGTTGCCATGGACGACGACGCCATCATCAATGTCGGTGTCGGCGCACTAATGAGCGGGCAGGACATCAACGATCCCAAGGATCTGGCTGCTGTTACGGCCGCGCTGAAGTCGATCAAGCCGAACGTCAAGTTGCTGTGGTCGACAGAAGACCAGTGGAACAAGTCGTTTGCCGCCAAGGAGTTCGACCTGTCGCTGTTCTGGTCGGGCGGTTCGGTTCGCTCCAAGCGCGTTTCCAAACTTCCGGTTCAGTTCGTAGTGCCTAAGGAAGGTGGCGTCGGTTGGGTCGATGGTCTCGGTGTTCCGACATCGGCTCCGAATCCAGAAGGTGCTCTTGCCTTCGTCAACTGGATGATCGATCCGACATTCTATGTCGAATGGGCAACCAAGATCGGGGCGCCCGCCTCGTCGAATTCGGCAGCCCTTTCAGCACTTCCTGCCGACGATCTCACCCGCCTGGTACACAAGACCGAATATTTGAAGACGACGTCCTTTGTCTCGGGCATTCCCGACGACCGGCGCGAAGCCTTCAACAATGTCTGGCAGGAAGTGAAAGCCTTCTATGCAGAATGATCGTCTGATATCAGCGTCAGAGCGCGGACCTTCGGGTCCGCGCAGCCGGCGCCCGCTCCCGCCATGGGTTTCGACGACGGCGCTGCTGCTGCCGACCTATGGATGGCTGACACTTGCCGTCTTTCTGCCGCTGCTGACCATGTTCGTGTTCAGCTTCATGTCGGCGACACCGATGGGCAAGGCCCCGATCGTCTTTACGCTGAAGCAGTACCGCGCGTTCATCGATCAACCCTATCTGGTCGGGATCGGTATCACGTCGCTGCTGATCGGCTTCTGGACGACGCTGTTCTGCGCGGTGCTTGGTTTCCTGGCGGCCGTGGCACTGGTCCGCTCGACCTTCGGCAAGACGCGCGAGATGTTGTTGATCCTCATTCTCCTGCCATTCTGGACCAACGGTCTTGTGCGCGTCTTTTCGTGGACCATGGTGCTGCGCGAAAACGGCTTTCTCGACAGTCTGCTGCATATGATTGCTCCGGACGCGGGTTCCATCGGCTTTCTCTACACGCGCTATGCCGTGGTGGTTGGTCTTGTTCACGGCTACCTGCCGTACATGATCCTGACCTGCTACATAGCGCTGGTGGCCATCGACGACGCGATCATTGAGGCTGCTTCAAGCCTCGGCGCGCGCTGGTGGACCATCCTGTTCAAGATTTTGATGCCGCTTGCGGCTCCCGGGCTGATCTCCGGCGCCGTTTTGATCTTCATTCCGGTCATCGGTTCATTCATGGAACCGCGCATTCTGGGCGGTCGTGTCGGCGTGACCATGGGAACGGTGATCGAGGATCAGTTCACCCAGGCCTTCAACTGGCCTTTGGGCGCATCGCTGTCCTTTACGCTGCTGGCTGTCGTGCTCGCAATTTTCGCAACCTTCTCCGGTGTCCTGCGCCGCGGGACGGTCGCTTGAGGAAGGGATCATGAAAACGCTCGGTCCAATCTATCTCATTGCTATCCTCATCTTCCTCTACACGCCCATTCTCGTGATGATGGCGATGGGGTTCAACGCTTCGCCACTTTACGAGCTGCCATTCCATTTCTCGCTGCAATGGTACGACGCGCTCTGGGACAACAGCATCCTTCTGACGGCGGGTCTGAACAGCCTGGTGATCGCGAGTATCACCGCGGTTCTGGCGACGGCTTTGGGTACCATGGCGTCCGTTGCGCTGTCGCGCCGAACCTTTCGCGGCAGAAGTCTCCTGCAACTGATGCTGCTGCCGCCGATTGCCATTCCCTGGCTGATCACCGGCACGGCCATGCTGATCTTCTTTTATTGGACCGGAATCGGGCGCGGCATGCATGCCCTGTTGATCGGCCATGTGGCACTCGCCATCCCCTACGTTGTTCTGGTCGTCGGCACGGGCTTCAAGACAATCCGCGCCGACCTTGAAGAAGCCGCGATGAGCCTTGGTTCGACACCGGTTCACGCCTTCTTCTCGGTGACGCTACCGCTGCTTTATCCGAGCATCCTTGGCGCCGCGCTCTTCGCCTTCGCCGTGTCGCTCGACCAGTTCGTGATTTCCTACTTCCTCGCAACGCCCGGATACACCACCCTGCCGGTGCAGATCTACTCCTCGATCCGCAAGGGCTTCACCCCTGAAATCAACGCGATCTCCACCGTGCTTCTGCTCGGCTCGATGACGATCATCCTGATTTTTGCGCGCTTCGCCAAGCCCGGAGACACAAGTGACAAACGTTAAAGTCAATTCCGTCGCCAAGACCTACGGCACCACACCGGTCCTGTCCGATATCACCACCGAGTTCCCTGAAGGCTCTTTCACCAGCCTTCTCGGCCCATCCGGCTCCGGCAAGACCACACTGCTGCGCATCATCGCGGGCTTTATCAAGCCCGACCAGGGCGTCGTCACGATCGGCAACAATGATGTCACCGACATTCCGGTCTGGGGCCGTAACATCGGCATGATGTTCCAGTCCTACGCGCTGTTCCCGCATATGACGATTGCCCAGAACGTCGCCTTCGGTCTCGAACGCCGGGGCATCAAGGGCGCCGCCGCCCGCAAGGAAGTCGACCGTGCGCTGGAAATGGTGCATCTGCCTGGCTTTGCCGATCGCATTCCCAAGCAGTTGTCCGGGGGCCAGCAGCAGCGCGTTGCGCTTGCCCGCGCCATGGTCATCAAGCCGAGCGTGCTGCTCCTCGACGAGCCGCTGTCGGCGCTCGATCGGCGACTGCGCCAGGAAATGCAGGTCGAACTGTTGCGCATCCAGCGCGAAAGCGGCCTGACGACGATCTTCGTCACCCACGACCAGGAAGAGGCGCTGACGCTGTCCGATAAGGTAGCGATCCTCGACAAGGGCCGCATCGTCCAGATCGGCGAGCCGGAAACCGTCTATGAGCGACCGCTGACGCGCTTTGCCGCCGAATTCCTCGGCGATTCCAACTTCCTCACAGGCACCGTGGACAACGGCGCCGTGCGTCTCGCCGATGGGACGGTAGTTCAGACTACCGGCACGTTGCCCGCAAGCGGTTCGAACGTCACGCTCGCCGTGCGCCCCGAGAAGATGTCGATCGCATCGGGTCCGACGGATGGCAACTGCCTGACGGCACGCATTACCACCGTCATCTATGCAGGTCCCGTGCTGTCCTATTTGCTGGAAACCGCAGACGGTCTGCCGCTGAAGCTGTTTGCACAGAACCGCGATGGCAAAGTCCTGAGCGATGGCGACACCATCACCCTGACCTGGGCCGCGGAACACACCGTCCCGGTGGCCGACTGATGATGGCACCCGCGCCACTCTCCAGGAATGCGTTGCATGTCGTCATCGACATGCAACGCCTCTTCGCTGAGCAAACGGCGTGGTATACGCCAGCGATCGAAGGCATCCTTCCCAATGTGGTGGCGCTGAGCAAAGCGCGGCCCGCTGAGACTGTCTTTGCTCGCTTCATGGTGCCCCAAAATGCCGAAGGTGCCTTGGGCCGCTGGAAGACCTACTATCGTCGCTGGTCATCAGTGACGCTGGATGAGCTCGATATCGCCATGCTGGATCTGGTGGCGCCGCTTACAGCGATCGCCGCTCCAGGCTCCATCGTCGACAAGGAGACCTACTCGGTCTTTGGCTCGCCCGGGTTTACTGCGCGTTTGCAAGGATCGGCAACGGACACGCTGATTTTCTCGGGGGTCGAGACCGACGTCTGCGTCTACGCGAGCGTTCTTGATGCGGTCGACGCCGGCTACCGGGTCATCCTCGCCGAGGACGCACTGGCAAGCGGCGACTTGAAGGCGCACGCCATGGTCATCGAGATCCTGGCGCCAAGGCTTTCGGAGCAGATTGAAATTCTAACGACAGAAGCCATTCTGAAATTATGGCGAGAGTAAATTCGGCAGCGCCATTGCCGGTCACCACGATGAACAGGCAGATTTGAGAGATCCGATGGACGTTCCGTTCAAAGACAAAGGCGGCCGACAAAAGACCGCAGCGACCGAGGCGCCCGGCCAGCAGGCACAGTATGCGCTTGGCGAGCAGATCGGCTTCTATCTGCGCCAGGCCAACCAGCGGCACGTGGCGATCTTTGCGAGCCTGATGGCTGAGAAGCTGACCACCACCCAATGGGCGGCGCTCGTCAGGCTGAAGGACCTGCAGCCCTGTTCGCAGGGCAATCTCGGCCGCGAGACCGCCATGGATATGGCGACCATCAAGGGCGTCGTCGATCGACTGGTGAAGCGTGGCCTCGTTCACACCGCCCCCGACGCCACCGACGCGCGCCGGCTGGTGCTGACGCTGACGCCGGAAGGCGAGGTGACAGTGGCCCGCAACCTGTCGGTCGCGCTGCAGATCTCGCAGGAAACGCTGAGCACGCTGACGCTTGCCGAGCGGATGATGCTGATGGAACTCCTGCAGAAGATCTGTTGAGAAGAGACCACGACTGTTTCTACACATCGAGAGAATAGCATGTTTCAGCCCAGCGAAGACGAAATCAAGTCGCTTGTCGGCCAGATGACGGTTGCCGAAAAGGTCGATCTTCTGAGCGGACGCGGGCTGTGGAAGACCGCATCGATCGAACGGCTCGGTATTCCATCGATTGTCATGACCGATGGTGCCCATGGCGTTCGCTACTCCACAACCCAGATCGACGCCGGCGACAATGACGAAGACAGCCTCCAGGCGTTTCTGGCGGTTGTCGGCCAACAGGCCGATGCATCAGGCGGCATGTTCGGCACGACACGTCCTGCAACCTGCTTTCCAAACGGCAATCTGCTTGGCTGTTCCTGGGACGTCGATCTGGCCTACCGCATGGGTGAGGCGCTGGCGGTGGAATGCCAGGATTTTGGCGTTCATCTCCTGCTTGGGCCAGGCATTAATATCCGCCGCACGCCGCTTGCCGGCCGCGCTTATGAATACTACTCCGAGGACCCCCTCATCAGCGGGGACATTGCCGCAGCCGTCATCTCGGGCCTACAGGACAATGGCGTCGGCGCCTCGTTGAAGCATTTTGCCTGCAACAATTCCGAGATTGAACGGACAACGACCAGCTCCGATGTCGACGAACGGGCTCTTCGCGAAATCTATCTGGCGGGCTTCGAACGGGTGATCGGAAAGAGCGCGCCGTGGACGGTGATGAGCGCTTATAACCGGCTGAACGGCATCCAGGCAGCAGAAAATCACTGGTTGCTCGGCACCGTATTGCGTGAGGAATGGGGCTATGACGGGCTTGTCGTCTCCGATTGGCACGCGATCAAGGACCGTGGTGCGGCGGTCGCTGCCGGGACTGATCTCGACATGCCGGAAAGCCGGCCACGCAAGGCCCGCCTGCGGGCGGCGATCGAGGCTGGTGATGTGGCGCCCGAGGTGGTCGATGCCGCCTGCGCTAGGGTTCTGGCGTTCGTGCGCAAATGCAAGACGCAGGAGCGGCGCGACACGGTCGCCGATCTCGACCGGCACCACGCTCTGTCGCGGGAGATTGCAGCGGAATCGATCGTCTTGCTGCGCAACGAAGGCCGGACATTGCCGCTTGATCCGAATAGCACCGGCCGACTCCTCGTCGTTGGTGACGGCGCTACCATCCCCGTGATCCAAGGTTCCGGTTCGGCCACGACCAATCCCTATCGCGTCGACAGCCCCTTCGTTCAGATTGCCGCGCGGGCAGGCACTAACTTCGAGGTGCAGCATCTGCCATTCTCCTCTGCCGCAGAGGTCAATATGCAGGCGTTGATCGAGGCGACCGTCGAGGCGGCGTCTTCTGCCGATTTCACAGTGGTGTTTGCGGAAAACGAGAAGAGCCGGCACGGCGAGGGCAACGACCGCGACACACTGAAGCTGGCCGCCAGCCACGACGCCCTCCTTCATGCGCTGGCTGCATCCGGTTGCAAGGTTATCGTCGTGCTCTCGATGCCGGATACCGTCGAAATGCCGTGGCTCGAGGATGTCGATGCCGTGCTCGCCGCGTTCTACGCCGGGCAGGGCGGCGGCGAAGCGATTGCCCGCGTTCTGTTTGGCGAGCAGAACCCCTGCGGCAAACTCTCTGCCAGCATGCCCGTGCGGATGCATGACATTCCGGGCTGGCACACCTATCCCGGTGAGCATGGGCGCCATCTATATAGCGAGGGTGTTTTCGTCGGCTATCGCTTCTACGATCTCAAGGCAATCGCCCCGGCGTTTCCCTTCGGGCACGGTCTCAGCTACACGACCTTCAGCTATGAGAATCTCTGGATCGACATACAGGAAGTCGCTCCGGGCGTGGCCTGTACTGCGAGCGTTACTATCCGCAACACCGGGTCTGTCGCGGCCAAAGAGATCGTTCAGCTCTACGTTCGTCCGGTAAAACCCGGCTTAAAACGGCCGATCCGGGAACTCAAAGCCTTCTGCAAACTGTATCTGGAGCCCGGCGAGGCGAAGATGGTGCCCCTTACCCTCGTTGAACGGGACTTCCAGTACTTCGACGCCGTCCGCTCCGCATGGGTGCTGGACGCGGAGGCTTTCGTCATAGAAGTGGGTGCATCATCACGTGATATCCTTCTGGAGGCCATTTTACCATGCCGGCCGGAACGTCCAGTACTGCCCGTGCTTTTGCCCAACTCTCCAACGGCGCTGGTATTTGCCCATCCGAAGGCCGAGGCCGCTCTGGTTGACTTCTTTGTCGCCACGCTTTCGATCTCCAGTGCGGAAGCCACGGCGCTTCTCGCGAAGACAAAGGGCTCCTTCCTCGGCTTGTATGACACCCTGAGCTGGTACGTCGGCGATAGCGTCAGGGAGACGGATATCGCCCAGGTCTTCGCAAGCTTGAACGACACTTACGTGGAAGATTCGCTCGAATGACAACTGCATCACATCCAAACGATCCACTATTGACGGCCGAGACATGGATAGATGAAAGTCGCGCCGTTGCCATCGCAACGGTCATCGAAACCTGGGGCTCGGCTCCACGTCCGGTTGGCAGCCATCTGGTCGTCGACGCAGACGGCAATTTCGAAGGCTCGGTTTCCGGCGGCTGTGTCGAAGGTGCGGTCGTCACGGCCGCGCTCGATGTGATTGTCGGTGGCACGGCGCAGATGCTAGAGTTCGGCGTCACGGACGAGACCGCCTGGCGCCTTGGACTGTCCTGTGGCGGGCGTATCCGCGTTTATGTCGAAAGGCTCGACTGATGCAGCTTGCGAGCCTGCAACGCCTAAACGCTGCGCGCCGCAAACGGATCGCTGCGATTCTGCTGGCTGATCTTGACAGTCATACCGAACGCATCGTTCTAAGGGGTGATCCGCTTGACGGGCCGATCGCAGATTTGATCGAAGACGCCTTTCGCTCCGGCCGCTCGATGGCGTTCGATGCAACCGAAGGCAGAGGGTTCCTGAACGTCTATTTACCTGCGCCGCGTATCGCCATTATCGGTGCCGTGCACATTGGCCAGTATCTGACGCAGATAGCAGGACTTGCCGGTTTCGATGTGCGCATCATCGATCCGCGCACGGCCTTTGCGACTAGCGAACGCTTCCCTGGTGTGCCGCTCTCCACCGACTGGCCTGCCGATGCTTTTCTGCTCGATCCGCTCGACCGTTACACGGCCTTGGTTGCACTCACCCATGATCCGAAGATCGATGATCTTCCGCTAGCCGAGGCGTTGCGGACGGGCTGCTTCTACATCGGTGCGCTGGGTAGCAGAAAGACGCATGCTGCGAGGACCGACAGGCTTGCGTTGGAAGGTTTCACCCCCGATGCGCTTTCAGCCATTCATGCTCCGATCGGGCTCGATATCGGGGCTTCCAATCCGGCCGAGATCGCCGTGGCGATATTGGGCGAAGTCATTCAAGCACTTCGGTCGCGCCCTCTTTCGTTATCTGGGGATGGAGGACCATGAAATTCGGTCAGTTATCCATCGACGACGCTAACGGGCGTGTGCTTGCTCATCCGCTGAGGTTGCCGGAAGGCACTTTTTCGAAAGGCCATATTCTGAAAGACTGCGACCTCGCGCGGCTAAAGCAGGCTGAGCTTCGCCACGTGACGGATGCGCGCATGAACTCGGATGATGTGGGAGAAGACCAGGCCGCCTGGATGCTGGGACAATCCATCGCGACTGAAGATATAAAGCCAATAGTGGCGATCGTACTTCTGGCTGCCGGTATGGCGACGCGCATGGGCCCGAACGGCGCCCCCAAACTGCTGGCCGAGTTTGACGGGATGCCGCTCGTCCGCCGTTCGGCGTTCGCTGCGAGCAATAGTCATGCCGAATCCGTCATTGTGGTCGTCGGCCACCGCCAGGACGACATCCGCAAGGCACTCTCCGATCTCCCATTGAACATCGTCGCAAATCGGGATTACGCGTCCGGGATGGCAAGCTCCCTGGTGATAGGCTTTGCCTCTGCCGAGGCGAATGGTGCCGACGGTGTCCTCGTCATGCTCGCGGACATGCCGGGTGTGACCAGCAGCGATCTCAACCGGTTGATTACGGCCTTTCAAGATGGCAAGGGTGCATCGATCGTTCGTGCCGTCTCGCAGGGCAAGCGCGGAAATCCCGTTATCCTGCCGCGGTCGCTGAACAATGCGGTTCTGCGGCTGAAGGGCGATGTCGGCGCCCGCTATTTGATCAAAGCCTCCGGGCTGCCGGTGATTGAGGTCGAGATTGGCGACGCGGCGCAGATCGACGTCGACACGCCCGAGGCCATCATCGCGGCCGGGGGCATTCCTGCGGAAAGCTGACGCGACTCCATTTCGCGTTGGTTCTGATCTACAGCCATAGTTCCATAAATTTGCTTATCAATCACTTAACGCATTGAGTAGGGCGTCGCGGATCAGCTGCTGCATCACCTGACCTGCGCTGGACTTCTGGCAACGCTGGTATGATCAACGCTCCCCTTTCGCAAACTGCGTCGGGGACGGCGCGAATGTCTGCTTCTGCCGGCAATCGGCGTTGTCACATATGGAGCGACCCTGGCGTCCGGCACGTTTTTACCAAGCGACTTCGTAGATCCTGGCGGCATCCGACAGCGACACCGTGCGCGGATTGTTGACCAGCAAGCGGGTCTGTTCCATCGCACTTTCCGCTAGTAGAGGAAGCCCGTCCTTGGGAATTCCGACATCGCGCAGGCGTACGGGCAGGTTCAGGCGCACAGGGATCAATGCCAGTCCTTCGATGAAACCGGAAAGCCGTTCGGCCTGACTGGCAGGCTCAAGGTGAGGAAAGAGACAAGGTGCCAGTTCCGCATAGGCATCACCACACGCGATCGCATTGAAGCGCAGCACATGCGGTAAAACAAGACTGTTGGAAAGGCCGTGCGGAACGTGATAGCGGCCACCGATCGGATAGGCGAGAGCATGGACGGCAGCGACCGGCGAATTGGCAAAGGCCTGACCCGCCAGCATTGCGCCGAGCAGCATCGCCTGTCGGGCGGCCAGATCGCTTCCGTTCATGACCGCAATCTCGATATTTGCCCCGAGAAGCCGAAGAGCCTCCTTGGCAAGGGCACGGGAAACCGGATTGTTGTTCGTACTCGCGGAGGTAAAAGCCTCGATGGCGTGCACCATGGCGTCGATCCCCGTTGCAGCGGTCACGGCCGGTGGAAGGCCGAGGGTCAACTCCGCGTCGAGAAAGGCCGTATCAGGTAGCAGGACCTGCGATACGACGCCCTTTTTCTGGTATGCGCCCGTGGTGACGATGGAAATCGGTGTGACTTCTGATCCGGTGCCTGCCGTTGTCGGCACGAGCACCAGCGGCAAGCGCTGCCCGGTCACGTTTCCAACCCCGTAGATATTGCCGAGCGCTTCTCCGCTTTTGGCAAGAAGAGCCACGAGTTTCGCGACATCGAGCGACGAGCCGCCGCCGATGCCAAATACACCGGTCGCGCCAAACTCGATCGCCCGCGCCACAGCCGCGTGAATAATGGCTTCCGGCGGATCAGCCACAACGCCTGTAAAGATGGATGTTTCAGCGCCACCTGCCGAAAGGCTCGCCAGGGCCGGCTGCACCAGCCCCGCCTTGACGACCCCATCGTCCGAAATCACCAGAACACGCGGCCCAAGCCGCGTTTTCGTCAGCTCTGAAAGTCTGGCGATGCAGCCTGGCCCCGCGATGATCTGCGGGACGGTTGCGAATGTGAATGTGGACATCTGCCTGTCTCTCACTGATGCCATTTGACCAGCGGCTGATAGTGATGCGGCTGGCGCATGACAACAAGATCCTTTCGCCGGACGATGTTCGTCGGATACGGCGTATCGAGATTGGTGGTGTCGACGGCTGCCGCCGCAATCCCGTCCTCGTCCAGGATTGCCGATTCTTGGCGTGGAAAGGCAAAGGAATCCGGCCCGAACACAGCACTCTTGCCCAGGTATCCCCGCGCTGCATCCAGCACATTGGCGAAGGCGAAATAAACGTTGTTCTCGCCACCGCGCACGCGCAACGCATGCCAGTGGTAGGGATCGGCGCCCTTGGGGATCGGATAGTTATGCGGAATTTTCGTGCCGTTGTGGCTGCCGGTGAAAGTGCCGGCTATGGCTGATGGGCAAGCGACCACGTCGCATCCCATGAGCGCGAGCGAACGGATGGCTTCCGGATAGAGCGCGTCGTGGCCGACCGCCAGGCCGACGCGGCCGATGGCAAGATCGTAGACTTTCCATTCGTCGCCGGCCGTCGCCCAGCTGTCGGCAATGCCGAGATGCGTCTTGCGGTAGCTGCCCACAAGACCCTCGGGTCCTGCAAGGACCGCGCTGTTATAGACCTTGTCTCCGTCCGCCTCGGCAAATCCGGCGACAAGATAGAAACCAAGCTTCATTGCCAGACGAACGAAGGCGGATACCGTCGGGCCTGAGAGCGGCTCCGCCCGCGTTTCAGGGCCCCCTAGTCCGGTCAGCGACAGCTCGGGGAAAACCAGAATGTCCGGCGCTGTCGTCGCCTTCGCCTCGGCTGCCAGTTGAGTGATGCGGGCAATATTGTCTGCGATGACAGAGGACGGGGCGAACTGGGCGACAGCGGCGCGCGATGTGCGTCCGCGCGGTATCGGCTGGTATCCGTAGAGACGGAAGTAATCGCCCGGGTTCCAGGTGAAGCTGTTGGTCATCATGTTCATGTAGAGTTCGGGCCGGCGAGACTCGAAAACCGGTTCGCACAGGACCTCGCGGCGGCGGGCAAGAGCGAGATCGATAGTGCCATAGGCGATCCCGTCGCCCGTATCGATGGAGGCGGCGACCGTGCCGTCGGGATCGATCACGCAGCTTCCGCCGGAAAACTGCACGGTTCTCTCCAACCCCCAACGGTTGCTTTCGATGACATAGCAGGCGTTTTCAAAGGCGCGGTTGATCCAGTAGGGTGCCGGCGTGCGCTCCTGCAGCCAGTTGGAGATATGGCAGATGATGTCGGCTCCCGCGAGAGCCTCCAGGCGCGCTGTCTCGAAGAAGTGCAGATCCATGCAGACCAGCATCGAGATCCGGCCGATCTCCGTTTCGAATACCTCGTGGACGATGTCGCCGTTGGCAGCCCATTTCGGCTCCGCGATATAGGGATGCGATTTGCGATGCCGGCCAACGACGCCGTCTGGACCGATCAGGACGGCGGTATTGTAGTAAAGATCACTTGCCGGGTCGACTTCCGGCATGCCAACGACGATATAGCAGCGG
Organism: Rhizobium sp. WYCCWR 11146; assembly: GCF_013591995.1. NCBI lineage: Bacteria > Pseudomonadati > Pseudomonadota > Alphaproteobacteria > Hyphomicrobiales > Rhizobiaceae > Rhizobium > Rhizobium sp. WYCCWR 11146. The sequence continues at coordinate 459,598 of NZ_JACCEY010000038.1, forward strand.
TGTTTGCTGGCAATGGCCTGGAAAACATCTGTGGTCGCTCCGGGGATAGTCTCGACGAACGGTTTCACCTCGGCCCTGTCGAACCAGCAATAGCCGGTCGTGCCCATTTCGGGCGTGACGATCAGGCGCGCACCTGCCTCCGCTGCCTCTTCGCAAAGGGTTGCCAGCCGGCTGATATTGCGCGCCTTTTCGAACATGGTCGGTTCGAATTGGATGGTGGCCGCGGTATAGCTTTGTGTCGATGTCATTGTTGTTCCCATTGTCTCTATGAAAGGATATCGGTCTGTTTCAGACAGCCATGTGCCGGTGAACAAGCGCGTCGGAGAGCCTGTCGATGGCGCCGGCCGCGACCACGCCTCCCTTCTCCAGCATTGCGAACTGGTGAGACGCGTGCCGCGCAAATGCGACGTTTTGCTCGACGAGGATGATCGTCATGCCGATCTCGCGATTGAGCCGAATGATGATCTTTTCGATCTCCTCGACGATGGAGGGTTGGATACCTTCGTTCGGTTCATCGAGAAGTAGCACTTTCGGATCTGCGGCCAGCGCGCGGGCGATGGCGAGCTGCTGCTGCTGGCCGCCCGAAAGCACGCCGCCCGGCCGATCGAGATTGGCCATCAGGTATGGAAAAAGCTCTGGCACCAGCGCAGGAATCTCGCGTTTGCCATCGGTGCGGGCAAAGGCGCCCATCAGGATGTTCTCGCGGATAGTAAAATCGGGAATGATCTCCCTGCCCTGAGGGACGTAGGCAATACCGGCCCTTGCCCTTTCATGCGTTGGGGATGCGGCCATGTCCTTTCCCTGCAGACGCATCTCGCCAGTCATGCGGTCGGTCAGTGCCATCAGGGTTTTCAACAGGGTCGTCTTGCCAGTGCCGTTGCGGCCGAGAATGCTTGTCACCTTGCCGGCCGGAACATCGAGCGTGATGCCGTGCAGGATATGGCTGCGGCCGTAAAAGCTGTGCACGTCTTTCAACGACAGCATCAGGATATTCCTTTCGAACCGAGATAGGCTTCACGGACTTTCGGATTGCGCTCGATATCTTCGACGCTTCCTTCCGCCAGAACCTCTCCGAGATGGAGAACGGTGATGCGCTCGGCGATTTCGCGGACGAACCCCATGTCGTGTTCGACAACGAGAATCGTATGGCGACCTTTGAGATTGTTGATGATCTCTGCCGTCTTGCGGGTTTCAGCCTGGGTCATGCCGGCTGTCGGCTCGTCGAGCAGAACCACCTTGGGATCCTGAACGATGAGCATGCCGAGCTCCAGCCACTGCGTCTGGCCGTGGCTCAAATAGGCGGCCATCACGTCGTGCTCGGCATCGAGGCCGATGAGGGCAAGGACGTAGTCGACGCGGTTTGCCTCCGCTCGTGAAAAGCCGAAGCGAAGATTGGCGAGCACTGAAGGGTTGCGGCAATTGGCGACCTCCAGATTCTGTCGCACGGTAAGGTCGCGAAAGACGCTGGGGATCTGGAATTTCCGGCCTATGCCGGCGCGTGCGATGCGGTGTTCGGGCCAGTTGGTGATGTCGGTGTCGTAGACGAACACCTTGCCCTGCGTGCTGTGGGTCTTGCCGCTGACCAGATCCATCAAGGTCGTCTTACCCGCGCCGTTTGCGCCAAGCAGCACACGCAACTCGCCGTCGAAGACTGTGATGCTGACATTGTTGACGGCTCGGAAACCGCCGAAGTCGACGCTAAGACCGTCGATGGTCAATGCGATGGCGCTCATATCACAATGCCTCGCTTTGCTGCGGCAATGCCGGAAACGCCTTGCCTGGTTTGCGCCGACGGACGAACCATCGCAGCACATCATGCGCAACGCCGCCAAGGCCGCGCGGCATGAACAGAACGACCAGCACGAAGATGAGACCGATGATCGCCTTCCATGCCTCGACCAGCGCTTCGGTCTCGCTGACCTCCGCCTCGATCATGTTGATCAGGATCGCGCCGACGCAGGCGCCAAGCAGGGAGGAGCGGCCGCCGACGGCAGCCCAGACCACCATCGTCACGGAGAAGGACAGATCCATGAAGGTCGGAGAGGCGAACTCCGCGACGACCACGTAGAGCATGCCGGCAACGCCGGCGATTCCCGCCGAAATGACAAAGAAGAACACCTGGTAGAGCGAGACGTCGAAGCCGAGATACCGGGCACGCACATGATCGTCGCGGATCGCCTGCAGGATCATGCCCGCGCGGGTTTCAACGATGAGGCGGGCACCGATGAGCGTCAGCGACAGGCATGCGGCACACAGATAATAGGTCGCCCGGCTATAGGGATCGAATTCGATGCCACCGATCGTCAGCCAACCAAGATCCGTCAGGCCGTTGAAGCCGTTTGTCACCGGTTGCGCATCGACCATGACGAGACGGACAAGCAGAACGAGCGCCAGCGTGATGATCGAGACGAAAACGCCGGAAATGCGCTTGCGGAAAACCAGCATGCCGAGTGCTCCGGCAATCACCACCGGAAGCACGATGCCGAGCACGAGACCCACCGACTGGCTTTGAAACGGAAGCCAGAGGAAGGAGCCCTTATTGATGCAGCAAAGCTCCGTCGGCGCGCCGGGCTCGGCATTCCAGAGCATGAAGTCAGGAACCGGTTTGTCGGAGCCCTGTTGGAGACTGGTCAGGCTCGACAGCTTCAGCGACATGGCCAGCATGTATGCGCCGAGACCGAAAAATAGCCCCTGGCCGAGATTGAGAATACCGGCATATCCCCATGTGAGGGCGATGGCGACGCCCAGCATGCCGTAGACCAGGTATTTCGAAATGCGGTTCAGCCAGAATTCGTCGCCAAAAACGGGCGCTGCAAAAATCACCGCGATGAAGAGCACATAGGCGGCGACCTGGAATTTCCGTTCGATGCTCATGTCAGCGCCCCTTGAACGAGAACAGCCCGCTGGGCTTGACGAGAATGACGAGAATGACGACCCCGAACACGACGGCACGTGCCAGGATGTCGTTCGTACCAATGGCGACCAGCGCATTGATTTCGCCAAGCAGCCCTGACGACAGGATGGTGCCGAAAAGGCTGCCGACCCCGCCGGTGACGACGACCATGAAGCCGTCGACGACCATCGTCGTGCCCATGTCGGGAAAGACCGTCTTGAAGCCGGACATCATGACGCCGGCGACGCCGGCAAGGCCGGAACCGAAAGCAAATGTCATGGCGTTGACGCGTTTCACGTCGATTCCGCAGGCTGCGGCCATATTCGGGTTCCGGATGATGGCGCGAACCTGCATGCCGCCCGCCGTCCGGTAGAGAATGAACCATGTCGCCAGTGTCAGCGCGGCGGTAACGGCGATGATGAAGGTGCGGTAGGCGTTGATGTCAGCGCCGGCAAGCCTGAACGTGCCCTGCAGGTAGGCAGGCACCGCGACGTTCTGCAGGCCGGCCCCAAGACCTTCGACATGAATGCCGAAAAAGGATAGGCCGAATTCGAGGCGCACGGCCTGCTGCAGGAGGATGGCGATCCCCCAGGTGGCGAGAAGCGTGTCCAGCAGACGGCCATAAAGCCGCCGGACGACCAGCCGCTCGATCAGCAGACCGAGCAGGGCCGTCACGACGAAGGCCAGCGGGATGGCGAGCAGAAGGCTTGCCTTCAGCCAGATGCCGGAGAGGACGGCGACATAGGCGCCGATCATGACCATCTCTCCATGAGCCATGTTGATGACGCCCATGGCGCCGTAGGTGATGGCAAGGCCGAGCGCCACCAAAAGAAGGATCGAGCCGAGACTGAGGCCGATAAACAGAATGTCGAGCATAGCGCCACCGTTCGTGAGAAGGCCGGGCCGAACTCTCCTGCGCCTTCCCCATCCTGACGGCAGGATGACAGCTCGCGGAGGAAGAGAGGGCCGGCCTTCGAGACATGATCCCGCCATCCATGGATGGCGGGACGACGCGGGGAGGGGTCAGCCCTTGAGCTTTGCGGCGTCGAGACCGTTGCTGGTGCAGAACAGATTGCTCTCCGTCTCGCCATAGGCCGAATAGGGCAAAGGCTTGATCGGCGCCGGGTAGGCGTTCACCACCTTGCTCTGGCCGTCCGCCTGCCATTGCCCGATGCGCGGCGTCAGCCAGCAATGCAGGTTGTCGGGGTCGGTGGTCACCTTGCCGCCGGGTGCTTCGTAGGTTTGGCCGCGAATGCCGGCCCTGATCGCGTCAGCCGAAAGATCGCCGGACTTTTCGACGGCCTGCTTCCACAGAAAGACCTGGAAATAGGCTGCTTCGAGAGAATGGTAGGTGACGGCTTTCGGATCGTTGACGAAGGTCCTGAAGCGGTCGATGAAGCTCTTGTTCGCCGGCGTGTCGATCGACATGAAATAGGGGAAGGAGGTGTAGCTTCCGGCCGCATATTCGGCGCCCATCGCGGCGATTTCGATTTCGGAGGTGACCGTCGCGCAGATCGGCAGAACCTCCTGCGAGAGCCCTTGGTTCTTGAACTCTCGGTAGAAGGCGATGATGGAGTCGCCGACCACGTTGGACAGAACCACGTCGGCGCCCGACTCCTTGATCTTGCTGACCATGACGGCCCATTCCGAATGGCCGAGTTCCAGATATTCATCCGCCACCCATTCGGCGCCGGCCGCCTCGATCAGCTTCTTGGAAACCTTGGCCATTTCGCGAGGATAGACATAGTTCGAGCCGACGATGAAGAATTTCTTCTTGCCCAGTTTCTCGACGATCCAGGGAATGTAGTTGGCGAGCTGCTGGTTCGGAACGGCGCCGGAATAGACGACGTTGCGCGAGCACTCGAAGCCTTCGTAATGCGTCTGGTAGAATAGCATCGCGCCGCGTCGCTCGAAGATCGGCAGCACGGCCTTGCGGCTGGCCGATGTGTGGCAGCCGAACACGGTCGAAATTTTGTCCTTGAGGATCAGTTTCGAAGCCTTCTCGCTGAAGGTTTTCGGATCGGAAGCACCGTCTTCGACGACCACCTCGACTGGGCGACCGAGAACACCGCCGGTCGCGTTGATTTCGGCCACGGCCATCATGACGCCGTTTGCCAGAAGCTTCTCGGCAACGGAAAGCCCGCCCGTCTGCGAGTAGAGAGCGCCGACCTTGATGGCATCGGCTGCGAAGGCGCGGCTGCCCAGAGCCGGCAGGGCGAGTGCGGCAGAAGCGGTCGCTGCGGTTTTCAGAAATTCTCGTCTGTTGAACACCATCTTGGTTCCCCTTTTTTGATTGGCGCGCACGGCGGCACGGCCCGCCGAACGGCAAGGCTTTCATGCCGGAAATGAGTAGAGAACTGACGTCACTGTCAGCAGACAACAAAAAACCCGCGAGGCTTGTCACAGCCTGCGGGCACCCTTGCCATCACCGCATCACGGCTGCGCCGCGTGCAACAGCGGCACATGGCTTCGTCAAACGAAGGGATGTGCCGGAGGTGTTTTGTTGGAAACACGTGAAAAACTAATCATGTTTTTGGGACGGGCGCAAGAGCTGTTCGGCGTTGATAATCGAATTGGCGATTTCATCGATCGGCACGCGCCGAGCCATCGCCTGGTCGCGCATTTCGCGATACGCCTCATTCTCGCTTGTGCCGCGATTGGCCATCAGAATGGCTTTGGCCCGGGCAAGTTTCTGGTCTCCCAGTACCTTGCGCTTGTATTTGCGTGCTTCCTTGACGAGCTTTTGCCGCTCCAGCCAGAGGTTGCGGGCGATGGCGAGATTGGTCAGCAGACCAAAGGGTTTGATCGGTCTTTCGACAATGGCGAGCGCGCCGCTTTCCAGAACGATCTGCAAGGTCGAGGGGTTTTCGTACCCGACGATGGCGAGCATGGTCGGAGCAGGATTGGGGAAAGACTTCAGCAGGCGTTCGATTTCCGGTCGCGCCTCATCTTCCATCGCGAGGAAGACGACATCTGTGCCGTGCGGCAACTCGGCAGGCACCGGCCAAAGGCAACTGACCGTACAACCGATACGGCGCAGGTGATCGACGAGAAACTCTCCTTCGGATGTCCGGGGGTGGATGACCAGAACCTTGAGGTCCCGTAAATCTCTGAGAAGGGCGAAAGACATCGTCGCTCCCTCTCAAACCTGAACACGATGCGGGAAAGTCTGCGTCAAGTCCGGGCGATATTCTCGCATGAACGGGTCTGGCGCCACCCGGAGCGACGGATCGTAGACGATGTCGTAGCCGCCCTGGGGGTTCACCCTTGCCACTCTTGGCCACAGATGCGTGTGGTTTGTCGTCCGGTCTATCTTCACCGCACCCTGCGGTGCATCGTACTCGACATCATAGAGAGCCGGCAGAAGCTGCTCAAGTCCGTCGCCACCGGCGCGCTGCAAAGCCGCCGCATAGAGATAAACCTGGAAATAAGCCGCTTCGGCCGGTGCGGTCGGAAGCATCTGCAGGCCGTATCGCTGTTGGTAAGCCGAGACGAAAGCGCGGGCGCGGGGCGTATCCAGAGAGGCGAAGAAGGGGGCTGCGGTGATATGCCCCTCGGCCACATCCGGCCGCATACGGATCACGTCCGCCTCGCTGGTCGATTGGCTCGCGATCGGCATTGTAGCCGCATCGAACCCGGCCTGCTTGAACGCCGTGTAGAAGGGAATGATACCGTCGCCGACAATCGTCGAATAAATGACATCCGGCTGTACCGCGCGAATGTGCCGGATGATCTTGGCAACGTCCTCGGTTTTGAGGTTCAGGGGAACATACATCTCGTCCAGGACCTGTCCGCCCAGCTGAAGAAACAGGTCGCTGATCGTCCGGTTGGATTCATAAGGATAGACGTAGTTCGAACCCACCAGGAAAACCCGCTTTCCATAGTGCTCGGTCAGGAAGTCGACGAGCTGGACGGAGTTCTGGTTGGGGGCAGCACCTGTATAGATGCAGTGACGGGAGTATTCGAATCCCTCGTAGAGCGTCGGGTAAAACAGCAGTGCATCACGGGCCTCGATGACGGGCAGAACAGCTTTGCGGGTGCTCGACATATGGCAACCGAAAACGACCCGGACCCGATCTTCGTCGCAAAGCTTGACTGCAAGTTCCTTGTAGAGATTGGGCGTCGATTGCGGATCGTACACGACGGGCTCGATCGTCCTGCCGAGCACGCCGCCGGCCGCGTTGATTTCGTCGATCGCCAGCAAGGTCGCGGCCCTCTGGGTTGTTTCCACGGCTCCCGTCACACCCGTTTCGGAGAACAGCACACCGACCCGCCAATTTTCTGAATGCATCATCGCCCACCAAAAAATAAAAAAGCTCCCGCCCGTTTCCGGTCGAGAGCTACCCTGCTCATGGAATATCAGCGGCTCATTGAAGCCAGCCGATCCATGATGTCAGTTTCCGTGTCCGGTGACAATAGCGGAACGAAAGGCCGTGCATGGTTATCGGCTTGCATCCTCAAGGACCATCGCAGCACCTTTCATCGCGATCATCGCGATCATCGCCGTCGGCGTATTGGTATTGCCAGAGGTGATCGTCGGCATGATCGACGCATCGATCACGCGAAGACCCGCTACCCCGTGGAGGCGCAGGCGTGCATCGACGACGGACAGCGGATCGTCCGCGCGACCCATCTTCGCGGTCCCGACCGGATGGAAGATGGTGGTGCCGATATCGCCGGCGGCCTTCGCAAGCGATGCGTCGTCGTCGCCGACGGCAATGCCCGGCAGAACTTCCTCCGGCTGGTACGGTCTCAGCGCGGGCTGTGCCATCAGCCGCCGCGTCGCGCGGATAGCGTCCGCTGCCACCCGCCTGTCTTCCGCTGTCGTCAGATAGCGCGGGGCGATGAGCGGCGGTGCGTGGGGATCGGCTGAGCGCAGCCGCACCTCGCCGCGCGACGTTGGCCTCAGATTGCAGGCGCTGACGGTGATCGCGGGAAAACGATGCAACGGTTCGCCGAACCTGTCCAAAGACAGGGGCTGGACGTGAAACTGGATGTTGGCGCGATCGTGCGACCGATCAGAGCGCATGAACAGACCGAGTTGGGACGGCGCCATGGTTAGCGGTCCACGGCGACGCAGGGCGTAGTCGATCCCCATCAGGCCACGGCGCAGAAGCGAGTGATAGGTTTCATTAAGCGTACGGGCGCCGCTGATCCTGTAGACGGCGCGTTGCTGCAGATGATCCTGGAGATTGCGCCCGACGCCGGGCCGCGCGAGAGCCGGTTCGATGCCCGCGGCAGCAAGCCATTCAGCCGGCCCGATGCCCGACCGGTGCAATAGCTGGACGGAGCCGATGGCGCCGGCACTCAGCACGACTTCGCCTCTTGCCGTCGCCGTTCTTAAGACGCCGTCGCGGATATAGCGCACCCCCGTTGCCCGACCGTCTTCGATGACCAGCCTGTCCACCAGAACGCCTGTTTCAAGCCGCAGGTTCGCCCGCGCTAAGACCGGCTTCAGAAAACCCCTTGCCGAAGACCACCGACGACCACGTTTCTGATTGACGTGAAAATAGCCGGATCCTTCATTGTCACCCGTGTTGAAATCCGCGATCTTGGCGACTCCGAGTTCCGCTGCAGCCTCCCGAACGGCGTCGAGGATCGGCCAGGAAAGACGCGGGGCCTCGACGCGCCAGCCGCCGCCTATGCCATGATGCGCGCTTTCCCCCATAAAGTGATCTTCCATCTGCCGGAAATGGGGCAGAACGTCCTGCCAGCCCCAGCCCGCAAGACCGAGGCTCGCCCATCCATCATAGTCCGCCGCCTGACCACGCATGGCGATCATTGCGTTGATCGCGGAGGAGCCGCCGATGACTTTGCCGCGCGGGTAGGACAGCGAACGGCCGTTCAGGCCGGCTTCGGCCTCCGTCTTGAACATCCAGTCGGAGCGGGGATTGCCGATGGTGAAAAGATAACCGACTGGAATATGAAACCAGATCCAGTTGTCCTTGCTGCCGGCCTCAAGGAGCAGCACGCGGTTCCTTGGGCTTTCAGACAGCCTGTTCGCAAGGATACACCCTGCCGTCCCTGCCCCCACGACAATGTAATCATAATCCCCCTCCATCGCTTTTCTCCGCCTTACGATCGATATCCAAAACGGGTTTATCGGCGACGCCACTGAAGACAAGGCGCGGAGAAGCACATACGATGTGCAAAAAGGAGTTCTGGAAAGATGGATTGGGACAATATCAGGGTATTTCTGCACATCGCTCGCACTGGCCGGGTTATCGATGCGGCAAAGGCCCTAGCGCTTGACCACTCAACTATCAGCCGCCGTCTAGCCAAGCTCGAGGAGAGCCTTGGGGTTCAGCTATTCGAACGGGCCGGGCGGCGGTTGCGCATCACGTCGGCCGGCGAAGATCTCAGACGCTCGGCGGTCAAGCTGGAATCGATCGTCCTCCAGGAGATCGGCGGGCTCGGTGCCGAGACGACAACCGGCATGACGGGCCGCGTGCGGATCGGTGCACCGGAGGGGCTCGGAGTAGGTTACCTCGGCGGACGCATTGCAGCCATCATGCAAGACTATCCGAACCTTGACATCGAGCTTGTTGCTTTGCCTCAGACCTATTCGCTTTCTTCGCGGGAAGCCGACATCGCTATTTCGCTCGATCGCCCGGAAGAAGGCAGCCTGGCGACACGCAAGCTGACCGATTATGAGTTGGGCTTTTACGCCACCCGTGACTATCTCGGGCGAAACGGCTTTCCCCAGACGCTGGACGATTTGACCGGCCACACGCTCTGCGGCTACATCGCGGGGCTTCTCCACACGAGGGAGCTTGCCTATCTCGACATTGCGGATCTGAAGCCGGCGATGCGGTTCACGAGTACGAGCATCATTGCCCAATGCGCCATGATTGAAAGCGGCATGGCAATGGGCGTTCTGCCGGCCTATCTTGCTGCAGGAAAACACCTGCTTGTCCCGGTCCTGCAGCCGTCGTTCCTCTTGCGCCGCAGCTACTGGCTGTCGGTTCATGAGGACCTTCGGCGTCATGCCCGAATTCGCAAGACTGTCGACTTACTCACCGCGGCAGTTCGAAGGGAAAGATCGTTGTTTGCTAAGGCTTCTTCGACACGCGATACGTCAGCATCGTAGCATGCCTCTATCCGGACGATCAAAAGGGGTTTCAACATAGCGTCCTATATTGTCCGCCAGCAGAGGCAGTCCGTTCTTTGGAATTCCGACATCCCTCAGGCGCACGGGCAGGTTCAGGTGTACAGGCAACAATCCCAATCCTTCGCTGAAGATCAAGAGCCGGAATTTTCAATGATGCCGAAGGTAGAGGACTGGGTTTCGGGTTCAAATCTTTTCAAGAGCTTTTAAATGCTCTCCCGCTATCGGCGCCCATTGCGGACCCATCCGAGGCATCGATCAACGATTATGTCGCCGATTTGTCGAAGGTGTCTCAGCTGTGGCTTCATCAACCGCCGCTATCTGCCGATTCGCCTTCGTGGCAACGCGGCGACCTCGTCCAGCAGCCATGCGCGGAACGCCCGACAGGGCGGAAGTCCTTCCTGCTCAGTGGCGCGACCGCATGATAGGCGCTGGTGCTTTTGACCTGATGTGAAAGGCTTGAACGAGCTGGCCATTTGCGAGCTCGGAGTCGATGAGGAAAAGCGGCGCAACGCGAGCCCCAGTCCGGCAATGCAGGCTTGGGCCATGTTGCTAAACTGTTCGAACCGCATGGCCTGCGATGGGGTGCCGTTGACTTGGAGGATTTCAAGAAATGGCTCGAGGCCTGGGACGCCATCCGCAGCAGCGACAGGCGAAGCAGATCTTCGGCCCTCACGATTGGATGTGACCTGAGAAAAGACGGGGACGCGATCGGTGCTACCATCTCGTTCATAAGAAATATGCTTTCCGCACCGGGCCAATCGGGCTGGCCGATATGAATCGCCATGTCTATGTCGTCACGGTCGAAATCAAACACGCCTATGTGGGAATGGCCGCAAAAGGAGCAACTGTTGTCGGTGGAGATGGCGAGATTTGCGCGTTGCCTTTCCCTGCGTATTTTTTAGGCGCCAAAATGTGATTTTGTGATATTTATAGAAATATCTGATCCGCTTATTCTGCCTGCGCAATAGATAAATGCTGAAAAATTCACCATTCTTGAGATCTTCGCTAGCGCCGCAGCGATCGAATTTTCCGAAAATGCACTTATAATCAACAGAATACAAGTCGTCGGAGTCGGCTTGCGACGAGAGTATGGCATTGCGGTTTTCTAATTTACGAGAGCCCATTGAAAAAGGAAAAAATGCCCGATATCGTGGAATAATAAGAAAGCCACATAAAACCACAAAAAGGGAAGCAGCTTATGAATGACATCAGCAGACGCAATTTCCTCGCCGGGCTTGGTGCGGCTGGCACGGGTGCCGGTCTCCTGCAGATCAACCCGGATTTTCTGTTCTCCTCGGCCTTTGCCCAATCGGGTAAGGCGGTGGTGTTCCTGTCGGCGGAAAACATTACGGGCAACTGGGACCCGACCGGTCACACGACGCTGTCGCAGAAGAATATCGAAGGCTTCGTCATGGGTTTCCTGACGCGGACGCCGATGACTGTCGAAAAGCCCGATGAAGTGGTCTATGAACTGGCCACCAGCATCAAGCTTCTCGATCCGAACAAGCTCGAGATCAAGCTGCGCGAAGGCGTCAAATTCCACGACGGCAAACCCTTCAAGGCCGAAGACGTCAAGGCGACCTTCGAATACGGCTCCAAGCCGGACCGCCCGGCCCAATTCTATCCCGGCCCGACCGAGACGCTTGTTATCACCACCCCTGACGACTACACGGTCATCGTCGATACCTCCAAGGGCGGATATCCGGCCCATCTGTTCATCTTCCTCGCCTCATACCTGCCGATCATGTCGGCGACCGATGTCGCCGGCGGCCCGACCGGCCCGCTGACGCAGCGCCTGAACGGCACCGGCCCGTTCAAGTTCGTCAAGCAGGAAGGCAATGCCACGATCCTCGAAGCCTATCCTGATTATTTCCTCGGTACGCCGAAGATTCCGGGCATCAGCTTCAATTTCGTCGGCGACAGCACGACACGCATGTTGTCCCTGCTCAACGGCCAGGCCTCGATCGTCGAGCGTCTGGAACCGGAACAGGTGACCTCGCTCGAGGGCAACGACAAGATCGCCATCAGCAGCGTCGTCTCGGTCGAGAACAAATATCTCTGGTTCCGCTGCTCGAAGGCGCCGTTCGACAACCCGCTCATCCGCAAGGCGGCCTGCCACGCGATCGACCGTTCGATGATCGTCGAAATTCTGGGCTCGGCCGGCCATGCTTCGTCCAATTACGTGTCGCCGGTGAAGTTCGGCTATGTCGACCTGCCGAACTATCCGGAATACAGCCCGGAAAAATGCCAGGCGCTGCTGGCCGAGGCCGGCTTCCCCAAGGGCGAGGGTCTGCCGCCGCTGGAATACATCACCTCCGTCGGCTTCTACCCGAAGACCAAGGAGTACGGCGAGGTCATCACCGCCATGCTGCAGGAACAAGGTTTTCAGGTGTCGCTCTCCGTTCTGGAAATCGCCGCCTGGAACGAACGTCTCTACGATCGTCCGGGCGGCGGCCCCGGCCATATGGTCGATTGCGGCTGGTCCACCGGTTCGCCCGAACCCGACCTCGTGCTGCGCACGCATTTCCATTCGACCTCGAAGCGCATCACCGGCATCGTCGACAAGGAACTCGACGCGACACTCGACAAGGAGCGCAGTGCCCCGTCGCTCGATGAGCGCAAGAAAATCCTGCAGACCGAAACCATGCCCATGCTTGCCGAAAAGGTGCCGGCCCTGTCACTGTTCACTTCGGTGATGATCCACGCGATGGACAAGTCGCTGGCCGGTCTCTTCATCTATCCTGACGGGTCCATGGACGCCTCGAAGGCTGCGTTCGGCTGACGCTGGCTTGCGTTTTCCGCGGCACCGGAGGCCGGCGCCGCGGAGATTTTCGTTTCGCTCATGATGTCAACAAACGACCGCGACCGTCACCGCTCAGGGCGGATCGCTCCGATTGCTGCCAGGATATGACATGTTCATTCTCAGTTTTCTGGTTCGACGGCTGGCGCAAGGTGCGCTGATCGTCTTTCTGGTGACGCTGCTTATCTTCACGCTGCTACGTGTGGTTCCCGGCGATCCGGTCCGGCTGATGGCCGGCGGCATGGCGCCGGAAGCGCTGATCGAGCAGATCGCCAAGGACATGGGCCTGCGTGATCCCATCCTCGTGCAGTTCGGCCGCTACATGAGCGGCGTCGTCAGGGGGGATCTCGGGCAATCCTTCGTGCGGCCTGCAAGCGGTGCTTCCACCGGCGGTTCCAGTTTCGGCGATTCCACCCGCGGCGAGCGCGCCGAAGTGCTAACCCTGATCGGCGACACCCTGCCGATGACGCTGCAACTCGGCGGGCTGGCAATATTTTTCGCCCTGGTCTTCTCCTTTCTCGTCGGCATTCCCGGCGGACTGGCGCCCGGACGATGGCCGGATCGCGTCGCCTTCTACATTTCCTCGATCTTCATATCGCTGCCGAACTTCTGGCTCGGCATCGTCCTTGCCATGCTTCTGTCGGTCAAGCTCGGTTGGCTGCCGGCGATCGGCTACTCCGGCTTTGCCTATACTATCCTGCCGGCGATCGTTCTTGCCGTCGAACTGGCGCCGGTGCTGATCCGGACGCTGACCGGATCGGTGGCTACCGTGATGATGGAGCCCTTCATTGCAGTCGGCAATGTCCGCGGCCTTAGCCGAAGCCGCATCATCGTCGCCCATGCGCTGCGGAATGCCTCCGTTCCGCTGCTCAACCTGATCGGCATCCAGATCAGCGGCCTGCTGGGCGGCGTCCTCGTCGTCGAATTCATCTTCGACTATCCGGGCCTTGGACTTTTGACCATCAACGCCGTGCTGCAGCGAGATTTCCCGCTGATCCAGGGGATCGCCATCGTCACCAGCGCGATCTTCGTCTTCATCAACATCGCAGTCGACCTGATTGCCACCATGATCGATCCAAGGTTGGAATATTGATGAGCGTGACAGAGACAGACATGCCGGCAAACCCGGTTCCGGCAACACAACGCGGTGCTTCGGTGGCGCGGCGTATCTGGCGGATCGCCCTTGCCTCCAACGAATTCCGTGTTGGCGCTGCCATTTTCATCGTTTTAGTTCTGGCGGCCCTGCTTTATCCGCAACTGAGCGGCATCGACCCCACGAAGATGAGTGTCGCCACGCGCCTGCATGCGCCGCCGTTCATGGGCGACAAATGGAGCTGGACGGCGCCGCTCGGCACTGACCAGATCGGCCGCGACATGCTGGTGCGCAGCCTTGTCGGCCTGCGTTACTCGTTGCTGATAGGGCTTTCCACCGTTCTCGTCATGCTGATTATCGGCTGTTCGCTCGGCACGATCGCCGGCTACTATGGCGGCCGCGTCGACATGGCGATCATGCGCCTGACCGATGCCCAGCTGTCGATCCCGATGATCATCCTGGCGATCACCGTGCTTGGCGTCTCGCGTCCGACGATCCCGGCGATCATCCTCGTCCTCGGCCTGTCGAGCTGGCCGGTCTATGCCCGCGTCACCCGCAGCGTCGTGATGACCGAGCGCAAGCGGGAATATGTGCGCGCCGCCGAAATCTATGGTGCGTCCGATTTCCGCATCATGGTGCGCCTGCTGGCGCCCTTGGTACTGCCGCCGATCGTCTTCGTGTCGGTGCTCGATGTCGCCCGGATGATGATCTTCGAATCCATCCTCGGCTTCATCGGGTTGGGCGTTCAGCCGCCGACGCCCACCTTCGGCAACATCATCGCCGACGGCCGCAAGTATCTGCTCAATGCCTGGTGGATCGCCACTATGCCGGGCGTGTTCCTGTGTCTGTGCCTGACCAGCATCAACCTGATGGGCGCATCGCTCGAACGGGCTCGCAATCGTATCTATGGAGGCAAATCGTGACTGGCACACCGCTTCTGCAGGTTCGCGATCTGAGCGTTGGCCTGGAAACGGGCGCTAGCATGCGTCCGATCATTTCCGATATCGACTTCGATCTGGCCCCGCGCGAAATTCTCGGCATCATCGGCGCGAGTGGTGCCGGCAAGACCGTGCTCTCGCGTGCACTCGTCAACTGGATCGATCCGCCGCTGAAAGTCACCTCCGGATCGGTGGTCTACAAATCCCAGAACATCCTCGATCTGCCGGCACAGAAGCTGCGCACGCTGCGCCGTGAGATCGCCTATGTCGGCGCTAATCCGGCGGGGGCTCTCGATCCGACCCTGCCGGTCGGCCAGCAGATCGTCGAGAAACTGCGCGCGGTCGCACCGGAGATTGCGCATGAGGAAGCCAGGAAGCGGGTCATCGATCTGCTTGGCGCGGTGCGCATCCCTTCGCCGCAGATGCGTTATCACGAATATCCATCGCAATTCAGCGGCGGCATGATGCAGCGCGCCCTGATCGTCGATGCGCTGGTCAGCAATCCGGCTTTCCTCGTCGCCGACAATGTGACCCAGCCGCTTGATGTTACGGTCGCCGCCCAGGTGCTGCGCCTGATGCGGGAGTTGACCACGCGTTTCGACACGGCGATCGTCTTCATATCCTCGTCGCTGCCGCTGGTGAGCGACGCTGCCGATCAGATCCTGGTGCTGGCCGAAGGCAAGGTCGTGGAGCGGCAGGCAACGAAGGCACTCGTCAACACGCCGGAGCATCCCTATACCCGCGAGCTGATCAGCCAGATCCCGAAGATTTGGACGAGCGAAGCTGTTACCATCGACCTGCCGGCTGAGACCCGCGAGCCGATCATCAGCATTCGCGATGCCACGCGTTCCTACTGGGTGCGTAAGCGCGGCACCTTTGCCAGCTACAGCACCGTGCGTGCCGTGCGCAACGTCACCTTCGACGTCTTTCCGGGCGAGAACTTCGGCATCGTCGGCGAATCCGGCTGCGGCAAGTCCACTCTCATGCGCTTGCTCAGCCGGCTGGAACGGCCCGATAGCGGCCAGGTCCTCTGCGACGGACAGGATATCACCAGGCTTTCCGGCAAGGGGCTTTTGAAATTCCGGCGCGATTTTCAGCTGGTGCTGCAGGATCCCTTCAATTCGCTGCCGCCACGCACCGCCATCGGCGCCATCATCGAGGAGCCGCTGAAGACGCACGGCATCGTAAGGGGCGCGGAGTTGCGTGACCGCGTGCTCTCCGTGATGCGTGAGGTCGGCCTGCCCGGTACGCTCTACGATGAGCTTCCGCTGGGTTTGAGTGCCGGCCAGCGCCAGTGCGTCAACGTCGCCCGCGCCATGGTGCTGGAGCCGAAGGTGTTGATCATGGACGAGACGCTGTCGTCGCTTGACCAGACCGAGCAGTTCAAATTGCTGAAGCTGTTCGAGCAGTTGCAGGCCCAGCACGGCCTGACCTATGTCTACATTTCTCACGATCTGGCGATGGTACGGCGTGTCTGCAATCGCGTTGCGGTCATGTATCTCGGCGAAGTCGTCGAGATCGCCGACAACGGCCGGCTGTTCTTCGATCCAGGCCATCCCTACACCAAGGCCTTGCTCAGCGCCGTGCCGACGCTGGAGGAGCGCCGCTACAAGCCGGAAGAGTGTCTGCTGGAAGGAGAGCCGCCAAGCCCGATCGACCTGCCGCCCGGTTGCAGTTTCGCCAGCCGCTGCCCGAACGCATTCGGCCGCTGTCACAAGCAAAGCCCGGTCCTGACCGCCCGCGGCAACAAGGATCTGGCTGCTTGCTTTTTGGTGGAAAACACGCTTTCCCATGCCGCAGCTTGAAACCGCAAATTGCATCGAAACCCGGGGGGATCAGAGGATGAAAGAAACAGCAACTGCGGCGGGACACGCCTGTTCGACAGACTTGCCCATGGGCTTGTGACCGGGAAAGCCCTCATGACCGACCATCCCCAGGCACGTCTGCAACACATTCTCGAAGAGCTGGCCAAGCATGGCCGGGTCACGGTCAAGGAACTGGCGACGGAATTTTCCGTCAGCCCGGAAACCGTGCGCCGCGACCTGAAGCAGCTGGAGATGGAAGGGCACCTGCGCTGCATCTATGGCGGCGGCGTGACGCCGCGTCGGGATGCCGATCAGCCGATCTCGCAACGCATGCGCGTCAATGCCCGTGAAAAGGCAAAAATAGCAACCCTCGCTGCCAGGGAGCTGCGCGACCATACCAAGATCTTCCTCGACAGCGGCACGACGATGCTGGCGCTGTCGCGCTATCTAGTCGATCGGCCGCTGATCAATATCTACACCAACTCGCTGGATATCATCCAGACCTTGTCGGGGGTGGAATCCAATAACGTGGTCGCGGTCGGCGGCGTTCTGCGGCCGAGCTACCGGGCGTTTCTCGGCACCGATACGCTCAATGTGATCCGCGAACATCTCTTCGATATCGCCTTCGTCAGCGCGGTGACGGTCGATGTCAATCTCGGTTTCATGGACCTCGGCGAGGACGAGGCGCTGGTGCGCCGGGCGTTGCGCCGCCATGCCAAGCAGGTGGTGATGCTCGCCGACAGCAGCAAGTTCGGCCGCCAGGGTAATTTCTGCACCTATAATTTTCGTGACGTTGATCTGCTCATCACCGATGCGCCTCCGCGGGCAGATTTCCTTGAAAAGTTGGAAGAGGCGCGAGTGAAGGTGATTTATGCTTGAAACCCGCAACGAGCCGGCATCCCTGCCTGAGGTCGATGCCGAAGCCCTGCACCGGATGATGGAGGAAGTCTCCGTCTTCGGCGGCGGGCCGGGTGGTGCGATGACGCGGCTGACCCTGTCACGGGACGACAAGGCGGCACGTGACTGGCTGGCGAACTGGCTGAAGAATTCGGGCCTGCGCCTGGAGATCGACCCGATGGGCAACATGTACGGCTTCCTCGATTGGGCCGGGCCGGATGCACCTCTGGTCATGAGCGGGTCGCACCTCGACAGCCAGCCGAACGGCGGCCGCTTCGATGGCGCCTACGGCGTGATTGCCGCCTGCGCGGCGATCGACGCCATACGCAAGCAGGTTGCCGCGGCTGGGGTCACGCCGAAAGTCAATTTCTGCATCGTCAACTGGACCAACGAGGAGGGCGCCCGCTTCCAGCCGAGCCTTCTCGGCAGCGGCGTCAATGCCGGCGAACTGACACTCGATTTCGCGCTCGCCCGCAAGGATGGCGACGGCATTTCCGTCAATCACGCTCTTGATGAAATCGGTTATGCCGGCACCTTCGGCCCGGTTATTCCCGATGCGCTGATCGAGCTGCATATCGAGGGTTCGGCCGAGCTGGAAAAGAACGGCATGCGCTTTGCCATCTTCAACCGATTCTGGGGCAACGTCAAATACCGGCTCGCCTTCATCGGCCGCCAGGCGCACACCGGCCCGACGCCGATGGCCGAGCGCCATGACGCGCTCCTGGCCGCGGCCTACCTGATCGCCGAGTTGAAGGGTTTTGCCGACCAAGCCGGGATCGACCTGCACACCTCCTGCGGTCGTCTCGAGGTCTATCCGAATTCTCCCAACGTCGTGCCCGGCGAGGCGGTGATGTTCATCGAATTGCGCTCTGCCAAGCCCGATGTGCTTGCCTGGGCGGAAGCCCAGCTCAACGAGAAAGCTGACCTCTGCGCCAAGAAAGCGGATGTCGGCTTCGAGGTCCGCTCGATCGACCGCCGCCGCGCCGGGAACATGGACGAGCGACTGGTTGCCCTGGCCCAGGATACTGCTGCCGGCTTCGGCCTTGAAACCTTGTTGCTCGACACCATCGGCGGACATGACGCGGTCAGCATGACGGCCGTTTCCCCGGCCGTTGTCATCGCCGTGCCGAGCGTCGGCGGCGTCATCCACCACCCAACGGAGTTCACCACGCCGGAAGACCGGTTGCTGGGCGCGGAAATCCTCAGCGCCATGCTGTGGAAATTCTGCCTCAACGGCAACATCCTGAAAACCATCGACTGAAGGATTTGGAGCATGAAGGCACTCGGGCAAGCATCCACAGTGGATGAGAAGGCGGCTGAAGCCGCCATCCGCGCCGTTTCGGGCTGGGCGAACGCCGATATGCGTTATGCGCCGGGCATTGCGGGTGTCGCCTCGCCGACGCACCGCGCCGTCGACAGCCAGAACTGGTTCGTTGCCAGGGGAGATGCGCCCGCCACCTATTTCCTGAAAATTCTCCATACGGACCAGTCGGATTTCATCGATCTGGAGAGGTCCGTTAGCGCCGCGCGTCAGGCTTCAACCCTGGGCCTGACGCCGGCGCCCCTTTGGCACAGCCCGGAAATGTCGGCGGTCGTTTTCGACCGCCTGTCGGAAGCCTGGCATACCGCCAGAATGGACGACCTGCGCAAGCGCGATGTTCTGGAAAGTGTCATCGCCGCCAAGAGCGCCCTGCATGGCAGCAGGCCGCTTGGCGAAACGTGGACAGTGTTCGACCGCATCCGCGTCGTCGAAAAAGCGCTTGCCGATGCAGGCATCGCAGAGGTTGCCGCAGACGGATGGTGGATGCGCGAATGCGTCGGAGATATCGAAGCGGCGATCATCGCTACCGGCTTCGATGAAAAACCAGCCCATGCCGACGGTCTTGCCTCCAACATCATGATCGCGCCGGATGGTAGAGTGCAACTGGTCGATTTCGACGAGGCCCGCAATGTCGATCCGTTCTACGACATCGGCATCCTGCTCAACGAGGCCTTCCAGTTCGACAGCGAAATGCAGCCGGCGCTCGAAATCTTCGAGGGACAATTTCGCCAGACGTCGCTCAACCGCTGCCGCCTTTACGGCATTGCTGACGATCTCTTCTGGGGCATGTGGGGCATGCTGATGGACAGGGTTTCGCCGCGCGGCGGTATCGAATTCCTGAAATATGCACAATGGCGCCTGTTGCGCTGCCGAATGGAGCTTCGCAATCCGCGTTTCGAATTCATGCTCCGCACACTCTGAGGGATCAAACCATGGAAAAACGATTGGGGGAAGCGACAAACGAGGCGGAAGGGGAAATCGAATCCCTGCTGCGCGAAATTGAGCCGTGGTCTGAACGTGAACTCCATTACCGTTCGGTGCACGGCGGTATCAGCAATTCGAACTGGCGGGTCAGGGTCGCTGGCGAACAGGGCCATTTCTTCGTCAAGGTGCCCGGCCGCGGCACCGAGATGTTCATCGACCGCAAGGCGGCGCTGGACGCCAGCCGCCGGGCGCAGGACCTCGGCATTGGCCCGAAGATTTATGAGTATCTCGCTGACAAGGGTGTCGAGATCGCCGACTATATCGAAGGTCGGCGTGCCTGCACCAACCGCGATTTCCAGGATCCGACAGTGCGCAAAGCCGTCGTCGGGCTCTACCGCACCTTCAACGATTCAGGCCGCTTGCCGCTGACCAAGACGGTCTTTGACATGATCGACGAGCATATCGAGCAGGTGCGCGAATTGGGCGGTGCCTTTCCGATCGATTTTGCCTGGCTTTACAAGCAATACCGGCTCGCGCGCGCAGCTCTCGAAGCTTCCGGCATTGATCTCGTTGCTTGCTTTAACGATCCTATGGCGGGTAATTTTATGGTCGCCGACGACAAGTCGCTGATGCTCATCGACTACGAATATGCCTCCAATAACGACCGTTGCTACGATATCGGCATTTGGTGCGGCGAGATGTTCTTCTCCGATGCCGTGGAGGCAGAGGTCATAGAGGAATATTTCGGCCGCTTCGATCCGCGAATGAAAGCCCGTCTTGCCGTGCATCGGGCGCTTGCCGATGTGAAATGGTCGACTTGGGCCATGGTCCAGAATGTCGTCTCGGCGCTCGATTTTGATTTCTACAAATATGGCGCCTGGAAACACATGCGCGCTCGCGTGGCCATGCAGGATCCGCGCTGGGTCGAGTATCTCAAGGCCGTTTGATCCGGTGGATTTTTCAGATGATCGGCGGAAAACCTGGCTCGAATTCCAGCGCATTTCTTAGTCGCGCGATAATCGCATGAGCATGCCACTCTGGCACAGTGTGGTGGCCGTCGTCCGCGCTTCGCGCCGGGTGACGTCCGAATATTTGATTTTGCCGGTCACCGTCTTGCCGCTGATGTCCTGCGTCTCGCAATAGCGCCAGACTTTCTCAGCAAGCGGCTTCTCGGCTCACAAGCGCGAGGGTGCGTGTTTCGGTAGACAAAGACCCGCGATGCGACGATGGCATCTTGGTAACGCGGCCGCAACGGCTGTGCAATTGCCTAATGTCGTACAATCGTGCCAAGGCGAACTACCAAATACCCCGGACCTCCAATTTGAACCAAAAGGTCTGCGCTCATCTCCCTGTCAGTGACGACCTTAATTTTGGTCCATTTGTCTATCTTTGTATCAAGGGGTACGGGTAAGCCCTCTCGCAGCAAGAGGGTAAGGTCAGGTGCTCTATCCGACTTATATATGCAAATCCTCATTCGCACGGCGCCCCTCACTGCACAGATGTGTGACAGTTATATTGCGCTGCATTATCAACTATTGCAATGCCGCAAACTTTACGCTCCTCATCTTCATTCCCGGCTGTCAATGTGGCAACGGCAGCACCATATGTGGTTTTATGGAGCCTCGAGTAACGCCGCGTGAAAAGGAAGGCCTGGTGGTCGCCGGTCATTTCCAGGATGATGACGAAGGCAGTCATCGGTGCCTGCACTACGCCCGCGAAATAACGCGCCATGCCAGGGATGGCCGCCAACGTGATGCTGGTACCAAGCAGCGAACCGACCGTGCTTCCGAATCCAGCACCGACAGGAAGCTGGCGGCGAGCTTCTCGACGAAGAACGGCAACCGCAGGGCCCTTCCTTCGAGCGCCACCGCCGACACCACGGGTCAGAACCAGGCCCCAGTCGCGACAGTTCGGTCGGCGCGCCGCAAATCGCGAGGCGTCACCGGTTCGACTGGCATCAAGGCGAGCAATACAAACCTATAGTCTTAGCGCGCATTCCCTGGCAGGTGGAATGCCTGCTGGAAATAGGATCGGAAGGCGAGCATCGGCGGTGAAAGTTCGATGTTCTTACGCCATGCAAGACCAACATCCATGGCCGGCACCGGATCGCGCACATTGATGGTTTCGATCCGCCGTCCTTCCAGTGACCAAGGCCGGTGCACCATGTCGGAGAGGATTGCCACGCCTTGGCCGTTGGCGACGAGGGATCGCACCGCCTCGACGGATGACGTGCGCAGGATCACCTGGGGCTGGTAGGGCGAGGCGCTCCAGTATTTCAGCGACGAATGGGCCGCCTCGTCGACGGTCAGCATGATGTAAGGTTCCTCGGCGATTTCCTCCAAACCCACTGAATCTGCCTGTAGCAGGTGATGCTGCGCCGGCACCCACAGGCGGCGGGTCGAACTCAACACCTTTTCCGTCACAAGCGATGGGTTGAGGATGTTGGAGGTGAGTAGCACCGACATATCATAGCGGTTGGTCAGAAGACCTTCCTCGATTGATTCCCGTGTCAATTCGAAGAGCTGGATATCGAGCTTGGGGAAGAGGCGCCGCAGCCGTTCGATGTGCAGGGGCAGAAAATAGCCGATGACGGTATAGGTTGCCGCCACCGTCAGGGTACCCTCGACTTCGTTGTTGACGACGTTCAGGTGCGTTGCCTCATCCACCTTTTTCAGGATGTCATAGGCATGCGACAGGAACTGGCGCCCCGCTGCCGTCAGGTCCATGCCGTGTGGGGCACGGATGAACAGGCTGGCGCCGACGGTCTGCTCCAGTTCCTTGATCGCCGTCGTCACGGCGGACTGCGAAATGGAAAGATCTACCGCAGCCTGCGAAATCTGGCCGAGTTCCGCGGTCGCGACAAAATAACGAAGCTGCCGGAGACTGAGCGCCATGACGATGCCTTCCTATTCAATAAACTAAAACGTGCCATCGGAAAATCAGAAGAGCCTACCCAAAAAGGAAGCATATATCCGCACGCTACGGCGCGCACTTGTCTCAACTGATTGAAATTACGTGTTTCGCGGGTGCACCGAATTTGAGCATTGTATTCTGATTTTCAGATAGTAAGCATATGAAAATTGAATTTTTCAAATGAATTAATTCGTCCTAGCCTGATTTTGTCAAAAAAGCGGCAGACGGAAACGTGGCCCCATTGCAGGCAGGCGAGGAACACTACGTTGATCGATGCAGTAGACATCAATTGCGACATGGGCGAAGCCTTCGGCCGGTGGCGCGTCGGCGATACCGATGACACAACGCTGATGGGGCTGATCAGCTCGGCTAATATCGCCGCCGGTTTTCACGCCGGCGATCCCAACCTCATGGACCAGACGGTTCGTCTCGCAACGGAACATGGCGTCGGTATCGGCGCGCATCCAGGCTATAACGATCTTCAGGGTTTCGGCCGCCGCAAGATTGCCGGAACGGCCAAGGAACTGGTCAACGACATGGTCTATCAGGTCGGCGCGCTGCGGGAGTTCGCCCGTCGCCACGGCGCCCGCCTGCAGCATGTGAAGCCGCACGGCGCTCTCTATATGGAAATGGCTGTCAATGCCGAACTCTCGCAGATCTTCGTGCAATACATGCGCACCGTCGAGCCCAATGCCTACATCTTCTGCATGGGCGGTTCGGCGACCTATCGTGTCGCAAAGGAAGCCGGCCAGCCGGTCGTGCGCGAGTTTTATGCGGACCGCGATTATGACGACACCGGTTCGATCGTATTTACCCGCGATGCCGGGCGTCCGGATCCCGCCGCGATCGCCCGAAAGGTCGTGCGCGCCTGCAGGGAAGGCAAGGTCCGGACGGTCACCGGCAACGATGTCGACATCGCCTTTGAATCCATCTGCTTCCATTCCGATACGCTCGGCGCGCTCGATATCGTGCGCCAGATGCGCGAGGCGCTGAATGCCAACGGCATCCGCATCGCGCCGATTTCGGAAATCGCAGGCCACTGAGACTTTAAGCGGAGAGAGACATGAGCAAGCTCGAAATCAGATCGCCCCTGCCGGGCACGTTCTACCGGACGCCGGCGCCGGACGCGGCCCCGTTCAAGGCGGACGGCGACGCGGTCGCAAGTGCCGACACCATCGGCATGATCGAGGTGATGAAGACATTCCAGGAAATCCCGGCAGGCATCGACGGCACGGCCATCCGCTTCCTCGTCGATAATGAAGAGCCGGTGATGGCAGGTCAGGTGATCGCAGAGGTGGAAGCATGACCATCCGCTCGCTCCTCGTTGCTAACCGCGGCGAGATCGCGGTGCGTATCATCAAGGCGGCAAAGGCGCTCGGCATCCGCACCGTACAGGTTCATAGCGTCGCGGACGCCGATATGTTGGCCGTGAAGCTTGCCGACGAGGCCGTCAACATCGGCCCGCCATCCGCCGCCAAATCCTACCTCAATATCAATGCCGTTGTTTCTGCCGCCACGGCGACGGGCGTCGATGCAGTGCATCCGGGCTATGGCTTCCTCTCCGAAAATGCCGATTTCGCCGACGCGGTCGAAGCTGCGGGCCTGATCTTCATCGGTCCCAAGGGTGATGCGATCCGCCTGCTTGGCGACAAGGTCGCCGCTCGCGCGGTGGCCGCCCGCGCCGGCGTGCCGACCGTTCCCGGCAGCGCCGGACGAATCGCCAGCCTCGATGAGGCCCGCGCTATCGCGGACAAGACCGGCTTCCCGATCATGATCAAGGCGGCTGCCGGTGGCGGCGGGCGCGGCATTCGCATCGCCGACAACATGGCGGACCTGGAAAGGCATTTCCCGCAGGCCTCGGCGGAGGCCGCTGCCGCCTTCGGCGATGGCGGGCTTTATCTCGAGAAGGTCATCACCAAGGCGCGTCATGTCGAAGTGCAGATCCTTGGTGACGGCGAGAATTTCGTTCATTGCTTCGAGCGCGAATGCTCGCTGCAGCGCCGCCGCCAGAAGGTCTGGGAAGAAGCGCCGTCCTTCCTGCTGCCAGCGGACGTGCGTGAAAAGCTGTGCGCCAGCGCGGTGGCGCTTGCCAGGGAGGTCGGCTATCGCGGCGCGGGCACTGTCGAATATCTCTACGACGAGATCGCCCGCGAATTCTACTTCATCGAGGTCAACACCCGTATCCAGGTGGAGCATCCGGTGACCGAGATGATCACCGGCATCGACCTCGTGCAGGAGATGATCAAGGTTTGCGGCGGCGCCAAGCTGTCGATCGCACAGAAGGATATCGTCGCGCGCGGCCACGCCATCGAATGCCGCATCAATGCCGAGGATCCGTCCCGCAATTTCATGCCGGCACCAGGGCGGATCGAGACGCTGAAAGTTCCTGAGGGCGAAGCCATCCGCTTCGACACTATGCTCTACGAAGGTTATTCCATCCCTCCGTTCTACGATTCGCTCGTCGGCAAGCTGATCGTCTGGGCCGAAAGCCGCGACGCATGCCTTGAGCGGCTGAAGAGCGCGCTCGAAGGCCTGACGATTACAGGCATTCCAACGACGGTGCCGCTGCATCTGGCGCTTGCCAGCGACGAGAGCGTCCGGCGCGGCGCGTTCCACACTCGCTTCCTCGAAACATGGCTTGAAACCGAATTCGCCGGTCTTTCCGGCAAGACCGCGGAGGTTGCCTGATGAGCATACGATATACGTTCGGGGGCGATGAGCATCTGTTCATCGAATGCAGTGAGGAGATGTCGCTCGAAGCATTCTTCACCAGCCTGTCGATGGCAACCGGGGTTCGCGAAAGTGGCATCAAGGGGGTGACCGAAATCTGCCCGGCCAACGCATCGTTCCAGATCAAGTTCAATCCCGACATCATCCACCCCGACGATATCCTGCGGGAGGTAAAGTCGATCGAAGGAGCCGCCAGCAAGGCCGAACCGGTGATCAGGACCCGCATCGTCGAAATTCCGGTGTTCTACAATGATCCCTGGACGCACGAAACGCTCATGCGCTTCCGCGAGCGCCACCAGGATCCTGCGGGTACCGATCTCGACTACGCCGCCCGCATCAACAATTTCGGTTCGGTCGATGATTTCGTCGCCGCCCATTCGGGTTCGCCCTGGTTCGTCTCCATGGTTGGTTTCGTCGCCGGGCTGCCGTTCATGTACCAGATGGTCGAGCGCCAAAGGCAGATCCAGGTTCCGAAATACCTTCGCCCGCGCACCGATACCCCGCGACTGACCGTCGGCCATGGCGGTTGCTTCGGATGCATCTACTCGGTACGCGGTGCCGGCGGCTACCAGATGTTCGGCATCACTCCGATGCCGATCTTCGATCCGACCCAGACCACCAGCTATCTCCGAGACTTCATGGTGTTCTTCCGCCCCGGCGACATCGTCAAGTTCAAGCCGATCGGCCGCGATGCCTACGACCAGGCGGTCGAGGATGTCGACAAGGGCCGGTTTGCTCCGCCGATCCGCGAGGTCAGCTTCGATCTCAGGGAGTTCCAGAAGGACATCGACGGCTACAACGCCACGCTGGAGGGCATGCTCAATGGCCATTAAGGTTCTCCACCATGGTCTCGCCACCACCGTCCAGGATCTCGGCCGGCCCGGCTATTTCCACCTCGGCATACCCGTCGGCGGTGCGATGGACCGTTATGCGATGCGGGCGGCAAACCTGCTCGTTGGCAATGACGAGAGTGCTGCCGGGCTTGAAGCCGTCTTCATCGGGCCGAAGCTTGAATTCACCGAGGATGCACTGGTTGCCGTCACCGGCGCCGAGATGCCGGCCAAGGTCGACGGCGTCGCGCAACCCGGCTGGACCGCCTTCAAGGTCAAGGCCGGGCAGACCCTGACCTTCGACTACCTTAAATCCGGCGCACGTATCTGCATCGCTGTCTCGGGCGGCATCGATGTGCCGGAAGCACTTGGCAGCCGCTCGACCTATCCGATCGGCGCGCTCGGCGGCTACAAGGGCCGGGCGATCGCAGCCGGCGACGAACTTCCGGTCAGCACTGCTAGTCTTGCGACCGAGGGTCGGACGGTCACCGAGGATTTGCGCCGTAAGCCGGGCATGCTGGCGGAGCTTCGCGTTTTGCCGGGCCTCTACTGGCACCGCGTCACGGAAGAATCGCAGCAAAACTTCTTCGCCGACGAATGGAAGGTCGCCAACGAGGCCGACCGCATGGGTTATCGCTTCAAGGGCGGACGCAAGCTCGATTTCGTTGAGCGCGAGCAACCTTTTGGCGCGGGTTCCGATCCGTCGAACATCGTCGACAGCTGCTATCCCTATGGCTCCATTCAGGTCCCGGGCGGCACCGAACCGATCATCCTGCACCGGGACGCCGTCTCGGGTGGCGGCTACTTCATGGTTGGAACGGTCATCTCCGCCGACATGGATCTTATCGGCCAGCTCCAGCCTCATACGCCCACCCGCTTCGTCAAGGTGACGATGGACGAGGCGCTTAAGGCGCGGGCGGACCGGCAAGCCCTGTTGACCAGCCTTCGCACGGCATTGGCCTAGGAAGGGGCGATCCGATGCGGGCTTTGCGACATGGCGACTGTGGCAGCGGGAAAGGCAAGTCGGCGCTGCCGCTATTCCATCACCCGCGTCAGATAATCGGCCGTGACGCTCGGGCCTGGAATGATCGCAACGATCTTCATCTGGGCGATCGTGCGGTTGACGGAGGCATCGAGGTGGCTCTCCATCATAGCGGCAGCGGCCGTCGCCGCGCCACGCATCAGCAGCTCGGCGATCAGCCGAAGCTCGGTGATGATCGCCGGATCGCCGGGAAGGCCAAGGCGGCGAAGCAGGCGCTCGGTCGCCGTCACCGGCAGAAGATTGTTGCGGATCAGATCCTTCAGCCGTTCGTTCGGAGTCGCCAGAACGCAGGTTTCGATGAAGCTGGACTGGATGGCCTCGACCGCACCGAGATAATCTTTCGGCTGTTGCTGCTCCAGCGTGGAGAGGCGGGTAAACAGATCGGTCAGGACGGCGTGGTCGATATGCCCTGCACCGACAACGATAGCCTGTGGCTCCAGCATGCGCCGCAGAACGAAGTGATCCTTGACGATCTGGGCCGTCAGCGGGCCGGCGATCCAATGCGAACTCTGGTTCTTGCGCACGAGCCCGCGCTCGCGCAGCCGGGTCAGCACGTCGCGCACGACGGTGCGGCTGACGTTGAAATGGTTTGCAAGCTCGATCTCGACGATGCGGTACTGGCCGAACACGACGCATCCGGCCACATCCGCCTCGACGGTATTGTAGATGCGCTCCCAGGACGATCGGCTCTGGAGTGCCTCGTCGGCATGGCTCGTAATGTGCAGTCCAAGCGCCTTGATATCGGTGCGGTTGGGCTCGATGCCTCGATTCGGCGCTCCGACGAGATAGCCCCGGCCGCTGAAGCGATGCAGAAGCCCCTCGGTTTCAAGAGTTTGCAGCGCACGTTGAACGGGCGCGCGGGAAATTTGCAGGATGTCCGCAATGGGACCTTCGAGCAGCACCAGACCCTCCGGCAGAACGCCGTCGATAATGTTACTGCGCAGAATATCCTCGGCGATTTCGTATCGCTTCTGTGCGGTCGATCTGGTTCGATCTTCGGTCATGAAATCCGGCGCTTTCCCTCTGGCCGATGTCCTAAATTCAGTTTTACGCATTTGCAGGGAGTAAGGACAGGGCAAAAATAAAATGATTATTGAATACAATGTCACGACAAAATTCATTTTGTCGAGAGAGTGAATGAATGGGTAGCGACCTCGGGCTGAGGTCGACCTGATAAGGCACCCGCATTCTGCTGCTTGATCAGCTGCTCCGGTTTATTGCCAGTTTTGTTGGGAATAGTTCTCTTATGAGGTGCAAAGTGTGTTTTGACTTGCGTAGATCGTCTGCGGCACGAAAAAGCTGTGCTGGCTTTCGAAGGGTGCCCCTGTGTCTTCGGGTGCGCCGAGCCGACATGTCTTGATTTTGTAAAAAGCCTATTGAATACAAAAATCATTCATGTCATAGTTTTTGCAATGCAGGCGCTCGCAAGAAGCGTAACAGGTGGAACTTTCTTAAAAACGCCAAGGAACATCTCTTGACGCGCGTGTAATGTTTGCGCGAACGGCTTTTGCTTGCCTGCCGGGACCGATCAGCGGTTCGGGTATGGGCGAAGCTTTGCCGGAAGAATGTTCCTTGCCTTTGAAACTGGCAGGATAGCGATGTCGGCAGCTCTTCAACTCATGAACGTCTCGAAATCCTACGGCGACCTCAAGGCGTTGGACAGGGTCGAACTGGCCTTGCCCGATGATGCCTATATCTCGCTTCTCGGCCCGAGCGGGTCCGGCAAGACCACGCTTCTGCGGGTGATTGCCGGTTTCGAGGAGCCGGAACAGGGCGCGATCCTGTTCGGCGGCAAGCGGATTGACGGCATCGCGCCGCACAATCGCGGTATCGGTTTCGTCTTCCAGAATTTCGCCCTGTTTCCGCATCTTTCGGTCTCGGAAAACATCGCCTTCGGCCTTGTCAACCGCGAGCTTAACCCGGTCACCGATGCCGCCAGCGTCAAGGCCAGGGTGCGCGACATCATTTCGCTGGTCGGACTGACGGGCCTTGAAGACCGGGCCGTGACGCAGATTTCCGGTGGCCAGCGCCAGCGCGTCGCTCTGGC
Source organism: Rhizobium sp. WYCCWR 11146 (assembly GCF_013591995.1). Classification (NCBI taxonomy): domain Bacteria; kingdom Pseudomonadati; phylum Pseudomonadota; class Alphaproteobacteria; order Hyphomicrobiales; family Rhizobiaceae; genus Rhizobium; species Rhizobium sp. WYCCWR 11146. The sequence continues at coordinate 488,942 of NZ_JACCEY010000038.1, forward strand.
CCGCACGCTGGTGACCGAGCCGAAGATGGTTCTGCTCGACGAGCCGCTCGGCGCGCTCGACGCCAATCTGCGCTCCCGGATGCGCACCGAACTGCGTGCTATCCGCGAGCGCTGCGGCGTCACCTTCCTGCATGTCACCGGTAGCGAAAGCGAGGCGCTCGCCATGGGCGATACGGTGCTGGTGCTCGACCGTGGGCACATCGCCCAGTCCGCTCACTCCGATCTCCTCTACAACCGCCCGGCATCGTCTGCCGTCGCGCGCTTTCTCAATTGCTACAATCTGTTTTCCGGCAGTGTTGCAGGTGATGTTTTCGTCAGTCCGACCGGACGATTTGCGCTGGGGGGCTTTCGCCAGCCGGCATCGCAGCCTGCCTATGCGATCCGCTACGACCGGATCGATATCCGCGAGCAGAATGCGCCGATCCTTCAGGGGGAGGTTCGTCTGGAGGGCAATTTCGTCGCCAGCGAATATTCCGGGGCGGCAATCAATTCTTTCTTCGCGCTCGATGACGGCCGAGTGTTCGAGGTGGAATCGCACCTCAGCCGCTCCGCACCGCAAACCTATGTCGAGAAAGGCCGCTACGCGCTGGTCTGGAAGCGGGAGGACGCTCTTGTCTTTGCCTGAAAACGCCCTGCCTGAAAAGTCCGGTCGCAAACGCCCTTGCCTATTCTGGAGAATGAGAGATGACGATGGTCGCGATTGGCGATGAAGCGCAGGTCGAAACGACCAGCAAACGGAAGCTCTCCGGCCCCGCGTTCTGGCTGCTGGCGCCCGGCGTGATCTGGATGGTGCTGTTTCTGGTGCTGCCGATCCTGATGATGGTCTATGTCTCGTTCTGGACGCAGACGACCTTCAAGATCGAACCGACCCTGACGCTGAAGAGCTGGATCACCTTCTTCAGCAGCGAGACCTATCTGGGTGCGCTCTGGACGACGGTGCGCATCTGGCTGATCGTGCTATTCTCGACGGTGCTGGTCGGCTATCCGGCCGCCCTTTTCGTCGGTCTGTTCGTCAGGAACAAGACGATCCAGACCGTTCTTCTGGTCCTCTGCGTCATTCCTTTCTGGACCTCGTTCCTTATCCGCGTCTTGGCTTGGCGGCCGATGCTCGGCAAGGAAGGTGCGATCAACCTGATCCTGATGAAGATCGGTGTCGTCCAGCAGCCGATCGAGATCCTGCTATTTTCCGAACTGTCGGTCATCATCGGCATGACGCAGATCTACTGCGTCTTCATGGTCGGTCCAATCGCTTTCATGCTCGGCCGTATCGATCCTTCGGTGATCGAGGCTGCACAGGATCTGGGAGCCAGCTTCGGCCGCATCTTCCGCACCATCATCCTGCCGCTGTCCATGCCGGGCGTGGTCGTCGGCGGCATCTTCGTCTCGGTTATGGTTCTTGGCGAATTCGCCACCTCGGCCGCACTTTCGGGCCGCAAGGTCAACCTGCTCGGCAACATCATCGTTACCCAGGTCGGGTCGCTCAAATGGGCCTTCGCGGCGGTGGCAGGCGTGGTGCTGACGATCCTCATGGGCGCCGTGGTCGCTGCCTTGCTCAGGATCGTCGATCTCAGGAAGGAGCTCTGATCATGAACGCAACCGGCATCAGATTCGGTCTCGGCACCTATACCGCGCTCTTCCTCGTCTTCCTGTACGGGCCGCTCGTGGTTCTGGCGATCCTGTCGTTCCAGACAGGGCCGGAAGGCGGACCGCAGTTTCCAATCATCGAATGGTCGACCTACTGGTACAAGCATCTCTTCGGTCTGACGCCGCCCTCGCGCATCGCACCGTTGCCGATCGAGCAGGCGCTCGTCCGGTCGATGGGGCTGGCGGTGATGACGATGATCGTCTCGACGGTTCTCGGTGTTTCGGCGGCGCAGGCGTTCCGTCGCAAGTTCAAGGGCTCGGGCTTTGTGTTCTATCTGATCGTGCTCGGCATGATGGTGCCCGGCGTGCTCGTCGGCCTCGGCATGGCGCTGGTTGCCAACTCGCTCGGCATCGACCGCCATTGGTGGGGCACGGCCTTCGTGCTGCACGTCGTCTATACTTTCCCCTTCGCCTTTCTGGTTATGCTGGCCATTTTCAACCGCTTCGATCCCAGCGTCGAAGAGGCGGCCTGGTCGCTCGGGGTCTCGCCGGCGCGGACCTTCCGCAAGATCACCTTTCCGCTGATCTTTCCGGGCGTGCTGTCGGCCATGCTGTTCGCCTTCACGCTGTCTTACGACGAGTTCTCGCGCACGCTGTTTGCCTCGGGCCGTGACCTGACGTTGCCGCTGGCCATCTACGGCACTTTCTCGGTGGAAGTGCATCCGAATGTCTTCGCCTTCGGGGTGCTGACCACACTGTTCTCCTTTGCGCTGCTGGGCACCTACGCCGTGCTGATGACGCTGTCCGTGCGCCGCGCCAAGCAGACGGCAATCCAGGAGGAGGCGTGATGGTGACGCAAAAGCGCTCCGCGATCGTCACGGGTGCCGGCTCCGGTATCGGCCGGGCCATCGCCCACAAGCTGGCAGCCGAGGGCTACGCGGTGATGGTCAACGATCTGTCGCTGGTCCGGGCCGATGCGGTCGCCGGTGAAATTCAGGCGGCAGGCGGAACGGCTGCCGCCATTGCCGGGGACGTGTCATCCGAAGACGACGTGGCTGCCATCCACGCCGCTGCGGTGACGGCGCATGGCGAGACGCATCTCCTCGTCAACAATGCCGGCATCGCCCATCAGGCGCTGTTCGAAAATCTCGAGGTCAAGGATTTCGACCGGATGTTCGCCGTGCATGTGCGCGGCACCTTCCTGATGACCAAGGCGGTGCTACCGGCGATGCTGGACCGCGGCGAGGGGGGCGTCGTCAATGTCGCCTCGCAACTCGGCCAGATCGGCGGCGTCGAGCTTGTGCATTATTCCAGCGCCAAGGCGGCCATCATCGGCATGACCAAGGCGCTGGCCCGCGAGGTTTCCAAGCGCGGCGTGCGGGTGAACGCCGTGGCGCCGGGGCCGATCAACACGCCGCTGGTGATGGCGCTGTCCGACGACTGGCGCACCGCCAAGAAGGCCGAACTGCCGCTTGGGCGTTTCGGCGAGCCTGAGGAAGTGGCCGAAACGGTCGCCTTCCTCGCATCGTCGGCAGCGAGCCTGTTCGTCGGCCAGACGCTCGGGCCGAATTCCGGCGATGTGATGCTGTGAGAGGGACAAAACCATGACTGGACCATCGAAACGTATTGCCATCGTCACCGGCGCCGGGATCGGCATCGGGCAGGCGACGGCCAAGGCGCTTGCCGCGCGTGGCGACCACGTCATCGTCACCGACATTCTGGAAAAGCAGGGAATGGAGACAGCGCAGGCCATTCTGTCGGCTGGCGGATCGGCGGAATTCCAGCTTTACGACGTGCGATCGACCGAGGCCACCGAGGCGCTGGTGGCAGACATAGAAACCCGCCACGGCGGTATCGATGTGGTCGTCGCCAATGCGGGAATCGCACACCGCACGCCGCTGGCAAATCTCACCGACGAAAAGTGGGACCTGACCTTCGACATCGATCTCAAGGGCATTTTCCGGCTGGCGCGGGCGGCGGCTCCCGGCATGCGTTCGCGCAAATCAGGCAGCATCGTCGCGCTTTCCTCGATCATGGGCATCGCCTATGGCTGGGACGAGCATGTGCATTATTCGGCGGCCAAGTCCGGCGTCATCGGCCTCGTGCGCGGTCTGGCCGTGGAATTGGCGCGAGACGGCGTGCGGGTCAACGGCATCGCGCCCGGATACATCCGAACGGCGCAGCTTCTGTCCGAAGAAAATTCTCTGGGTCCGGCTGGGGCTGAAAAGGCTGCCGAATTCATCCCGATGGGGCGGCTCGGCACGCCTGACGATATCGCGGACGTCATCGCATTTCTGGCGTCGAACGACGCGAGATACATGACCGGCCAGGTGCTGGTCGTGGATGGAGGCCTCCTCGTGGGGCGCTACTGAACCGTTGAGGCTTGAGCGGTGGCTGTTATCGCCGCCAGCGGCCTGCGGAGACTGAGGAAGGGGCCGCGATCAAACGGGGTTCCGGGGAACAACAATCAATTGGAGAAGAGACATGTCCAACATGGAAATCAATCGCCGCTCCCTTCTGAAGCGGTCCGCAGGCGTCATGGCGCTTGCCATGGGCGGCGGCACGCATCTGCTGTCGTCGCGCGCAGCCTATGCGCAGGCGGCCGACCTTGCCGGCCAGCAGCTGCGCACTATCGGCCTTTCGGTCACGGTTCAGGAACGCATTCTTGAAGAATTCAAGAAGGCGTCCGGCGTCGGCGGCACCTCTGGAACGGCAGCGACCTTCCCGGATGCGCAGACCAAGATCCTGTCCGGTTCGAAGGACTATGATTGCTGGGAAATCATCGCCGAGCGTCTGCCGTCGATCGTCATGACCGACAATGTCGAAGTGATCCCGGCCGCATCATTGAAGAACTGGGCGAACATTCGCGAGGTGTTCACCAAGCCGAGCGACAAGTGGGACGTGAAATCGCAGATCACCGGCCAGATCTGGGCCGACGAGGCGCAGACCACGCTCAACATGGTGCCTGCCGTCTATAACTACGATTCGATCGGCTACAATCCCGACGTCGTCAGCGCCGAGGAAGCCAACACCTGGGCGGCGATCTTCGATCCGAAGTGGAAGGGCAAGTCCGGCCTCAACACCGACCCGCTGATCGCTTTCGGCCAGGCCATCATGGCGATGAACACCCTCGGCCTTTCCGACGTAAAAAATCCCGGCAATGCCACGGCGGCTGAAATCGACGAGGCGGCTGCGTTCCTGATTTCGAAGAAGAAGGAAGGTCAGTTCCGCGCGCTGTGGGGTGATTTCGGCGAGCTCGTCAACTTGATGGCATCGGGCGAAATGGTCGTCTGCGACGCCTGGCAGCCGGCGGTCATGGCCGTCAAGGCGCAGGGCAAGCCCTGCAAGTACGCGGTGCCGAAGGAAGGTTATCGCGGCTGGGCGATCGGCCCAACGATGATCGCCGGTACGACCAACAAGGAAGCCGTTATCGCCTACGCCGACTACTGGCTTTCCGGGGAGCCCGGCATCGCGGTTTCCGAGCAGGGCTACTATTCGCCATCGACGAACATCAAGGATGTCATGGCACCGGAGAAATATGCCTTCTGGTATGAGGGCAAGCCCTGGGTCGGCGCGGAAGAGCGCGGCATCAAGGAAGGCGATCTTCGGGACGGTGGTTCGCTTGAGGAGCGCGCGGCCAATGTCGCCTATTGGCACCAGTGGCCGGATGAATACGACCACCTCATCCAGAAGTGGGATGAGTTCCTGAGCGCATAAGCTTCTTTCTACCCTCCCCCTCTCAAGGGGAGGGTACACAATCAGACGTATCCAAGACCGTCCGGAGCGACACCCATGATCTACGACCTCGAACTCAGAAATGTTGGCAAGGTCTACGACAACGGCACACCGGCCGTCATCGACTTCAACCTTTCGGTCACCAAGGGCGAGTTTATCGCGTTTCTCGGACCGTCCGGCTGCGGCAAGACGACGACGCTACGTATGATCGCCGGCTTCGAGGGGATTTCCTCCGGCGACATGATGATCAAGGGCGTGCGGATGAACGACGTGTCGCCGCAGGGGCGGCCGACCTCGATGATCTTCCAGAGTTATGCGTTGTTTCCGCACATGACCGTGCGCCGCAATGTCGGCTACGGTCTGGAGGTCAAGGGCCTGGCAAGGGCGGAGCGTGATGCCAAGGTCGATCGCATCCTTGCGACACTCGGCCTGGAGGATATCGCCGATCGCAAGCCGGACAAGTTGTCGGGTGGCCAGCGCCAGCGCATCGCGCTTGCACGCGGCCTCGTCGTGGAGCCGGATATACTGTTGCTCGATGAGCCGCTCGGCGCGCTCGACGCCAATCTGCGCAAGGCGATCCAGAACGAATTGAAATTGCTACAGAAGACACTGGGCATCACCTTCATCTTCGTCACTCACGCGCAGTCGGAAGCACTAGCGCTGTCCGACCGCATCGTCGTCATGAATCAGGGCCGCATCGAGCAGATCAGCCCGCCGCATCAGCTCTATACAAGGCCGAACACGCCGTTCGTGGCTCAGTTCATCGGCCGCAACACAATCTTTCAGGGCGAGGTGCAGGGCGCCGACGGGGAAAACACCGCCGTGTCCACGCCTGTCGGCATGCTGTCGGGGCGCGCCAATGGCACAGTGCCCGGCAAGACCAAGGTCAATCTGGTCATTCCCGCCGAGGCGATCGAAGTACATGCGGCCGATGCACAGTTGCGCGAGCGTCTTGTCGGCAAGATCGGCGGCAATGTCGTCGATGCGCGGATCGAGCGGTTCGACGTGGTCGGCCACGTCTCGCACCTGACGGCCAGTCTGCCGGACGGGCGCTCCGTCGCGCTCGAGGCGCACATCGACAAATATCAGCCCGAGGCCTTTCCGGTCGGCTCCGGCGTTCTTCTATCCTGGAACCCGGCGGAAGCCACCGTCATTCCGGTCCACTGAAACGACACTTTCTGACAAGAAACCACAAGGAGACATAACCCATGGCGAAGGAAATCTTTTGCAGCTTCGGCGTTGACGTTGATGCCGTTGCAGGCTGGCTCGGATCGTATGGCGGCGAGGATTCGCCGGACGATATTTCGCGCGGGCTTTTTGCCGGCGAGGTGGGCAGCCCACGCCTGCTGAAGCTGTTCGAGCGTTTCGGTATCAAGACGACCTGGTTCATCCCCGGTCACTCGATCGAGACCTTTCCGGAGCAGATGCAGGCGGTGGCTGATGCCGGCCACGAGATCGGCATTCATGGCTATACCCATGAAAACCCGATCGCGATGACCCGCGAGCAGGAAACCGAAATTCTCGACAAGTGCATCGATCTCGTCACCAAGCTTTCCGGCAAGCGGCCGACCGGCTATGTCGCGCCGTGGTGGGAGTTTTCCAACGTCACCAATGAATTGCTTCTTGCGCGCGGCATCAAGTACGACCACTCGCTGATGCACAACGACTTCACGCCCTACTACGTGCGTGTCGGCGACAGCTGGACCAAGATCGACTATTCGAAGAAGCCGTCCGACTGGATGGTCCCGCTGAAGCGCGGCCAGGAAACCGACCTGATCGAAATTCCCGCTTCCTGGTATCTCGACGACTTGCCGCCGATGATGTTCATCAAGAAGGCACCGAACAGCCACGGTTTCGTCAATCCGCACGATATCGAGCAGATGTGGCGCGACCAGTTCGACTGGGTCTATCGCGAAATGGATTATGCCGTCTTCCCGATCACCATCCATCCGGATGTCGCCGGCCGTCCGCAGGTGCTGATGATGCTGGAGCGGCTTTTTGCGCATATGAGCAAGCATCCGGGCGTCAAGTTCGTTACCATGAACGAGATCGCCGACGATTTCGCCAAGCGCTTTCCGCGCAAGAAGTAAACGGCAAGACGAGGAGCGGGCGATGTCGGCTCCTTTCACATATTCAAGGAAATACTATGTGCTCGCTGTGCGGGGTTCTCGGAGGAAATGAACACTGGGCCGATGCGGTGGCGCGGCCCGGCGTTTTCACGCGCAATGTCGAGCGGATCGACCGGCGGCGCGAGCGTGCCAACCGGGTGCGGGTGGCAAACCGGGTGCTGGCGGGTTTCGGCATGACGCTGTCGGACTGGCAGGGGGCGTCCTTTGTGTTGTCGACGCGTACCGGCAAAAGCGAGATCATCGAAGATCTCGGCCATCTCTGGCCGGCTGCCGAGCGGCTTTCAGGCCGGATCTGCGATCCCCTGAATATCGATATCATCGGGCGGATGGAGGCGGCGCGCGATGGCGAATAGCCCGGCCTTTACTCCTGTCAACCTGCTCACCGGCTTTCTCGGCTCGGGCAAGACGACGCTGCTGAAGCGGCTGCTGACCGACCCGGCGCTGGCAGAGACGGCCGTGCTCATCAACGAGTTCGGCGAAGTCGGCCTCGATCATTATCTGCTTGAGCGGATCGACGAGACGATGGTGTTGCTGCAATCGGGATGCCTCTGCTGCACCGTTCGCGGTGAACTGGCCGATGCGCTGCGCGACCTGCATTCCAGGCGCGAGCGTGGGCTCATTCCGAATTTCAAGCGCGTGGTGATCGAAAGCACCGGCCTTGCCGATCCCTTTCCCGTGCTGTCGACGTTGAAGGCCGACCCGGTGCTGCGGCATCACTTCCGGCTGGGCAACGTCATCGCGACGGTCGATGCCGTGAACGGCATGCGCCAGCTCGATACCTATATCGAATCCAACCGGCAAGCGGCGATCGCCGACCGGCTGGTGTTGACGAAGACGGACATTGCCGATGAAGACGGTCTGGACCTTCTTCGGGAGCGGCTGCGGCGGATCAACCCCGATGCCGCTCTGCTATCAACGGCGGATAAGGAGCTGGATGTCGCGGGGCTGTTTGACGAGGCTGTTGCCACACGTGGCAGCATCGCTCAATCGCCGAGCGGCTTTTATTGCGAAACGCCGGCCATGCTGGAGACGGCCGACGGCGGCTCCCATCAGGCGGCCGTCACCTCCTTCGTCATGAGCGTCGAGGGGGCCATAGACTGGACTGCGTTCGGCGTCTGGCTGACCATGTTACTCCACCGGCACGGCGAACGGGTGTTGCGGGTGAAGGGCTTCCTCAATCTTGAGGGCGAGGCCCGGCCCGTGGCCATCCATGGCGTGCAGCATCTTGTTCACCCGCCCACGCATATGGCTGCCTGGCCCTCGGACGATCGCCGCTCGCATATCGTCTTTATTGTTGACGGACTCGATGCCAGTCTGCTGAAACGGTCCTTCGAGGCCTTCACCCTCGCAGGACCGGAGCCCTCCCTGGCGGGGGGAGCACCGTCAGCACGACAGGACGTCCAGACCTCTTGATGAACAAGCATCATCCAAACCCGCAACCACCTGCCACGCCTGCGCTTCATCTTCAGGGCCGGCCGAAGCTGCGCGTGCTCGGCACGGCAATCTCCCTGCTGGAGGAACTACGTCTGCAGGCCGAGCAGGATCTCGGCATCGACGTCACCTTCGATAACAACGACTTCCTGACGACGCAGCACAAGGCGGCGCAGGAGCCTGGAAGCTACGACATTTACGACCAGTGTTTCCACAATCTGGATATCGTCTGGTACTGGCGCGCCGTGCAGCCGATCGATACCAGCCGGATCAAGCTGTGGTCCGAGATCAACGATCTCACCAAGACCGGGCATATCGGGCCTAACGCGCGGCTGGGACAGGGCGATGTACCGGCCAAGAAGCTGTTCGTACAGCCGAACCTCGCGCTTGGCGATACGCCATCGCCGCGCATTTCGATGTTGCCGACGACGCACAATTTCGACAGTTTCGCCTACCGTACTGACGTGGTGAAGCATACCGTCGAGATGAATTCCTGGGCGTCGCTGCTGAACGAGAAATGGGCGGGCCGCGTCTCCTTGGTCGATGAGCCGGCCATCGGCATTTTCGATGCTGCGCTGGCCGCGCAGGCGGCAGGACTGATGTCGTTCAACAATATCGGCAATATGACGGTGGCCGAAATCGACCGGCTGATCGATCTACTGGAAGCACGCAAGAAGGACGGTTTCTTCCGGGAGTTCTGGCGAACGGCAGAGGATGCCGCTCGGTTGATGGTCGATGGTGAAACCGATGTACAGAGCATGTGGTCGACGGGGATTAACATTCTGAATGGGCAGGGCATTCCCGTCGAGCAGGCGGTCCCCGTCGAGGGCTACCGAGCCTGGCATGGCGGTCTGTGCCTGTCAAAAGATCTGAGTGGCCGGATGCTCGATGTCGCCTACGAATATCTAAACTGGTGGATATCAGGCTGGCCCGGTGCCGTCGTCGCGCGTCAGGGTTATTACATCTCGACGCCGCAACGTTCCCGGCAGTTCATGATGCCGGCAGAGTGGGATTACTGGTACGGGGGGCTCCCCGCCGCCACCGATCTTCCCGGCCCGGATGGATCGGTGCGAATTCGCAAGGGCAGCATAAGGGCCGGCGGGTCATACTGGCAAAGGGCAAACTGCATCGCCGTTTGGAACACGACGATGGATGAACACAATTATCTCGTCCGCCGGTGGATGCAGCTTGTCGGGCGGTAGAAGGGGAATGCATGATGCCGTCTCACGGTGGAAAAACAGTCGCCCAGCTTTCCGTGCTGATCCAGAACGGCGCGCTTGATCCGGTGGCGCTCGCGGAGGAAACATTTGTCGCCATTAACAGCTGCAAGGACCAGTCGATCTTCGTCAACCTGCTGGAACAGCGGGCGAGGGCTGAAGCCGCAGCTTCGTCCAAGCGCATCAGGGATGGTCGTTCGCTTGGCCTGCTCGACGGCATTCCGGTTGCCTGGAAGGATCTTTTCGATATCGAGGGGCTTGCAACAACGGCCGGCTCCACCGTGCTCAAGACATCGGTACCCGCAACTCGGGACGCCGATGTCGTTGCGGCGCTTGCCGGGGCCGGCATGGTCAGCATCGGCCGTGTCAATATGAGCGAGTTTGCCTTTTCAGGGCTCGGCATAAATCCTCACTACGGAACGCCGCAGAACCCGGCCTCGACCGATGGTGCACGGTTGCCCGGCGGTTCTTCGTCCGGCTCCGGCGTTGCGGTGGCATCCGGACTGGTCCCGGTTTCGATCGGGACGGACACGGGCGGATCGGTTCGCATCCCGGCAGCCTTCAACGGCATTGTCGGCTACAAGGCAACCCGCGGCCGCTATTCCATGCGAGGTGTTTTCCCGCTGTCGAAAAGCCTCGATTCGCTCGGGCCGCTCTGCCATACCGTGCAGGATGCGGTGTGGATCGATGCGGCGATGCGCGGCCTCGGCGCACCCGATGTTCGCCGTAGCTCGGTCGAGGGTCTTTCGCTCGTCGTTCCCGAAACCATCGTTTTCGATGATGCGGAAGCGGGCGTGGTGTCGGCCTTCGAGGCGGCCTTGAAGCTGCTGGAAAAGTCCGGGGCAAAAATTCGGCGGCAGGCGTTTCCGGCCTATGCCGCAATCTTTGAGCTGATGGCGAAATACGGCCCGCTGGTGACGGCGGAAGCCTTCGTGCTGCACCGGGAGCGTTTGGCGGGACCGGAGGCCGAGGGAATGGACCCTCGCGTGGTTGCTCGCACGCGGCTGGGCGAGAAGATCACTACGACAGGCTATATCGAGACATTGGCCACGCGTGAGCATCTGATGGCGGAATTTGCGTCAAGCATCGGACCGGGCGAACTGGTCGTGTCGCCGACCTTGCCGCATGTCGCGCCCCTGACCGCACCGCTTTTGACCAACGACGAGCTTTTCGTGAAAACCAATGCCAAGACGTTGCGCAACACGCTGATCGGCAACTTCCTCGACGGCTGCAGTGTCTCGATCCCCTGTGGCGTGGGCGATGCCGGCATGCCTGTAGGTCTGCTGCTTTCCGGCTTGCCGAATGGCGACGAGCATTTGCTTTCGGTCGCGCTGGCCACAGAAGAAGCCATACGATAGCTCCAATCTGACTGTGCTATTCTTGCTGATTGCTGAAGCACTCGGTCTCGACTGACTTCGCGAGGACTACCTTCTAGCGTGATGCTCCGCGCTTGCGTGTATGCGGTTGGCACCTCAGAAAGATCGCCATAGCGGACGAGCACCCTCTAGTTTCTGTGGTCTTCGCTGGGCTGCTAAGTGCCTTCGGGTATAAGAGGCGATGTCGTCTCGGACGTATTTGAGGCGTAGCGCTGCACGTGAATGACCGGATCGCCAGTTCGAATCCTACAAGGCGTTCACATCTGGCCCCAAAGCGGCACTGCGGCGATCGTTGGTTTAAGGAGCGGACCGGCGCGCCGGGGGCTGTCGATCCCGGTTTCCGGCTTTTTGCCGCATAAGGCAGATCAGGATCGACGACCACCGGTGTGCTGCCAGCGTTTCTGGCAAAGATCGCCCGAAAGTACCCGGATATCCGCATCCATACCGCACACGGCAATACCGGCGAAATCATCCGCGGCCTGGAAAGCGGCCAGATCAATCTCGGCTTCATAGGCCGGTGGAAAACATCGGCTCCTTGCGCTTCTCCTCGATCGCCCATAAGCGATATCTGTTGGCCATCGCCCGTACCAACCGGGGCAAGTTCTGGAAGGGACGGACCGCACAGGAAAGGAAGGGAAGCGGACACCCCAGTATGGGGGCTGGTAGCCGAAGGACTTTCCAACAAGCATATCGGGCGGCGGCTGAACCTGCAGGAGAAAACGATCAAGCATCACATGACCGAAATACTGTCCAAACTTGGCGCCAGCAATCGGACGGAAGCGGCAATCAGATGGCGCCAGGGCGCCTAGCCTTTGCCGCTTGTCACAAGCATCAGAGGAGCGAAGTCCTCGCTTTCGCGCACTCCCCTATTACCGGCCGCCTGCATTCCTATCCATCACCTCTAACCGTACGCGAAGCATTCCGCATCCGTTGCGGAGATCGGACGCTCGACACTGGTCGATAAATTGAAGCGTCATCAGGGAGGTTCTGACTGGAGTCGGCAACGTTGCTGGAACCTCCCTGACGTCCTTTCAACAAGGATCAGGAGAATCTAAGCCGGATCGTGCCGAGGGAAAGCCGGACTTAAGTCCGGCTGGCGACGTCAGGACACGCTGCTCATAGGTTATGCGAGGTAATGTGAAGGTCCGTGGAGGGGCGGGACAGGAGGAGAATATGAAGTTCGGCCCCGATAACTACAATCACGAAGAGCGCTGCTCGCAAGGCCATAGTTCGGCATCCACGATCGCCACAATCGAAGCAGCCCTTTCCGCCGATCCGGATATCGACAGCAGTGCCATCGAGATCAGGATGCTCGGCCCTGTCGTCCTGCTCGAAGGCTTTATAACCAAGGCCGCAGACCGCGACAAAGCTATCTCCCTTGCTGCGATGATCGTTGGCTGGGAGAACGTCCAGGACCGGATGCTCAGCCGTTTTCCCACTCAGTAGGCAGGCAGATCCTACGCTAGGACCAAGGTCGGACCGGCCCCGGCCTGAAGTCCGACGTCCGGAACACTTCCTCGATCTTTCGGTTTGGCTCCCCAGCGGAACCATCCGCATCCAAAGAGGAAAACAGATGAATATCAAAGTAGTAGGAATCGCCGCAAGCATCCTGTTGGCATCGACTTCTGCCTATGCGCAGTCTTCGACGGTAACAGGAGCTATAGGCGGTGCTGCAACGGGTGCGATTGTCGGCGGCCCGGTCGGTGCTGCTGTCGGCGGCATCGTCGGCGGCGTGGCAGGTAGCGTTATCGATCCGCCGCCGCCGAAGGTGGTGACCTACGTTCAGCAGGCTCCCGCCCCGACTACGCGCGTCGTGGTGAAGGAGAAGGTCGTCGTCGGGCAGCCCCTGCCGGAGACCGTGGTCGTCACACCAATTCCCGACGATCCGAAATATGCATACGCGATCGTCAACGATCAGCGTGTGATCGTCGAACCTTCCTCCCGGAAGGTGATCCAGGTCATTCAGTGACCATCGGCGGCTTCATCCGCCCTTTACAACAGTCAGGGCACGCATCCGACGCATGAAAATGCGTGGCGGCATCGCGTGCCCGAAACCTCGGAGATTGATCATGAAAAGCAACCATCTCACCATGCTGGTAGCAGCGCTGTCACTAAGCGTCTCGCCGCTTGCAACACTGCCCGCGGCGGCCCAGCAGGACACCAAGAGCGGCGGCCAGGCCCAACCCGGTTCGCAGACGGGCACTGACGCCGGCTCGAAGGCCGGCTCCAGCGCCACCGGAACCGGCACCGACTGCACGCCAGACGCTTCGGGAGCCTGTCCGCAAGGCAAGGGCCAGTCATCGCAGCAGAAACCCGGTCAGGGTTCGGACATGAAAAAGAGCGCCGAACAGCCTTCGAACGATAATTCTTCGACAAAGGGAAGTGCATCCGGCAAGTCTTCGACGGAAACCAAGCCCGGATCGCAAGACGCCGGCGGCGTCACCATGACCGAACAGAAGCCCGCCGCCAAGTCCGGCAGCACCGATACAAGCGGCTCGGCCACCTCAGGCACGAAGAGCAGCACGCAAAATGCCAAGCCTGCAGAGGGCTCGGGCAACGCCGCCACCACGCAAAGCGGCGATGCGTCGAAACAGTCGACCGATCAGAACTCTTCGACGACGAACAAAAGCTCTTCCCAAACCAACGTCAACAACAACACCACGACGAACAATCAGACGTCCAACACCAAGACCAACGTCAACATTTCCGTCGAGCAGCAGACCGAAATTCGCACAGTGGTGAAGGAGGTCCATGTTGCGCCGGTGAAGGAAGTGAATTTCACGGTCTCCGTCGGAACGACGATCCCGAAGAAGGTTCGTCTCGAACCGCTGCCGCCACGCATCGTGAAGATCGTTCCGCAGTATGAAGGCTACCGCTTCTTCATCCTTGCTGATGGCCGGATCGTCATCGTCGATCCCGATGCGCTAACGATCGTCTACATCATCCAGGTTTAACAGGCATGTCCCGGCGGCGTCTTGCGCCGCCGGCGTCCTAGATGGCAATCAGACGGTGCACTGCTGCAGTCGCTCGTCCTTGTTGTCGCCGACCTGAATGGCGGTGACGTTTTTCGAGTCGATCTCCACGCCATCTTACATCCGCTCAAGGACTTCTGCCTTGGGCGCCTTTTGCGGTGGAACACACCGCATCGCCCGGCTATAAAGGTCATGCTGCGTTTGCATTTTAGCGGTAACCGATGCCTAGTCCTCCCGAAGCCTCAGGTGAAAGCGTCAGCGACTCGAGCTCGGGTCGCGTCCAGAAAACAGATTTGGCAAGCCAAATCGCCGCGACGGATTCCACGGGGACCACCCAAGCCGACAACCCGCAGGCCCACGGATCCTTCGGCCAAACTCGGCAGGCCGCGAGCAATCTGTTGCATGCGCTGCGCCAAGATTTACAGGCAAATTGTGCATTGGCGAAGACCAAGACGGCCGCTTCGTTTTTGAGGCGGGAGCTAAGGCGGTCGATGCGGTTGGGAGCCACATCAGCTCCAACCAAATGGCTGACCACTGCTCTCGCCAAAGCCGGACGTGGTATTCGCAATCGGCTTGTCGAGCCACGTGAAAGTCGCCTTCGACGGTCGCTTCTGGCGGGCTGGTGGAAATTCGCTATGGGATCGGCCTTTCTTGTCTGCTTCCTCGTAGGAAGCGTTCTGGTGTGGGCGCTAAAAGACGTGCCCTGGGGCGAGATCCGTGAGGGAACGTTAAAGCCTATCGTGGTGCTGGAAACCGCTGACGGCGGGCCGCTGGTAAGGCAAGGGCCTTATCAAGAGTCATATGCGCGATACGACCAGTTCCAGCCCCATCTAATCGATGCCGTCCTTTCGATTGAGGACAGGCGGTTCATGGATCATTTCGGCGTCGATCTCAGAGGGATAGGGAGGGCGCTTCTCCGGAACTTGGAGGCTGGTTCGGTGGTGGAGGGTGGCAGCACGATCACCCAGCAACTCATCAAGCTGCAGTACCTCGACAGCGATCGAACAATAAAACGAAAGATACAGGAGGTGGTCATTGCCGTCTGGCTGGAGTGGAAGCTCGGCAAGCGGGAAATCCTGACGCGCTATCTCAATAGTGTCTATCTTGGTGCGGGCGCTACCGGCATGCCTGCCGCCGCGCGGATTTATTTCAACAAGGATATCGGCGACCTTAACCTGCCGGAGTCCGCTATGCTGGCGGGGTTGCTGCGGGCACCGAGCCAATGGAATCCCATCGACAATTTCGAAGGCGCCCGGCAGCGCACCATGGTCGTTCTCGACGCAATGGCGACGAACGACAAGATCACCGCGCCAGAGGCGGCGGAGGCCAAGGGGAGCTTTGCCAAGCTACATCCAACGACGCCGACGCCGCGCTCGGGAAGTTGGTTTGCCGACTGGATTTCGCCGCAAGCGAGCGAAATCGCCGGCTCCTCGCCAGGTTCGACGACGGTGCGCACCACGCTGGTACCGCAGTTGCAGCAGATCGCCGAAAGAGTCGTGAAAAGAGCCCTGGACGGTGAAGGAAAGACAGTCGGAGCATCGCAGGCCGCGTTGGTGGCGATGACGCCGGACGGCGCGGTCGTGGCCATGGTTGGCGGGCGCGACTACAAGGCAAGCCAGTTCAACCGCGCCGTCACTGCGATGCGCCAGCCGGGGTCAACATTTAAGCTGTTCGTCTATTACGCAGCATTGAAGGCCGGGCTAACTTTGTCTGACCGCGTTCTGGATGCGCCAATTGACGTCGACGGTTGGTCGCCAGAAAATTCCAGTGGCAACTATAGTGGTTGGGTAACGCTTGCCGAGGCGTTCGCGCGATCGCTCAATGCCGCTTCAGTGGCGCTAGCCGAAGAAGTTGGCCTAGACAATGTGATCGCCGCAGCGCGCGAACTCGGCATCGATGCGCCACTTGCCAATACGCCGTCTTTGGCGCTCGGGACATCCGAAGTAAATCTGCTTAACCTCACCAGCGCCTATGCGTCCGTTCAACTCGGCAGGGCACCTGTTAAACCCTGGGGCATCGCCGACTTTCAAGCGGCAGGGCAGACGAAGACGTTTCGGGTTGGCTCACAATCAAAGCCAAGTGTCGATCTTTCTCCCTACCAGTCCGATCTCCTCGGGCTCCTGCAGTTGGTGGTCGAGCGCGGTACGGGGCGTGGAGCAGACCCGGGCACGTTTGCAGCCGGCAAGACGGGTACCAGCCAGAACAATCGTGATGCCTGGTTCGTCGGTTTCACGGAATCGCTCGTCGTCGGTGTCTGGGTTGGCAATGACGATGACGCGCCGATGAAGGGGGTGACGGGCGGCGCCCTGCCAGCCCATATTTGGCGTGACTTCATCCGCCAGGCGACGGCCGAACCAACGCTGAATGGTGTGCGATCGACAGAAGCAGCAATCGATGGCCAAGGCGCACCGCAATCCTGTAACATTGCCGCCTGCTCGCGCACTTACCGCTCCTTCCGGCCGTCCGACTGCACCTATCAGCCATATTCCGGCGGACGACGGCTCTGCGAAAAATGATATGGGCGCGGCTAGATCAAGCCGGGCGAGCCCGGAAGCCTGATCTGCGCTCGCGGCGGATGCTTGCATTGCATCGGCGAGGATGTGCCTGAGCGGCTGGATGTGGTTCCGGCTCCGTTCCGCGTGATCGTCACCCGCCGCCTCAAAATATGCCTGGCGGGCCTATACCGACGGCGTTGTTCAGGCTCCGGCGCCTGAACAACTGATCCAGGCCGGGTTGCAGCGCCATCCCCATCACAAGTCTGCGCGTTCGCCCGGCTGGAATAGTATGAGCTGCGTTGCGACGAAACCCACAAAAGACCGTGCCGATATCGCAGTGCCTTTGCCGAAACCGCTGAGATCACCCATGGCCGCGCGCGGCCATCACTTCTAGCGGCACAGTGCCGGGGAGACTCATCGCTCTCCGCGAACGTAGCTTGCGCCGAGCGCCAGCGGCAGATTGGCTCGGCGGCCGGCGACGATCAGCACCAGCATGACCATGGCAAACGGGGTCATCTGGATGATGTTGGTGGGGATGTCAACGCCCGCCACCTGCAGGGCCGTGGTCATCGACAGGCAGGCGCCGAACAGCAGCGCACCGAACAGAACCCAGACCGGTCGCTCGGGGCCAGCATGGCCAGCACGATGCCGATGAAACCGTTACCATGGGTCTTGAACGGCACGAAGATGCCGGCGCCGACAATGGCGATGAAAGCGCCGCCGAGGCCGGCGAACAGGCCGTGCACAGCACGGCGACCGAGCGGGTCCGCACCACGTCGACACCGGCGGCATCCAGCGCCGCCGGCTTGTCGCCGGCCGCCTGCAATGCCGATCCGAGATGGGTGGAACGGTAGATATAGACCATCACCCCGACCAGGATGATGGCGAGATAGGTGATGACGGGGCTGTTGAACAGCGCTTCGCCGATGACCGGGATTTTGGCGAGCAGCGGGATCGGCAGCGTCGGCACGGCAGCTGCCGAGTTGCTTTGCATCGATCTGTCAAAAACCTCCAGCTCACACTCATCATAGACAGCAGAGAGCGTGTCTCAGATCTAGCAGAACCCGTTCAACTTAAGGATCTTATGGGCGTCGATTGCCGCCCGGAGTTCATCTTCGGAGTTTCGATCTCCTCGGTTAGCGTCCGGATGGTGCATCTTGAGCATCAGTTTGTAGCGTTGTCTAATTTCCTCAGGCGTCGCGTCCTGCGAAAGACCGAGCGTTTCGAAGGCTTTTGCTTCCAATACCTTGAGCTTACGCCGCTGGAGATCAGCTTTCGTAGCTTGATGTCGTGCAGCAATCTTGCGTGCGTTAAGGGCTTTTGCCGTACCGGAGCGAACGGTCGAAGGAAGCGGCATCTCTGTCGCCTGATCAAGGCGGGTCCCCCACGTCTTACGGCTGCCGTTTGCTGCTTCCCTCTGATAGCGGGCGGTCACCGGATCAGACAGATTGCTCGCGAAATTATATCCCTTGTTGTATTCCCTCGCATGTTGCGGGCAGAACACCAGGTACAAACCCTCCGCATCTCGCCCAACGGGCGCGCGATTGGCGCCGCCGCTTTCGCAACCGTCCCACTGGCATTTCGACTGGTAAGGCTCGCGGAGCGGAGCTGATTTTTTGCTCGTTGGCCTCAGGCCGACGAAAATCTTCGAATCATACGTCATCGCGCGTTATATGGCGGTCTTCATCGAGCCGGCAAGCAAACCGTGCAGTAGGCACGCCGATAGTCGGGACAGGGGGGTCCTGCTCCGGCATCTTTACTCCTTGCTCGTCACCGGCGCTCAGTACCCATGGCTGTGTTTTCGGTCGAGCCCTTCATTCTAGGATCTGCGCCGCCCAGCCGACGGCCCCAGAGAATCCATCAATCTCCCCGTCGTCATTCCCATGATGATTTGCCGCGAACGCCTGGATCGCAACCTGCCCACCGCTATGGAACCTAGCCCTCTCGTTCAACGCAATCTATATTCTGTTCAACACAGAAGAATCTTATGGGTACCCAACCACGAACTGCTGCGGAACGCGAAGCGAAAATCGCGTTGGCCCGCAATAAGCTCGTACTCGAGCAAGCGAAGGCCGTCGGTCTCCTTGGCACGGCGAAGAATACCCGCTTGTCGGGGCGAGTGCCGTCGGAGTTGATCGAGGCAGCCAAAAAGCGTGCCCATGTTACCTCCGACACCGAGCTGCTGGAATTGGCCCTTTCACGGCTGGCTCTCGAAGACGACTTTGGCGCGCGTCTGGTGGGCCGCAAGGGCCGCATCCCGACGGATATCGATCTTGGGATTTGATCTCTCTGAAGCCCTCCGATCACTAAAGCCCCAGAAGCACGTCGGGTCGCTCGAGCGCAGGCCCGACGAAGATCTTCCTTGGGTTGCCGACGAACCGGCAATCGGAGGGCCTCTGTTCCTGGATACCAGCGTCTATCTGGATGTGCTTCAGGGGCGCTCGCCGGTGGAGGTCGATAGGCTGATTACGTATCGCCTATGCCACCATTAGGCGGTCTGCCTGTCTGAGCTGACCCATGCCTTCGGCCGACTGGACCCCAAGCACGCCTCTACAAAGGCGGTGCTCGAAACGATCGCGGCGACGGTCGAAGACATTCCGGAACACCGACTTCACGCTCCAGATGCAGCCATCTGGGGACATGCCGGCGTGTTGGCGGGTCTGCTCTTTCGCTTGAGCAACCTGCAAGGGGGAAGGACATGAGCGCCGCTTCGTCAATGACGCCATGGTTTTCTTGCAGGCACGGCAGTTGGGTGCGAGCGTGCTGACTGGTAATGTTCGCGACTTTGATTTCCTCTCACAGATCGTACCGACCGGTCGGGTCATCCTCTATCGAACCCCAGTGGAGGCGCGATCATCATGAACGCCGAACCCTCACCCTCGGCCGCATTCTGCACGAACTGGAACAGCTGGGTCGGACGCCGGCAACAGATGTCAACTGCCTGCAGCATACGCAGGCATTTCTACGTTTCGTGGAGGCCGGCTTGATCCGGTAGAGAGCGGGAGCCGTCCCGATTGCCGCCGGCGCGATCAAACTAGCCGGAGAGTATGAACGGCTCAAACTGCTTGCAGAAAGGCTCACAGATGGTCAACCTTGTTGACGGACGGATTTTGTCAGGTACTGCGTACGTGCGCGGCAGGGCTTCGGGCAATGTTGTTGCAAGCGATATTGTCGGAGCTGGACAGAGCTTATCTGGCTCGTGAGGCCCAGGGCACTAATGTCGCAAGCTCCGCTGGTTCAACCGTCGAACTCACTCCACTCTTCGCGTAGCAGTGACATCAGGACCAAATCTTCACGGCTTCCATCCTTCAGCCGAAGCGCATTGTGCCTTCCTGGATGAAGCCAATTCTTCTATAGACATCTTTCGCATGCACATTAGAGGGCAGCAGGTCGAGCCAAAACCGTCCGACATGGTGGAGAGCGAAGACCATGTGGCAAATCTGACGCAAGAATGTTGATCCATGGCCCAAGCCCGTCCGGGCCATCGCTATGCGGTGAAGCTGCGCGTTCCCCATGCCGTCATCGTCCAGACGAACCACGGCGAAGCCGACGCGTTCCGCTCCGAGGCGCCACCGGTACAGCAGCGCAGAAGCCCGACCAGGCGCGGCATTAAGAGCCACTGCCCCACGTCGGGCCGCCACCCCGCCGATCAGCTAACCTGTTCGACCATCATGACAGCGGGCGGATCAGCGACTGAGCCGGAACGGAGGAGTTCAGCCAGCCGGCCCACGCATCACGCTCCAGCTGAAACTGATCGAAGACGCCCCTGACACCTTTATCAAGGCGCGGTGAGCAACTTCCCATTGGACACTGTACTTATTACCGGCACGGCCTGCAGGAAAGGAACATCTCAGACACGAGAAAGTCCTTTCCTCGACAGACGAAACATGCGTCATTCGATCACTACTAGCGACCAGAAGCTCTCGACTTCTTGGGAGCCGAAATACCACTTTCCCGCTCAAGCTTTTTGCGAGCGAGTTTACGGACGCGCCTGATACCCTCGGCCTTTTCACGCGCACGTTTTTCGGAGGGCTTTTCAAAACGCTCCCGAAGTCGGGCCTCCCGGAAAACGCCCTCGCGCTGCAACTTCTTTTTCAAAAAACGGAGCGCTTGCTCAACGTTGTTGTCACGTACCAGAACTTGCATTTTAAACTCCTAGGACCACTGACGCAGCTCATTAGATCCATGTGCATTGATGATCAAGGCTTGGAAGACGATATTGGCGCGAATGCCGCCTCCGGATGCGCGCGCCTCATGCGAGAGCTGAAGCATTTGGACATATTTCGTCGCGAATGAATGGTCCGTAACGTCGCTGCAGCTCCAATACGTCGATATGCCGCTGGACTTGTTCGGCAAGGTCGTCAGGCAGGTCAGGGTCAGACTGCAAAACAAAAATCGTCGGCGCGCTGAACGGGCGTCCGATCACCAGATGCAGGACACGCGCAACAAGAAACTCGTCGCAAGTGTCCTTCCGCATTAGCTGAGGCGATGGTTAGTGTTGCTTCCGGCACGGGGCGAATTCGAGCCTTCGTTGGTATCGCATCTATGACGCTCAGCTCCTGCTCCCCTGGCGGCCTGGAGCAGGATTGGCGAGATCGTATTAGCCATCCGCACGGCTGCGGCATGCTAGTTTGTGGAGCGGCACGTATAAGGTACAAAAAATAGATCGGATGGCGCGGACGTCCGGCCTCAGCCGCTTGGAGCGTGGCGTGGTCGTCGATCCTCAGAAGTAATAGCCGTCGAGTACGCCAAGTAGAGAGCCTCCTATCAGGGAAAATATCAGCGGCAAGATGATGAACAGGAACATCACGAGGAGCATAAAGCGCATCAGGCACCCCGCCGCTGCTGCCCTTGCAGGTGGCGCTTCCGGAACAGGATAGGTTGACCTTCGAGTGATACGACCGGCGCGGGAGAGGGCTCGAAGCATCTCAAGCATTTTTGCCGTGCGGATGTCGCCCGCTGAGGCGCCGTCGGTCTCCCCCTCAGGGCGGGCAGACCTCCGTCGCTCTTTCCGGCCCCATGGCCCGGGACTTGCATCCAGCGGTGGTGGTGGTTCCGCGCGGGGCGCTGCTTTGGGAAAAGGGACCGGCGGACGTGGGCGAACGGGAGGGGGGACCGACGGTGTCGCCGGACGTAGCGGATCGCCAAACTTTGCGCCACATTGCGGACATGCGGGTGCATCTAACCAATGCCCCGGGTTATGGTTCGTACAGTAGAAGCGGACTTGTGCCTCGTGGCAGGCCTCGCACTCACCGGAAGTCGCAGTGGAGGTGCCGCAGTTTGGACAACGCAGGATGACGCCTGTCATGGTTGAGGCTCCTGGCTCGGGTGATAGTCGATGCTGTCGGCGGCCGGCTGAGGATAACAGGCACGGATCATTTCCGCGGGAATGTGCAACCGATACACGTTCGGCAGGGCTCCTTCGACATATCGCGCCATGGTGGGAACCCGCTCGTAGGGGCCGAATGCCTCGCGGCTCAACCGACGCGAAAGTGCGACGGTCGTGAGCAGTGGATTAGCCCGATAGGCGGGGAAGCTCGCATACCTCTCGTCCACGTGATCGTGGCCGCGTACCATATGTGTGACGGGCCGTCCGAGACCAGCACTCAAAGAGCAAAAAGCAGCGAAGTCCTCGTAGCCGAACTGGCTCCCGCGGGAGAAACGGTTTGGCAGCTTCCTGCGGGCTTTCGGATGGGCCCTTGTCCATACAAAATCAGACAGGCACATCGGGTTGTTCCATTCCCCCGATTCAGCGAGGGCGGGATGCAAGTCAACCAGCGGAAAGCCTCCGTGGGCGGCAAGCAATCCGTCGGGAAAGAAGAGTGCGCGCGGAGCGTTCGTAAACAGGCGCACGGCAAGCTTACCGGCCCGCTCGATCCATTCGTGGGTTAGGTTAGCGTTGAGGAAGTCGGCAAAGTCCGATGGCGTCACGCTCGAGGCAAATCGTACGCCATCGTAAGACAGTGCTTCGTCGTGATTGCCGGCGATGACGCACACGCGGTCGGGCGCGTCTACGATCAGTTCAAATACGCGGAGAAGGATTTCGAGGCCAAAACCCTCGTCATCGAAAAGATCGCCAAGAAACAGGATCCGAGGTGGGCCTTCTCCGGGCTGCAGGTCCGGCTGTCGCGTTGCCCCAAGTGCAGCCTCGAGCGCCAGAAGGTCACCGTGCAAGTCGCCGATGATCCACAACGGGATTTCGGTATCGAAGTCAGAAATCTTGATGACTTTGTCGGTGGGATCGGCGCGGAATTTGTCGAACAACATGCCTGGCCCGTCGGCCCGGTCAAGCAGACCCTCCATACTTTCAACCGTCGACCGAATTTCGGAGCGGATGGAAGACGGGCTGGCCCGGTTGAGGACAGCTTTCCAATCGAGGTCATTCACATCCACGATTTCTAATGGAGCAAAGGCCGTCACCTTCGAAAGAGCCTGGTCAGACGGTAGGCTTTCCGTCCTGGACGCAGGCTCTTCGTCCAATGGCGCAGCAACCGCAGGTGTAGGTTCGGAGCCTACAGCTGGAACATCTGCGGCGGGCCTGGAAAGACCCGGCGCCCCCAGTTCGTCCTTGGGCACATCTGTGATCACCGGATGCGCCTCCGTTATCGCCGGCTGCTCGCAGGGAGGATCGGGCTCGGGCACTTCACGTCCGCCGGCCGAGTTCATTTGTTGAGCGCCCGCACCGTAAGGGGCATCTTGGCGATGCCTTTGGCCTGGCGGCCGACCGCAATTCGATCACCTTGCCTGAGCGGACGAGGAGCTGTGAGGGTCAGGCCGTTCACGAGTGTTTCGTTGGTCGCACCAGCCACGGGAGATATCACCCATTGCCGTGTGGGATTTCGTTCCAGGACACATTGGCGATTATCCCAGAACTCGCTTTCCGGCCCGAACTGCCGCAACAGGGGTTTTCCAAGTTCCGTCATCACCCCGATCTGGAGCGAACGTCCGTCCGCACCAAGCAGCTCGATCCTCTCGGAAATGATCAACTCTGCGGAAGCTGGAGGAGCGATGCCTTCTGTTGTCGATGCAGCAGCTTTCTGTTCGGAGACGGCAGAGCCTGCGCCGCGTCCACTCAAAATTGCCCGAACTTCCGCAGCCGTCGGTCTCGCAGCGGGATCTGGAGACAGGCATCGGTGGAGGACGGTACTAACCTCGGCATTGTTCGCCGGTGCCGGCATCAACCCTGCAAGTGCCGGAGGTTTGGCGGCATAGCTCTGCACAAGCTTTGCATAATCAGCCGGGTCCTCGGTCCAGTATGGATGATGGCCGGCGAGAAGTTCGTAGAGCATTAGGCCGCAGGTGAAAATATCCGAAGCCAGTCCCGGAATAGCGCCGCGCGTCATATGTTCGGGAGATCGATAGTTGTCAGTGCCAACATATCCCTGATGCCCGTGCCAGGGCGCGCGGCGGTCAGCCAACAGGGAGAAGTCCATATCGATCAGCTTAAGCTGGTAGCCGGAGCTGATCGACGGGTCAGTGATCAAATATGCGTTCGCCGGCTTGAGATCTGCGTGAACGACCTTGGATTCGTGCAGTGCCGCGATACCGGTCATGAACACCTTTGACCACGTGAGGTGACGTGCCCAAACCGTGGCATCACGAGTCGCGGCCAGCTTGGTGCGACGATGCTGCTCCCGCTCCTCATCGAGCATTTGCTGCAAATCGGCACCATTCTCGACGAACTCGAATGCCTGAAAGTAGCAAGGCCCCCCCCAGATCTCTTCGAATGCATCGACCTGGCGCACCGCAAATTGAGCAGCGCGGCCATTCCGGACGCGTGCTCCGAGCTCGTTCTGATAAGCAACGAAAGCCCCATACCAGACAACCGTCGGAGCAGGGGACTTGTATTGCTTGAGAAAAACCTTCTCACCGGTGGAAGTCTCAGCTCCATAGGAAATAGCCATCATTCCCGGTCCGAAGACTTTCGTGACGCGATACTGCCGGATCCGGTCGCCGATTTTCAGCTTCTTGGCCATGGCTTTCGGGTCAGCCGGGCTAAAGCGCTACGGTCGCTGCCGACCGGGATACACTGGCGGCCAGCTGCTTCAGGGTGTTACGGAAGTTAACCGGGTCGGAGGTAAATTTCTGGAGCGCCTCCTGCGGGTTCAGCCCTTCGTATTCCACCACTTCCCATTCCGACTTGTCGATCTGGCTCAGCCGATCGTAGCCCTCGAAATTCGGGGCAAAGAGGCTGAGAATAATTCGGTTGGCCATGATAAGGTTAGCTACGTCCTGCAACGAGCCGCCCTTTGCCTCCGCAATGCTCATGGTCTCCTTGAATGAAGCATCGGTGAAGACGATGACAACACGCGCCGCATCGCTTCTATAGCGCCATTTCGCCGGATCCTCTGTCTGCGAACCCTTCGGCACAGCCTCCATAGAGGCAAGCTTATAAAGAGCATCGAGAAGCGACTCCGGCTCGTCCCCACCGCCGTTTGCCTGTAGCGTGCCAAGCTGCGCCTTGAGCGCGCTGGCATCGCGCACGAAGTCATTGTCGACGATCCATGGCAGGCCTTCGACTTGGGCGGCCTCAATGTCACGGTAGCCGACAACCTTCCCGCGCCAATCTTTGACAGGGGCGGCGTTGTTCGGGTCACCGTGGCTTAAGGAGTCAATAAAGGCTTCGATATTTCTCCGCAGCGCGTCGATGCAGGGGTGCATGCTGCCGCTAACGTCGACGAGGAAGACAATATCGGCCACGCCTTTGGTTTTTGGACGCTCCTGCAGGGTCTGGCTGTCGGCTGATAGCGCTGGCGCGCTGTCTGCCGACGCTTCTACCGCCGGCTCATCCGGTGTGGACGAGATCGGCCCGGTTGAGGTTGGTGTCGCGGCGGGAGCCGGGCTCCCCGGGGTAGGAGGCGTCTGCTGGTCCGGTTGCTCCGTATCACTCATCGGTCAGCTCCCATGGTTTGGTATCGTTACGCGGCAGATCTGCCAGCGCCGTTACGACAACACGGCGGCGACATGAAAGTTCCTACTGTCGTCGGATCCGAGAACAATCGGTCTCGGCGGTGTTATCTAAGGTCGAATTTTTTCAAAGATCGAAAGGAGGTCTCGCTGCAGTTATCTGGGATAGGGAACCGATCTCTCGCTTCGCTATGCGACCTGAATGGTCGCAGCGGATATTTCCGCCCCTCCTTCATCCGGTGTTGTTGCAAAAGTTCGGCACCGGTGGGCGTGGTCGGCATATCCGCTATCGAGGGGATGCGCGCTTCATCTTGATAATCCCGCTCGATCATGACCCGCATTGATCAACTGCACCTATCAGACCAAGGTCCTAGCGTTGGAACGCCGTTCGCACTGGGGCATTTGTACATCAGATTCATGGGCAGGAGGCATCGATGCCGACGGAAATGTGGCAAACACCTATCGAGATCGCCGTCGCGGGCGGCGATCACTTCAAAAGCGTCCAAAACAGCCGCGAGGCCCTTGAGACCCTCATGACCTGCTGGCCCGAAAAAGGCGGGAGGTCGTTCGCCATTGCAAAACGCGCCTGCATGAAGTCGCTCAGCGGAGAAGCGGAGAAGCGGAGAAGCGGAGCATGCCGCGGCAGCGCGTGCCTTTCAGGAAGCGGCGATCGAAGCTGGTATCCTCCGCGCTTAGAAATCGCGTAACAATTGCACTCACGAGTTGGCTAAGCACTCGATTTTGATCTCGAAGTCCCACAAGAGCGCTGAACTTGAACAAGAGCTTTGTCTTGCGATAACGCGTGGCCCTGTCGGAACGAAGGAGGAGCTTAAACCCAGATACCCACTGTTATAGTACGAAAGCGGGGGGTGCCGATCGTAGAACTCCATCGCCTCGCCCTTACGCAGTTGCGCCCAAATGAAAAGCCTGCGCCGGTGCGCGGGCCAGCCCAGAATGATGTTTAGCCTCAGTGGCTATTTTTATGGCTTTGCTGCCAGCCTTCACGTGCTGGTCATGCGAACCGCCTTGGGTGCCACGTGAATTGTCCTCGCGGCCCGTCGACGTCGATGACAAAGATTTCGCGCCCTGGTTATTATGGCTTTGCTGACCGCTGCTATGGTGGAACAAACAGCAGCCCTGACAGTTTGCAGCCGAACTGAAGGGAGAGATTTCGCAGGTCGGCTTCGCCATAGGAGACACTTCCGAGCCTCGAGACCCACCTTGGCCATGTCAACATGGTGATCGCCGAACAGTAAACCAGGGCAACATGTGTGACGTTGCAGGTAAAGTTGACGGCGGGACGGAGGGAACCGATTGGCGGAGCGCAATGCCGAAGAAATCGCAGCCCGCCGGGCACGCCGCGCTGAACGCCGGCAAAGGCAGCGCGATGCCAATGTCGATCGGTCCGCCAAAATGCATCAGGTCCGGATTGGCGACTCGCAGGCCAACAACCCGACCGAGGATCGACTGGCTGGCCGCATCCATATCGGGTGTTCGGGTTGGTACTATTGGCATTGGAAGGGGCAGTTCTATCCTGCGGATATCCCGTCGAACCAATATTTCCGAATCTATCAGGATCACTTCGAAACGGTAGAGCTCAACGCTCCATTTTATTCGTGGCCGACAATCGGAGCGGTGAAGACCTGGATCCGCCAGGCAGACCCAGGCTTCGTCTATACGATCAAGGTCTGCGAGCTGATAACCCATATCAAGCGGTTCGAGGACACGAAAAGTCTGATCGAGGATTTCGGCTATATCGCCGGCCTTCTCGGCCCGCAGATGGGCTGCTTTCTCTTCCAGCTGCCGCCGAGCGTGCACTACACTTCGGAAATGCTGCAATCCATTTTATCGCAGCTCGACCCGCGCCACAGGAACGTTGTCGAATTTCGCCACAAGAGTTGGTGGACTGACGAGGTCTTCGAAGCCTTTACAGCCGCTGGGGCGATCTTCTGCTCTTGCAGCGGCCCCCGGTTGCCGGATGAGCTTGTTCGGACTGCCGATGACATTTACGTTCGGTTCCACGGGACTAGGCAATGGTATCGCCACGATTACAGCGATGCGGAACTGCTCGTGTGGGTCGAGCGCATTCGGCAAAGCTCGGCGAAGACCGTGTGGGTCTACTTCAACAACGATCGCGACGGACATTCGATCAAGAATGCCAGCCGGTTGTCGGAGCTAATGAAGATACCAGCCACGTAGGGCGCAGCCGCCAGGATCAGGCGGTCTGCTTGGCCGCACCGGCTTCTAATCGACCATAGACAAGGGAACAGACCCTGAGGATCGGGCTGGTCACCTGGAACAAGGAGCATACGACCGCCTCGCGCGACGACATGATCGATATCGCACGGTCATTGGCGCGAACAGGCAGGTGAGGCGAGGAGGGGGACCGCGGCCGGGCAGGGTGAGGTGAGGGGCAGCGCGGGCGCCGCCTCATGCGGAACAGCTTGCCGGGGGCAGTCGGTCCCGGGTTCCGCTCGTTCCGAGCGGCGCTTTGCTAACCCTCCTGCGGCTGCCCTTTTAACCGGTCAAGCTGTGCGCGAACTGGCGCCGGCGCGGACGCGCCTTCGCCTGGTATGCTCATTGTTTGAAGAGGCTTGCCCTCGGCCCGAAGGAAGAATCTGCGCGGTTCATGAAGGGACTCTTCTAATTGAACTTGGCGTTCGAAAAAGCCGATCTCAAGTTCCTCGCCGCCATCATCCTCAGCCTTATCTTCAATCGGGACGCGCGGAGCGGTTGAGCCGGTGGCGCGGAGCGCGCAAGCTCCTTCTCTCATGCGGCCGGCCGATGGAACACGAAGGACTGTCTCCGCGCGTACCCAGAACAGCCTAAAGAGGCAACGTCTGCGACCGTACGCAACGATTCCGGAAGCTCGAACGTTTCACCTTTCCAATCAAAGGAGACAACTTCGTTGAAACGAAATTCTATCGATACCCGTAGCGGCAAACGCTACCTGCGCCACACCACGAAGAGCCGCATCGAGAGGTCGCCCGGTGCCGGGCGGTCTCTGTGCGCGGCGGAGGCGACTGCGGCGACCATCATGCAAAGCGCTGAGGAGGGGTGGTAGATGTCAGTCGTTGGCCCATTTTTTTATGAACTCCTCGCGGCGGAGCGACAAGCGATCCTCGAGCGGCTCGCTGTCACGCTTGAGCGGAATGCCAGGTGGGCCGCCGAGCAAGGTGACGATGCCCTCGAAATGGTGATGAGATCGGTGGGCACCGCTTTGCTGTCGGTAGCAGGCGATCTTGCGACGACCGACATCACGCTCACGCAGGATGTGGCAGCCCGCGCAGTCAACCTCATCACGACGTTCCATTGCCGTTACCCCGAATACCCGGTCGGGCCGACGCTACACTGATATGGCGGATCCGACGCCGGCGATGAAAGGGCCGCACCGTTTGTTGTTAGGACCGCTTAAGAGATTTGTCTGCGCTGTTGCACGGATCTTGCGATCCCTCTCGAAAGTTCCTAGGTCACCAAAGGGTCCTTGCATTTTGCAAGGCCCGTGCTCGAGGGACCGACATGATCCTTGCCCTCTCAGATGTCAGAAAATCTTATTCCACCGCCGAGGGACCAATCGAGATCCTGAAGGGCATCGACCTGGAAGTCGCTGGGGGCGAAAGTGTTGCGCTAACCGGAGAATCCGGTAGCGGCAAAAGCACATTGCTGCATCTGGCAGGCGGGCTCGACCGTGCCGATAGCGGCTCGGTCGTGATGGATGGCAGCGATCTGGCGCTATTTGCAGAAAACGAACGAGCCCGATACCGGAGAACGAGGGTCGGCCTGATCTTTCAACAGTTTAACCTCATCCCATCACTGAGCGTCGCAGCCAACATCTCGTTCCACGCCAAGCTTGCAAACCGGTACGATCACGCTTGGGAAAAGCAGTTGATCGAGAAGTTGGGGCTGCGCGAACACACTGCCCGATATCCCGAGCAGCTTTCCGGAGGGCAACAGCAGCGCGTTGCAATCGGGCGAACCTTGGCGGCCCGACCTCCTCTCATCCTTGCGGACGAGCCAACGGGCAACCTGGATGAGCAGACAGGCGATGCGGTCCTCAATCTGATGCTCAGCCTGGCCCGAACAGTGGGATCAGCTCTGCTTCTTGTCACTCACTCGATGAGGCTTGCAGGTCGTCTGGACCGAACGGTGGTCCTCCGCGGTGGGAAGATTGCCGAATGAATTTCGTTGCATTTGCAGCCCTGCTGTCACACTGGCGTCGGAGACCTCTCCAGCTTCTGACGCTGGTCATGGGGATTGCGCTTGCGACGGCTCTCTGGTCCGGCGTTCAGGCTATTAACGCCGAGGCGAGGGCGAACTATGCCCGGGCGGCTTCGGTTCTGGAGCAAGGCAACCTCCGGCAGATCGTCGCCAAGGACGGTGACGGCATAGCGACTGAGGTCTATGGCAGCCTGCGTCGAGCGGGTCTGAATGTTTCGCCCGTGATCGAGGGCAACTACCGCTTCGGAAGCACAAGGGTCAGATTGGTTGGTATCGAACCTCTGACGATGCCAAGGGACACCCTGAACGAGACCGTCGCCAGCAGTCCAGACCTATCCGGCTTCTTTTCAGCCCGCGGACAGTTGCTCGTGTCGAGCGCGACTGCCGAGCGTCTACGCGGCAGCACGGATATGACCGTCAAGATAGCTGGCAATGTACCCGACGGTGCTGCCTTCGTCGACATATCGGTCGCTGATCGATTGCTCGACAGGCACGGGAAGATTGACCGCCTGGTGGTCGCAGCCGATCAAAAGATTTCCGCCGAAGCAATCGATCAGGCGGGATTGACGATCCGCGAACCGGCTGAACAACCGGACGTCGCTCGCCTCACAGATAGCTTCCACCTCAACTTGACCGCCTTCGGCTTCCTTTCGTTCATCGTCGGGCTCTTCATCGTGTATTCGGCCACGGGCCTGACCTTCGAACAGCGTCGAGGCACTTTTCGTACACTCAGATCGCTTGGTATCTCGCTTCGAGCATTGACCACTATGCTCCTGATCGAGCTTTCGATGCTGGCGCTGATATCCGGCTTGATCGGCGTCATACTCGGCTACGTCATTGCATGGCTCCTGATGCCGGGTGTCGCCGCGACCCTCAGGGGCCTCTACGGCGCCAATGTGTCAGGCTCGCTATCCATTCGGCCGGAGTGGTGGCTGGCTGGACTGGCGATTGCTCTTGGAGGAACCGCTGTCTCGTCAGCTCAGAGCCTGTGGCGGGTCTGGAAGCTGCCGATTTTGGACGCCGCCCAGCCGCGAGCGTGGGCAAGAGAGTCGGCCAGATCGCTTGCCTTTCAAGCCGGAACGGGTGGAATTCTGCTGATCTTGGCGGCTATCCTGGCGACTACTGCGTCCGGGCTGGCGGCGGGTTTTGCGGTACTTGGCTGCCTGCTTCTTGGAACAGTTCTGATGCTGCCTGGACTTCTTGCCGTCATCCTGACCAAAGCGCAGCAATTGGCACGGAGCGCCCTCATGGAATGGTTCTGGGCCGACACCCGCATACAGCTTCCCGGCCTGTCGCTGGCTTTGATGGCGCTGCTCCTGGCATTGTCGGCGAACATCGGCGTTGGCACGATGGTATCCAGTTTCCGGCTGACGTTCATCGGATGGCTCGATCAACGCCTGGCCGCCGAGCTTTACGTTACTGCCAAGGATGAGGCGGAAGCTGCGCGGCTTAGGGTCTGGCTTCCGCAACGCTCGAGAGCGCTCTTGCCCATCTGGAGCGTCGACGGCGAGGTGCTTGGCGAACAGATCCAGATCTTTGGTGTCGCGGACGATTCGACCTACCGGGAGCACTGGCCCTTGATCGCTTCCGACAATGACGTTTGGGATAAGATCGCCGCCGGGCCGGGTGCTCTCATCAATGAACAGATGTGGCGTCGCGGCGAAGCAAAGATCGGTCAGCCGTTGTTCATGCCTGGAGGCTGGAGCGCAACCGTGGTCGGCGTGTACTCGGACTATGGGAACCCGAATGGACAAGTGATCGTCGGGATCAATACCCTGGTCGACCACTACCCCGATGTCTCGAAACTTCGCTACGGTGTCCGAGTGACTCCCGAGCGAGCCCAGGATCTCAAGCGCCAGTTGGTCGAGGAGTTTGGTCTGCCAGATAGCGCGATCGTTGACCAGGCTTCGCTTAAGCGGCAATCGAGAGCCATATTCGATCAGACATTCAAGGTGACGGGCGCGTTGAACGTCCTCACCCTTGCGGTGGCAGGATTTGCGATGTTCTCAAGTCTCCTGACGCTGTCTGGAATTCGGCTTCCTCAGCTCGCTCCGGTGTGGGCAATGGGTGTGCGGCGACGGGATCTGGCGCTCTATGAAGTTGCCCGGACACTTGCACTCTGGCTGGCAACATTTGTGGCTGCGATCCCCGTCGGTCTTGCCCTGGCATGGGTCCTCCTTGCGATCGTGAACGTGGAGGCCTTTGGTTGGCGATTGCCAATGATGGTGTTTCCAACGGATTGGCTTTGGCTGGGTGCAATTGCTCTCGTCGCTGCATTGCTGTCGGTGCTGGTGCCGGTTCGGCGTTTGGCCTCGATCAATCCTGCGGACCTGCTGAGGGTTTTCGCCAATGAACGGTAGAAAGTCGGTCTCTGTCCTGATAGCGGCGGCTATGATCTGCGTAAGCGGTCAGACATTTGCGCAAGGCTTCGCCGGATTGGGATCGGATGCGCAAGGTTTTGCGATCCCTGCGCGGGGCTCTGTTCTTTCTTTCCCCGCCGATCACGGCGCTCATCCTGATTATCGCATTGAGTGGTGGTATGTGACCGCCAATCTTAAAGATGGGGATGGCAAGCAATATGGAGCGCAGTGGACGCTCTTTCGCTCTGCGCTGGCTCCGGGAGACAAGGCAGGTTTCGCGGATCCGCAGATCTGGATCGGGCACGCAGCGATCACCACTCAGGACCATCAGTATGTCGCAGAGCGCTTGGGGCGGGGAGGCGTCGGGCAGGCGGGCGTTGCCGCGGCACCATTTCGGGCTTGGATAGACGACTGGCGGATGGAGGGTAGCGAGCGAACCGGCTCGGACTCCTTTGGCAATCTTTCAGTCTCCGCCGGCGGGCCGGACTTCAGCTACACCCTGGACCTCAAGGCCGACGGCCCGCTCGTTCTTCAGGGAGACAACGGTTTCTCCGTGAAGTCGGCGAACGGACAGGCGAGCCACTATTATTCACAGCCTTTCTTTGAGGTGGCGGGAACGATCACGACGTTCGGAGCGCCGATCAAGGTCACCGGCAAAGCCTGGCTGGATCGGGAGTGGTCGTCGCAGCCGCTTGCGTCCAATCAGACGGGCTGGGACTGGTTCTCACTGCATCTGAATTCCGGCGATAAGCTGATGGCTTTTCGGCTTCGTGATGACGAGGACGGGTTCATCTCCGCGAACTGGATATCCGCGGACGGACGGACGACGCCTTTGTCGAAAGACGACGTTCACCTGGAGCCGACGCGGGAGGCAACGGTCGATGGGCGCCGGATGCCGGTAGAGTGGCGTATACGCGTGCCGGGTAAGTCACTTGATATTACGACGAAGCCGCTGAACGAGCAGTCCTGGATGGCGACCTCTATGCCTTATTGGGAGGGGCCGATTAACTTCACAGGCTCGGCGTCAGGTGTCGGATATCTTGAAATGACCGGCTATTAGCTGCTACGTCTCACATGTAGGTAACAGCTCCTCCGTCGAACGGTGCGAACCAGCCAGGCCGTATGGCAACATCGAAGAAGTCCGAACGGCAATGGCGGCCTCCACGGGGTGGTTGCAGACGTCCTGCATTCGTAGCGCAATGAACCCGATGCAGGATGCCTTGCGATCAAACCAAATGTCGACTGCAGCGCATCAACGAAGCTAATCGCGACTTGAGCGCCGGCCTCGCGAGCATAATAGTCCACGGCATTCTCGACATCCCCGCGGGCCGACTCGCGGGGAACTATAGACTTTGCGGTCACCTAGAGCTTTGCCGCGAGGCACGGGTTCGCAGGTTATCGAAATAGGCGGCATCAACCGGCTCGGTCGTCTCGGATGAAGCACCCTCAAGCAGGAGAGTACGCAAATGCTGCCGATCTTTGTCGTGACGGATCAACTCGCGGACGTATTCGCTGCCGGTACCATAACCTCGCCCGGCGACCTGCTGGTCGACGAACTGCTTCAGGTTATCCGGCAGGGAAATATTCATAGTGCTCATTGGGCTAAAATAGCCAGCATGGCAAAATTTGGCAAGGCGGGAAATCCGGGTGGAGATTACCGCCCGAGGCAGGCGCTACTCTCGCGAAGCTAAACGCGCAGGTTCAGATACCTACTGCGTCATCGCGAAGCCTGCCTTTGCTTTTGGAAATTCACAATCTCTTCCGTCCCCAGATGTTTGAAAACGCGTACCCAAAAGGTGAAATCACCTGAGCGGCCGTCGTAGCGCACGCATAGTGCGCACCAGGCAGCCGCTGTTTTCGCATCTTGTCCGTAAAGCAATCGCTGTAAAACCTGCTCAGAAGGGATAGTGCTGGGCGGAATCCTCGACCGTGATCCAGCGCAGATCGGTGAATTCGGCGATTGCCGCCTTGCCGCCGAAGCGGCCATAGCCGCTGCCCTTGACGCCGCCGAAGGGCATTTGCGCCTCGTCGTGCACGGTCGGGCCATTGATATGGCAGATGCCGGATTCGATCCGCGCCGCAACCGCCATTGCCCGTTGAACATTCCGGCTGAAGACGGCGGAGGACAGGCCGTATTCGGTGTCGTTGGCGATGCGGATGGCTTCTTCCTCGCCGGAGACGCGAATGATCGGCTTCACCGGACCGAAGGATTCTTCTGCATAGACGCGCATCTCGGGCGTGACATGATCGAGCAGCGTCGCCTCGACCACAGTGCCGGAGCGCTTGCCGCCGGCCACGAGTTTTGCACCCTTGGCCGTCGCATCAGCGATCAGCTCTTCCATTTTCTTCGCTGCGTCGAGGCTGATCAGCGAGCCGAGAACGACGTGCCCACGCGGGTCGCCGGCCGGCAGCTGGCTGGCGCGGGCGGCCAGTTTGGCGACGAACTGATCGGCGATCGCCGCGTCGACGATGATGCGTTCCGTCGACATGCAGATCTGGCCCTGGTTCATGAAGGCGCCAAAAATGGCGGCGTTGACGGCACCGTCGATATCGGCGTCGTCGAGGATGACGAGCGGCGCCTTGCCGCCGAGTTCGAGGAGGGCGGGTTTGAGATGCCTGCCGCAGGTCTCGGCGATGATCTTGCCGACCTTGGTCGATCCGGTGAAGTTCACGCGCTTGACGGCCGGATGGGCAATCAGCGCCGCGACGATCTCAGGCGCATCCTCCGGCGCGTTGGTGAGGACGTTGATGACGCCAGCCGGCAGGCCCGCTTCGGTCAGCACTGTGGCAATCAGCCGGTGGGTGCCGGGGCATTGTTCGGATGCCTTGAGGACGACGGTATTGCCGCAAGCAATCGGCATGGCGATGGCGCGGGTGGCGAGGATGACGGGCGCGTTCCAGGGAGCGATCGCCAGGCAGACGCCCGCGGCCTGGCGAACACCCATGGCGAGTGTGCCGGGTTTGTCGGAAGGGATGATTTCGCCTGATATCTGCGTCGTCATGGCGCCGGCCTCGCGCAGGATGTTGGCGGCGAGCATGACATTGAAGCCGGCCCAGGGCGCGGTTGAGCCGGTCTCCTCGATCATCAGCCGGGTAAACTCGGCGACTTTGGAATCCATGATATCGGCAGCCTTCATCAGGACCGCGCGGCGCTGGCCGGGGCCGGTCTTCGACCAGGCGCCGAAGGCAGCGGAGGCGGCACTAACGGCTGCGGCAACGTCGTCCAGGCCTGCCGCGGCGGCGCGGCTTGCGAGCTTTTCGGTGAAGGGATCGATGCGATCATAGGTCCGGCCGCCGGAGGCCGCGCGGTCGGCGCCGTTTATGAGGAGGGAAATATTCATCGGAGGTCTCCTTGGGACAAGAACTAGAAGCCGAGGACTTCGGCGTTTATGGAAGCTTCGAGGCCGCCGTCAACGGCAAGATTGGCGCCGTTGATCCAGCGTGCGCCATCCGAGCAGAGGAAGAGCACGGCAGGCGCGATATCGGCGGAGGTGCCGGCCCGGCCGACGCGGGTGATGTCGCTGTCGACCCTGGCGTCGCCGAGCACGGCGCGGAACTGCTTGAGGATCGGCGTTTCCACCGGCCCGGGGCTGACCGCATTGACCCGGATGCCGCGGTTTTTGAACAATGCCTGATGGGCGGCGCGCATGGTCCAGAGCAGCAGCAGTTCCTTGGAGAGCGGATAGCCTTCTTCGTCCTTGAGGCCGTGCTCGGCCACAACCGCCGCCACCTCGGGAAAGCCTTCAATGGCGACTAAGGACTTTGCCCGCTCGAGATTGGCGCGCCAGCCGTAGCCGGCGATCGAGGCGACATTGACGACGGCGCCGCCTTCACGCAGGCGGGGTGCAACGGCTTCGGACAGGGCGCGAAGGCCGTAGAAATTGACGGCGAGCGTCGAGACGACACCGGTGTTGCCGGAAAGGCCGGCGACATTGGCGAGCGCGTCGAGGCGCACCGGAAGCTGCGCGACGATCTCGGCAACGCCGGATGCAGTAGACAGATCGCCCTTGATGAAGGCGGCACTTCCACTCACCGGCTCGCGCACATCGACGCCGATGACCTCGGCGCCCATCTGGCCGGCCAGTTCCGCCGTGCGGGCGCCGATGCCGGAAGCCACGCCGGTCACCAGGATTGTTTTACCAAAAAGCATGAACGTCACCTTTCGCAACAGAATCCGGATGTAAGCCGGCTCATTCTTCCCATTTGATTTTATGCGGACCGGGCAATTTCAGCCGGTAGCCGACCGGCAGAAGTTGAAAATCGAAGCGGCGCTCGATTTCGCCCCAAAGGCCGCGCGGCAGGTAGAGCGAGAAGATCGCGGCGGTGGCGCCGAGGCCGATCAGGTACCAGACGCCGGCTCCGCCGAAGACGGTCTCGATCACGAAGAACAGGATGGCGCCGAGGATCGCCCCTTCGAACTTGCCGATCCCGCCGACCAGCACCATGAAGATCATGTAGGCCGTCCATTGGACGCTGAAATAGGTCTTCGGCTGGAAGGTCGTGGCGGTCGCCAGCCACAGGCCTCCGGCGACGGCGATGCCGAAGGCGGCGAGCACGAAGAGCAGCCTTTTGGTTGCTATCACCCGCACGCCGACCGAGGTCGCCGCCTCCTCATTGTCGCGGATTGCCTGCATGGCAGCGCCTGCGCGGCTGCGCATCAGGATGAAGAGAGCGCCGAGCAGGGCGGCCATGGCCGTCAAGGCGAGCCAGTAGATCGTCGCCCGCCGCGTGCCGCTGTCATAGACATTGAGCGAGATCAACGAGGTTCCCGTTTCCCCCTGGATCAGGCCGTCGAGGTTGACGAGCAGGTGGGCGAGTGTGGCGACGACCCACATGCCGATCGCGAACTCGCCGCCCTTCAGGCGCAGCATGAACAGCGAAAGCGGGATCGACAGGACGCCAGTGACGATCGCGGCGGCAAAGAGCGCGACGAAGGGATTGAGCCCCGCATCGGCAAGCCGGATAGTGAAATAGGCGCCGAGGCCGAAGAACACCTGCTGGCCGACCGAGACGAGCCCGCCGAAACCGGCAAGCGCATTCCACATGGCGGCAAGGATCACGTAGATGAACAGGGCCGTCATCCGGTCGATCGCGCCGGCGCCGAGCACGGCTGGGGCAAACATCAGCAGGGCAAGCACCGCGGCCATGCAGCCAAGCGCCACCCGCGACGATTTCGTCCAGCGCTCTATCGATATTCCGTTGGAGAGAACGGTCATGTCGGGCTCCGGAGACGGGTGCGCAGGGAGGCGCCAAGTTTGTCGAGAACCGGCATGCCGAACCGGGACAGCCGAATGAAAAGCACCAGCAGGAACACGGCATGGCCGCCGATCAGGAAGCCTTGCGGATGCAATTGCGCGCCGAGCGATTGGGCAAGACCGAGAACGATGCCGCCGGCAAGCGTACCCCATAACGATCCTGCACCGCCGATGACGGCCGCCTCGAAGGCGAAGAGAAGCTGCGGGCCGCCAGAATAGGCGCTGAAGGTTGCCCGCATCCCGAGAAAGGCGCCGGCGATGCCGACCGTGACCATGGTGATTGCGGTAGCGACGGCGTTGACCCTGCGGGCATCGATGCCGACCAATCCTGCCGTATCGGGATCTTCGGCCGTGGCGCGGATCGCGCGACCAAGCGCAAAGCGGCTCAGGAAGAACTGCAGCCCGCCGAGAATAAGGACTGCCGTCACCATCATCAGGACGGCCAGCTTGCCGACGAAGATGTGGCCCGGCAATTGCCAGGAGGCATAGGACAGGTTGCCGATGAAGGGCGCGAGCGACCGGGTGTCGGCGCCGAACTGCTCGAACAGCAGGTTGTCGATGACGATCGACAGGCCGAAAGTCGTCAGGATCGGCAGGAGCGTGCCGCCGCGGGCGCTGCGTTCCAGAATGAAGCGCTGCAGCAGCCAGCCGACGGCCGCCATGACTGGCAGCACGATCAGCAGGCCGGCGAAAGGCGGAATGCCAGCTTTGGCGGCGAGCAGCCACAGGCCGTAGGCGGCCGCGACCGCCAGGCTGCCATGCGCGAGGTTGATGATCCGCATGACCGAGAACATGAAGGACAGGCCGCAGGCGATGACGGCGTAGTAACCGCCCAGCAGAATGCCCTGGAGCAGGGTGTTGATCACGATGCGCTCCTTTCGCCGGCCGCCCGGTGCAATCCGAAATAGGCTTGGGTGACATGTTCGCGCGTGGCGGCCGCCGCCGGCCTGTCGAGGACGATGCGTCCCTCGAGCATGCAGATGACACGGCTTGCCACGCTCATGGCGCGGCCGAGGTCCTGTTCGACGAGCACGATGGTCGTTCCCGATGTAAGCAGCGCCTGCAGCTGGGCGTAGACGCGATCGACGACCAGAGGCGAAAGCCCGAGCGAGACCTCGTCCAGGAGAAGGATTTCGGGATTGCTCATCAACGCCCGGCCGATGGCGGTCGCCTGCTGTTCCCCGCCCGAGAGGTGTCCTGTCTTGGCATGACGGCGGGGTTTCAGGTTGGGAAAGGCGTCGAGGACGCGGTCGATGCTCCACTCGCCTTTGCGGCCGGAGCTCTTTCCGAGAAGCAGGTTTTCCTCCACCGTCATCTGCGAAAACAGGCGCCGGCCTTCCGGCACCAGGGCGATGCCCTTGGCGATCCGTTTGTGGGAGGGCACGGCGGCCAGATCTTCATCGTTGAGGAGGACGTGGCCGGAGGACGGCAGATGGGCGCCGGCGATCGATCGCAGCAGCGTCGTCTTGCCGGCGCCATTTGCGCCGACCAGCGCCAGCACCTCGCCCTTGGCAAGATCGAAACTGACCCCGCGCACCGCCTGCAGCAGACCGTGGCGGACGTCGAGGTCGCGGATGGAAAGAAGGCTCATGCGGGTGTCCCTCCGAGATAGGCTTTGACCACCTCCGCATTGCTCATGACCATTTTAGGTTCGCCATCGGCGATGATCCTGCCGGCGTCCATGCAGATCAGCCGTTCCGCCACCTGCAGGAGGATATGAACGATATGCTCGATCCAGACGATGCCGATGCCGCGGCGGCGCAATTCGAGGATGGTTTCGACGAGCTCGCTCGCCTCGCCATCGGTCAGGCCGCCGCCGATCTCGTCGAGCAGCATCAGCCTCGGCTGCGTGGCAAGCGCACGGGCAAGCTCCAGCCGTTTGCGGTCCAGCAGGCCAAGCGTGTCGGCAGGGCGGTTGGCGACGCCAAGCATGCCGCAGAGCGAAAGCGAATCCACCACGCGCTCATAGGCCTCGTCGCGGCTTGCGGCATTGCCGTGCGATGCGGCGACGAAAACATTTTCGAAGGTCGTCATGCCGCCGAAGGGCTTGGGAATCTGATGGGTCCGGACGAGCCCGGAGCGGCAGCGTTCCGCCGCCGTCCGGCGCGTGACGTCGACGCCATCGAAGGTGATGCTTCCCTCATTCGGCGGGAAGGCGCCGGCGAGCACGCTGAGCAGGGTCGTCTTGCCGGCGCCGTTCGGCCCGACAATGCCGATCGCCTCGCCATCCCCCATGGAAAAGTCCAGATTCTCCAGCACCACCAGCGCGCCGAACCGCTTGTGGATTCCCTTGGCCGAGAGAAAGGCTCCCCCCGGCCGTCTTTGAGCTTCCCGCTGCAGCACTGTTCGTTATCCGTTATAGGCGGTGAGCTTGGCGCCGACCGGGACATTGGGGTCGGTGGCGTTTTCGGTGACGACATAGTCGAGCGCGAATTTCGAGCCCTCCGGCGCTTTCACCCATTGCGTGCCGATGATCGGTCCGGGAGAAACGTTGGCGACGGGGCCGCTGGTGAAGTCGACCTTGCCGGCGATCGTGGTGGTCTTCAGTGTGCTGATTGCCTTGGCGACGGCCTCTTTGCTCTTGACGTCGGTGCTGGCCTTCAGCGCATCGAAGCCGGCGTCGAGAAGCGCAAGGCTGGCGCCGAGCTGCTGCGTCCACTGCTTGCCGCTGGCGGTTTCATAGCCGTCGGCGAGTTCGGTTCCCGAAACGCCTGTCAGCGTGGATTTGTAGGGGAAGGCCTTGTGCCAGTAGGCGGCGCTGCCGATGTTCAGACCGAGGTCGCCGAGCGCCTCGATGTCGGAGGGAAACAGGCCCGTCTTGGCAATCTGGCAGATCTTGATCTGCTGGGTGAGGCCCTGCTGTGCAGCCTGACGCCAGAAGGCGGCGAAGTCGGGCGGTATCGGGAACGAATTGAAGATCTCCACGCCCTCCTGCCGGAAGAGAGCGATCTGCGCGGTAAAATCGGTGGTGCCGGTTTCATAAGCGCCGGGATTGACGATGGTGAAGCCCTCCTTGGCGAGCGCCGGCGCCAGATGGGCGCGGATCGCATTGCCGTCGGCGTCGTTGGGATACATGACGCCGACCTTCTTGTTGGTCTCGATCAGGTTCCACTGCGAAACATAGGCCTTGTGGAACTCTTCGACGCCGAAGCCGAAATGATAGGTCCACTTGAACGGCGAGGGCGCGCCCGGCTTGGCGCCGCGGCCGAAATACCAGGCTTCCCAGGGCATGACCGTCGAGAGGCAGGGAATGCCGGCCGCTTCGCAGGCGTCGGCCACCGGATTGATGGTTTCGGGCGTCGAGACGGCGAGCATCAGGTCGATCGCCTGGTTGTTGATCAGGTCCTTCGCCAGCTGGCCGGCGCGCGAGGGATCGGACTGGGTGTCCTGGTCGAGGATCTCCACCTTCCAGGTCTTGCCGCCCGCCTGCAGGCCGCCCTCCAGCGCCTTGCGCGCCAGGTCGAGCACGTAGCCGTCCGTCTCGCCGAAGCCGCCGAGAGGGCCGGTGCGCGGGCTGATGAAGCCGACCTTCAACGTGTCGGTGCTTTGAGCAAAGGCCGTGCGGCCGGAAAGCGCCAGCGCCGCGCTTCCCGCCACCGTCGATGCGATGAAAGAGCGGCGGCTCAGCGATGCCGCGTTGAATTTGCCGTTGCGGAAAATGCCGTTCATGAAATCATTCCTCCCTCTTGATGAGGCCTCCCAGCCCCGTTCCCTTTGTTCATTCGGCCGATCTGGAATTCAGATCGGATAGTGCCGTTTTCCCGAGGCCATGGTGATCCATCGGAGCTCGGTGAATTCATCGATCGCCGCCTTGCCGCCGAAGCGGCCATAGCCGCTTGATTTGACGCCGCCGAACGGCATTTGCGGCTCGTCGGAAACTGTCGCCTCGTTGATGTGGCAGATGCCGGATTCAAGCCGCATGGCAACGGCAAGTGCTGCGTTGACGTCGGCGCTGAAAACGGCGGCCGACAGCCCGTATTCGTTGTCGTTGGCAACCGTCACGGCCTCGTCGACGCTGCCGACGCGGATGATCGCCGCGACCGGCCCAAAGCTCTCTTCGCGGTAGATGCGCATGGCAGGCGTCACGTGATCGATGACGGTCGCATCCATCAGCGTGCCGTTGGCCTGGCCGCCGCAGACGAGCACCGCGCCCTTCTGC
The DNA here is from genome assembly GCF_013591995.1 of Rhizobium sp. WYCCWR 11146. Taxonomy (NCBI): domain Bacteria; kingdom Pseudomonadati; phylum Pseudomonadota; class Alphaproteobacteria; order Hyphomicrobiales; family Rhizobiaceae; genus Rhizobium; species Rhizobium sp. WYCCWR 11146. Next base: position 530,780 of record NZ_JACCEY010000038.1, read on the forward strand.
AGGGCATCATCGACGAGCGACCGGACGCGCCGGACGGCCTCAGTGTTGATCAGCGTGCCGAGCGGCGTGTTGCCGTCCTTGGGATTGCCGGCGACGAGGGTTGCGGCTTTCGCCCGGAATTTGCCGACGAAGCCATCGGCGATCTCGTCCATGAGGATGATCCGTTCTGTCGACATGCAGATCTGGCCCTGATTCATGAAGGCGCCGAAGGCGGCCGCACGCACGGCCTCGTCGATATCGGCGTCGGCAAGGACGATGAAAGGCGCCTTGCCGCCGAGTTCGAGCAGGCAGCGCTTGAGATGTCTTGCCGCGGATTCGGCGATGATCCTGCCGACACGGGTGGAGCCGGTGAAATTGATGCGGCGGACGGCGGGATGGGCGATTAGGGCGTCGACGACGGCGGCGGCATCGCTCGGCGCATTGGAGACGACGTTGACGACGCCGCGCGGAAAACCGGCGTCGCGCAGGACGTCGCCGATCAGACCATGGGTCTTCGGGCAGAGTTCTGACGCCTTTAGGATGACCGTATTGCCGCAGGCAAGCGGCATGGCAACGGCGCGGGTGCCGAGGATAATAGGCGCATTCCAGGGCGCAATGCCGACGCAGACGCCTGCCGGCTGACGGACCGCCATGGCGAGGCTTCCCGGAATGCCTGACGGAATGAGTTCGCCTGATATCTGCGTGGTCATCGCCGCCGCTTCCCGAAGAATATCCGCCCCGAGCCCGCAATTGATCGCCGCCCATTGTGCGGTGGCGCCGGTTTCCCCGGTCATGGCGGCAATGAGTTCGGGTGTGCGCGCATTCAGGATATCGGCGGCGGCATTCAGGAGCCTGCGCCGTTCGCCCGGGCCGGTTTGCGACCAATCCGGAAAGGCGGCCGCGGCCGCATTGGCCGCCCTTGCCATGTCGGCAACCGATCCTGCCGAGGCGATCGTCGCGACATCGCCGGTCAGCGGATCGATGCGTTCGAAGGTGGCCCCTTCGGAAGCATCCATCGCCTCGTTGTTGATCATCAGCTTTGCCGCGAACACCGTTTCACCCAATTCGTCACGTGTTGGCGCCAAGTGCCGGCGCCTGCATTGTTGCCATGGGAGAAAACGAGCGGACGCCGCGCCACAAGGGTCGCCTGACGATTCCTGCATCTGCTGAAGAGCCTCCTCCCAAAGGCTGATGAGAAAAGGTTACGCCGATCTGGCGTGGATGGAATGCGATTTATTGGGTTAATATTGTAATTATCCGGTGATATCAGCATTGTTTGACGCGGGAATGGAGGAGAGACCTTGGCAACGGACGGGGGGATTCATCACTATGCCAGGGGCGAGTGGCACGGGCCGTCGCTGTCGCACCGGCGTATCCGTTTTCAAAAAGGGCTCTATGCCGATTTCCACCATTTCCTCCTGCTCGGGGAGGGGAGTGGGGAGCTCCATTTCGACAATGGCGACCATCGGCCGCTGCACGGGCCGCTGCTTGCCTTCCTGCCGCCGCAGGCGCGATGTGACCTGTCGATATCAGCCGGAACCGCTGCCCATCTGGTCGGGGCTTCGCCGCAGATCATGGTCGATGCGATCGGCGACAAGGTGGAATCCTATTCGCTGCGCATCTTCACCGAGCAGCGCAAGCTGGTCGAGGCATTGGATCCCTTGACGGTCACTGAAATCAGCCCGCTGATTTCGGGCTTCGTACGGGAATTGGGCGATCCCACCCGCTCCTCCTGGATGGTCGCATCCGCCTATATCAGGCTCATTCTGATGGCGCTGTGGCGCGGCTCCGATGGCGAGAGAAGTGAGCAGCGCGGCCAGGGTGAAGTGGGATCGATCCTGCAGAGATATCGCCAACTCGTCGAAGCCGGGTTCCGCCAGCATCGGCCGATCAGCGATTACGCCGCGGAGCTGGGCGTCACGGCCGACCGGCTGCATTCGACCTGCCATAGGGCGCTCGGCCGCTCGCCGATCCAGCTCCTGCACGAGCGCGTGGTGCAGGAGGCAAAGCTGAGATTGGAGCGATCGGCCCGCAATATCCAGGAAATCTCCGACAGCCTCGGCTTCCGCGACCCGACCTATTTCAGCCATTTCTTCAAGCGCAAAACCGGCCTTTCACCCGCCGGCTACCGCGAGATCGCCCGCGCTTCCGCCGGCTCGGAAAACAGCATGCTGTCTTCGGGGTATGCCGATTGGCCTTAGGCTATTGATCAACGCTAGAATCTTCCAGTTTTGGATCGCAAATCATGCTGACAGGTAATCCTAAGTCGGCGTAGGACTGCAATGCGCCTCCATTTCGGTCATTCAACCCCGAACTGGGAACTCCCAAAAGCATGGCGCGATTAGACTGACCTTGGGACGAACCTCGGATCTGCGTTGACTTTCGGTCTTTGGGCTAGCGTCGCTGGGGTCTAATGGTAGCAGGCAACAACACTGCCTCAACGCGGACTAGAGTAAAACCGCAATATTTGTGGACCGGTGGACGGAACGCTACAACTTTCTCGGAAAGTATAGATAATCGACACACGTGTTCGGAAGGGGAGATATCGATCATCGTGGCAAAGCAATCCGCTCATTCTGCAGAACCGATGATCCAGGGCGTGTTCCTGCAATTGGAACGCGCCCTCTTCCATTTGAGCCATTGCGGTCATGGAGAGGCCGTGGCCGTGGAACTGGTCGATGACGTTTCGCGACACAAAAATGGCAAGGCCACTACGCGTGAGCAAGACAAGAACACGCTCGATGGCGAGAAAGGGATGTTCGCCGATCGTAGCCTTGACCTATGGCGGACGCTTCAGATTTGGACGAACGATTTCCGGGCTTCAGGTGCCTTTTGTTCCCACTATCTGCTCGTGACGAACACCCAAGCAACCGGCACGATCGCGGACGCGCTGCGTGCAGCTGTTGGCTTAACCGATCGTGCAACGGCGATCGTAACCGCGATGAACGATGCTGCGCAGGCTGGGCGCGAGAGTCGCAAGCCAAAGGAGCCGTCCAAGATTCAGGCAATCATCGACGATGTAATGGCGTTGCCGAGCCATAACTTGCACGATCTCGCTTCTAGGATCGAGATGGTAGAAGACTTCGACTACCATGGCATGCGGCAAGAACTTGCCACACGACTAGGAATTAGCCCGGATGTCGAGCGTGACGCCGTTCTGACCGAACTCATGGGCTGGGTGGTCGAAACGCTGAAAACCGCCTGGGGTGTTGGCGCTCCAGGGATAATCACAAAGGAAGCGTGCCTTCGCCAGATCGACGCAGTCGAGAGGAGAATGGTTCGCCGCAGATTCTTGCCTAGGCCCTCGTCTGAGGTCTTGGTCGGGGACGCGCAGGTCGTACATGCCAGGGGGCGGCAATTCGTCGACCATCTAGGCCGCATCGAAGTTCACGACGATGAGGTGCTACAAGCAATCGAGCATTTCGTTCAGTTCAACGCAGAGCGACATCGCCTGGCCAATGAAGGCGAAATTCCCCTTCAAGAATGGACGGATCGGGGCAGCCGACTCAAACAGCGCTGGCAGAATGTCACCCGGCAGGTTCGCCTCAATCATTCGGACAAGAGCCGTACCCAGCGCGGCAAGCATGTATTTGCAGAAACCACGTACCATCACCGAGAGGCACTTGCTGGCCAGCCTTGCGACGAACTCTACATGACGTCCGGTCATTACCACAGACTGGCTGACGACAACCTAGTCTGGTGGGACCCGGAATTCCGGGGAGACTGAAATGCGCGAAGATCATGAAGAGTTAATTCTGCGGAACCCTGCCTACCTCGCGTGCTTGTTGTGGAACTTGGCACGGTCCTTCGCCGATAATGGTAGTGGTCGATCGCCTAACCTCACACACATGGTGATTGGCACTAGCATGCTTTTTCATGCCGCGAGTGTGGAAAAAATCCGCGCAATGAAGTTCGATAGCGGGTTGCTGAAAGCTCTGTCCGATGTCCCCGAGCTTGTTGCCGGGGGCCAAGCTAGACTTGAGGCTGCGCTACCTACATGCCTTCAGGCATTGCAATTAGGGGTGGCCGCTGGAATCATTCGCAGGGAGAGTGGGTACAGGTTCCCCACCTTTCTTGCTTTAGGAACGAACCTGCCGAAGGCTCTTCGTGACGCCGAGGCCGCCACTGGTCCGGGCATCTCGGCCGCTAGGCGCCTAGGCGCCTGGTTCGCCCGAGAGGATTTAGCAACCGTTCGGGGCCGTATGGGAGTGCGCTTTTAGTGAAACTTCACATTAAAGAAATCATCATTTGGCCGGAAGATCCGAATGTCGAGCCACGAACCATTCCTTTCGACCCCAAGAAACTGAGCGTGATCTCGGGATGGAGTTCGACTGGCAAGTCCTCGGTCATTTCGATCATCGACTATGTGCTCGGTGCCGGGACCAGCGCAATTCCAGTAGGTGTAATCAGGGACAAAGCATCGTGGTACGGCCTCACTCTCGACACCGACGTAGGCCTGATGCGGCTTGGCCGTGAGAAGCCCCAGCTCCGACAAGTTTCAGACCAGTATTGGTTATTGCAAGGCGAGGAAGTCTCGCAATCGCTCCCACGCAGACCGCGTCCTAACGCTCGCACTGAACGCATCAAGCAGTTGTTCGACGATCTGTCACAACTGTCAAATCTCGATACCGACCCCAGCGGGCGTGGCTTTGGCGGACGCGCGAGCTTCAGGGATATGGCGGCCTTCAACTTTCTCCCGCAGCACGTCGTGGCCAACCCTTATACGCTGTTTTTCAAGGCCGACACTTCCCAGCACCGAGAAAAGCTTCGAAACGTCATGCCGCTGGCATTGGGGATTCTCGCGAACGAGGATCTGGTTAAACTGCACACGCGTCGACTTCTTCGAGACGAGCTCAGGCGGGTCGAGGCGGACCTGAATCTTCGGCGGGAAGCCCTCGAACGATGGCGAGGAAATGCAACTGTTGCGTTCTATCACGCACAAGAACTCAGTCTGCTTCCGAGCGGACCACTGCCTGAGTCCCTCGACGAAGTCATCGACATCCTCAAGAAGGTTGTTGCGAAAGGAGGTGAGACGGTAACCGCATCAGGGCGCGTTTCGGTAGCAGTCGATCGGTTGCAAGAACTCCGAGAAAGGGAGCGCGCGTCCGACCGGAGCATTTCCGACGGCAAGAGACGCTTACGGCGTCTGCGCAGTCTCCGGGGTTCCGTAGCTGACTATGGCGACATTCTCGCCGACCAGAAGCAGCGCATTCGTGGCGTCGGCTGGTTCAAAGAAGCCATCGTCGCGCATGAATGCATCCTATGCGGATCTGACACCGGGGCGGCGCGTCGCGCGCTCGAGGAATTGGAAGGACCGATCTCCGAGCTGGAAGATTTGATTGCAGGCACGATGGCGACTCCCCCGGTCGTCGACCGGGAAATTTTGGATGTCGAGGCGCAACTCATAAAGGATGAGCAGTCATTGTTGACGTTGCGCCGCACTCGTATCACTGCGGAGGCAACAGTCGACGCCGAGCAAGGTCGGTCGCAAAGTCTTGAAAATGTGTATCGTTTCCTCGGCGGCACCGAGCAAGCACTCAGAATGGTCGGAGAGGTTGAAAGCGAAGGTGGCCTGAGGCAGCAGGTGGAAGACCTGCGCCATCGCATTTCGGAGCTCGATCGCGCGCTCGACCAAAATCGGCAGCGAGAGCGCGAGATCCAAATTCACACGAGCATCTCTAAAGGCATATCACGCTTCATAGAGCTGCTCGAAATCGATGGTGCCGACGGCACGCCAAGCCTTGATCAGCGCGAGCTTAACATCAAGTTCCAACGTTCGGAAGGTGAGAAACCCGATTTCCTTTGGGAGATCGGTAGCGGCGAAAACTGGATGGCATACCACCTTGCTGCCATGTTCTCCTTGCACACCCTTTTCCTGCGACGAGGCTCGCAAAGCCCGGTGCCGAGCTTCTTGGTTATCGACCAACCAAGCCAGGTCTATTTCCCCAGCGATACCTATAAGCAGTTCGTTGAGAAGGATGGGGATCAAGATTCATCTCTCCGCAGCTTGGATCTGCAGCGCACTAGACAGATCTTCAAGGCAATCGCTCACGTCCAAAAGGTGCTTGGCGGACTTCAGGTGATTATTCTTGATCACGCTGATCGCAACACCTGGGGCGACATCGAGAACATCAAGGAGGTGGGGAATTGGCGCGACGACGACGCACTGATCCCACCCAGTTGGTTGCGTGGAGACTAAGAGGCACAGGCGGTACTGGAGTATGCCTCGGCGGTGGCAACGGACTATGCGTACATGGTCAAGGACGGGTTGCTGCTGGAAGACGCCGAAACGCTCGAGCGATGCACAGACATCATTGGGAGCGCGAACCGTGCTGCGAATTGATAATGGGGGAAAGAGTGTCGACCTATTTTACGGACCGTGAATACGGGGTACGTCCTGCAACAATCGATTCCATTAATGAGCGCCTGTGGGGAGGCCTTTTCAGCTTGATCCAGACGAGGATTGGCGATGGCTCGTTTGGCCTTCGCTTTCCGGAACAGTGTCCCGACGGGAACGGTCCGTGCGGATGTGACGTACAGGCATTCAGCCGAGTGCTGAGCGCCGAGGTGCCGTGGATCGAGTGGCCGTTCTCTGTGAACGAAGTACCAGATACGCCGGTGATCCTCGATCTGCTCGAGTTTTGCGCTGGCGCCGTCGGTGAACCGATTCAAGGCGCTTATCACTCCTACTTCGGTCACCATCACTTGAGTTGGGACCGGGACGCCGGCCTTGTCCGATTTGTAGCGGACGTAAACCTCCTGTTCCGTCGCAATGCAGTTGCCTATGAACTCACATCGACCGGGCAGGCCCGCCGGCTTGTTCCCCAACCGATCTCCGATGCTCTCGGTTGGGCGATGTTTCAGACTGGTGATATGGAGACGGACCGATTGCTCGAAGCCGCGCGCCAACGGTTTCTCTCGCCAAAGCCTGACGATCGGCAGGATGCGCTGGAGAAACTATGGGACGCTTTTGAACGGCTGAAGACGCTGGAGCCCGGTGCCAATAAGCGCGCGCAGGCCGATGCGCTGCTGGACCGCGTCGCCGCGCCGGGCTCTGGATTTCGAGAAGCCCTTGGGCGGGAGGCCGCTGAACTGACCTCCATAGGGAATAGCTTTCGCATTCGTCATTCCGAGACGACGCAGGAGGCGCTGACCTCTCTGGATCAGGTCGACTATCTGTTTACGCGGATGTTTGCATTCGTGCGCGTGATCCTGAAAGGGACTGGGCGTGGCGGATAACCTTTACGGGCGTATCTCCGGGATTCTGCACGGGATGAGCCACGCTCAAATGAGCCAGGAGCCAGAGCAGGTCGCTGGGTTGGTCGTGCCTGCACCAGAAGGCTTCTCGAAACGGCAGCGCATCGAACTTGCGCTCGATAACCTCACGCAGGAGGACTTGGCTCGACTGGCACTCAAATTCGCAGTTGCTCGCAACGACATCCCGCTCGATGAGGCAGGTCGCAAGGTGCTCGAGGCTGATGACCCGCCGCTGACGCAGATCACACGACGAGACATCGCGCGGATCCTCGGCGACGATCTCGCCGGTGAGCGCAGCACCGTAGAAGTGATCGAGGGCTACTTCCCGCTTTCCTCATTATTCGAAGGCTTGTTCGGCAGCCAGAGACAGAGCCTGCGCGACCAGATCGTCCGGCACATGGATCACAATCCCGGTGATTGGTCGGTCGAACGACTGTTCGGAGAAATCGGGGCCTTCGATTGTTCCAGAGCTAGGTTCGGCGCCTTGCTCGAACAAGCTGTTCATCCCCTTTCCCGATCGGGCGATGAGCAGACGAAGACGGTCGCAGCACTGAACAGGGTACTCGCGCGAGATGGATATGAGCTTGCGCAGGATGGCGAGATATCCGGCCACCCGATCTTCAGTTTCCGCTCCCTGATGCGCCGAGTTAGTGGCCGGCCCAAAAACTTGATCTTTGCGTCACGAGGACCAAAGCCGGAGATTGGCTTCGCCGACGCGATCAACAACGACATCGTCATTCTGTCTGGCGAAGAGAGTTGCCTGATCTACGATCGGCCGATCGGCTCGAGCGGCCTTTTGTGGTCGGAGCTCGTTTCCTGGTGGGGCGAGATTACGCCGGGGGCTGATGCCGCAAGTCTCGGAGCTCGACTCCAAGAATCCCTAGCCTCGGACGCAGAACGCAAGCTTTTCGCGACCTACTTCAAGACCTATCGATCCGCCCTGGGCGAGGCACTGCCCGCGCTCCTGCCTCAGGTCTATCTTCACTATGACCCTGCCGTGGTGAAGACCCTGCGTCATCGGCTGCCTCTGCCACGTCAACGCATGGACTTCCTACTGCTGCTTCCTAGCCGCCAGCGCATCGTGATCGAGGTCGATGGCAAGCACCACTTCTCGGAAAACGACCTTCCGTCATTGAAGGTCTATGCCGACATGGTGTCGGCCGACCGCGAACTGCGCCTTGCTGGATATGAGGTCTATCGGTTCGGGGCGAATGAACTAGTCGGTTACGGCGCTGAGACGCGCATCACAGATTTCTTCGACAAGCTTTTTCGACTGCATCGGATCCGGCAATGAGGTATTCGCCGATTCGCCGCAACGCATGGCGATCTCTAAGGGGTAACAATTGACGACGACGATATTCTGGTCCTGGCAAAGTGATCGCGACCCGAAGCTGCACCACTATTTTGTGCGCGACGCGCTGAAGGATGCCTGCAAGCTCATCACCATCGATCCCGACTATGAGGAGGCGGTGCGACCCGAGGTCGATCACGATACCAAGAATGTCGCCGGAACCCCGGACATCACGAAGACGATTCTGGAGAAGATCGCCAGAGCGAATGTGTTTGTAGCGGATATGACCCCCGTCGGAGTAACCGATCCAGTAGCGCTACAGCCGAACACAAGCGCGGATAAGCGCTCGGAGCCAAAGCACCTGCAAAACCCGAACGTCATGTCTGAACTTGGCTACGCGGAACATGCGCTCTCACAGAGCCGCATCATCCTGGTAGCCAACGGCGCGCACTATCCAGGCCCCGTGGCGCTTCCGTTTGACTGGCGTCACCGTAGCGGCGCGAAAGTCTATCACCTGAAGGACGGGGCCACGAAGGACGAGATTAAAACGGAGCAGAAGCGTTTCGCCGAGGTTTTGAAGAGCTGCATCGTGCCCATCCTGGCCGAGCAAGCACCGGCAAAGACGGCTCCGCCGCCCATTTCTTGGCAAACGTCGAGCAGTAGTGATCCGGCAATCTGGCCGGCGGCGGAGAAGAAGCTCGAGTTCCGAAACAATGCGATGGAGGAGCAACGGCGGAATGTTGCGCTCTTCGGAGGGACGCGGATCTTTGCGCGTATCGCGCCGCGCGAATGGTCGGTGCCAGCCAGGATTGAGCTTGAACAGCGGATTTCGGACATCGGGCTGAACATTCGTGGGCGAGATGGTGACTGGGGTCTCAATGGTGATGGCGCGCTGTCTGTCTGGGGTCGCATCACCGGCGCGCGCAACGACATGATCGTCACGAGCGCGACGCAGTGGTTTCAGTCGAACGGTGAGCTTTGGGCGGTCAACAGCAACTGTTTCGCGGAGAACAGCAGCGGTCAATGTTTCGCATATGTGCTGCCTTTCGCACCGCTCGATGCGTTTCTCCGCAAGGGCGTCGCTGCCATTAGAGCGATGGGAGGTAAAGGCCCGATCGGGATCAAACTGGGTGCTGGAGATCTGACTGACACTGTCTTGCCTGGCCAATATGAATCACAACGCTTCCCTGCTGTCAGCGCGCGTGTAGATGTGGGCGAAGAACTTGAGGTCTGGACGCCAGACGAACGGCGAGCGCTCCTGTTCCGATTTTGGAATGCCTTGATGGACGTCTACGGTCGTCCGCCTGCGCGATCCATGGCAGAGTTCGAACAAGCAGCTTCGGTAGCGCCGCTCTCGAAATAAGTCGCGGAATGATGAGCGAAGAGGCAAAACTGAATGCGCTCGATCCGCGCCAAGTAGCGCGGATCTCGATTCTCACAAAAGGAGTGCCTCAGAGGGGTATGGCGTAGACGTAGCCCTCATCTTCACCCGGCACAGCACGCCAGAGGGCTGCTTCTCAAGATCGGGAACCCATAAGCTGCCTGTCCGCTTCCGGCTCCTTAAGCGGAAACCACTCAACTTCACTTGACGTCGAAGAGCAAACCAAGCTCACGAAAGCGCAAAAATCCGTACTTCTCTCCCAATGCCCTGAAGCTCCGCCATCCGGGAGGCCGATGTGATGCCGCTGTCGCGCAGGATCTCTGAAACTTGGGCATCCCCGACGATCGCCTCCGTCGTCATGATCACATTGGGATCGGCAAGGCCCTGGACGCGGGAGGCGATATTGACGGTTTGGCCGAAGTAGTCCTGCCGGTCGTTCAGGTTGACGGCGAGGCATGGTCCCTCATGAATGCCGATCTTCAGCAGAAGGTCGTCACTGCCGTGCTCGGTATTTAACCGAAGCATCGCCTCGCGCATCCTGAGTGCCGCTGCCACCGCGCGGTCCGGGCTCGGGAAGGTCGCCATCACGGCATCGCCTATGGTCTTGACGACCGCTCCGGCCTCTGTGGCGACGATCTCGTGAAGAACCCGGAAATGCGCCCGCACCAGATCGAAAGCGGCAAGATCTCCGACGCGCTCGTAAAGCGCGGTCGATCCCCTCAAGTCAGTGAAGAGGAAGGTCAGGCTGGTGATCTTGAGGCGCTGGTCGACGTCGAGTGTGTCGGTCCGATAGATGTCGCGGAAGCTCTGGTTCGTCAGCAGGCGCTTGGCTGTCAGAAAAGCCCGCCTGCGGCCCAAGAGGTCGTGCAGTTCGTCTCCTGCGATGCAGACATTCGGCACCACTCTGCGATCGGTGTGGTTCTCAAGTGTCAGCCGCAGTGAACCCGGGCGCAGGGTCAGCGTTTCGTTCAGCGCATGCGTCCGACTGATGATCATCGAGAGGGTTTGACGTTCGTCGGTGGGCTCGCCCTGCACGTCGATGAACTGCGCCGAGTGTGTCACCGGATCGAAGATGATGACGAACTGCGCCGGCAGTTGCAGCGAGACGAACGCCTTCTCGCCCGGAGCCAACTCGATCATCTCCAGTTGGATGCGCGAAAACCTCGCTTCGAGATCGTCCGGCAGGTCGACCCCGGAGCTGAAGAAGATCTGGCGGTAGTACTCGAGCGGAGGTAAGCGATCGGGGTCGTGGGCAGCAATCCTGCGCACTCTCGGACTGACGGTGAAGGTTACCTCGACCATCTCGTCGAGGGTCGGTTCGTATCCGGCCGCGCAGAGCGCGCAATGGTACGTCTCGTGGACGACCGTTTTGAGGGTTGCGCCGCTGTCGAGGACGCCGCCGCATCCTGGGCAAAGGACATTCCAGGTCATCTCGAATGCGCCTATGCGGGCTGCATGGAGAAATGCGGCGATGGTTTTCTCTTCATCGAGATGGTGCTTATCGGCGAAAGCGAGCGCATTGATGCGATTGAGCTCGCGATCCGAGCCATGCGTGACGACCTTTTCGATGCACTCGACCGTCTGCGGGTCAGCCGCCTGTCGCAGGGAGGCAAAAAGTACGTCCACTTCGCTCATGAGACAAGTCTCCGTGTGCAGAACCCACGGCGGACGACGCCAGGATGGGGATCATAACACGAGGGTTACCCAATAGAAATCTAAAGGCTTGGATGCTGCTTGTTTCCCGAGCAAAGGCGGGTTTCAGTTCCCCATGTATATCCGCTTCAGTGCCGTCAGCAGCGCATCCAGTTCGTCGCGCGAAAACAGGTCGATGAAACGCTGCTCGTGCCTATCGATCAGCGCACGCGCCTGGGCGAGCATTGCGTGTCCCGCCTTCGTCAGATGAAGTTCCTGGCGGCGGCGGTCGGCCGCGGAGGGGCGGCGCTCGATCAGGTCGCGGGCTGCCAGCCGGTTGACGAGGGCCATCATCGTCGCCCGGTCGGTGCCGAGCGTGTTGGCGAGGTCGATCTGCGATGCGCCCGGATTGCCGGCGACGAGTTCCATCACGGCCAGCTGCTTCTGCGTCAGCGCCAACTCCTCCATGGTTTCAGCGAAGTCGCGATAGACTGCGACATGCGCCATGCGCAGATGAAATCCCAGCAGGTCGCCAAGCCGGCCGACGTCGAGGCCCGGTGTCGCGGGCGCATCTTCGCCCTCGAAATCGTCCTGGGGTGATTTTGTCGCCATCGTCGTTCTCGCCTCGTCCAGGCGCCATAACCATCAAAATCAGCAGGTTAGTCAATATCCGTATTGAGGATTCCGCGCACCATTCGAGCGATCGGATTTGTCTCAAACAGCCTCTTGCATCCTGCCGGGAAAAGATATTAGTATGTGTTACATACAAATATGATGCCTGCCGCGGGGAGCAGCGGGCATGGGAGGAGAAAATGGCGCATTCCTTTTCCGGGATGGCTTCGTCGGCGGATTGCGGACTGGTGACGGATGATCCGATCCTTTACCGCGCCCGCGTCGCACCGGACCGTCCGGCCCTGTTCGAAATCGCCACCGGCCGGCAGCTCACCTATGCCGAGCTCGATGCGCGGATTGCCCGCGGCACCGGCTTCCTGAGCGATGAACTCGGAGCACGCCGCGACGGGGCGCGTGTCGCCATGCTGGCGCGCAATTCCGTGGATTCGATCGTGCTTGCCTTTGCCTGCCAGCGTGCCGGCGCCATCTACGTGCCGCTCAACTGGCGCCTCAACGCCGCCGAACTTCGGCCGATCCTTGCCGATTGCGCGCCGGCCCTGCTAGTTCACGACGAGGAGTTCGCCGCAACCGTCGCCAGTCTTGCGAGCGCCGATCCTGAGATGGCGGTGATATCGACGGCCGACGGTTCGGCCGGTCTCGCCGCGCGGGTCGAGGCGAGCCTTCCGGCCGCTTCCGTGCCCGCCGATGCCGATGGACCCTGCGTCCTTCTCTACACCTCGGGTACGACGGGACAGCCGAAGGGCGTCGTCATCACCCGCCGCAACGCCTTTTTCGCCGCGATCAATTTTTCCGTCGTCGGCGAGATCGGGCCGAGATCCGTTGCCCTGTGCGACCTGCCGTTCTTCCACACGATCGGTCTGATCGCGGTGGCGCGGACCACATTGATGCTGGGCGGCACGCTTATCGTCTCCGACCGCTTCACGCCGGCGCGCACACTCGCAGCCCTTGCCGACCGGCAGCGTGGCATCACCCATTATTTCGCCGTGCCGCAGATTGCTCTCGCCTTGCGCAACGATCCCGCCTATCGCGCCGCGGCGCTCGCCGGCCTGCATGCGCTCTTCGTCGGTGGCGCGCCGCTGACGCAGGCGCTGATCGAAAGCTATCTCGATGACGGCGTTGCGCTGGTCAACGGTTACGGCATGAGCGAGGCGGGAACGGTGCTGCACGTGCCGATCGACCGGCGCGCCGTGCAGGACAATCCCGGCAGCGTCGGTCTTCCCGCGCCCTTGCTCGACATTCGCATCGTCGACGAGGACGGCCGGGAGGTTGATGAAGGCGAGATCGGCGAACTCTGGCTGCGCGGGCCGGCGGTGACGCCGGGCTACTGGAACAAGCCTCAGGAAACCGCTGCCGCCTTCACCGATGGTTGGTACCGCACCGGCGATCTCGGCCGCCGCGAAGCGAACGGCTTCTATCGCATCGTCGACCGGCTGAAGGACATGTATATCAGCGGCGGCGAGAATGTTTATCCCGCTGAGGTCGAAGCAGCACTCGCAAGTCATCCCGATATCCTCGACGCGGCGGTCGTCGGCATTCCTGACATCAAGTGGGGCGAATGCGGTGTCGCTTATATCGTGCTGCGGCCGGGTGCTGCGGCAACGGGCGATGAGATCGCCGGCCATTGCGCGGCAAGGCTCGCCGCCTTCAAGCGCCCGGCGTGCATCCTCTTCGTCGAGGCCATTCCCCGCACCGCCTCCGGCAAGGTGCAGAAACATGTTCTGCGCCAGCTCCATTCCGACAAAACCCTTCAACGACAGGCCCTGTGAAGCGGCCCCGGCATTCACGCCGAAACCCATGGAGTAACCTCATGACTGAAGAGAACATGACTGATAGGCAATCGCCGGTTCTGGTCGAATTCGATAATGGCATCGCCTTCGTGAGCCTCAATCGCCCGGAAAAGCGCAACGCGATGAACCCGGCCCTGAATATCAGGATGCTCGAAGTGCTCGACGAGCTCGAGGGCGACGAGCGCTGCGGCGTCCTCGTCCTGCGCGGCGCCGGCGAATCCTGGTCGGCCGGCATGGATCTGAAGGAATATTTCCGCGACAATGACGACAAGCCGCGTGACGTTACGCTGAAGGCGCGGCGCCAGTCCGGCAACTGGTGGGGCCGGCTGATGTATTTCGAAAAGCCGACGATCGCCATGGTTAACGGCTGGTGCTTCGGCGGCGCCTTCACACCGCTGGTGTCCTGCGATCTCGCCATCGCCGCCGAGGAGGCAAATTTCGGCCTCTCCGAGATCAACTGGGGCATTCTGCCGGGTGGCAACGTCACCCGTGCGGTCGCCGAAGTGATGCGCCATCGCGACGCTCTCTACTACATCATGACCGGCGAACTGTTCGGCGGGCGCAAGGCCGCCGAAATGGGTCTCGTCAACGAGGCGGTGCCGCTGGCAGAGCTTGAAACCCGGGTCCGCAAGATCTGCGCCAGCCTGCTCGAAAAGAACCCGGTGACGCTGAAGGCCGCCAAGGACACCTACAAGCGGGTGCGCAACCTGCCATGGGATCTCGCTGACGATTACATCTACGCCAAGCTGGAGCAGATGTTGTTTCTCGACAAGACCAAGGGGCGCGACGAGGGGCTGAAGCAGTTCCTCGACGACAAGACCTATCAGCCGGGGCTCGGCGCCTATAAGCGCGGCCGCTGAGATCAGGCCCGGCATGCCGGGCAGTTCACGAGCCAATCATCGGGAGGAGGAAAGCAATGAAAATCCATGCCGCGGTGGCGCGTGCGCCCCATACGCCGTTTTCGCTGGAAAGACTCGATCTGGAGGAGCCGCGCGAGGGTGAAATCCTGGTTCGCGTTGTGGCGACGGGGGTTTGCCACACCGATATCGTCATGCGTGACCAGCATCTGCCGGTGCCGCAGCCGGTCGTGCTGGGCCATGAAGGTGCGGGCATCGTCGAGCGGGTCGGGCCGGGTGTCGCCAAGGTCAAGCCCGGCGATCACGTGGTCATGACCTTCAATTCCTGCGGTCATTGCCGGAGCTGCAACGATCACGAGGAGACTTATTGCCACGAATTCTTCCCGCGCAACTTCTTCGGTGCGCGCGCCGATGGTTCGAGCGGGATCTCATGCGAGGGTGAGCGGGTTCACGGCAATATTTTCGGGCAGTCCTCCTTCGCCAGCCACGCGCTGTGCCATGAACGCAATATCGTGAAAGTGCCTGAAGATGCAGATCTGGCGCTGCTCGGGCCGCTTGCCTGCGGCATCCAGACCGGCGCCGGCGCGGTCATGAATGCGCTGAAGGTCGAACCGGGAAAAGTGCTCGCGGTTTTCGGCATGGGCTCGGTCGGTCTTGCCGCCGTGATGGCGGCGCGGATCGTCGGCGCTTCAAGGATCATCGCCGTCGATATCAACGAGACGCGGCTGGCGCTTGCGGCGGAACTCGGCGCGACCGACATCGTCAACGGCAAGACGAGCGACGCGGTTGCCGCGATCATGGCGCTGACCGGCGCCGGCGTCGATTATTCGATCGATGCCTCCGGCGTGCCCGCCGTCATCGACCAGTGCGTGCGGGTGCTGGCGCCGCGCGGCACCTGCGGCATCGTCGGGGCCTCGCCCCATGGCGCGACGCTGACGCTCGACCTCACCCATATCCTGTCCGGCGGGCGCCGGGTCCGCGGCATCGTCGAGGGCGATTCCAATCCCGACGTGCTGATCCCGCTGTTGATCGACCTGCATCGGCAGGGCCGCTTCCCCTTCGACAGGCTCATCACCTTCTATGATTTTGCCGACATCAACCAGGCGGTGGAGGATTCGGAAAAGGGCATCGTGCTGAAACCGGTCGTGCGTCAGCCGGCCGTCTGACACCGTTCAAGGGAGGAAACAATGAACACCGTCACCCCAATCGCCACCGATACCAGCCCCGATGCCATGAAGGCGCTGCTTGACCGGCAAAGGGCGTCTTTCCTGAGGGAAGGGCCGCCAAGCCTTGAGACCCGCACCGATCGTATCGACCGCGTCATCGCCCTTCTCGTCGACCATAAGGATGCGATTGCCGCTGCCCTGTCGGAGGATTTCGGCAGCCGCAGCGTCGAGGCGAGCCTGCTTCTCGATGTCTTCACCTGCGTCGGTTCGCTCAAATATGCCAGGGCCCATCTTGCCGAATGGCTGAAGCCCGAGCAGCACGAGGCATTGTTCCCGGACGCGGTGGCCGAAGTGGTCTATCAGCCGAAGGGGGTTGTCGGAATCCTCAGCCCGTGGAATTTCCCCTATCAGCTCGCCCTTGCGCCGCTTGCCGGCATTCTTGCCGCCGGCAACCGCGCCATGATAAAGCCGTCGGAGGTGACGCCGGCCTCGGCCGCCTTGATGGCGGAACTCATTGCCGGCGCCTTCGACGAAACGGAAATCGCCGTCGTTCAGGGCGGACCGGCGACGGGCACGGCGTTTACATCACTTGCCTTCGACCACCTGATCTTCACCGGTGGAACCGCGATCGCCCATCATGTCATGCGCGCGGCGGCGGAAAACCTGACGCCGCTGACGCTCGAGCTCGGCGGCAAGTCACCCGTCATCGTCGGCCGCTCGGCCGATCTCGCAGACGCGGCGCGCCGCGTCATGACCGTCAAGACGCTGAACGCCGGCCAGATCTGCCTGGCGCCGGACCATGTCTATGTGCCCGAGGAAAGCGTCGAGGCCTTTGCCGAACACGCGGTCGCGGCGGTCGGCGCGATGTATCCGGCGCTGAAGGAAAATCCTGACTACACCTCGATCGTCAACGCCCGCCATTTCGCCCGCGTCCAAGGCCTGATCGACGAAGCCAGGGCCAAGGGCGCGAGGATCGTCGAGATCAACCCGGCGGCAGAGAATTTCTCCCAGCAATCGGCCCACCGCATGCCTCCGACCCTGATCCTCGACCCCACGGAAGACATGCGCGTGCAGCAGGAGGAAATCTTCGGACCCGTGCTGCCGGTCCTTCCCTATCGCGATATTGCCGACGTCATCGACCGTATCAATGCCAAGCCGCGCCCGCTCGCTCTCTATTACTTCAGCAGGGATCAGCAGGAGGAGGCCCGCGTCCTCGACAACACGACCTCCGGCGGGGTGACGGTCAACGACTGCATGAGCCACGTCACGGCGGAAGGCCTGCCCTTCGGCGGCGTCGGCCATTCGGGCATGGGAGCCTATCACGGCAAGTTCGGCTTCCTCGCCTTCTCGCATCCGCGCGCCGTCTATCACCAGAGCAAGATGGTGGAAGCGGAATACATGATGCGGCCGCCTTATGGCGAGGCGATGCGCGGCTTTTTGGCGGCGGCGATCTGCAAGTAAGAGAGAAGCATCGGACGATGCCGTCGGCAGCTGCGGCTGCTGACGGCATGGGATGGCTGCTTGCAACGAATGGCCCGATTGCGCAGGCTTATCCGGATAACGCTAGATTGTGTCATCAGGCTCCATGTCCAGACGCAGAGGATGCTGTTGTTAAACATGCCTTATGCTTCGGCTGCTAGCCGTTGAACCGCAGGGCGTTGCGGACATGATGTCTCCTGCCGTCCTGGAGCATGACCTTTCAATTCCGATTTCGCGTATTTCTCATGTCGTCAAATCTGGCAGCAGGCCTCTCTGCCCATACCTCATCGTCGCGGCGGACGCCCGCTTTCCTGTCGCCGTATTGCTGTCGATCGGCCTGGAGACGCACCTGCTGACGAATATAGCCTGATGGGTCTGTGATTTAACGAAGCTCAAACCAGTGTTGCCCTATGATTGGTTCGGTACATGTATTGGAAGGTGGATCCAACGCAGTGAATGGCATCTGGACGCAATTCGGTGGCAACCTGTCATTCGTGTGCCTGGCGATTTCGCTCTGGGCGCATTTCTCGATTCAATTTCAGAGTCGTTCGGTCACACAGGAAAAAATCGCCTTCGGAATCATAGCCGGCGCCGCCTCCATCGGGTCCATATTGCTGGCCGTCGAAGTCAATCCCGGCATCTATATCGACATCCGCTTCTCGCCGCTTGCTTTGGCGGGCATGTTTGGCGGACCGATCGCGGCGGCCTTTGCGGCGTCGCTGGCGATGGTCTTCCGCTTCTGTGTCGGCGGCACGGCAATGATCGACGGTCTGATCGCAATTGCTGTCGCGACCGGTATCGGCCTGGCTGCCAATGTCTGGATCCGCAAGAGATCTCCCGAGCTCATGGACGTTGCGCTGCTGAGCCTCGCGCTCGGCGGCGCACTTATTGTTTTGATGGCGGTGCTTCCCACCCTGGTGCACGCCCGCGTGCTGGCCATCATCGGTCTGCCGATGACGGTATTGAACTGCCTGGCGACGGTGCTGTGTGGTTTCGTTCTGTTGAAGACGCAACAATGGGAGCTGGAGCGAAGCATCCTGGTGACCGCATTTTCGCAGTCGCCCGATTATCTCTACGTGAAGGACCGAAACAGCCGGTTCATCACCGTCAATGAAAATATGATCCGCCTTTTTCGTTTCAGAACCACGGCGGAGATGACCGGATTGTCGGATTTCAATCTTATCTCGCGGCCGCGCGCCGAAGAATTTTATTATCTCGAACAGCAGGTCATGGACACCGGTGTGCCCCTGATCGACTCCGTCGAGCGTATCGAAGACAGATACCTGCTCGCCTCCAAGGTGCCGCTGAAGGATAGGCAGGGACGGGTGATCGGCCTGGCCGGCGTCACGCGTGACGTGACGGAGCGGACTGCCCTGGAGCGGGAATTGCGCAAGAGCAAGAACCTGCTGTCACATGCGATGGCCGGCATGTCCGATGGCATCGCCATGTACGACAGCAAGGGTTTTCTCGTTTTTTGCAACGACCAGTATCGCGCCGCCTTTCCGCTATCCGGAGACGCCCGCGTGGTTGGCGCCCATATCAGCGACATCCTTCGCCGTGTTGCCGAAACCGGCGAGCGCACCGGTATCCCGGACGCTGACCGCGAAGAGTGGATCAGGTCCGTCAGTGCTACGTTGCACAGCAACAAGGACGAAGAGGTTCAGCTTCACAACGGCGACTGGCGCAGCATCCGGACAAGGTTAGCGGAAGACGGCACAGCGATGGCCGTCGTCTCGGACATCACGGCGACCAAGCAGGCGGAAATCGCCCTCCGGCTGTCGGCCGAGCAACTGAAGTCCCTCGCCGAGACCGATGGACTTACCGGCATGGTCAACCGCCGGGCCTTCGACGAGGCTTTCGCCCGTGAGACCGCAGGCAGCGCCAGGAAAAACACGCCGTTCAGCCTTCTGATGGTCGATATCGACCGCTTCAAGGCCTATAACGACACCTATGGTCATCCCGCCGGAGACCAATGCCTGCGTGTCGTCAGCAGGTGCCTGCGCCAGTCCGTAAGCCGCCCGGCAGACATCGTCGCACGCTACGGCGGAGAGGAATTCGTGGTTCTGCTGCCTGCAACCAGTGCGAAAGGGGCGATGATCGTTGCCGAACAGTTCGCACGTCTCCTAAGCCAGGAGAATATCGTTCATACCGGCAGCGAATTCGGCCGGGTGACCGCCAGCATCGGCATATCCTGTGCGACGGGAGCCACCTTGAGGATCAACCCGAACCGCCTCTTGAGCGAGGCCGATGCCGCGCTCTACGACGCCAAGACCCAAGGTCGCAATCGCATCCTGGCACATTCGCCCGACGAACGGCACGCCATAAAGGACGTCGGCTAGATCGAATCCTTGATAGGTTTATTCTATCGATCCATCGCTCGTGCGCCCTTGATGTTTTCCCCGCTTCGACAATACAGGGCGCATGGACACAAAATTCATTGGTAAGAAATCGGCGGCAGCCGGCGGCTGGGGCGCTTTAAAGAGCTGCGGCAAGCGTTTGCTGCAAAGCGGCATGCCCATTTCAGGGGCGCGGACGATGCTGAAGGCGAACCAGCCGGATGGGTTCGACTGCCCGGGCTGCGCCTGGGGCGATCCGGAGCACGGATCGTCGTTCGAGTTCTGCGAAAACGGCGTGAAGGCCGTTGCCTGGGAGGCGACGGAGAAACGGGCATCGCCCGCCTTCTTCGCGGAAAACACTTTATCGCAGCTTCGCCAGCTGACGGACTATGAACTGGAACTCAACGGCCGTCTCACCCATCCGATGCGCTATGATGCGGCGAGCGACCGTTACCTGCCGGTCGCCTGGGAGGATGCCTTTGCCGAGATCGGCAGCATTCTGACGGGCCTCGATAATCCCAACCGGGCGGAATTCTACACGTCGGGCCGGGCGAGCAACGAGGCCGCCTTCCTGTACCAGCTGTTCGTGCGCGTCTATGGCACCAACAATTTTCCCGACTGCTCCAACATGTGCCACGAGGCGAGCGGCATTGCCATGCGTCAGGCTGTCGGTGTGGGCAAGGGTACCGTGCTGCTGGAGGATTTCGAAAAGGCCGATGCGATCTTCGTGATCGGGCAGAACCCGGGCACCAACCATCCGAGGATGCTCGGCGACTTGCGCCGGGCGGCGATCCGCGGCGCGCGCGTCGTTGTCTTCAATCCCATCCGCGAACGCGGCCTGGAGCGCTTCTCCGATCCGCAGGACAAGGTCGAGATGCTGCGCGGCGGTTCGACCGATATCGCCAGCTTTTATCTGCAGCCACAGCTCGGCGGCGACATGGCCGCGGTGCGCGGGATGGCAAAGGCCGTCCTGGCTGCGGAAGACGCCGCCGTCGCCGCCGGCCTGCCCTCCGTTCTCGACCATGCATTTCTCGCCGAACACTGCGCGGGTTTTGCAGAATACCGGGCAGCGGTCGAGGCGACCAGCTGGGCTGACATTGAGGACCAGTCGGGACTGAGCCGGCAGGAGATCGAACGGGCGGCCGATGTCTATGTCAACGCCGAGCGGGTGATCTGCACCTGGGCGATGGGCGTGACCCAGCATCTGCATTCCGTGGCGACGATCCGCGAGATCGCCAACTTCATGTTCCTGCGCGGCAATATCGGCCGGCCGGGGGCAGGCCTTTGCCCGGTTCGCGGCCATTCCAACGTGCAGGGCGACCGCACCGTCGGCATCAATGAAAAGCCGGCGGATGATTTCCTCGATGCGCTGGAGAAGCACTTCCGCTTTGCCGTTCCCCGCGAACATGGCCACAATGTCCTTGCCGCGATCGGCGCGATGCTCGATGGCTCGGCTGAGGCCTTCATCGGGCTTGGCGGCAATTTCGCCCGCGCCACCCCCGACAGCGCACTTGTTGAAAAGGCGCTGCGGCGGCTGAAGCTGACAGTGCACATCGCCACCAAGCCCAATCATTCGCATCTCATGCCCGGCGAGACGGCCTTCATCCTGCCGTGCCTCGGGCGCACCGAGATGGATCTGAACGCGGCAGGCAACTCACAGCTCATAAGCGTCGAGGATTCGATGAGCATGGTGCATGGTTCCGCCGGCATCAATCGCCCGGCTTCGCCGCATCTCCTCTCGGAAGTCGCCATCATTGCCGGCATTGCACAAGCGACGGTCGGCTCCGCCGTGGTCGACTGGGCAGAACTCGCCGACGACCACGACCGCATCCGCGATCATATCGAGGCGACCATTCCAGGCTTCGAAAACTACAATGCGCGCCTGCGCAAACCGCGCGGTTTCCACCTGCGCAATACGGCCGCCCATCGGGAGTGGGATACGCCGGCAGGCAAGGCGTCATTTTCTTGCGAAGCGCTTCCCGACGAGACGGTGCATCAACGGGCGCGAAAGGGCGAGGGGCGTTTCGCCCTGCAGACGTTCCGATCGCACGATCAATACAATACCACGGTTTACGGTCTCGATGACCGATACCGCGGCGTTTACGGGGAGCGGCAGGTTATCTTCATTCACCCAGCCGACCTGACGGCGATGAATGCCGAGGCCGGTGACCGGGTCGACGTGGTCGGCGAGCATGATGACGGTATCGAGCGCATCGCTGAGAATTTCCGCTTTGTGCCCTATGACATTCCGCGAGGAAGCATCGCGGGCTACTATCCCGAACTGAACGTGCTCGTGCCGCTTGGCAGCGCAGGTACGGAAAGCGATACGCCCACCTCGAAATCCATCATGGTGTCCTTCCGCCAGCGAAAAGCCGCGTGAGCGAAGAGGCCTCCGACGTCGATCGTTTTCTCGCTCTCGTCGCTGCGGCGCAAGGCAGGGATAACAAGCTGACATCCATCCAGGCCGGTCTCCTGGTCGCCGCGGATCTGGGGATTGCGCGTGACAGCCGCGCCTTTGCGCGCCTGCTGGGGATCGCGCATTCTCTCGTGCTGAGGGAACTCAACGTCCTGGCGGAACGCGAAGGGGTGCTGCAGATCGTGAAGCGGGATCTAAGGACAATGAGAGTGCATTACACGTTGCTGCCGCGGGACGAGACGTAAACACCCCTGCGCCGCAAGCCACGGCCGCTAGCGGCGGATCACGCGCTTCCTGGTGTCGGAAGGGTATTCTCCGTAGGTGGTTTTATAGACTGCCGAAAACCGGCCGAAATGAAAGAAGCCCCATTTGAGGCAGACGGCCTTCATGGTCTCCTTGCTCTCGGGATCGAGCAATTCCTGGCGCGCGGCACGCAGCCGAAGCGTCAGCAGATAGGCGGCGGGGGAGGTCCCCCTGAACGCACGAAAACCGGTTTCGAGCGCCCGGCTGGATACGCCTGCGGCTTCGGCCACTTTCGGCATGGTAATCGGCTGATCGATATTGGCGTGCATGAATTCGATCGCCCTGCGGACATGCCGGGGAGCGATCAGGGCGGGGCGATTCTCAAGGAAATGCGACAGCCGGTGCGGCACCAGGCGCACGACCAGATCGGCCAGCGCCTGTGTCATATGCGCCATGGCGATCGGCGACTGCAGCAAGGGGCCATCGTCGCGCATGCCTGAGATGATCGTTTCCGTGAGATTGCCGATCAACCGGCCTTCCGGCTTGGACAGATCCAGTTCCGGCAGCAGATCGAGGGACCCGCTGAACGGCATCTCGAAAGTCTGGCCGATCGTCTGCAGGATGACAGGCCAGTTGATCAGCAACTCGTCGATGACGTTCGATTGCCCATGCATGATGACGCTGTTGGGTTCGAAATTGTTATAGAGAAGCAATTTTCCTTGCCCGGCCTCGGCGATGCGGGACGATCCATAGGTTACCCCCATGCCGCCGCTGCGCGGCACGACGATCGACAGATACTCCGCCGTATCGACGGTCGGCTCGATATTGAACTGAAACTCCGCCTCATGATAACCCGTGAGCAGGACGGCTTTGTCACATACCGAGAAATCCAATCCCCAATGGAAGTCCTGGGCGCGGCCGACAGGCTCTGCATCAAATGCGCCAAAAGCGCCCCCCAGCGTTTCGACCATATTATCGAAGGACGAACCGCTAAATCGAAATGAGAATGGCGCAGTGCTATTTTCCGTCATCCTGCTCCCATTGTTCGATCTGGCTGTTTCGACATGCTCTTCTCCGCCGCTCGCAGGTGCCAGCGCGACGCGCGGCCGGCGAGAGTGTCGGATTGGTGCACGTACCTCTGCCAGCCTTGCCAGTCGTCATGGATGGTCGTCCTGCGCCGCGGCGCTTCATCAGAGCCTGTAGACGGCATGGATGAGCGGCCTTGGACGTATATTAGACGATTGTTGGATAGAGTGCAGCAGCTTGTAGCGGAGCAGGTGGATCTCCGCGTGATACCGGCATCGAGATCAGCGGCTTGCGCCAGCTGATGCAGGCCGAATTCGGGCATGGTAAATGTCAAAAAGACCAACCCGTTGAATGCATTAGTTCCCATCCAGATCAGGAACTGACAGAACCCGCGGCCATTGGCAAGACGTCACGCTGCCGGCGATGACGACAACCCGCTGATAAAACGATTACGCTGAAGGAGCGATTTTACAGCTGTATCCGCCACGCCACAGGTTCAACCGCGGCGATCTTGCCGAGATGCGCGTCATCTGAAGCTTGTAGAGCGCGCCCCAATTCGCGAGCCGCGCAGTCGCCTGCCGAAGGGTCTTAGTGGACCGCTTAAAGAGGACCTTCGGCAGGCAGACAGGTACGCAGGCATACGCACGGGATGGAGTGCGTATGTATGATCCCTTCCATCCGGGGGGTGATGGATGGACGGGCTTGGCTTTGGGACCGTAAGCCATCATGGCCTTGGTCGAGATTGATCTTACTGTTCCTCAGCTATGGAGCAATTGTCACGTCCCGATATTGTCGGCCAACCGGCTTTTCGTGACGCAGTCTGGACTGACCTTGCGCAAAATGTATAGGTAAGCACTTGCTTGAAAGCCGCCTGTCTTGCGCAACGAGCTGCGGAAAGTGGATAGAGATCTTCAATTTCTCAATTCGCACCAACGATGGGAACTTCGCATGATGCCGCCGGGCGCGATGCATTCGGCTTTGGGCTGAGCAATGATTTTCTCACTGAGGGCACAAGCGACGGATCGTTTCCAACACGCCTATGTCGACGTCAAGACTACCGGTTTCCACGGCGCTCGCGGGCATCGCTCTGTCTCCGGGGATACGGACTCCCTTGGAGCGCAGCCGTTCCAATTGGGCCTTGGCGCGCGCCGGGAAACCTGCATCCACGGCCGCGGGGAATAGCGCGATCACGGTCATTCCCGCATTCACCGGGTGTTCGCCCGAAAGAAAGTGGCCGGCATCAAGCGACCACGCCGCACCGGAAAGACCCGCGGCGAGCATCTCGACGATAAGGGCGATATTGCCGCCCTTGTAGCCGCCGAAGGGCAGGAGAGCGCCAAGCATCGCCTTGACCGGATCGGTGGTGATTGCGCCGGTCTCGTCGATGGCCATGCCGTGAGCAATCGACGACTGCGCCTTTGCCGCCTCGGCAAGGGTTATGAACGCCGTGGCACTCGTCGCCTGGTCGATGACGACGGGCGGCAAGGGTTCCGGCAGGGGCACGCCGAAAGCAAGCGGATTGGTGCAGTAGACGGGCTCCCCGCCCTCGGCGGCGGCCATCAAGGCCGGTCCGTTGGCGGCAGCGATGGATATCAACCCGTCCTGAGCGAGACGCCGGACGTAATATCCCAATTCCCCGGCGGTATAGCTGTTTCTTTGCGTGAGGACGGATATGCCGAAGGTTTTCACGCGCGTCGTGAAGTCGTCGTAAATGAGGTCAAATCCGAGCTGCGCTATGCCGCCGTCCGCATCGGCCTGGATCAGGGCCGGCAGCACATGGTTGAAGCGGGGCTTGGCGTCTCCGTTGATCCGCCCCTCGCGCAGGCTGGTGAGATAATCGACGAAATGCGGAAAACCGAGTTCAGTGCGCCCGAAGGAGGCGGCCGACAGCGTTGCATCGACGAGAGCCTTCGCCATGGCCGGGCTGCCGCCGCAGGCGAGGCAGGCTTCGAGCGCCAGTTGGCGGAGCTCGTCGATCGGCATTCTCATTTTCTGCCCGGCCATCACAGCTCCAATGCCGCGCGTCTGCCCAGGCCGATCAGCGAAAACAGACGCGGGAAGAGTTTTGACATCGGGATCCCCAGGCGTCAGGCGGCCGACTTCCCAGTTCCGGAGATGGCGACGTGCCTGATATCGGCGTCGCCAACGAAACGGAAAGACGGCCGCATTTGGAGCGTCAAAGTGCGACCGAGAGGGCGCTGTCGCGTCGGGGAGCCACCTCCTGCGAGTTCACCATTGCGCCCGCGAGCTGGCGGAAGGTGACAAGCCCCAATGCTTCTCCGGATGGTGAAACCACTCTGGCATCGTCGTGCGCCGCCGATGCCAGGATCCGGACGGCGTCTTCGACGGTCGTGCCTGATGCAATCGTCAATCCGCCTGGCGCCGCACCGGAATGCAAGGATGTCATGACGGCATCGACCTGGATGACCCGGCCTCGATTGACCTCCTTGACGAAGTTGGCGATGTAGGCGTCGGCCGGACGCAGAACGATGTCCTGGCTGGTGCCCTGCTGGATGACTTCGCCATCGCGCAGGATCGCAATCTGGTCGCCCAGCCGAAGGGCTTCGTCGAGATCGTGGGTGATGAAGACGATGGTCTTCTTGATCTCCTTTTGAATGTCGAGAAGGACCGACTGCATATCGGTGCGGATCAAAGGGTCGAGCGCCGAATAGGCCTCGTCCATCAGCAGAACCGGCGCATCGTTCGAGAGGGCTCGTGCCAGCCCGACGCGCTGCTGCATACCGCCCGATAGCTGGTTGGGATATTTGCTCTCGAAGCCCTTCAGGCCGACCCGCTCCAGCCAGCCCATGGCGACGTCGACGGCTTTCGAGCGCTCCATGCCCTGCACTTCGCGGCCGAAGATGGTATTGTCGAGAACATTCCGGTGCGGCAGAAGCGCGAACTTCTGAAACACCATTGCCGTCTGGTGCCGGCGAAACGTCCGCAATTCGGTCTCGTTCATTTTCACCACATCGACGCCGTCGACAAGCACTTCGCCGGCGGTGGGATCGATCAGACGGTTGATGTGGCGGATGAGCGTCGATTTTCCCGAACCCGAAAGGCCCATGATGACCTGGATGCGGCCCGAGGGTATCTCGACATTGATATCTTTCAGTCCCAGCACGTGGCCGTGCTTTTCGTTGAGCTCGGTCTTCGACAATCCCTTTTTGACGGCATCGACATGAGCGCCAGGATTGGGACCGAAGATCTTGTAGAGATGGCGGATCTTGATGCCGCCGAAACGTTGATCAGCCATGGACGATCTCCCGATGCTTCTGGAGCCGTTTGCCATACGCCTGGCTGACCCGGTCGAAGATGATGGCAATGCCGACGATGGCAAGGCCGTTGAAAATACCCAGGGTGAAGTACTGGTTGGCGATCGCCTTCAGAACCGGCTGGCCAAGGCCCTGGACGCCGATCATCGAAGCGACGACGACCATGGCGAGGGCCATCATGATGGTCTGGTTGATGCCGGCCATGATGGTGGGAAGCGCCAGCGGCAGCTGGACCTTGAACAGCTTCTGCGAGCTCGATGTGCCAAACGCATCGGCTGCCTCGAGCACGTCCTTGTCGACCAGGCGGATGCCGAGGTCGGTCAGCCTTATCATCGGTGGGATGGCGTAGATGACGACGGCGATCAGTCCCGGCACCTTGCCGATGCCGAGCAGCATGACGACAGGGATCAGATAGACGAAGCTCGGCATCGTCTGCATGACGTCGAGGATCGGATTGATAACGCGCTGCAGCCGGTCGGAACGCGCCATCAATATCCCCATCGGAATGCCGATGGCGATGGAGAGTACGGTACAGACGAAGATCATCGAGACCGTCCGCATCGTATCGTCCCACATGTCGAAATAGCCGATCAACAGCAGTGTGACGAGACAGCCGAGGACGATCTTCAGGCTGCGGCTGGCAAACCATGCGATAACAAGGATGATTGCCGTAATGATCGGCCACGGCGTCTGCGTCATGAAGCGGTCGGCGGCGATCAGGAAATGCTGCAGCGGCGAGAAGAGGCTTTCGATCGCGTCGCCATAGGTGCGGGTAAACGTGCGAAAACCGTCATCGATCGCCTTCTTCAGATTGCGAAGGGCGTCGTCATCCATATGCGGGAATTTATAAAACCATTCCATTCGGTTCCCCTTTTTCTTCAAAGAGCCGTGGCAGTCTTTTTGATTTTATCGGCAGCGAGAGGCGGTGCGCATTAAGCGCACCGCAGTAGTCGGCGTTAGAGCATGATGCCGAAAAGTGTGAGCGGTTTTCGGACGACATCATGCTCTCACTATTTAACTTAGAACAGGGTTCAGATTTTAGGCCGAACAGGCCTAAAATCATCCTGTTCTAGAGAGCAGCTTCGATCTTCGTGGCTGCCTCAGGCGAGACCCACTTGGTCCAGAGGTCCTTGTTTTCTTTGAGGAAGTGCTTGGCACCGTCCTCGCCGGTCGCCTGGTTGTCGGTCATCCACGCCATGAGCTTGTTGACCGTGTCGTTGCTCCAGGAGCGCTTCGTCAGGTAGTCCATGACTTCAGGGCCGACCTTTTCCGAGAAAGGCTTTGCAACGAGGGTGACGATCTTGTCGACCGGCCATGCATTCGGCTTCGGATCGGGGCAATCGGCGACGGTATTGCAGCGCTTCCATTCGGCGGCGTCGTTCGGAACGCCGGCTTCCAGCTTGACCATCTCATACTTGCCGAGCAGCGCGGTCGGCGCCCAGTAGTAGCCGGCCCAGCCTTCCTTGCGTTCGTAGGCCTTGGAGATCGAGCCATCGAGGCCGGCAGCCGAGCCGGTATCGACGAGGGTGAAGCCGGCCTTGTCGGCTTCGAAGGCCTTGTAGAGCTGCGTGGTCACCACGGTGCCGCCCCAGCCCTGCGGCCCGTTATAGATGGCGCCCTTCTTCGCATCCTCAGGAGCGGGGAAGAGTTCCGGATGCTTCAGCACGTCGCCGATGGTCTTGATGTCAGGATGGGCGTCGGCCAGATATTTGGGAATCCACCAGCCCTGGACGCCGCCATCGGGCAGCGGAGAGCCGACCTGAACGATCCGGCCTTCTTCCGTTCCCTTCTTGACGACGTCGGGGAGCAGGTCGATCCAGGCTTCGGGCGCGATGTCCGGCTGGCCCTTTTCGGCCATCGAGGTGATCGTCGGGACGGTATCGCCGACGGTGATTTCGGCCTCACAGCCATAACCTTCGTTCAGGATGAACTTGTCGAGGTTGGAGAGAACCTCTGCACTCTGCCAGTTCATGCTGGCGATGGTGACAGTGCCGCATTCGGCGGCGCTGGCGAAAGACGCCCCGCCGATCAGGCCGAACGTCAGACATGTCGATGCGAATAGTTTTTTCATTCTCGTTCCCTCTGTTTAGCGGCCGGTTTTGCTGAGCGGGGCGCCGCAGGACCCACTCCAACGGTTGTCAGGAAGCGTCTCCCATACTCACCGATTTCTTGAATGCCGCCGATAATCCCTCCGCAACCGAAGCGTCGAACCCGGCAACGCGCATGCCTTCGATGGCTGCCGCAGTCGTGCCGCGATAGCCGACAAAGGTTTGAACGACGTCATCGGGACATTCGTCATGGCGCTCCAGCAGGCGGCCGGCGCCTGTGATCACCGTGTTGACGGCGCGCCGCGCAATCTCCGCCGGCAGGCCATTTGCGATGGCGTCGCGCATCATGGCGGCGGCGAGCAATGCGGGGAAAGCCGGTCCGGACCCGGAAAGACCCGTGAGATAATCAATGTCGCTTTCCCTTGCGACCTCGTCCTCAGATCCGCATGCCTCGAAAATAGCACGGACGAGCGCCCGGTCGTCTTCGGTGACATCGCTCGCGCCAATCCATGGCGTATAGGACCTGGCCACTTCGGCGGCGGCGTTCGGCAAAGCGCGGATGACGCGACCGGTGTTGTGGCGCTCGGAAAGTGCGTCCAGGCGGATGGCCGCCATGACCGAGATGACCAGCTTGCCGCCGGCATCGACATCGAGAGCATGCCAGTCATCAGGACGGACGGAAAGGACGATCACGTCCGAGCGGTCGGCAAGCGCCTGATTGTCGGTGGTCAGGAAAGAATTCGGGAAACGGCGCGGCTGCTCACTGCGATAGGAAAGGGAGAGATTTCGAGGTTCGACCAGGCCGGCATCAAGGATAGAGCCGGCGATTGCTCCGCCAAGCCAGCCACCGCCGCCAATGATACCGATCCTCAGGGAAGCGCTCATCCGGCTCTCCCTAACCCGGCCTGTAGCCATGCCGCGAGAAGAAGCGATCGAGCTCCCTCTGCTGCGGCACTTCGCCGGTGTAGATCGCGATATATTCGGGGATCCGTTTCATGCGGACGGCGAGTTCCTCCTTGGCTTGCATCGAGATGTATCCGATCTGCACGAGGTAAGTTGTTCGCGCTCGGACATCTGATGTCGCTTCTGGTAGCCCGAAGCGGATAAACATGCGCTTGAGGGCTTCCAGCCGAAGCTGGTCGGCTTGCCGGACCTCGGCGAGAATCTCGTCGGACTGCAGCGCCCAGCTGCGCACGGCGAATTCGAACCTGGCGTCGAACAGATCGTTGTTGAGCCAGCAGTCGAAGACGTTGAGCATCGCCTCGGCAAGCGATTCCGCATAGGCTTCGGACTGCTTGACGATGTTGCCGGTGTTTTTGTCGCGCCACCGCGCCACGAGCCCGGCCAGCAGTTCCTCCCGGTCCTTGAAGAACCAGTAGAAGCTCGTGCGCGAAAGGTTGAGCTTCTTTGCCAGCGGCAGAATTTTCACCGAATCCACGCCGGAATCCAGCAGCGAGTGGTAAGCTGCTTCCAGCCATCCCTCCTGTGATCCGCGCCAGCCAGTGTCGTTCAAAGCCTGATCCATGGGCTATCTCCTATCAAATTATCAAGCCGCGCACAAGAAAAATGTACATGAGTGTCGAAAACGGCGACCCATATGTTTTCAATATTGACACATATGTACATTATGCTTAGCGTCTCCTCTGACGTTTTTAATCCGGAACCACGGCCCATGTCGAACGATCCCCTTCTTCAGCCCTATCAGCTCAAGCATCTGACGCTGCGCAACCGTATCATCGTGACCTCCCACGAGCCGGCCTATCCGGAAGACGGCATGCCGAAGGAAAGGTATCGCGCCTATACGGTGGAGCGGGCAAAGGGCGGGGTGGCCTTGACGATGACGGCGGGCTCGGCCGCGGTTTCCAGGGACAGCCCGCCGGTCTTCAACAACCTGCTCGCTTATAAGGACGAGATCGTGCCCTGGATCCGGGAAATGACCGACGCCGTGCATGAAGAGGGCGCGGCGATCATGATCCAGCTCACCCATCTCGGCCGGCGCACGCGCTGGGACAAGGGCGACTGGCTGCCGGTCGTGGCGCCGTCGCATCATCGCGAGGCGTCCCACCGCTCCTTCCCGAAGAAAATGGAAGATTGGGACATCGAGCGCATCATCAAGGATTTCGCCGACGCTGCGGAGCGCATGAAGGCTGGCGGCATGGACGGTGTCGAACTGGAAGCCTACGGCCATCTGATCGACCAGTTCACGTCGCCGCTTACCAACGAGCTCGACGGTCCCTATGGTGGCTCGCTCGATAACCGATTGCGCTTCTGTCTCGACGTCTTCAAAGCGATCCGGCAAAGGGTGGGGAACGACTTCATTCTGGGCGTGCGCTACACTGCCGACGAATGTCTTCCCGGTGGCACCGGCAAGGGTGACGGCATCGAAATCTCCAAGCGCTTGAAGGCAAGCGGCCTGATCGATTACCTCAACGTGATCCGCGGTCACATCGATACCGATGCGGGTCTCACCGACGTGATCCCGATCCAGGGCATGGCGAATTCACCGCATCTCGATTTCGCCGGCGAAATTCGCGCCGCAACCAACTTTCCAACCTTCCACGCCGCGAAAATCCCTGACGTTGCCACCGCGCGCCACGCGATTGCCTCCGGCAAGGTCGACATGGTCGGCATGACCCGCGCCCACATGACCGATCCCCATATCGTCCGCAAGATCATCGAAAAGCGGGAAGACGATATTCGTCCCTGCGTCGGCGCCAATTACTGTCTCGATCGCATCTACCAGGGCGGGGCGGCCTTCTGTATCCACAATGCCGCCACCGGCCGCGAACTGACCATGCCGCATATCGTGGCGAAGGCCGAGGCCAAGAAAAAGGTCGTCATCGTCGGCGCCGGCCCAGCCGGTCTGGAAGCGGCGCGCGTCGCCGGAGAACGCGGTCACCAGGTCGTGGTTTTTGAAGCGGCGAGCAATCCCGGCGGTCAGATCCGCCTCACCGCCCAGAGCGAGCGCCGCAGGGAGATGATCAGCATCATCGACTGGCGCATGAGCCAGTGCGAGAAATACGACGTCACCTTCCACTTCAACACTTGGGCGGAAGCCGATACCATCGAGGCCGAGAACCCCGATGTCGTCATCATCGCGACCGGCGGCTTGCCGCATACCGAGGTTCTCGCCCGCGGCAACGAGCTGGTGGTCTCGTCATGGGACATCATCTCCGGCGACGTGAAGCCTGGAACCAACGTGCTGATCTTTGACGATGCCGGCGACCATGCCGGCCTTCAGGCAGCCGAGTTTCTCGCTAATGCAGGCGCCAAGGTCGAGATCATGACGCCGGACCGGTCCTTCGCGCCAGAGGTCATGGCCATGAACCTGGTGCCCTATATGCGGTCTCTGCAGAAACATGACGTGACCTTCACCGTCACCTATCGTCTGGAAGCCGTCGAGAAGAGCGGCAACCAGCTCGTCGCCCATGTCGGCAGCGATTACGGCGGGATTGCCAGGCAGCACAGCTTCGACCAGATCGTCGTCAATCATGGGACCATTCCGCTCGATGAGCTCTATTTCGAGTTGAAGCCCAGCTCGAGCAATCTCGGCGAGATGTCGCACGACCAGCTTCTTTCCGGAGAACCCCAGTCCGTCATTCGCAATCCTGATGGCAAGTTTCAGCTGTTCCGGATCGGGGATGCGGTCGCCGCACGCAACACGCATGCCGCCGTCTATGACGGACTGCGCATCGCGAAAGATATCTGATCGCAGGAGCGGACCGCTTGCCGGCCGATCGTCTCGGGAGGTGATGACATGAGTTTACGCAATGAAAGCCTGCAGATTTTCCTGGATGCGGTTTTCGTGGCTTTCGACCAGTTCGCCAAAGCCCCGGAAGCCCGCCGCTCGATCCGTCAGATGTTTGCAGCGCTGGAGCGCCCGGGAGCCGCGCGTGCGGGAGAGGGCCGCCGATTGCCCGCGTGCGCTCAGCTTGATGTAGCGCTCTCGATCGATACGTCCTATCCTTCGCTGACGCGATTGATCGACGGGTTCAAAGGCATCGAGCCAATGCTTGAATGGCGTCGGCGCACCAAGTATGACCACACGGCCAGCGACAATTTTGTCGATGGACATGCCAATGCGATGATTATCGGCCCGGGAGGATTGGAGGAGCGGAGCGACCTGTGGATCGGTGTGACGTTGATGGCGCCTCAGGTGCGCTATCCCGACCACGTTCATGCGCCAGAGGAGGTCTACCTCGTACTGTCCGAGGGAGAGTTCCAGCAGGGGGAAGGGAACTGGTTTTCGCCTGGTATCGGCGGATCCTTCTACAATGTCCCCGACATCAAGCATGCCACGAGGTCGCTCGACACGCCGCTCTTCGCCTTCTGGGCATTACTTGCCGAACGGCCAGCAGTTTAGAAATAAGGGGGGGTTGCCCATGAAAATTCTCGTGCCAGTCAAACGGGTTGTCGACTACAACGTGAAGATCCGGGTGAAGCCGGATGGCACGGGTGTCGAGCTTGCCAATGTGAAGATGTCGATGAACCCGTTCGACGAGATCTCGGTGGAAGAAGCGCTGCGGCTGAAGGAAGCCGGCAAGTGCGAGGAAGTGGTGGTCGTTTCGATCGGTCCTGCCAAGGCCGAAGAGACGCTGCGCACCGCCCTTGCCATGGGTGCCGACCGGGCGATCCTGGTCGAGACCGACGATCAGATCGAGCCGCTCACCGTCGCCAAGATCTTGAAGGCTGTCGCCGATGCCGAACAGCCCGGGCTGATCATCGTCGGCAAACAGGCAATCGACGACGATTCGAACCAGACCGGCCAGATGCTGGCAGCACTGCTTGGACTCGCCCAAGCGACCTTCGCCTCGAAGATCGAGATCGGTGACGGCAAGGCTCAGGTCACCCGCGAAGTCGATGGCGGCCTGCAGACGATCGAGATCAAGCTGCCGGCTGTTGTGACCACCGATCTGCGCTTGAACGAACCGCGTTATGCCTCGCTGCCGAATATCATGAAGGCGAAGAAGAAGCCGCTCGACAAGAAGAGCCCTGATGATTTCGGTGTCGACACCACGCCGCGCCTCAAGGTGTTGAAGACCGAGGAGCCGTCGGGCCGCAAGGCCGGCGTCAAGGTCAAGTCGGTCGCCGAACTCATCGACAAGCTCAAAAACGAAGCCGGCGTGCTGTAATCAGCTGGGAACAGGAGCCATCATCATGACCATTCTTCTTCTGGCT
>NZ_JACCEY010000039.1:0-70752 GCF_013591995.1 Rhizobium sp. WYCCWR 11146
GGCTACGACGCGCGCCGGCCGGTCGACCATCCGACTCCGTTTGAGCCAACAGAATGCTGCAATCTAACCCGGAAAGGCTCTAATGCTCGCAAACTCGCACAACGGGCGCTGCGGCCATGACAGCCAAATGGCTACAGCACTAGCCGACAGGATGTAGACGAATTGCAGGCTCTGCTTTTCCCACGTTCAGATGCACAATGCCTGAACAATTCAGGCTGCATAGCGCCGCATGCTCGGTGGACGTGCAGTCGCCGGCGAATGGAGACGGTAATGGCGGAAACTCGTCCCTCATTGGAAGACCTGCCCAAGACGGGCAGCGATCAACACCTCGCCTCCAACGTGGCCGCGGGGCATCTGGCGCTGGTGCCGACTTGGCTTCCATTGGATGTCGCTTCCGGTCAGAGCCATAATTCAGCCGGCAGCGGTGGTGACGGGATCAGCGAAGGCGTGATCAGCAGCAACGCACTGGCCGTCTTCACGCCGTCCAATGCCGCCATTGCGGGACCTCATTCCGGTGCAGACGCCTTCCAGGGCAACGACGCGCTCATCAATCAGCATCCCACCGAAATGGCGGGGATAGGCGGGAATGGCGGAAGCGGCAATGTTGCCATCGGTAGCGGCGATGGCGCCAATCATGCCGGCAGCGGGGGCAATGGGCTTTTCTACGGTGGACTCGTCAGCACCGAAGTCGCGCTGTTTGCCCCCGTGAATACTGCCGTGGCTGCAGGCCCTGGCGCGACGGCTCACGCTGAGCAATCGAACAACGCACTGTTCCTGCAGGGCGCAACCCAGATCGGCGGCATGGGCGGCTCGGGCGGAGACCATAACGTCGCGAGCCACGGCACGTCGATGAGCCCGGGAACTGCGCTCACATTGACCGGCGACTTTTATGCGGGCCATGGCGGCGATGGATATTTCGTCGGCAGCATGGTCGATGTGAGTATTGCCATCTTTTCACCGATCAACATCGCCATCGGCGCCGCAGGCGGCTCCGCAGAGGCTCATCAGACAAACAATGTCATTTTCGATCAGGGCACTGTGCAGATCGCAGGCATCGGCGGCAATGGCGGTGGCTTCAACTTGTCGTCAGATACGATTTATACCGGCAATCACGCAGGTGGCGGCGGTGGGGACGGATCGTCAACCGGCAGCATGGTAGACGTCAATTTCGGCTATTTCCATCCCATCAACATTGCCGTTCCCGCCGGCGGGACGGCGGATGCCCAACAGACCGATCATGTTCTCTATGATCAGCAAGCGCTTCAGTTGGCCGGCATCGCGGGCCACGGTGGAGACGGTAACCTCACGGATGCCCATTCGGCTCTCGTAGACGACATTCTGAGCTTCATGCATGGCTAGAGCCTTTCCATTTTTCTTCGAAGCACGGAAATGCTCTATCTCTTTGTTTCCACGTAATTCCGGACGCAAAAACCGCAATGCACTTTTGCTGGAATTGCTCTAGCGAATAGCCTCCCCACTTGCATTGCGGAGGCTCAACCGCACGAAACCGTTCTTTGTGCCATTATCAGGCCATATGTTGAACGCTTCCTCCGCCGGGCTCTCGTCTTTTGGGCCGACATGGCACGCAACGGTCGGCTCACTCAGAACTGAACATTCCACCATGACCTCATCCGCATTGTCGCCGATTTCGGCCGCCAGGGGCCGTGACCTCCGGCCGCTATCGGTCGGTGCCGGCGCAGTGCTGTCTGCGGGAGAACAATGCTAACTGGTATTAATGCGTCATTAGAGCACAGTTTCACTAATCATAACGGGTAGTCAGCGATCTCAGGCTTTTTTGCTGTCGGGTCTGCGACTGCTTTGAATTGAGATATGGAAACAAAGCCGAGCCGATCGGCAACTCGTTATATCCAATGGCGCTTTCCGAAATGGGTCTGTAGCAGATCGGTTGCCTTTTCAGTGCCTTTGAAAGCTTTGTTGACGCGCTTGCCGTACGTGAATTCGGCGAAGCTGGAAAGTCTGCAGCGACAAGTCGAACCAGCAGGAATTCATGAAAAATCTCTTCAATGTGCTCTGCAAGCCCAGTTATCTATCGTTGATATCTTATAAACTATAAGAATTATCATGAGAGGTCAGACTATTAATATCCGAAATACACTCACTTTTTCTCATGACATGTAGTGAGAACAGGAATAATATGAATAGCTGTTGCGTTGCAAATATTCGTGGGGAGCACGCAAGTGTCCGACATTACTGGAACTAGGCGCCGTATCGGGCGCAATGCACCAACTGTGATCATCATCGAGAATTCTACATTGGCGCGCACCACCGTGGTGAAGCTTCTTGAGCGTGAACTCGCCGGGTGGAACGTTATAGATTTGATCTCAACCGAGAGTCTCGATAGTGCTCTTGGAGCAGAGGTGCGTTTGATTGTATTGGGCCTGGCTGGCAGAAGTGTTGAGAGCACCAGCCTGCGTGATGATCTCGCGGCGATTGCTGCACGTTTTCCTGAGGCTCCTGTCACGTTGCTCTCAGGTACGGATGACGCCATCATAGCCCGTCAGGCACTCAAGATGGGCATCCGCGGCTTATTCTCGACTTCACTTCCCATTGACATTGCTCTTGCCGGTCTTCGTCTCGTTCTGGCAGGAGGAACATTTTTCCCGCAGCTATTGGGAGCTGGTACAAACGGCTCAAACGAGCATAGTCCGGCCAGAAATGAAGCCGAAAAGAGCTTGGATGATAGGACGCAGTACTTGGCGATCGCTGATTTCACTCCCCGGGAAGCGGATGTCCTCGCAGAGTTGCAATGCGGCTGTTCAAATAAGGTGATTGCAGGAAAACTCAATTTGTCGGGGCATACAGTGAAGATGCATTTGCAACACATAATGCGCAAGTTGCAGGCGCAGAACCGCACTGAAGTGGTTGCCCGCTTAATTCAAAGAGCCGCCGGTGGGCCTGACGTCTCGCCGGGTTAGGCGGTGTCGCCAGTACCGGCGTTCGTTCGTTCGTTTCAACGGGTCTCATATCGTGATGGCCTGGAACAGGGAAGACCCGACCACCTCGCGTGACGACATCATCGATATCGCACGCTCGCTGGTGCCGCCGGCCAGGTGAGCGCATGGAACGTCAGCCGTTTCGCGGGTCGGCCTCTTCACCTTGACCTTGATCTACGCGTTACATTGTGGACGAGTTCGCTGATGGTCGCGAACTCACCGAACAAAGCAGTAAGCTTGGCTTGCTCCTTGCCATCCAATCGGTGCTGCGAGCAGAAGTCCGCGATGCACCAGACCTTCGCCGCTACGATAGGCTCGGCAGTAATCGAATCAATGTGTTGCATTGTAGTCCTCCCGCAAAGGAAGCTAACGGAGTTCAAATTAGCTTTCAATGAAATAAGAGGTCTTCCGAAAACTGTGGTTCCCATTGCCCGGCGCGCCGCCTCTTCAGCGACTGGCGGACATGCGGCTTCTCCACTGGTTGCAGCGTCGAGCAGCCGCTCTCGTTTCTACGCCGCGAAACGGCATGCAGCCTTGTCGGATGCCTTCCGATCGGCTCCATATTGCGCGATGATCTTTTCTGCGTCTTCGACGCTGCCGCTGGTTCCGGACATCGAAGACAGACTGAGGGACGTCTGGGATCGCGCGGTGCCACGGATCGGCAGACTTCTCAATTCTCAGAGGTCCTACGATATTCCGTCGGTGCGCAGCCAACCGCATTTTTGAATTGGCTGGAAAAATGGAAGGCGGAATGAAAGCCGAGCAGGCCGGCGATTTCTTTTACCGATTTGTCGGTATTTACTAGGAAGTCGCGTGCTCGCTGAACACGGACGTTCATTTGATACTGTTTCGCCGACATCCCGGTTTGCTCACGAAACAGCCGGCGAAAATAGGGGTAGCTCACCCCCATCTCTGCTGCGAGATCCTCGACCGATTGTGAAGTTCCGCAGCGCTCCATCAGGATCATGCGCGCCCGATCGACGAGGCGCGCGCCGGCGCCGGTTGCCAGATCGTCCGGCCGGCAGAGCAGCGCAAGGAGCTGCAACCCGAGCGTGGATATCACCAGCTGATGAAGCACGGGATCCTGCCGCGCCAAGTCATGGATGGCGGCGAACACATGATTGATCTCATCGCTTGCCGGGTTGAGCGGGCGTTCGACATGCAGGAGGCCAGCATCCACTGCAAAGTCGAAAGCGGTTCCCCGGCACTCTATCCAGTGCTCGGTCCAGCCGGTTCGCCGATCGGGCGCGAACCTGTGCCACACGCCCGGGAACAGGAGAAAAATCGATCCTTCCGTGACGCGCACCTGTCGGCGCAGGTTGCCGAATTCGAGCTTCCCGTTGCCGGCGCTGATCAGCACGACCTGATAGGCCTGAAGGATGCGGCCGCGAGACCAGCTGAAGTGATGGTCGTCCGGATGACGGCTCGGAGGGTAATCGGAGTGCGGCGCAATGACCGAATAGCCCGTCGAGACAGCGGTGCAGCCCCATGCTGCAGAAATTCTGTTGTCAGGCATGTAGACGAAGTAGTTTTCCGTCATTTGACGTCGCCTTTTTAGGATCATTTTTTGTATGCAAATGATCACTTTTGTGGATTTTGGCGTCGTGTCAACAGGTGTGGCCGATGGTACCGTCATCAGGTCAGGGCAAAGTTGATCGAATTTTGCCGAACGCTGATTGCATCAGCTATCGCCGCTGCCGGGGAGGGTAGGGGCTGGGAGGAGAATAGATATGAAAACTCACGCCAGACTGCTGGTCGCAGCCGCTTGCCTCGCCGCATCTGCTGCCTATGCCGATGATTTCCACGGGTTCGATCCCGCGAAGTTCGACGGCAATATGCTTTCGGCCGAGGCTCTCCAGGCCATGGCCGCCGACGCGTCGAAAGTGACGCCTCCGAAAAACGGCAGCAAGTACAGCATCGGCTTCGCCAATCTTCAGCGTGACATCGCTTTCGGCGTGCTCGTGGAGAAAGGCATTCAGGCAAACGCGGATGCTGCCGGCGTGGAACTCGTCGTCGCCGACAACCGACTCGATGGCCCGACCGCGCTTGCCAATGCCAAGTCTTTTGCCGAACGCAAGGTTGACTATGTCATCGAGTTTCAGACCGACGCAAACTTCGGTCAGACCGTGATGGACGTGTTCAAGCAAGACGGCACCAAGGTCACGGCAATCGATATCCCCATGCCCGGTGCAAGTTTCTTCGGCGTGAACAATCCGAAGTCCGGTTTCATGGGCGGGTCCTACCTTGCAACGGCTGCGGCAAAACAGTTTGGCGCGGACACGGTAAAAAGCGGCTATCTCGTCATCGGCGCACTGCCCCAGTCGGGCGTCATCCCGCGCATGCGCACGGAAGGTCAGCGCGCCGGCTTCCTAGCCCTGACCAAGGATTTCCCGGCCGACCACATCATCGAGATCGATACGAAGAATACGCTGCAGGAATCCTATACCCAGATGAACAACGTACTCGGCCGCATTCCGCCAGGAGCGCCGATCCTGATCATCGCGATCAACGACCAGGCGACCATGGGCATGCTGCAGGCCGTCCGAGCAGCCGGACGTGTTGATCAGGCCATAGCCGTCGGCAACGGCGCGGATGAAGCCGAGGCGCTTGCCACGGACCCGAAACTCGTGGCGGCGACGGGTTCGTTTCCAGGCAGCTACGGGAATTATCTCATTCCGATTGCACTGTCTGCGCTCGCCGGCAAGGCCGTGCCGGAGGCAACCTTCGTCACCCATCAGATGGTAACCAAGGCAAACATCTGCAAATTCTACAAGGAATTCGCGTGCGCCGGTGAAGCCGACGGTTACACCTTTCCCGAGGCAGAGTTCGCAAGCTATCTCTCTGGTCTGAAAAAAGAGAATTGGTTGAAGGGCTACGAGGCAATTCTCCCCAAGCAATGATCTGGGGTCGGAGGAGATTTTGATGCAGACGGTATCGAGCACGGAGAGCCGCGTAGCGCGGCTCCAAATCACCAACGTCACGAAGTCCTTCTCCGGCGTGCAGGTCCTGAAAAACGTCACATGTTCGGCCGATGCCGGCGAGGTCGTGGCACTGCTCGGCGCCAACGGTGCAGGCAAATCCACGCTGATGAAGATCCTGTCCGGCGTCTATTCCTGCGACGCCGGACATAT
Organism: Rhizobium sp. WYCCWR 11146; assembly: GCF_013591995.1. Classification (NCBI taxonomy): domain Bacteria; kingdom Pseudomonadati; phylum Pseudomonadota; class Alphaproteobacteria; order Hyphomicrobiales; family Rhizobiaceae; genus Rhizobium; species Rhizobium sp. WYCCWR 11146. The sequence continues at coordinate 6,086 of NZ_JACCEY010000039.1, forward strand.
ACAGATCGATGGGGCCGCAGTCGACATCACGTCGGCACGTGCGGCCATAGCATCGGGCATTCGCTTGATGCCGCAGGAACTGTCCGTGCATCCGGACTTGTCGGTCGCGGAGAACATCGCGTTGGGATCGATGCCCCAGCGCAAGATCGCCGGCATAAGTTTCGTCGACCGTGCCGCCATGCAGAGGCAAGCGACGACGCTGCTCGGCCGACTGAAGCTCGGTCATGTCTCTGCGAGCCGGAGAATGGGATCACTATCGCTTCCGGAGCAGCGGATCGTCGAGATCGCCCGGGCATTGGCCGGCCAGGCCCGTATTCTGATCATGGATGAACCGACTGCTGCACTCGGAGAAGCAGATGCCGAAACCCTGTTCGGGGTGATCGATGCGCTTCGCGCCGACGGCGTCACGATCATCTATATCTCCCACTACCTCGACGAGGTGTTTCGCCTCTCCGACCGGATCGTCGTGTTGCGGGACGGCGAGGTACGCGGACAGTTCCAGACGAGCGCCACCAGTCACGACGAGGTGCTGCGGGCGATGCTGGGAGGCGATCTCGGCGATCTTTTTCCGGCAAAGCCGCAATCCCTGCCGGACGAGACGATCCTGGCTGTCGAAGGACTGTCGCTGCCAGGCTGGCTCAGCGACGTGTCCTTTTCGGTGCGCCGCGGCGAGGTCCTGGGTGCGTTCGGCCTGATCGGCTCCGGGATTGAGAAGGTCGGCAGAGCCATTTATGGGGCGGAGCCCAAGGCGAAGGTCCGTTCAATCCGGATGGGGACAGCCGAAACGGCGTTGTCGAACCCGCGGGCAAGCATTCGAAGCGGTATTGGTTTCGTTGCAGCCGAACGCAAGCGGCAAGGCCTGATCGCCAACCTCACCGTCCGTACCAACACGACCCTTCCTTACCTCACGCGCTTTACGCGCTTCGGGCTCGTCGATGACAATCGGGAGCGGGCAATGTCGCAACACTGGATCCGCACCCTGCGCGTCAAGACGACGGGTCCGGAGCAGGAAATAAGACTCCTGTCCGGCGGCAACCAGCAGAAAGTGTGCCTGGCGCGATGGCTGCTCGGCGACCCCAAGCTGCTCATTCTCGAGGAACCGACCCGCGGGGTCGACCTCGGCGCTCGACGAGAGATTTATGAGGAGATCCGCCGGCTCGCAGCGAACGGATTGAGCATACTCCTCGTCTCATCGGACGCTGAGGAAGTCGCCGGTCTTGCCGACCGAGCGATCGTCTTCGAAGAGGGCCGGGCCGTGGCCGCATTGGGAGCCAATGCATCGGCGGCCGAGCTGATGCAGGCGGCGGAGTCGCACTCCGTGTCTGCTACGAACGAATTGGAGAAAGCATGAACAAGTCAAACTCGATCGTTGCAAGCGAACCCAAGACGACCAGCCAACGCCAGTCGATGACGGACATCCTTGCCAGACCGGCCGCCGGGATCGTGGTTCTGCTGGGCTTCTATGTCATCCTTCTTGCGACTTTCGCTATGCTGTCGCCGTTCTTTCTGTCGGTGAGCAATCTTGCCAATATCGGCACGAACATGGCCTTCATCGGGCTCATGGCCGCAGCCGGAACGCCGCTGATCATTGGCGGTGGACTCGACCTGTCGGTGGCTGCCGTTGCCGGACTGGCCGGCGTCATCGTTGCATTGATGCATTCCAACGGGATCAATATCTGGGTTGGATGCCTGACAGCCTTGGTCATCGGCGCCGGGGTCGGAATTTTGAATGGCGTGATCGTCACCAAGCTGCGCCTCAATCCCCTGATCGCGACACTCGGGACGATGAGCATCTTCTCGGGCCTGTCGATGGTCATGACGGGTGGCTTGAGCAAGCCGCTTTTCGTGCCGGCCTTCAACTGGCTTGGTTCAGGTCGCATCTTTTCCGTGCCGTTTCCCGTCATCGTCATGCTGATCGTCTTTGCCGTCCTTTGGCTCGTGCTTGCCAAGACGCCGTTCGGACGGTTTGTCTACGCAACCGGCGGCAATCCCGAGGCCAGCAGCCTTCTCGGCGTGCCTGTCGAGCGCACCCAGATGATCCTCTACGTGATCTCAGGCATTTCAGGCGCTGCCGCCGGTATCATTCTTGCAGCAATGCTCGGCGCGGCCGCCCCGAATGCAGCAAGTCAGCATCTGCTGACGATCATCGCCGCTATCATTCTTGGAGGCACCAGCCTCTTTGGCGGGCGGGGAAGCGTCTGGGGTACGCTGATTGCGGTGCTGATCCTCGGAACTCTGAACAACGGCCTGACCCTCATGAACGTGTCCAGTTTCTGGCAGGATGTCACGCGCGGTGTCGTGTTGCTTCTGGCCGTGGGCCTCGACCAGCTTCGTGTCCGCCTGCAGGGCTGACCCCGCTATAATTCCAGGAGAAATTGGAATGTCTGATCGCCCTTTGAAGGCCGGCCTGTTCGGTATCGGTCTGGAGGCCTATTGGCCGCAGTTTGCCGGTCTCGAAGCAAGGCTGCGGGGATATGTACATGTCGTCGCGTCCAAGCTGGAACGGCCCGGGGTCGAAGTCGTCAATCTTGGCCTCGTCGATACGCCGGAGAAGGCCGTCGATGCCGGCCATCTGTTTCGCCAGGCCGATGTCGATATCATTTTCCTTTACATCACCACCTACGCTCTATCGTCGACCGTCTTGCCGGTTGTTCGGCGTGCAAAGGTGCCGGTCATTATTTTGAATCTGCAGCCGGCTGGTGCGATCGACTACGCGTCCTTCAACGCACTCGGCAACAGGACTGCCATGACCGGCGAGTGGCTGGCGCACTGCGCTGCATGCCCGGTGCCCGAGATTGCCAATGTGTTCACTCGAGCGGGCATTCGGTTCCACCAAGTAACAGGCGTTCTCAACGATGACCCGTTTGTCGACAACGAGATCGAGGAGTGGATCGAGGCCGCACGGGTAGCCCACGTCATGTCGCATAATCGCCTTGGCGTCATGGGGCGCTATTACAACGGCATGCTCGATATCTATTCCGATCTCACAGCCCAAAGCACGGCATTCGGGACACACATCGAAGTGGTGGAGATTGACGAACTAGCACGCCTCAGACGCGACGTTGGCGAGGCGGAAGTGGCGGCCTGCTTGGACAGAATCCGAACGGAATTCGACGTGCAGCCGGATTGCGATCCAGACGAACTGGCGCGGGCGGCAAGAACTGCTGTCGCGCTGCGCAAACTCGTCGACGCGAAGCGTCTCGGCTCGCTCGCCTATTATTATGAATCGGTGTCCGGGCATGAATACGAGGACGTCATCACGTCGGTAATCGTTGGTTGTTCGATGCTCACCGCCGAAGGCATACCGGTTGCTGGCGAATATGAGATCAAGAACGCGCAGGCCATGAAGATCATGGACAGCTTCGGCACCGGAGGTTCCTTCACCGAATATTATGCAATGGATTTCGATGCAGATGTGGTCCTAATGGGCCATGATGGCCCAGGCCATACCAAAATTGCAGAGGGTCGAACCAAGATCCGTCCTCTGGAGGTCTATCACGGCAAGGTCGGCTCCGGCGTAAGTGTCGAAATGTCGGTTAAGAATGGCCCGGTAACACTGCTCTCCGTGGTGGAGTGCGCCGGAAAAGTGAAGCTGTTGTGCGCCGAAGGACAATCGGTGCCCGGACCGATCCTGGAGATTGGAAACACCAACAGCCGCTATCAGTTTCCAATCGGGGCGCGCGCGTTCGTCGAGAATTGGAACGCCGAAGGACCGGCGCATCATTGCGCAGTCGGCGTCGGACACATTGGGAGCAGCATCGAAAAGTTAGGAAAGCTGTTGGAGGTCGAGTTCGTGAGGATTTGCTAATTGTCAAAAATATTTCTCGCTGCGGGAACTGCTTGACGAATAAAAAGACCCCTCAAAACGATCGCAGCTCCTCCGCCTATCTTGCCGGCGTTGTTCATCAAATCTCAGACGACTGCCCGTTCTTGCCGCCTCACCGGCGGCGCGGTGATCGATAGTGCCATGCTGTGGCAGCGCCAAACCTCGCAGCGAGGGCATAAAAACAGTTCGGCCCGCGCGATGGCGGGCAATGTTATCGGCGAGCATTCGTTTCAATGGGTCTCATATCGTGATGCCCTGATGGGAACCGCGAGTCCGCCCGTCCGTTACCATTTGAGCAACGGAGGAAATGGACATGCGCAAGAAAAAAGCCATCGTCGAGGCGGCGCTTGAGTCCGAATACGAGCGCCAGGCACTGGGGATCATGAATACGGAGCAAGCTCTGAAGCTTGAGGATTCAGACGGACTTGTCTTCAGCCATCCGGATAAAGAGGCTGGCGTGACGGATCATTTTGTTGATCAGGATGAACTGCGCCGTTTGGTGCGGCGGTCAACCTCGCCGCATCCCCTATTGCAATCGCAGGCTCGTACGACACGTTCGTCCTGAACTTCAGGCAATCATGTAGCCGCCGTCCACCGGCATCGATATGCCATTCACCATGGCAGCCTGGTCGGACAGCAGGAAAAGAACAACCTCGGCAATGTCTGCCGGCTCAGCGAAGCGACCGACCGGAATTCGCTTCATCATCCCCGCGGCCTTCTCGGGATCGCTCCATGCCTTCACCGCCATTGGCGTCAACGTCACCGTTGGGTGGACGCCGTTTGCGCGGATGCCGTGAGGCGCAAGCTCCTTTGCCATGACGCGCGTCAAGCCATCCAATCCACCCTTCGATGCACAATAGGCTGCGTGGTCGGGGATGCCGACGAAGGATGCGACCGACGAGACATTGACGATGGCGCCTGGACGGCCTTCCTTGATCAGCGAGCGGGCATATTCCTGGGCAACGATCATCGGAGCACGCGTGTTGACCGCGACAAGGCGATCGAATGCTTCGACGGTTGTCTCCAGGAATGGCTGAAGCTCGGTCGTGCCGGCGCAGTTGATCAGGAAATCTGCGGGAAGGGCGGCGATCGCCGCCTGTCTGGTCGCATCGGCGTCTGCGAGATCGACCTGGATTGCCCGGCAGCCGAATTCCCCTCGCAGCGCGTCGACGTCGGCGGCACTGCGGGTCAGGGCGACGACCTGCGCACCCCGTTCGACGAGCATCCTTACAATTTCGCGTCCGATGCCTTTGCCGGCGCCGGTCACGATCACCGTCTTTCCTCTGAACTCCATGGGTCGTCCTCCTACAGTCTCTGGCCTGTTTCCCGATCGAAGATATGCGCACGTCGGGGATCGATGTGGAAGTACATCGTCCGTCCGGGGTCGACCTCGATACGCTCACGGATCAGGGCGTCGATCGGCACGCCTCCCGTGCGACCGAAGATCAATGTCTCTGAACCCGTCGGCTCGAACACCGAGACTTCGACGGGAACGCCTTCCTCGCCGATCGTGATGTGCTCCGGTCGGATACCGTAGGTCACGGCTCGTCCTTCATCCGCATTTGTGTCCGCCAGCGGAAGGGTGATGCCCTGGTCGGTGACGACGACCTTCCTGCCGTCGCTTGTGGCTATGCGGCCCTGAAGGAAGTTCATTGATGGGCTGCCGATGAAGCCGGCGACGAAGAGGTTGACGGGGAAGTCGTAGAGATCGAGAGGCTTGCCGATCTGCTCGACCCTGCCGTCGCGCATCACCACGATCTTGTTGGCCATCGTCATCGCCTCGATCTGATCGTGCGTGACGTAGACTGTGGTGGTCTTCAGCCGCTGGTGAAGCTCCTTGATCTCGACGCGCATGGTGACGCGGAGTTTGGCGTCGAGATTCGACAACGGCTCGTCGAAGAGGAAGACCTGCGGATCGCGCACGATGGCACGGCCCATCGCCACGCGTTGGCGCTGTCCGCCCGACAGCTGTTTCGGATAGCGGTCGAGATAACGCGTCAGGTCGAGGATCTCGGCTGCCCTGCCAACCTTCTCGTCGATCTCAGCCTTCGGACGCTTGGCCATTTTCAGCGGAAAGCCCATATTCTCGGCGACGGTCTTGTGGGGATAGAGCGCGTAGCTCTGAAACACCATCGCGATGTCACGCTCCTTCGGGGGAGCGTTGGTGACGACACGGCTGCCGATCCGGATATCTCCGCTGCTGACCGTCTCCAGCCCGGCGATCATCCGGAGCAGGGTGGATTTGCCGCAGCCGGATGGACCGACCAGCACGACGAATTCGCCGTCCTCGATGTCGACGCTGACGCCATGCATGACCTGAAGAGAGCCATATTTCTTGGTGACGTCGCTAATCTGTACGTTTGCCAATGTCGTTCCCCCTAAAGCAGTGCAGATTGTGACTTGATGTCGTTGACGGAATTCATCATCTCATCCCTTCCAGACGATATAGGCGCCAAGGACTGCCGAGATCGCCGCCGCAAACCATACCGAAAGCCCGAACGGTTCGATGAACCGCATCCAGAACAGCGAGAGCGCGACCCAGATCACGATCGAGATGAAGAGCCGGTCGAACCAGTTCGTTTCGATCGGCAGGAAGCCTGGCTTGGGTTCGTTATTTTCTGATTGAGACGTCATCGTTTCATCCTTTCACGGCGCCGAAGGTCAGGCCGGCGACGATGTGACGCTGGACCACCGAAAAGACGATGAGCGCCGGAACCAATGTCAGCATTGAGATCGCGGCCATGATGCCCCAGGCCGTCCCCGTCGTCGTCACATATTCCGACAGGCCGGTGGTCAGAGTCCGCGCATGGAAATTGGTAAGCGTCGCTGCCAGCAGGTATTCGTTCCACGCAAACACCCAGGTCAGGATCAGCGTCACCGCAAGTCCGGGCCGTGCCAAAGGAAAGATGATATCATAGAGGACGGTCCATGGGCTCGCGCCGTCCATGTAGGCCGCCTCGTCCAATTCCTTCGGAATGCCTTCCACGGTCGGACGCAGCGTCCAGATGGCGAAGGGAAGGTTGAAGGAGCAATAGACCAGGATCATGCCCAGCTTGGAATCGGCGAGCGAGAAGTCGCCGATCCTGTAGACCTGCGTCAGCAGCAGGAAAAGCGGCAGCAGGAAGACCGCCGGCGGCGCCATGCGGTTGGTGATCGTCCAGAAGAAGATGCTTTCCTTGCCGGCGAGGTCGAAGCGCGTCAGGGCGTAGCAGGCAAGGAAGCCGAGCGTGGTGACGAGCAGCGCGTTGCCCGACGAAATGATCATCGAGTTGAGCATGTATCCGCGCAAGGTCGGATTGGTCAGCACGTCCTGGTAATTCTTCCAGAAGAAGCTCCGGAGAATGACATCGGGCGTCGAAAACAGGTCGAACGGCTGTTTCACCGATATGACGAAGAGCCAGTAGATCGGGAAAAGGGTCGCGAGGCTTATCAAGGTCCACAGGACGACCGGAAGCCAGGGAAAACGGGTCTTCATCACTTCAACCTCTCTTCACGCGGGGCGCAATCAGGCCGACATAGAGCAGCCAGCAGACGACGATGGTGAGATAGAGGACGATGACGGAGATCGCCGAACCGTAGCCGTAATTCGTCTTGGGAAAGACTTCCCTGAAGATATGGACGCCGATGTAGCGCGTCGAAGAACCCGGACCGCCGCCGGTCAGCATCAGGACTTCGTCGACGGTGCGCAGCGCGTCCATCAGCCTGATGAACACCGTGGCGAGCAGGGCCGGGCGGATCAGGGGGAGCGTGATGTGCCAGAAGATCTGGCTTTTGCCGGCGCCGTCGATCTGCGCCTGCTCGAAGGGGTCTGATGGAAGCGAGACGAGTGCGGCGATCAGCGAGAGGGTGACGAGCGGCGTCCAGTGCCAGATGTCCATGATGACAGTGACGGTGAAGGCCGCGACGGCGCTCTGGCCGATATTCAGATCGTAGCCGAACCAACTCCTCAGAAGATAGGGAATGATGCCGATGGACGGGGTGGTCATCAGCTTCCAGACTGAGCCGACGATGATCGGCGCCATGATCAGCGGCAGCGTATGGATCGTGCGAAACACCGCTTTTCCGGGAAAGTCCTTGAGCAGCGCCTGGGCGAGGATGTAGCCAAGGACCAGCTCTGACACGACCGCGAAGAAGACGAATGTCAGGGTTATACCGAGCGATGCCAGGAACTGCGGGTCGAAGACGAGCCGCCGATAGTTCTCAGCCCAGTTGAAAATCATGCCGGGATTGGCCGCGAACGGGTTCCATGAATGGAAAGAGACCCAGAGGACGTAGATGAAAGGAAAGATCCCGAACAGTCCGAGGATCACTATGGTCGGTGACAGCAACAGCCACCCGAGCTTCTGCGAATGCATCGCCTATCCCCCATTGAACGTTATGTGGACGTCCGCTCCATCTGGGAACGGAAGATGACGGGTCGTCGGAACGACCCGTCAAGTTGGGGAGGATGTTTTATTTGCGATAGCCGAGCGAAGTGAGCTCTTCTTCGGCCTTGGCCGCCATCTGGTCGAGGCCTTCATCGGGCCCGATCTTGCCGGTCAGGATGTCGTAGAAGATAGGAGCGGTCGCTTCACGCACCTGCGCATGGAAGGGGTAGGGGGGAGCGCCGGCGAAGAGCTTGCCGTCGTCCTTCAGCATTGTGTAGAAGCCGCCGAGCTTGACGTCCATCTCCTTCACCTTCGGATCGTCGAACGTCGCCGTATTGGTGATGCGCGGTGCGGCGATCGCCCAATCGGGCTGCACTTCGTTCTGACCGATGAATTCGAGGAACAGCAGCGACGCTTCCTTGTTCTTGGACGTGACCGGCACGCCGAAGGCACCGCCATCGTAATAGCCGATATAACCCTTTCCGGCTTTCGCGTCGTCCAGCACGCCCGGCTCGAGCGGCGGCAGAGCGAAACCGACCTGGCCGACCACCTTCGACTGCGCCGGATCACTTGCGATCCACGCGGCGTTCTCACCGTAGATCAGTCCCTGGGCGACACGGCCTGCGGCAAACGTCGTTGCAGTTTCCGTCCAGGTTGACTGCGTCGATTCCGGAGGAGCGATGTCGCGCAGGTGCAGCCAGTACTTCAACGCGGCCTTTGCCTTGTCGCCGTTCATCGCGCCGCCATGTTCGACCGTCGCCGCATAGTTGTTCTTGGCGTCGATGCCCCAATTGTAGACGCCGAAGGTCGGCGCGATGGACTCGAAGAATTCATACCAGGACGCCGGATGGCCTGTATGTGCCTGAGCGGTGGTGCCCCAGAGCTCCATACCGTTGTCCTTGCCGTACTTTGTGAAGAAGTCGGCGATCTCGGTGTATTCCGCGTGTGTGGTCGCCGGCTTCAGGTCTTTGCCGGTTTCCTTCTTGAAGGCTTCCTTGATCTTCGGATCGTCGAAGAGGTCCTTGCGATAGAGATACGCCTTCAGGAAGGCTTCCATCGGAACACCGAAGAGATCGCCGCTCGCGTCCTTGAAGTAGTCGGCAAAGCTGGTGAAGTTGGCGTCGTCGTAGGTCGGCGCCTTGAGATCCGGCTGGTCTTTCAGCGTCTTCGTGATGTCGACGAGGAAATTCCTGGCGAGATAGGAGTAAATGATGTCCTGCTCGATGTAGACCATGTCATAGATGCCGGTCTTGGCTTCCATGTCCTTGATGGCCTTGTCGTACATCTGATCCCAGGACGTCGTCTCGATGTCGACCTTGATGCCGGTCTTCTTTTCGAATTCCGGAGCCAGCACGTTCCTGATGTAGTTCGATGGCGGGGTGCTTTCGGTGACGCCATGCAGTGTCACGCCCTTGAATTTGGCGCCGGCGTCGGACCAGAAGTCAGCCCAGGCCGGCGACGCGGTAGTGGCGAGGCTGAGCGTCAGCGCAAGCGCGCTAGCCTTCAAAGCATAATTCATTTTCAATCCTCCCAAAGTGCAGCGAGATCATTTCGCCGGCCTTTTGTGTAGGCCAAAAAAACCACCGACGCAACATTTGTTGTCTAAACATGCAAATCGTGGATCTATCCCTTTGATTTTTGCAGAAACTAATTTCCGTTGAAGGACGGAATGCGGTGTCCGAAGACTTAAAATATTGCGTTGCAAGGTAATTTTGCAAAGCAGCAAAAGATTTTAAGCCAAAATTATTTGTTGTCTTGCCAAACTAAATGGCATAGCACTGTGCGCAACCAAAGGCATTTCTTGGAGGAAAAGGCTATGCGTCGATTGGGTATCCATTCATTTGTATGGACAGGCGGCCAAACGCAGGAAGGGCTGGAAATGGCCCTCAACAAGACGGCCGAACACGGATATCGCACCATCGAATTTGCCTATCTGCGCCCCGAGAAATTCAATCTCGATCGACTGGCAAAACTTGCGCAGTCGCTTGACGTGGAGATTGGCGTGACGATGGGTCTGCCGCTCGACAAGGACGTATCGAGCGAGGATACCTCTGCGGTGTCCGCCGGCAAGCAGACGCTGGCCGACGCCGTTCGGGCGGTCCGTGATATCGGCGGCAACAAGCTGGGCGGGATTCTCTATTCCGCGCATACCAAGTACAATCGCCAGCCGACGAAGAAGGGCTGGGACAACAGCGTCGCCGCGATCGCCGCGACCGCCGAAGTCGCCAGACAAGCGAACGTCGACCTCGTCCTGGAGGTTGTCAACCGGTTCGAGACCAACCTGCTGAATACGGCGGCGCAGGGGCTGAAGTTCATCGCCGAGACGGGATCGGAGCATGTCCGTCTCCACCTCGACACATTCCACATGAATATCGAGGAAGCCAATCCGGCCGCGGCGATCCGCCTGGCCGGCGACAAGATCGGTTACTTCCACATCGGCGAGAGCAATCGCGGCTATCTCGGCGACGGTGTCATCAACTTCGATCTGATCTTCGACGCTCTGCTCGACATCGACTATAAGCGCGACGTCGTGTTCGAAAGCTTCTCGACGACGGTCGTGGACGAAGGCCTGTCGCTCGCCTGTGCGATCTGGCGCGACACCTGGGAGGATAATGATCCGCTTGCGGCGCACGCGAAGCGCTACATCGAGCTGAAATATGACGAGGCCAAGCGCCGCCGCGCCACAAACGCGCGGCCCTGATTATCCCTCTGACAGCCTGTTCCAGTCGTGTAAGGGTTGGGCCGACTGAAGGGAATTGAAATATGAACGACACCGTCTCCATCGGAAGCTCGCCGCGCAGGATCCGGCAGAACAATATCGTCGCCGCCTTGCAGACGATCTATGCCCACCGAAGCCTCAGCCGGGCGGATCTCGCCCGGAAACTCGGGATGAATCGCTCATCCTCGGGAGAGATCGTCGCCGAATTGACGGAAGGCGGGTTCGTTCAGGAGTCGGACGAGAGCGGCAAGCAGCGCCTGGAGCATTCCCGTGCCGGTCGTCCGGGCATCATGCTCGAACTGGTTCCCGATGCCGCATTCTTCGTCGGGATCGAGATTGGCGTCGAGCATATATCGGCTGCAGTTGTCGATCTCTCCGCCGAAGTCCGGGCATGTCGGAAGATGGCGTTCGACACGCCGTCTTCGACGGTGGAGGAGGCCGTGGCGCAGGGCGTCGAGTTGATCGTCGGCGCAATGGCGAAGAGGATGATCGGACGGTGCAAGGGTCTCGGCATATCGGCGCCGGCCCACATCCGGCCGGACGGAATTGTCACCCTCGCACCCATCATCGGCTGGCGAGAGGTGTCGTTGAAGGAGATTGGGCGATCTGCCTTCCTGGCCGCCGTCCCGGCCGCTGTCCCGATCGCGGTTGAAAACGACGCCAACGCGTTTGCGATCGGCGACAGCTACCGTCACGGCGTCTCAGGCGTGACCCTGTTCCTGCTCATGGAAACCGGCGTCGGCGGCGGCATCATGATCGATGGCAAGCTGTTCCGGGGCGGCCACGGCCTGGCGGGAGAAATCGGCCACACCCTGGTGCCGGGAAGCGGCGGTCAGAAGTTTGAGCAACTGATCGGTCGCGAAGTGCTGATCAGGCAGTATCGCGAGGCTATTGGACGTAAGCACGTCGATCTGCAGGAGTTCCTTGGCGACGTTCATGACCGTGTCCCGGCCGCGGTCAATATCGCCGAAACCTGGTCGCGCCATCTCGCTTACGCATTGCTGCAGGCCTGTCGTCTGCTCGACCCCGACAGGATCGTGCTGGGTGGCTCCGTGGCATCCCTCTACCCGATGGTGGCCGCCCGCGTGGCGGTCCACATGTCGGAGGGCCAGAATATACCTTTCCCCATGCCGGAGATTGTCGTGGACGATGATGCGGAGTTCGGCTCCGCCTTCGGAGCGGCATGCATGTTGCACCAGCGCTTTCTGTCCCTGGAGAGCGAGGAGTTCGGCAGCGAGGATGGTGCGCCGGTCCAGTCGGCGACGAGTTGACGACAAGAACTATCGAAAGCGGGATTGCAAATGACCTCAGTACTGGCTCCGGACCAGCTTGGTCCCACGGTTTGCGTAGGGGAGATCCTCGTCGAGATCGTCGCCACGACGGTCGGAGACGGGTTTCTCAGAGCCCAGCCGCTTGTCGGTCCGTTCGCGAGCGGGGCGCCGGCGATCTTCATCTCGCAGTGCGGCCGCCTCGGCGGAAAGGCCGCAATGGTCGGCGCCGTCGGCGATGACGATTTCGGTCGTGTCAATACCGATCGCCTCAAACACGACGGCGTCGATGTTTCGACGATCTCGATCGATCCGGACTATCCCACGGGAAGCGCCTTTGTCCGCTACCGCAAGGATGGCTCCCGGGATTTCGTCTACAACATCGCCACATCAGCAGCTGCGCGCTTCGGCTGGTCTCAAGCGGTCGGCGATCTCATCAATCGCAGCGGGCATCTTCACGTGATGGGTTCCGCTCTGTCGGTCCCTAGTGCGCGCGAAGTGATCGACAAGGCCGTCGACATCGTCAAGGCGCGCGGGGGAACGCTCTCGGTGGATCCGAACATTCGCAAGGAATTGAAGCTGAACGAGGACACCGAGCGCCGCTTTTCCAAGCTTGTCGCTGCCGCCGATCTGCTTCTGCCGTCCGGAGAGGAGCTTGAGCGTGCCGCCGGCGTCGAAGGCGAGGCAGAAGCGATCCGCCGCTTGTTCGAGGTGGGCGTCAAGGAGATCGTGCTGAAGCGCGGAGCCGACGGCGCGACCTATTTCGGCAGGCAAGGAGACCGCATCGACGCCCCGGCATTTGTCGTTCAGGAGGTCGACCCTACGGGCGCCGGCGACTGCTTCGGCGGTGCCTATCTCACCTGCCGACGGCTCGGAATGTCTCCGCAGCAGGCTCTGACCTACGGCTCGGCCGCCGGCGCCCGCAACGTGACGGTCCTCGGACCGATGGAAGGTGCCGGCACTCAGCAAGAACTCGATGCGTTCATCGCTTCAACGGAAAGGCGACCGTGATGCAGGTGCATCTCAACGAACTGGCCAGGCTGAGGATCGAAGGCCATCCGAGAGGCGTGACCTCCGTATGCTCCGCCCATCCGATCGTGCTTCGGGCAGCACTCCGACACGGGAAGCAACACGAGAGCACCGTCCTGATCGAAGCCACCTGCAACCAGGTCAATCACCTCGGCGGCTACACAGGAATGACGCCAAGCGACTTCGCGTCTCTCGTGATGAAGATCGCGGCGGAGGAGGGGTGCCCCGAAAAACTCATCCTTCTCGGCGGCGATCATCTCGGCCCCAATCCGTGGCGTGACCGCCCGGCCGAAGAGGCCATGGCCGAGGCCGAGAAGATGGTTGCCGCTTATGTCGATGCCGGGTTTCGCAAGATTCACCTCGATGCCTCGATGGGCTGCAAGGGCGAGCCGGTGGCGCTCGACGACGAAACCACGGCCCATCGTGCCGCCCGGCTTGCGGCGGTCGCCGAGGCGTCGGCGAAGAAGAGCGGCGGCGCAATGCCGGTTTACGTCATCGGCACCGAAGTGCCGCCGCCAGGCGGGGCCGACCATGCCCTGACAACCATCGAACCGACGGCTGCCGCAGCGGCGCTGAAGACGATCGAAGTCCACCGCGGGGTCTTTGCGGAGGCAGGCCTGGCGGAGGCGTTCGGACGCGCCATCGGCCTGGTCGTTCAGCCGGGTGTCGAGTTCGGCAATCAGAATGTCATCCTTTATGACCGCAGCAAGATAGACCCGCTGAAATCGGTGCTCACCGACGAGCCGCAATTCGTGTTCGAAGCTCACTCGACGGATTATCAGGGGACACTGCCGTTGACCGCGCTGGTGGAAGATGGGTTTCCGATTCTGAAGGTCGGTCCCGAGCTGACCTTCGTCCTGCGCGAGGCGCTCTACGCGCTGGATGCCATCGCTTCGGACCTCTTGCCCGATTACGGCCAGCGTCCGCTCTATGCCGCGATGGAAGCGTTGATGCTCGATCAGCCCGGCAACTGGAGCCGCCACTACCACGGCACAAACGCCGAGATGCGCTGGCTGCGGCATTACTCGCTGTCTGACCGCATTCGCTATTATTGGGCGTCGGCTGAAGTCCAAGATCCCGTCCGGCAGCTGTGCGAGGCGCTTCGAGGGCAAATCGTACCGCTGCCCTTGTTTTGGCAGCACATGCCGGCCGCACAGGAATTCGCAGATGCGCCGCTCGATCCGGAACAGGTTTTGATCTGGAGAGTGACAAAGAGTCTCTCGGACTATCACGCCGCCTGCGGCGTCGGGAATAATTAGCAATCAGAATCAAGACAGGAGGAAAAATCGATGACGGAATTGAATGGGAAGATCGCGGCGGTTACTGGCGCAGCATCCGGAATAGGACTCGCTTCGACGGAGGCAATGCTCGCCGCTGGCGCGACGGTCGTGCTGGTGGATCGCGATGAGAAGGCCCTTGAGACGGTTTGTGCCCGGCTTGGCGAGCGCGCTATTCCGCTCAAGATCAACTTGCTGGATCCGGGCGAGTGTGCGGGATTGCTCGAGGGCATCCTGTCGAAGACGGGCAAGCTCGATATCCTGCATGCCAATGCAGGCACCTATATCGGCGGCGACCTGATGGAAACCGACCTCGATACCATCGATCGGATGCTCAATCTCAATGTCAACGTCGTCATCAAGAACGTTCGAAGCGTCATTCCGCACATGATCGAACGTGGCACTGGCGACATTGTCGTCACCAGCTCCGTTGCTGGACACTCGGCGATTCCATGGGAACCGGTCTATTCGTCATCGAAATGGGCGATGTCGTGCTTCGTCCAGACGATGCGACGCCAGCTTCTGAAAAGTGGCATTCGTGTGGGGTCGGTTTCTCCAGGCCCGGTGATCAGCGCTTTGCTTGCGGATTGGCCGGAGGAAAACCTTCGCAAGGCCAAGGAGGCCGGAGCCTTGATTGAGCCGAAGGAAGTCGCTGACGCGATCATCTTCATGCTGACCCGGCCGCGCAACGTCACCATCCGCGATATCGTCGTGCTTCCAAGCGCCTTTGACATTTGAGGAGACGTGACATGAGCTACCAGCAGAAATTTCGCCTCGACGGCGAACGGGCGGTGGTCACAGGCGGAGGGCGTGCGATCGGGCTCTGCTGCACCGAGGCGCTGGCGGAGGCGGGCGCCGCCGTCGTCGTCATCGAACGCAGCGAGGCCGACGCTGAGCAAGCGCTTGCGCTGCGCGACAGAGGCTACGACGTCGAAGTCCGGGTCGGCGACGTCACCGACGCGGCCCGAATGGACGCGATCGCGGCTGAGCTCGCCGACGGCGGGCGACCGGCGACGATCCTCGTGAACAACGCCGGAATTGGCCAGAGCGGCGTTCCGGCGCAGGATCTCACCGACGCGGATTGGCTGCGCATGATGGACGTCAATCTCAATGGCGTCTTCTGGTGCTCGCGCGCCTTCGGTCGTCCGATGATTTCGATGAAACGCGGCGCCATCGTGAACCTCGGCTCGATGTCTGGGCACATCTGCAACCGGCCTCAGCCTCAGACGGCCTATAACGTCTCCAAGGCGGCCGTCCATCACCTCACGCGCTCTTTGGCAGCCGAGTGGGCGCACCACGGCATCAGGGTAAATGCCGTCGCGCCCACCTATATCGAGACACCGATGGTGGTGGCCGTCGAAGCCAATCGCGAGCGTATCCCGCTCTGGCTCGCCGACACGCCGATGGGAAGAATGGGAACGCCGGAGGAGGTTGCCAGCGCCGTCCTCTTCCTCGCATCGGGCGCCGCCAGCCTGATGACCGGGGCGATCGTCAACGTCGATGCAGGTTTTACCTGCTGGTAGTCCTTCCTGGACGAGGTGCGAGCAGCGCCTCGTCCACACCTGGAAACCGGTATGGAAACGTTACCACATTATCTTGACTCGCATTCCTGCTGCGTTTATCCAGGTGTGGAAACGTTGCCATATTGGGAGGAAGCTGATGAAATCCGCGCGGTTGAACCGACTTTTCGGCGTGTCTGGAAACTGTTTTGACGTTGCTATCGATCACGGCATGTTCAATGAACGCACCTTCCTTTCCGGCATCGAGAACATGAAGACGGCCATCGAGGTGATCGCGAACGCGGCGCCGGATGCCATTCAGCTGCCGCCGGGGACGGCACCCCTTCTGCAGGCTATTCCCGGCAAGCATCGTCCGGCACTGGTGCTGCGCACCGACATCGCCAACATCTATGGCAATCCCCTTCCGTCTCAGCTGTTTTCCGAAATGATCGACAGGGCGGTGGAACAGGGCGTCGCGTTGGATGCTGCCTGTGTCGTCGTCAATCTCTTGATGCTGCCGGACCAGCCGGAAGTCTACCGCGCCTGCGTGCGCAATGTGAACAGCCTGAAGCGCGAATGCGAGATCTACGGCATGCCGCTGATGGTCGAGCCGCTTGTCATGCAGGACAATTCCAAGGGCGCCTACATGGTCGATGGCACGATCGACAAGATCCTGCCGCTGGTGCGCCAGGCGGCCGAACTCGGCGCCGATATCATCAAGGCCGACCCGTGCGACAATGTCGAGGAATATCATCGCGTGGTCGAGATCGCCCAAGGTCTGCCGGTGCTGGTGCGCGGCGGCGGCCGCGTTTCGGATCAGGAAATCCTGATCCGCACCAAGCAGTTGATGGAGCAGGGCGCCCGTGGCATCGTCTATGGCCGCAACGTCATCCAGCATCACAATCCCGGCGGCATGACGCGGGCCTTGATGGCAATCGTCCATGACAAGGCTTCCGTCGAGCAAGCCTCGCTGCATATTGGCTGACGCGCGTCTGGGAGGAGATGTCATGACGAAAATATTCCGCTTCGGCGTCATCGGCTGCGGTCTGATGGGGCGCGAGTTCGCGAGCGCTGCGGCGCGCTGGCTGCATCTGGCCGATGTGAAGGCGCGACCGGAAATCGTCGCCGTCTGTGATACCAACGCGACGCTGCTCGACTGGTTCAGGGATCATGTGCCGACTGTTCGCCAGTTCACCGCCGACTATAAGGAGCTTCTGGCCAATCCCGAGGTCGATGCAGTCTATTGCGCAGTCCCGCATGTGCTGCACCAGCAATTCCACATCGACATCCTGAAGGCCGGAAAACATCTTCTCGGCGAAAAGCCCTTCGGCATGGACGCCGCGCAGAACCGGGAAATCATGGCGGTTCTTGCCGAGCATCCCGAACTCTTGGTCCGCTGCTCCTCGGAAATGCCTTTCTTCCCCGGCGCACAAAAGGTCATCGCGCTCGCAAAAAGCGGCGAGATGGGGGAAATCCTCGAAGTCGAGGCGGGTTTCTTGCACTCTTCGGATATCGACCGGCAGAAGCCGATCAACTGGAAGCGCATGGCCGACATCAATGGCGACTATGGCTGCATGGGCGATCTCGGCATGCATGTGCTGCACGTGCCGCTGCGTCTCGGCTGGCGCCCGACCACCCTGCATGCGCAATTGGTCAAGAAGGTCACCGAACGTCCTGACGGCAAGGGCGGCATGCTGCCCTGCACCACCTGGGACAATGCCACGATCAGCAGCCGTGTGCGCACCGGCGATCAGGATTTCCCGATGGTGCTGAAAACCTGGCGTATCGCGCCCGGCGAATCCAACACCTGGTACATCAGGGTTCTCGGCATGAAGAAAAGCGCATTCTTCAGCACGAAGTCGCCGCGCCAGTGGCAATGGATGGACTATAATGGCGGTGCGCAAGCCTGGAGCACCGAGGATCTCGGCTATGGCTCGCTGTTTCCAGCCATTACAGGCAAGATCTTCGAATTCGGTTTTGCCGACGCCATACAGCAGATGTGGGCGGCCTTCGTCGATGAGCTTGCCGGCGGCAACGCCAACGGTTTCGGCTGCGCGACGCCGGCGGAAGCGCAGGCGCATCATGCGGTCCTGACGGCAGCCCTCAAATCCGGCCGCGAGGACGTCGTGGTACCGGTCGCGTATGACGGGGCATCCGTCTGATGCAGCGCTCTGTGATCAACGCCGCCTTGCTGCGGGCAACCGAGACCCTCGAGCGCTGGCACTGGTCCCTGCCGGCATGGGGATATTGGACGGCGGCGGATTTTGCCACTCATCCCGAGGCTTCAGCCTATTTGCGCGCCCATCAGCTGGGTTGGGATGTCACTGATTTCGGCTCGGACCGGTTCGCCGAATGCGGCCTCGTGCTGTTCTGCCTGCGCAATGGCATCGTTGATATCGAGGGTGAGCGGACCTATGCCGAAAAGCTGCTCTTCGTCGAGGAAGGGCAGCTCACGCCGACGCACCGTCATGCGGCGAAGATGGAAGACATCATCAATCGCGCCGGTGGCGATCTCGTCATCGAATTCGCAGCAACCGATGCCGATGGCAATGTTCTGACGGAGGATGTGACGGTTCCGGTAGACGGGCTGCCGCGCCGGCTTGCCGCATGGGAGCCGCTGGTTCTCCAGCCTGGCCAGAGCGTGACGATCCGCACCGGGCTTTATCACCGCTTCTACGGCAGGAAAGGCGGCGGACCTGTCCTTGTCGGCGAGGTCAGCCAGGTCAACGACGACAACAGCGATAATTTCTTTCTGGAGCCGATCGGGCGCTTTGCCGCGATCGAGGAAGACGAGCCGCCGCTGAGACCCTTGTGGAACGAAGGAGCCAGCTGATGCGAGCCGGGGAGGAGGTTCACGATCGCGACAGTCGAAAGCAGGGCGGCATCGTCTGCGTGGGAAACTTCATTGTCGATCGCGTCCACACCCTGTCCTATTGGCCCGAACAGGGCAATCTCGCCCATATCCTGCACCAGGATCTGGGCGTGGGCGGCGGGGCGGCCAATGTCGTCACCGATCTGGCCTCGCTCGGATTTCCCGGAAAGCTGGCGGCGGCGGGATGCATCGGCGCCGATCAGGACGGAGAGATCGTCAAGGCCCGCCTTGCACCTGCCGGCGTCGATGTCGGTGGGCTGACGGCGCTTTCCGACCGCGTCACGGCGCATACGCATGTCATGAATGTGCCCGGCCAGAACCGGACCTTCTTCTATCATGGCGGCGCCAACGATGCCGTCACGGATGAGCTTGTCTCACCCGCAACCTTCGTCAAGGCCGGCTATCGGCTGTTCTATCTGGGTTATCTCATGCTGTTGCCGGGTCTCGACGGCATCGGCCCCGACGGCCGTTCGGGAGCATCGCGCCTGCTGGAGGCCGCGCGTCGCGCCGGGCTTACGACCTGCGTGGATTTCGTCTCGAGCGAAGACCCGGAATTTGCGGCCAAGGTCGGTGTGGCTCTGCCCTTCTGCGATTATCTGATCATCAACGAGATGGAAGCGGGGCGGGCAACCGACGTTGCCGTTCGCGATGCGAAGGGAGATTTGATCGAGGCGGGGCTTTTGGAAGCGGGCGAGCGCCTGCTTGCGGCTGGTGTCGCCAAGGGAGCGATCATCCATGCGCCGGAAACCTGCTTCTGGTTCGCGCCTGGCGCTTCCCCGATCATCACGCGTTCACGACCTGTCGATCCCGACGACATCGTCAGTACCGTCGGCGCAGGAGACGCTTTCTGCGCCGCCGTGCTCTACGGCCTGCATGAAAACTGGCCTGTCGAGCATATCTGCGCCGTCGCCCATGCCGCAGCTGCGCGTTGCCTCAAGGGGGCGACAGCCACCGATGGCATCCCCGACATGTCTGTCCTTCTTCGCGAGGCGCAGGAGACGAACCCGGAAACCGCTTAGCCCATTGGCGTCGCCCCAGGAGGGCGACTCCGATTATCGTTATAAAGGGGAGGAGCAAACATGAAGCTATTCATTATGGCAGCCGCGCACGGCACCTTTGCCGATTTAGGCGCGACCGCGGAGGCAGTGCGATGATATATGCGGAAACGGCGCGGCTCTCCGGCAAGGTGGCATTGGTCACAGGAGGAGCGAGCGGCATCGGCAAGGCGGTATGCGAACGTTTCGCCGCCGAAGGCGCGAGGGTTGTCGTGGCGGACCTTGACGGTGAACGATGCGCACGGGTGGCGGAAGCGATCGGCCCTGGTGCCTGGGGTGTGGCGCTTGATGTGACCAGCCAGGACAGCATCGAAGAAGCTGTCCGCTTCACTATATCAACCGCCGGCAAGATCGACATCCTAGTCAACGCCGCAGGCATTTACGACGTCGAGTCGATTCTGGAAATATCCCGGGAACGGACCGCGAGGGTATTTCAGGTCAATATCGAAGGCCTGATCTTCATGACGCAGGCCGTTGCCCGCCACATGGTGGAAAGAGGGGAAGGTGGACGCATCATCAACTTCTCGTCCCAGGCTGGGCGCCGGGGCGAAGGACCGGCAGTGGCTTACTGCGCTTCCAAGGCGGCCGTCATCAGCATTACGCAAAGCTGCGCTCTGGAGCTGATCCGTTACGGCATCAACGTCAACGCCATCGCTCCCGGCGTCGTCGATACACCGATGTGGGACGTCGTTGATGCAAAACTCGGCAGCCGCGAAGGCTTGAAACCCGGCGACGTCAAGCGCCGCGTGGCCGCCGCCGTCCCCGCCGGACGATTTGGCGCGCCCCAAGAACAAGCGGCCATGGCAGCCTTCCTGGCCGGCCCCGATGCAGCATACATCGTGGCGCAGTGCTACAATGTCGATGGCGGCAATGTCATGAGCTGAGCGCTTGAGCCGCGTCGCGGGCGCATCATCCAGCAAGGCGGCTTCATCAGCACGAATAGGCAATCGAACTTGAGGTCGGGAGGAGTGAAATGAGGGCTGTACGCTTGGAGTCGATCGGGTCTTTGACCATGCGCAGCGTTGAGAAACCGGTTGCCGGGCCAGGCGAGCTGCTTGTCCGGATTGCAGTGGCCGGCATCTGTGGTTCCGATCGCCACATGTACAAGGGCGAGTATCCGACGGCGATCCCCGTGACGCTGGGCCACGAATTCTGCGGCATAGTCGAAGCGATCGGCGATACCGTTACCCGCTTTACCGGCGGTGAGCTTGTGACGGTCGACCCCAATATCGCCTGCGGCATCTGTCGGGCTTGCACGCAGGCGCGGCCGAACTTATGCGAGAGCTTGACCGCCATCGGCGTGACACGGGATGGCGGCTTTGCGGAATATGTGGCGGTGCCACACGCGCAGGCCTTCATCCTGCCGGCCGACCTCGATCCCGTTCACGGCGCCTTCAGTGAACCGCTGGCCTGTTGTATCCACGCGATCGACAAGGCAAGGATCCGTCCGGGCGACAGCGTCGCGATCCTCGGCGGGGGCGTGATCGGTCTGCTCATGGTGCAACTGGCCCGCCTGGCTGGGGCAGCTGAGATCATTTTGATTACGCGGCAGCAATCGAGACGCCAAACCGCTCTGAGCCTGGGGGCGACGCACGCCTTCGACCCGGTTTCTTCAGACACAATCGCTTCCGTTCGAGAACTTACCAAAGGCGGCGCCGACGTGGTCATCGAATGCGCCGGCGTCAGCGAGACGCTTCAAACCGGTCTGAAAATGGCGCGGCGCGGTGGTGCCTTCGTGCTTTTCGGGGTGACGCCGGCGGGTGTCGAGGTGCCGGTTCTGCCCTTCGATCTGCTCGTAAACGAAGTCGATATCAGGCCGGCCTACCTCAACCCCTTCACCCATTCGCGCGCTGCGGCAATGGTCGCGAGCGGGGCGTTGGAACTGGACGCATTGGTCACCAAAACCATCGGTCTCGAGGAGGTCGCCGACGTGGTGGGCAACGCGCCATTGCCAGGCGAGATCAAGGTCATCGTCCGGCCCTAGCATCGGGGTCACATCTCAGTTGCGGACGCGACCGGTGGAATCGCGCTCGATCAGCGTGACCGGCACTTTTACGATCGCGCCCTGTCGAGATTCGTCTCCCGTTTGGTGCTCGTCGATCAGCGCTTCCAGCAGCCGTGCTGCCTGTCGCCCGACATCGCGGATCGGCTGTGCGACCGTTGTCAGCCGTGGAAAGACGTAGGCTGCCTCGGGCAGATCGTCGAAGCCCACGACCGAATAGTCGCCCGGAACGGAAAATCCGCGATCCTGGACGGCATGGATTGCGGCAATCGCCGAAACATCGGTCGTGCCGATGATTGCGGTGACCTCAGGTCGAGACGCCAGCAGCTCGCGCGCCAGCCGGTAGGTCTCTGCAAAGCTGTGCTCTTCTGCCATCGCCACGATGGCGGGTGCGATCCCATCTTTCGCCATCTCGGCCGTGATGCCTTGCAGGCGAAGCTGGATAGGCTGGCTGTGTGCCGGCGCGCCGACGATGGCGATCGCCCGGTGGCCGAGGTCGATCAGATGGCGCGCCATCAGCCGTCCGCCTTCCTCGTGATCGGCCATGACAGCGTCGTCGGCGATGCCGCTCAACTCGCGGTCAATGGCGATGATTGGAATGTGAGCGTCACGCAGCACTCCGAAATGCTCGGTGCTGCCGAAGGCGCTCGCCACGATGACGCCGTCGACGCGCTGGGCGAGCAGCATGGAGATGTAGCGCACCTCATGGTCCATATTTTCCGCCGTGCTGCAGATCAGCGTCTGATAGCCCTGCTGAAACAGTTCCTGTTCGATGGCATGGGCCAGGATGCCGAAGAAAGGCACTTCAATCGACGGCAGCATCAGTCCGATCATCCGGCTTGGGGCGCCGCGCAGCATACGGGCACCCTTGCTGGGCGTGTAGTTCAGTGTGCGGATTGCCGCCTCGACACGGTCCCTGAGCTCATGCGAGGCGTAACCGCTGTTGTTGAGCACGCGCGAGACCGAAGAGACTGACGTTCCTGCAAGTTTAGCGATATGTCTGATGCTGGTCGTCACGTGCTCGCATTTCTTTCTCTATAGCGCCGCGCGTTTTTTCGGACGCGCATAGGAGGCTAGCACAGGAGCGGTCGAACATTCATCAGACGGACTGCTGAAGTTCACTTCCATTTGTCAGTCCACTAGATCACTCGCGGAACGCCGCATCAAGCGCGCCGCTGTTCGAAGACTTTTCTGTCGCTTCGAAACCGCAAACCGGGGCGCTATACAAGTCAAAAATAAAATCACATAAAGTCACATTTATAAAGATTGGTTTGTGTTTGCGGTCTGATACTGTCGCTTTGGCGGGCGTCCGAGCCATTTATTGAGAGAAGCAAAATGATCAATTGCCTCGTAGTTGATTTGGGCGCTGGCAGCGGGCGGGCGATGCTGGGCCGTTTCGACGGACAAAAGATCGATCTTTCGGAGGTTCACCGGTTCTCCGGGATAGAGATGCGCCTCGATGATGGACCTCACTGGGACCTCAATCGTTTGCTTGAGGAAATCAAGAAAGGCTTGCAGCTGGCACTCGAGCGTTGCGCGAAGATCGATTCCATCGGCGTGGATAGTTGGGGGGTAGATTATGCTCTCGTTGACGCCTCTGGAAAGCTGCAAGCTGCGCCTCACCACTACCGGCATCCCCGTTCCCAGCGAGGCTATGACGCCTTTCCCATGACACCCGGTGAAATGTTCGAACGGACCGGTTCGCAGGTTCTCCCAATCAACACGGTCTATCAGCTTTTCAGCGCAGGCAGGGAAGATCCATCGGTGAACGCCACCAGCCAGCGCGTGCTGATGATCGCCGATGCCGTCAATTATTACCTGACAGGGGAAGTCGGCGGCGACCTTACGCTTGCGCGCACCTCCGGCCTTCTCTCGTTGGACGGAAAATGGGATCGTTCCATCTGCAGCAGCGCCGGCATCCCCCTCGGCCTGCTTCCACCGTTAAAGCAGCCAGGCACGGTCCTTGGCCGGCTTCGGGAAGAGCTCCAATTGGAACTTCAACTACACAACCGAATTCCCGTGATCTCTGTCGCGGCCCACGACACTGCAAGCGCAGTATGCGGACTTCCACTACGTACGCAGGAAGCATTCCTGATCTGTGGTTCATGGTCAATCATCGGCCGCGAGGTGCGTCAGGCGATCACTTCGGAGGACGCCCGGTTAAGCGGTTTCGGGAACGAAGGTGGCATTGAAGGTCGTCAGCTTTTCTTACGAAGTTTGAATGGGTTACATCTGCTGCAAAAGCTTCGTGCGCACTGGTCGGAGCGCGTCGGGCAGGAGATCAGCTTCGCTGAAATGTCAGACCTTGCGACGATTGCCTCCGCACGTGGGATGTCAGCCTCGATCAATCCGTCGGATCCAGTTTTCTTCGATCCGCCCGACATTGTGGCCGCTTTGACGCGCACCTGCCCCGAACTCGCTGGATGCACCAATGACGACCTCGGCACTCTCGCACTTGCCGTTTACCGCGGGTTGATTGAAGACGTTGCAGAAAGTCTTTTGGCGCTCGAACGGCAGACGAACGAGCCTGTGGCCCGCCTTCGGATCTGTGGTGGCGGGGGCCAGGACGCTCTTTTGTGCCAAATGATAGCAAACCGCACCAGCCGCATTGTCACCGTCGGACCAATCGAAGCAAGTGCTTGGGGAAATATCGCAATGCAGCTGATTGGCCTTGGTTTGATCGAAAACCTTGCAGCGGCTCGCATCGTGATTGAAAAGTCGGCCGATATCCTGAATTACTATCCTCAGAAATAACAATGGGTTTTCCCTAAAAAATGCTCGCAGTCGAACGAAGACAGAAAATTCTTGACCTGGTCTATCGTCACAAAACGGTGCAGGTCACTGATCTCAGCAAGTCTTTTGGCGTCACCGAAGAGACGATCCGCCGCGACCTGCAGACCTTGGATGGAAGCGGACTTCTGAGCCGCACACACGGAGGGGCGGTAGCAAGGGAAGCCGAAGCGGAAGATCTTCCCTACCGGATGCGTCAGGTCACCAATATCGAGGCGAAGCGGAAGATTGCCGCTCTCGCGGCTGCATTGGTGCACGATGCGTATGCCGTTATGATTGACTCCTCATCGACAGCTTTTGAAGTGCTCAGCGCGCTTAAAGATCATCACGACCTAACATTGATTACCAATTCTGTACGCATTACCGCCAATCCCGGAGCAACGCAGCACACTATCGTCTCTGTCGGCGGCGAGCTGCGTAAGCAGTCGATGACCTTCGTTGGAACATTGGCGACGCAGGCAATCGCCAAATTCAATGCCGATATCGCACTCATCAGCTGCAAGGCCATCTCGATATCGGGAGGCGTTATGGATGCGAGCCTTCCGGATGCTGAAGTCAAGCGTGCGTTCATTGCCGCCGCCCGAAAGGTGTGTCTCCTCGTCGACGGGGACAAGTTTGATGGTTCGGCGCTCACCAGCGTCTGCCCTGTTGATCAAATCAACGCTGTTATCACCGATCGTCAGCCTTCCCCGGAATGGATCAAACATTTTCAGAAGCTTGATATCCCGGTTCTCTACTAAAAACAACATTTTCAAACATTAAAATTTCTGTTTTTGTTGACTGCATCGCTGTTGCGGTTATGGTCCTATCCGGAATTGAAGGGGAGGATCATGGAAAATAATCTCGAACTGCGTGAATTTATCTGCGAGGTGGGCCGACGCGCCTACGCGCGTGAGATGGGCGCGGCCAACGACGGCAATATTTCCGTTCTACTGGATGACGGTACGCTTCTTTGCACGCCGACCGGTGTCTCCAAGGGCTTTATGAAGCCGGAAATGATCTGCCATATCGATCGCAGCGGAAAGCCCATCGGTGATGGGGTATATCGTCCGTCCACCGAAATTGGCATGCATTTGTGTGTCTACGATCATCGCGACGATGTGCGTTCCGTCGTGCATGCGCATCCGCTTTACGCCACTGTGCATGCCATTTGTGGCAAGCCGCTGACCCAACAGATCATGCCTGAGTCGACAATGTTTTTGGGCGAAGTCCCGTTGACCCCGTACGGCCTTCCGTCCACGCCGGAACTGTCCGACGCCATCATACCCTACCTGCAAAGGCACGATGCGCTTTTGCTCGAAAACCATGGCGCCCTGACTTATGGGCATGATTTGAACAGCGCCTATTTCAAGATGGAAGCACTCGATTACTACGCCAAGGTCGTCTACCTCGCGGCCTCCTACGGCGGCGCCAAGGAGTTCAATGCAGATCAGATCGAGAGGTTGCTCGATGTTCGCCTCAAGCACTTCAACCAGCCGGGCCGCCATCCGTTTTTGAATCTCGCAGAGCAAGTTCGTCAAGAAGATCATTGATCTTTGAAGACTATGTGGAGGACACAAATGTACGCAGAAAAGTTTCGCCTGGATGGCAAGGTCGCTGTCGTTACGGGTGGCGGACGCGGCATAGGGCTAAGCTGCGTCGAGGCGCTTGCCGAACACGGAGCAAAAGTTGTCATTGCCGATATTGATAAGGCAATCGCCGATGAGGGCGCGGCGGCAATGAAAGCAAAGGGATATGATGTCGCCACCTACCAGGTCGATGTTACGAAATCGGCGGAAGTCGATAGGCTGGCCGACTGGGTGGTCTCGACCTATGGCAAGGTGGACATCCTGGTTGCGAATGCAGGGATCGCTCGTTCCGGCGTCGCCGCAGAAGACGTAACCGACGAGCATTGGCTCCACGTCAATGACGTCAACTACAATGGCGTATTTTGGTGTAACCGCGCCTTCGCCCGGCATATGCTCAATGCCCATTCGGGCTCGATCGTCAACATCGGGTCGATGTCGGGTCTGATATCGAACCGCCCGCAGAAGCAAACCTACTATAACGCCGCCAAAGCTGCCGTGCACCAGATGACATCGTCGCTTGCGGCCGAATGGGCCGACCGTGGCATCCGGGTCAACGCCGTTGCGCCCACCTACATCGAGACTGCGATGACCACGTATCGTCACGACAATGAGGGAATGATCGATGTCTGGCTGCGGGATACTCCGATGCACCGTCTCGGCAAACCTGACGAGATCGCTTCCGTCGTCCATTTTCTTGCATCGGATGCGTCAAGCCTCATGACCGGTACGACAGTCGTTGCCGATGCTGGTTTTACCTGCTGGTAGTCTATTCCGAATGCATTTTGTCGGCGATCAAACGACAGGTGAGAGGCGGCTGAAATCTGCAATGCATGCCTCAGCGAAGACATGTCCACGTCCCGAATATTTTGGCGATCACTTTCCCATTTTCGCGTCGCAACTGCCCATGGACAGCTTTTTGCTCGTCAGAAAAATCAACAAGGTCGAAGAAAACGCTTTCATTTTGTTCGATATTTCCAAGGAAGAAGACGTCCTTTCGGACGACCGGCCCCTTGCGGGGAAACCAGTTTTCCAAAGCGCGATCGGCCAATGCCTGATACTCGGCAAAGTAAAATAGTCCTGCGCCGTTGAACTCCTGGGAGGTGCTGGGATCAAACCGAAAGGTTCGGAGCGCTTTGTTGGCGGGGACCGGAAACCCGAAATGCGTCCCTAACCGCCCACTCCGGATGTCAGCAGCATTCTGGGCCAGACGGCTGGGCTGGAACCGCTGTCCCTGCGGCTCAGGCAACGTCACACGGGCAATCGAGTGATTGCTATCTTTGATCGTTCTGTAAACGAAGGTTGAGATGAGTTCGACCGCGCCGACGCTTCGTCCGTGGACGGACAACTCGTGCCGGGTCGACGTCCGGGTTCGTGAGACTGCGGACAGTCTCGAATGAATGGTCAAAATGTCGTTCGCCTGCACGACGTCGAAACATGCATCTGTCACGGACGTTGCACAGATCGCGGCATAAGCCTCCTCTCCATCGGCCGTTCTGAAATCCGCATTCTCGAGCCGGAGATGACAGGCGAGCATCAGCCAGTGACGATGGCCGAGTTCCTTCATCATCCAGGTCTCAGACAGCCCGTTTCCATTCAAATGCGGCATGCCCAGCAGTATATGCGGATCAAGGGCACGTTCCATCAGGTCGCGTGCCGAAGGCCCTGCGGGCGGAAAACCGAGAAGGGCTGCGCTCATGATCAGGCGCTGACCGATTGCTTGAGAGACGATGTCTGTGCCGAACGTCGAGCCGCAAGATGCCCGACCACATGTTCGGCATCCTTGCCGACGCTGAGGAACCGGCCCGAGCCCCAGGTCCAGAGCCAGGGAAGTCCGAGCACATAGACGCCATTGACGACGGTGACGCCGCGGCGATGAACAGGATAGGCGTTGCCGTCGAAGATCGGCAGGCCGACGAAGGACCAATCCGGGCTGAATCCCGTGGCCCAGATGACCGAGGTGATCCCCTCCGCCTTCAGGTCGAGCTCGGCAATCTCCGCCCCAGGCTCCCAGACGGGGACATAGGGGGATCCGGCCGGAGCCTCGATGCCTTTTTCGGCGATATGCCGGTCAATCAGGGCATTGATGCCGTTATAGACACGGTCGGCGCCGTCGAGATTGGCCTTCAGGTTCGGCTCGAACAGCATCCGGCCGGCGGCGACGCCGGACATGCGGCCGTATAGCGCCATGCCTTCCAGCGCGAACTTGCGCAGATCGATATCGCGTCCGCCGTCGCGTCCTGTCAGGTAATGGTTGGTGTCGTGCTTCTTCTTCGTCATGCCATCATGTTCGACCGTGATGTCGTACTGGCCGATATCGGAAAGCCAGTCGACCACATCGCGGCCGCGATAGAACCGGGCGCAACGTGGCGCATTGCCGGTCACGAGATGCACCTTGCGGCCGGCAAGATGCAGATCCTCTGCAATCTGGCAGCCGGACTGGCCGGAGCCGACCACGATGACGCCGCCGTCCGGCAGTTGCTCGGCATTGCGGTAGGCGGCGGTGTGGATCTGCGTGATGTCCTCGGGCAGGCGCTCGGCCGCACGCGGAATGGCCGGATCCGCATAGAGGCTGGTGGCGATCACCACGGCATCGGCGGTCACCGCCCCAGCCGAGGTCTCGAGCCGGAAGAGGCCGCCATGCTTTTCGAGCGACGTCACGCTGGTTTGCTCGAAGATCGGAGCATCGACCTTCTTCACGAAGCGGTTGACATAGGCGAGTATCTCGTCCTTGACCATAAAACCATGCGGGTCCGTGCCGTCATAGGGATGGTCGGGAAGCTGGCATTGCCAGTTCGGCGTCACCAGGCAGAAGGCGTCCCAGCGTTCGTTCTTCCACTTATGCGCAACGGTCTTCTTCTCGAAGACCACGTGATCAATGCCTTGGCTCTTCAGATAGTGAGAGGCCGACAGCCCGGCCTGGCCACCGCCGATGACAACCGCACTGTAATGGCTCTTGAGGAATGGTGTAGGCATGATGGGTCCTTTCAAAGGATGAAGCTTTCGCAGCGGACTTCGGCCTCTGCGTCGGTGAGATAGGGAGTGGCGGCCTGTTCGATGCGCCACAGCTGACCGAGCGCCAACGAGCAGGGATAGCCGTATTTCGCCTTGACCCTGTCGCTGGCGATGGTCAGTGCCGTGCGGCTGCGATCAAGAAAGTCGGACAGCGGATAGCTTTGGCCTTCGGCGAAATAGTCCTTGATCACCAGGGAGGGCGAGTAACAGGTCTCCTTGCGGCCATCCGGCCACGCAATGACAAAGCGCATTTCAGGCATGGTCGGGCTCCAGCAGCGTGTGATAGCGGGCAAGATGGGCGGTCGCGGTTTGCTGCCAGCCATGGCGGGCGGCAACCGCCAGACCACGGGGAATGATCTGCTCGCGGATCGGTGCGACCAGCGCCAGCGCCATGCCTTCGGCAATGGAGACCGGATGATGCGGATCGCACCAGATCGCATCGCCGGGACCCAGATATTCGGTGAAGGGCGCAATCGAGGATGTCACGACCGGAATGCCGCTGGCCATGGCTTCCAGAACGACGAGGCCGAAGCCCTCCTTGAGCGAGGGAAACACCAGCGCATCTGCCAACCGGTAGAGGCTGGGCATGTCGGCATCGGCGATCGCTCCGGTGATATGCACCGCTGCGGCGTCCCGACCGAGGCAGGCGAGGCAAGAACGGAACTCCTCCTGATAGTCGCCATGGTCCAGGAGAGAGGCACCGCCGGCAATGACAAGCTGGGCATCCGGCCGGATGGCGCGGACCTGACGAAAGGCTTCGAGAATACCAAGGGTGTTCTTTCGCGCCTCGATGCCGCCAACACTGAGGAAGATCGGCCCGCTTCCCAGCTGCAGCCTGTCGCGCAGAGCGACCTGCTCCCCGCTCCAGGCAGGCGAGAAACGGTTGGTGTCGACGCCATTGCCGACCACTGTCGCCGCGATGCCGCGCTCGTCTCTCAGCCTGTCCTGCCAGAGGCGGCTGACGGCGAAGAAGATATCGGCCGCATCGATCGCGCGATCCTGCAAAGCCATGAGGCGCGGGTCGGCGAACTGGTCGATGTGGTGGACAGTGCGGGCAAAATTCGGGATCAAGCCTTCCAGCTTGAGCGTCGCCAGCGCATTGCCGGAAATGCCGTCATGGGCGTGAAAGAGGTCGAAGCCATTGGTTCCGGTTCTTCGGAAATAGTCGACATAATCGGCAATCCGCTGCTCGACCATTTGCGTCATGTCCGCGGGTGCCGGCGGCACGGCAATGCAGGCGGTGCCGCAGGAGGGTTGACGAAAGAAGCCCGCCCCCTTGGCATCGGGCGCATGCAGGACCACCTCATGGCCAAGCGAGGTCAGCGCTTCCGAAAGCTGCATGGCATGAACCACGCCGCCACGCGGGTTGGTGGAATGGGTCAGCATGGCAATGCGTAGCGTTCGGTGCGGCGGGAGGCTCATGCGGCGACATCCTGCCGACCAAGCTGTAGCAGCGGTGTTTCGGCATGATCGCGCACCACTGCACGGCTCTCGCCATCGACCAGCGCGACCTCGGCGCCAGCCACGACTTCGCCGATGACCGCAGCGCTGATGCCGCGCGCGGTGAAGCGGGTGACGACCTCGGCCGCCTGTTCCGGCGCGACCGAGAGCAGATAGCCGAAGCTCGGAAAGGTGACGAGCCAGCGGTCGAGGGCGACACCGACGGGCAGGGGAATGGCGGTGACGTCGATATCGATGCCGACATGCGAACATTCGGCCAGCATGATGGCCGTGCCGATGATGCCGCCCTGGCTGATATCCTTCGCAGACAGCGCCAGCCCGGCCTCGGCGATCTCTGGCAGCAGCTCGAGGTCGCCGCGCAAGCGCGCCGGCGCGGCGTCGGTGGCGGCTTCCCAGTTGCTGAAGGGTTCGCGGTAACGGCCGCGATGGTCGATCGTCGCAACCAGCACATCGCCGGGCTTTGCATCGAAGCTCGTCAGCAGCTTCTTGGCACGACCGAGAATGGCGACCGACAATTGGCCGCGTTCGGTGCGGATATTGGTGTGCCCGCCGACGATCGGCACGCCAAAAGCGCTGGATGCCGCCCGCATGCCTGCGAGAACGGGTGTCGCGCCAGTCTCGCCATTGGCCCAGACGGCATCAACCACGGCGATTGGCCGGCCGCCCATGGCAGCGACGTCGGAGATATTGACCATGACGCCGCACCAGCCGGCGAACCAGGGGTCGGCGGCGACGAACTCGTTCATGAACCCTTCGATGGCAAAGAGCAGATAACCGTCGCCATCGGGCAGCGCGGCGCAATCGTCGCCGACGGCAATCTGCTGCCCCTGCAGACCGAGCCTTGCCGCGATCGTGCCGATATCCTGCTTGGCGGCGATGCCGCTGCTGGCCGAGAGTTTTGCCGCCAGGCTCTTGATGTCGATTGCGGCCATCCTCACGCCGCCTTTCTGGAAAGGGCGGTGAAGCCTGCCTCGGGTGTGGCGCAGGGTGGATAATAGGCAAGGTCGGCCTTCATCCTGAGATGCGGCTTGCCGTAGACCTCGAACTCTTCGATCACATCCCAGTGCAGCCTGCGGAACAGCAGACCGTTCTGCACCTGCACATTGGCGAGAAACGTGTGGCATCCGATCGCATTGGCGGAGGACACGGCGAGTTTGATCAGGGTCGCTCCAAGGGCGCCGATCTTGCGGAAATCCTGGTGGACCGCCAGTCGCGAGCCCCACCAGAGGCCGGGTTCGGCCTGATGAATGCGCACTGTTCCGACCAGCTGATCGGCGGCAATGCCGAGCATGGAGAGCGCCACGATCGGGATGGCCTGATCGTCGATCGCGTCGCGGTCATCGCCCTCGAAGATCTGTTGTTCCTCGCAGAAGACGGCACGGCGCAGCGCATGCGCTTGGCTGCGTTCCCAGGCGGAGGTCGCGAACTTCACCTGGAATTCGCTCGAGCGATAGGGAGCAAAGGTTTCGAGCATCATTTGGTGAGCATCCTTTCATAGGTGGAAAGGGCGGAGCAGGCGCCGCATTTGCCGCAGCCGGCCTTGATGTCGACGGCCTTCAAGCCGCTGGCGACCAGCATCCTGGACAAGGGGCCGAGGATCGAGTGCATGAAGTCGGGCCTCGGCGCCTGATGGCTTTCGAGCGGCGTGCCGGAGATCGGCACGAAGGGCACGACGAAGGGATAGACGCCGAGAGCAACCAGCTTTTCGCAGATGTCCAGAATGGCTTCACGGCTGTCGCCGAGCCCCGCCAGGATATAGGTCGAGACCTGGCCGCGCCCGAAGACCTCCACCGCGGCCTTGAACGAGGCCATGTATTTGGCGATCGAGACCTGCGCCTTGCCCGGCATGATGCGGGCACGCACCTCCGGTGTCACGGCTTCCAGATGCATCCCGAGAGCATCGACGCGGGCCTCCTTCATGCGGGTGAACCATATATCGTCTTCCGGCGGCTCACATTGCGCCTGGATGGGAATGTTGACGGCCGCCTTGATGGCGCGGGCGCTGTCGGCGAGGATCGCAGCACCGCGGTCGTCGCCCTTCGGCGTCCCGGTGGTCATCACCATATGTTTGACGCCGTCCAGTTCGACCGCGGCCTTGGCGACTTCCGCGAGCTGCTCTGGCGTCTTGTGGGCGATGGTACGGCCGGCTGCCAGCGATTGGCCGATGGCGCAGAACTGACAGGTCTTGGTGCGGCTCTGATAGCGGATGCAGGTCTGCAGCACGGTCGTAGCGAGCACGTCCTTGCCGTGCAGAACGGCGATCTGCGAATAGGGAATGCCGTCGGCGGTCGAGCGCTCGTAGAAGCGCGGGCGCAGGGGAAAGGAGACCTCGCCCAGCACCGTGCCGTCCCTGCTGATACGGCTGCGGCCCATATCGTCCGGCTTTTCCACCAGATAGGGGCTCTCGAACGCAGGTGCGGTGTGAACCGGCACCATCACCGTCATGCCGTCAATGGTCAGTGCCTTGTGGTCGGAAGGTCCGGCACCACCGCGGCGGCTTTCATGTCCGGCCTTGGGGTCAACGAGCCGGGCTCCGTAGGACTGCAATTCGTTGATCAGAACCTCGGTCGGCAGACGTGTCGTATTCTCCATCGGAAAGGATCCTTGCTTCGGCTGTGGGGAGGGATGGCTGGGTGGTAGTGACCATCGGCGCCGTGGCGCGGCCATCCATGACAAGATGCAGCAGCTCGGGCCGGGCATAATGGCCGACGGAATCCATCATCCGCTTGCGTTTGACGATCAGGCTCATGTCGAGATCGGCGATCAGGATGCCTTCGCCTTCTGTGAGCGGCGGCACGACGTGTTTGCCTTCGGGTGAGATGATCGCGGTCATGCAGCCGCCGCGAAGGGCCTTCTGCAGCCCTGCGTCGGACGTGATGGAGGCGATCTGCTCGTCGGTCAGCCAGCCTGTGGCATTGACCACGAAGCAACCGCTTTCCAGCGCGTGGTGGCGGATGGTGACCTCCATCTGGTCGGCGAAAATCGGCCCGACCATCGAGCCCGGAAACTGGGCGATATGGATGTCTTCGTGCTGTGCCATCAGGGCGTAGCGGGCCAGAGGATTGTAATGCTCCCAGCAGGCCAGCGCCCCAAGCCGTCCGACGGCGCTGTCGACCACCTTCAGGCCGGAGGCGTCGCCCTGGCCCCAGATCATCCGCTCGTGAAAGGTCGGGGTGATCTTGCGACGCTTGAGGATGAGCGTGCCATCGGCATCAAACAGCAGCTGGGCATTATAGAGCGATCCGTGGTCACGCTCGTTGACGCCAAGCGCCACGACGATGCCATGCTCGCGGGCGGCTGCCGAGACGGCATCGGTGGCAGCGCTCGGTACCGTGACGGCTTCCTCGTAAAGTCGCACGTGCTCCTTGCCGGAGAGAACAGGCGGCAGCACGAAAGAAAAATAGGGGTACCAGGGGACGAAGCTTTCGGGAAAGACGATCAGCTCGGCGCCATTGGCTGCCGCTTCACGAATTGCATCCAGCACGCGGGCCAGTGTTTTCTCGCGCGAGGTCAGATCCGGCGCGATCTGCGCAGCGGCAACCCGGACGCTCGGTTTTTTCTCCATGACGAAATCCTCGATTGACGGGTGGGGAGGCGGAGCGCCAAGGCTCCGCCCTTTATTCTTTGCGTCGCTTGCTGCTTAGAGCGTCCAGGTATCAAGGATGAAGGCGCCGTCGCGGCGATGGATCAGGATCAGGTCGAGAACGTCGAGCGGACTGATCGGCGTGATGCCGGGGATCAGCGCGCCTTCGCCATGGCCGTAAAGCGCCTGAAGGGCAAAACGGCAGGCATAGACCTTGCCGCCTTCTTCCATGAACTTGACGATCTGGTTGTTGAAATTCAGATGGCCGGGAAAGGCCTCCGCGCCGAGCGTCGGAAAGCCGCGCTGGACGCCGAGTGTCACGCCCGGGCCGTAGAGAAGGATCGAGGTCTCGAAACCCTTCCGCTTCAGGCGTGTCGCCTGCAGCAGGTTGACGAATCCGATCGAACCTTCGAAGGCCACGGTATGGAAGGTGACGAGGGCTTTTTCGCCTTCGCCGGCCTGTACGTCTTCGAAAACCTTGTCCTCGTAATCGACAAGAAAGTCGCCTTTTTGATTGGCTGGCTTGGTCACTGCGGGCATGGATGGCTCCTTGATTGAAATCCGATCCCCATCCGGGGAGCATCCATCCAATTGCAAGCGCCATGCCAGATTGATTATGCATAAATAGCAGTCAAATCGACCTATAATGCATTCATTTATGAAGTCAATTTTTAGAATGAAAATTTCAGAGCTGATTTTCTGTGCGACAGAACGCCAAAATCGAATGCACGAAAGCCCAAATCAGATGCATTCAATTGGCCGTCAATCACTGGGAGGAGCCAGAATATTTGAGCAGCACGAGCCTCTGTCACCTGTTTACGCGGGACTTTAGGAA
Organism: Rhizobium sp. WYCCWR 11146; assembly: GCF_013591995.1. Taxonomy (NCBI): domain Bacteria; kingdom Pseudomonadati; phylum Pseudomonadota; class Alphaproteobacteria; order Hyphomicrobiales; family Rhizobiaceae; genus Rhizobium; species Rhizobium sp. WYCCWR 11146. Next base: position 41,249 of record NZ_JACCEY010000039.1, read on the forward strand.
GGGGACTGCCTCGACTCGCGGCCGCTTTTTGGTGTCGGCCGCGATGGCAATGGATGCGGCTTGTATCCAAAGGAAGGTTTGCGGCAAGATGACTTAACGCATCCATCGGAAAGATCTAGCTATATTGAATGCAATCAATTAATGCAGTTGGATGTATATGTAGGACCGTTCGCAAGGCGGCCACCGGAGTACGCCGCCAATTCCGTCGACGGCGGAGGAAGGAGGCGGCTCGGATTCCCTTGTCGCCGATCATGGCCGTGTCGCTCTTCCCAGGAAACAGGAGAAAACTATGAGTAATAAACCGACGATCATTCTGGTGCATGGCTTTTGGGGTGGAGCCGCACATTGGGGCAAGGTCATACTCGAACTGGCGCGTAGGGGTTATCAGTCCGTGCACGCAGTCGAACTGCCGTTGACTTCGCTAGCTGAGGACGCTGAACGGACACGCAAGATGGTGGCCCAGCAGAAAGGGCCGGTCCTGCTCGTGGGTCATTCCTACGGCGGCGCGGTCATCACCGAAGCGGGAGATCAACCGAATGTCGCGGGGCTTGTTTATATCGCCGCATTCGCTCCCGACGCAGGCGAAAGTCCAGGCAGCATCACCCAACAGCATCCTCCTGCGGCAATGGCCAATATCGAGCCGGACAGCGACAGCTACCTATGGCTCAAGGCTGACAAATTTCATGAAAGCTTTTGCCAGGATATATCACCGGAAGATGCTTTCGTTTTGGCGGCGACCCAAAAAGCGCCGCTTGCCGGCACCTTTGGAGACGTCATCACCGCGCCGGCCTGGCGGAAGAAGCCGTCCTGGTATCAAATAGCAAGTGAAGACAGAATGATTGCTCCTGAAAATCAAAAGGCAATGTCGGCTCGTCTCAGTGCTCGGAAAGTCGCGACCTTGGAGGCAAGCCATGCTTTGCCGCAATCAAAGCCCCTGGAGGTTGCGGCCCTTATTGATGAGGCGGCCGTAGACGTCTCGAAGTAAGAACAAGGCGCTTGTGGCGGGGGTGTGAGAATAAGCGCACCCCCGCTTTCACGCCTTGCGTGCTCCGGTTTCGAGCACGATACGCCGCAACGAAACTGTTCGGATGTCTGGCCATTCCGCATTGATCGACAAGCTTCACCGCGAGAGCTACAGAATAGCTTGATCGATAGCAGCCCGTTGAGCGGACACATGATGAACGACACTGTCCTCCTGTTTCACGGCATTGCCCGGACGAAGAAAAGCATGGCGAAGCTCGCCAGCTTTTTGTCCGGCCAAGGTTATCGGGTTGTGAATGTCGGTTACCCCTCCACCCGGTTTTCGATCAGCGACCTCGTCGACATCATTCGCCCGGAGATCGACGACGCCGTGAAGAAAGCAGACGATGGCCGGGTCCATTTCGTCGGTTATTCGATGGGTGGGCTGGTCATCCGCGCGTTTCTCAGGAGCTATCGCCCAGCCAACCTGGGGAGAGTTGTGATGGTCGGAACGCCGAACAACGGCAGTCAGATTGCCGATTTCCTCAAGACCTGGCCGCTATACAGGAAGGTCTACGGACCGGCGGGACAGCAGCTGATTACCGATCAAACCGCAATGACCGAGCTGTTCGGCACGGTTGATTACGAACTTGGCATCATCGCCGGGAATCGGACCATCGATCCGGTCTCTTCGCTTATCATTGGCCTCAGGGTTCCGAATGATGGAAAGGTTTCGGTGGAGAGCACGCGTCTCGACGGCGCGGCTGCGCATATCGTCATACCGGCAAACCACACTTTCTTGCCCGTCAACAAGATGATGTGGAGCCAAGCCTTGTCGTTTCTGAAAGATGGGCGGTTTACAAGCTGAATTTCCAAATATTCAAACATCCGCCACATGCCCTCTGCTTAATTCCCCGCGGCACCAGTATCGAAGGAAATGCAATGACCGCCATCCTGCGAAAGAAAGTTCACGGCGCGTCTACACGCGGACAGGTCATCGATGGTGCGCCCGATGTTGGCGTCGCCTATCAGGTGTTTTCCGATACGGTGGTCGAAGACGTTATCGTCAAGAACTCTCCTCGAGGCTTCAAATTTCACAATGGCAAGAACCTCACCGTCAGGCGCTGTGAAACGGAGAATGTGAACGGCGACGGCATCTACCTGACGAAGACGACGCACGTGTTGCTGGAGAATAATCGCATCGGCGCGGCCCCGGGCGAGGGAGCAGACTGCTGCCAGTTCGCCTATCAAAACAGCGACGACAATATCAGCTCCGATATCGTGATCCGCGGCAACCTCTTCCTGCAGTCGCCGGCGAGCGCATCGAACAAGGGCGCGCTGGTCTGCGACAAAACGCGAAAATACCTGGTCGAGTACAACTTCATCGGCGGCAAGAATTTCTCCTTTTCGTCGATCGGGGATGACGCCGTGGTGCGCAGCAACATCATGCGCGACGGCAGAATGAATGACTATTCCTTCGGCTACGGCGTCGGCGACAAGGCCGACCACGCCGGCCATCACATTTATGACAACTGGATCGAGAACACCAATCGCGGCGTCAGTCTGAGCGGCTTTTCGGATCAGGAGCAGGCATTTCGCAAAGACATCGATATCCACGACAACGTCATTAGCCAATGCGACATCGCGTTCTTCGCCAACCGTCGGTGGTCCGGCAGCTTTCGGCGCAACATATTTCTGCGGTGCGAACAGGATATCGTTCTCAAGGGAAACGGCAAAGCGACCGCGGGTGATATCGATGGCAACTATCGCAACGATGGCAGCTTTCTGAATGTTACCCCGCCGCCGCTGCGCTTCAAGCCTGACGGCAACGCTTCCGTTGCCTCCGGCGAATGGACATCCGAGCCCGACGAAATCCGCATCCAATGGCGTAACAAGGGGATCGATATCCCAGGCGCCAACCGGCCCTCCATTACGGTCGAGCCTGGCATGGAATTGTCATGCGTCCTGCTGGCCCGCAAGGCGCAGAACTGGATGCTGGCGATCGCTGAGACTGCCTATGACGATTTCACGCCGCGCGCATGGCAGGAACACAGGCTGCCTTGGCAGAAGCGCTATCTCTCGATTTAAGCGGCGTATCGCTTGGCTGCACGGGGATTAGAGCGCCGTGCGTCCCTTCAGGCGGAGAAAGGACGCTCTAATTTGCCAAATCAGGATCGCCGCCAGCGAAGCCTCATGGCCTTTCCTGCGCTGAGCGCTTTGCGAACCGGTTCATCGTAGAGGCGGGTGACGACAATGGCCAATACGACGATCAGCGGAAGAACGATGGCAAAGATCGCCCAGGCCGGCGGTTGTCCCAGGCCAGCGGCCTTCCAGGCTCCCAACAGCAATCCGAGCAGCGGAACATGAATTGCATAGAGCGCGTAGGACGCCTCCCCCGCAATAAGAAGGGGCTGTCGCAGCACGCCATCGAAGTTGGCTGTGTAAAGGACAAGCACGGCGAGAGGAAATAAAGCAGTGATGACAATCAGGTCCTTTATGCCAACCAGGGCGGCTGGCGCCTGGAAGACGAGAAGAGCAGTCGCGACGACGATTGTTGTCACTGCGGCTGCTTTTCCGATGCCCGAAGGGGAAAGCCGCTGACGGTAGCGGTACATCAAGATGCCGAGGCTGAAAGAAAAGAGAACGCGGGGAAATCCGGAGAGCAAGGCGCCGTCGAGCGGAATCAGGTCGGCGCTTCCATGGGCCAGCGTTTGCGCCGCCAACCAAACCCATGACGCAAGCAGGATGACAGCGAGCACACCGTTGGACAGCAATCTCGCCGTATAGCCGTAGGCGAGGTTGATCACGATCTCCAGGAATAGAGACCATGACGGACCGTTGAAGGGGAACAGGTTCGGCGCCTTCAGCGATGTTCCACCGATCGCCGGCAGGAAGAACATCGAGGCAATCAACGAGGTGGCAAACAGCATCGGATCCATTTGCTGATTTCTGCTGAGCGACATGCCTGCATATGCGAGTACACCGAGCAACAAGCCGAGCAGATAGAGGGGATATAAGCGGACGAGACGCTTGATGGCGAAATCATTGGCAGAGAGCGAAGACTCTTGAATGAGTTTCCTCTCATAGGCGTGGCCGATCACGAAGCCGCTGAGACAAAAAAACAGGTCGACGGCGAGATAGGCAGCAGGTGCTGCATCAAATCCGACAAAACCTTCGGTGTGATGCACTGCCACACAAATAGCCGCCAAGCCACGAATCCCATCGAGGCCCACCAGTCTACGATTATCTGAAGTCATCTTTTTAGCCTGATGCATGTTGCGCGCCTGCCTGGGTCGGTTTGCGGAAGCGGGACAGGAACTCCGGGCCGAGGCTCGTAAGTGCGATCACGGTATGGGGCCATAAGATGAAGGGGGCGAGCATCATTCCGGCTTCGGTAAACGCGCCGATCAAGATCAGGAGGATGATGACAACCTCCTTTCTCTTGGTGATGGCGAGCGCTTGATTGAGGGGCGACGAGGTCATCTTCGCCACGAGCCGCACCACGACGAACGAGGTCCAGATGATGGTGGCGGGTATGCCCATGTTCAGCGCAAGTTCGATATAGGTGTTGTGGGTGGATTGAGCGTCCCACGTAAGGCGAACATATTGCTCCATGATGTCGGGTTGTCGGAACAAGGCAAATCCCCAGCCTGAAAGCGGCCGCTCGTAGATCAGCGGCAGCAACTGTTCCCAGACATTCGTGCGTCCGCTGAGCGTAAGGTCTTTCCCGAATGACTCGGCAATCGCCTGTGCCACACCCATCAACGCGACGGAGACGACGAAGCCCAGCAGGGCGAATGCAAGAAGAACGACGAAGGATCTGAAGATGCGGCCCGGAAAGCGCTGAATCCAGCTCATTCCGTAGTATACGGCTACTCCGATCGAAAGCAGGATGATCGCCGTTGATGATTTCGCCAGCACGATGAGCACGAGGTAGAGCAGCATTGCCGCCCATCGCAGGAGATCATAATAGCGCAGACGCCACATCGGCAGGGCTGGAAGCAGCAGGATGAAGTTTGTTGCCGAAAACTGGCCGAGCATGTTTTTGTGGTAGAACGCCCCCTTCACCATCCCGGCATAACTGCCTCTCATCACCGCAAACCGGGGAAAGGCTGCCGTGTAAAGAATATTGATGAAGGCCGTCGCAATGGCAAATTTCGCCAAGCTTTCAAATGTGTCAACGGCTCCATAACGGGCTCTGTAAAGAAGGGGTCCAGCTGTCAGCAATGCGACGGCGACGAGAGCCCGGAGCGAGGCTGTAACGCTGACGGAAAAAGCGATTGAGAGAAAGACACATAAGCAGACTATGCCGACCAGCGGCGAGGCGCTGCGGAGCAATTCAACGACTCGCCTGGGCTCCAGCAGGCAGTAGAGGCCAATGAGTGGAACGAGCGACATCAGCAAGAGTCGCATTGGCATGGGATCTTTGCCGACACCCTCCTGGAAGTCGGCGGGCAGCCCGTACCACATGCCAGTCGCTCTCCAGAGGGAAATATAAAATATTGCCGAGAGGAGGATCCGAACGAGGGTTTCACGCCGAATGCGATATTGCGCGCGAGCTCTGGGTCTATGTCTTTGCAGGCCAATCGGTTGGTAGCTGTCAAATGAGGTGCTCATGACATTCCGCCTTACGTTTTGGTAACCACCTGAGCGGCAAAAATCAAAGCTGTAGACCCGCTGTGGCGAGGAAGCTCGTGATCAGCTTGTATGCCCCTTCATTGAAATGAAGATGGTCAGGCTTGTAGTTGGAACATTCTTTATCGCTTGGCTTACCGCACCGCAACATATCATCGTTCATTTGAACAAACGTGACACCCGGCATTTCAGCCAATGACGATGCGACAAGTTGGTTGGCCGGAATTCTGACATCCTCGTAGAAGGCATAGCGCTTGCCCCGAGGCGGTATGGACAACGCATAAATATGGGCGCCCGGCCAAAGAGCGCGAACCTTGCTGACAACAGCCACGACACCAGCTGCCACTGCGCATGGCGTAGTTTTCGCACCCAGGTTGTTCGTGCCGATAAGCAAGACGACATCCGCGGGATGGAAATCCGGAAGGTCTAAACCATCGAGGCGGTACAATGCATTTTGCGTGGTGTCGCCGGCGACCGCGAGGTTCATCACCGGGCGCGTAGGAAAGCTGTCCTTGATCCAGGGCTGCCAGAGTTCGACGAGCGAATCGCCGACAAGAGCCAGATTGTATCGGGCCGATCTGGCGCGATAGATGGGAAGAGCGCGTTTAATCGCTTGCTTGCCTGCTTTTGTTGGGCCGAGGCATTCGTCGCTTTTGTCGGGTCGGGGCATTCCTGTGCGAAGGACGCGCCAGCATTGACGACGATGAGAAAGAAATTGCATGCGAGGACGATGACGAGGTTGGCGAAAAGTCGCAACATTCAGATTACCGATATCCTGACGTCTTGGGGCTTTCATTATTGAAGAGGAAAATGGCGGTGGCAAGGAAAGAGTGGCTCTGGTCTCTCCGCCTACAATGCTCGGCCCAACGGCAGCCGATCCATGAAATGGAAATGCACCGACCGTATCTGATCAACGAAATCTTCAATTGCCGGAACCAAAGACCGAACTCGCCGTTGATTGCCATGCTCAACCGTGTCCGGGAGACAGGACAGACATGGCACGTCAGACATTCTGGAAAGGTTATCTCAAGCTCTCGCTTGTCACCGCCGCCGTCTCGCTGACGCCGGCGACGACCGAAAGCAACAAGGTCCGTTTCCACGTCCTCAATCGCCAGACGAAGAACCGCGTCGAAAGCCGCTATGTCGACAGCGTCACCCATAAGCCGGTGGCCGAGAGGGACCAGGTAAAGGGTTATCCGCGCGGCGAGGACGACTATGTTCTTCTCGAAGACGAGGAGATCGAGGAAGTCGGGCTCGAAAGCACCCGCACAATCGAGATCGACACATTCGTGCGGCGCGGCTCGATCGATTGGATCTGGTACGACAAACCGCATTTTCTGGCGCCGGAGGACAAGGTCGGGGTGGAAGCCTTCTGCGTCATCCGCGAGGCGATGAAGGCAAATGACGTTGTCGGCATTGCCCGCCTTGTCCTTTATCGCCGCGAGCGTGCAGTCCTGCTGGAACCGCTGGGCAAAGGCATCGTTCTCTGGACCCTGCGTTATGGCGACGAGGTGCGTGATCCCGTGGCTGAACTCGACGACAAAACCGAGATCGACACCAAGCTGCTGACGCTGATGACGCAACTGGTGAAGGAGGAGACGAAGGATTGGAGCCCGACCATGGTGCAGGATCCGATCCAGAAACGTCTGAAGTCGATGATCCGCGGCAAGCAGAAGAACCTGAAGAAGGCAGCGCCCGCGCAAAAACCTGCACCGGTGAAATCGACCGGCAACGTCATCAATATCATGGATGCGCTGAAAAAGAGCCTGGCGGCCGAAGGCGGCGAGAAGCCGACCCAATGAAAAAGTGGCCAGCGATTTTGGGAAACGACATAAATAGATCAAGGACTTAAAGCGCACCGCGGGAATCTACTTTGACGCGCTTCAGGTCCAGTAGCTTCGCCGGCGCGACAAACCGATGCATTCGAGCGAGGTCGGGTGCGCCTGAGATTGCCCATCCCCCGCCAGGGGGCGAGGCCATCTCAGCTTGCCTTCTTGCTGCTGCTGTCGCTGCGCGCCGGCGCCTTCTTCTTCGCCGGGGCCTTCTTTGCTGGCGCCTTGCCGCTCATCTTGGCGCTCTGGCGCAGCGCTTCCATCAGGTCGACGACCTTGCGTTCCGGAGCCGGTTTCTTCTTCGGTGGCACCCGGCCCTCGATCTTCGCCTTCACCAGCTCAACAAGGGCAGCCTCGTAGCGATCTTCGTATGTGCTCGGTTCGAAGCTGCCGTGCTTGGTGCCAATAATATGGCCGGCAAGCTCGATCATTTCCTTGTCGAACTTGATGTCGGGAATGTCTTCGAAAACCGTATCGGCCGAGCGCACCTCGTAGTCGAAATTCAGCATCGTCGCGACGATGTAGTTGTCGTGCGGGCGGATCAGCAGCGTCCGGTTGCGCCGGAAAAGCACGGCTTCGGCCAGAGCCGCGACCTTGCCGTCACGCATGCCCCTGGCGATCAGCGACAGCGCCTCCTCGTCATGTTCGTCGACGGGCGCGAGATAGTAAGGGCGGTCGAAATAAAGTTTGTCGATATCGTCGTAGGCGATGAAAGCCTTGATATTGAGGACCTTGTCGCTTTCCGGCATGATTTCGGCAATCTCGTCGCCCTCGATGACGATGTAGTCGCCGTTCTCCATCTGGTAGCCCTTGACCTGGTCGCCCCGTTCGACCGGTTTGCCGGTCTCGCTATCGACGAATTGCCGTTCCACCCGGTGGCCGGTCCTGCGGTTGATAATGTTGAAGGAGACGCGGTCGGAGGAGGAAACGGCGGTGTAGAGCCCGACGGCGCAGGCAAGGTCGCCCACCTTCAGATGACCCTTCCAGCTTGCCCGAGCGGCCATTCCATCCTCCGTTGCAGATCAGAGCCGGCTGCCGCTCTTGTCGGTTTCGAGTTCCTGAAATGCCCAGCCGCGGCCGTCGGGCGCGGGATAGGCGAGCAGCGCATCGCCATCGCCGATCTTCTGGCGCGATGCGGCGTCCTTGGCATGGACGATCGCCTCGTCCGCTGTCGCATAGGTCTCCGAAAGTGTGTCGCCGAGCTTATAGGCCCAGCCATTGTCATGCGGCACGACCTGATAGGTGAGATCGGCCATTTCGGATCTCCTCTTCTCACTCAAATAGAGTGCATGTCGTCGTCGGCTAGTTCCGATTTGGTTTGCGCCGTTCATCGAGCGCAATGATCTTCTCTAGCGAGGCGATATCCTCGCTGGTGACGACCGGAACCGGATCGGCAGCGATGGCTTCCAGCACCTCCTGTGAGACGGCGCCATTTCGGATCGCCCATTCCAGCGTTTCGCGGGTTTCCCGCTCGGCTTTCAACTGCGCATAGAGCGCAACGATCAGTCGATCGCGAGCATCCATCCGCCGGCCTTGGTTATCCATGCTGCGGACGTCAGGCATCGCAATCCACCTTTGTCACGGATTTCGTTCAGGTGTATTCAACTGATGACGGGTGGAAAGGTTCCGAAACCCATGGGCGGCGTTTGCCATTGCCGCCTCAGGCGGAAATCACCATCTGCAAGATGTTCGTCAGAGGATTTTCAACATGCCCGATCTCAAGGCTCGTCCCCGCCCGACCGGCGCCACCGCCGTTGTCGGCCGTACCGGTTTCCCGCACATCACCTCCGCCACCAAGGGCGAGATCGATATCGTCACCGCGCCGTCACAGCCGGGTTTCAATCCGCTCGATCTGCTCTATTCCTCGCTCTCGGCCTGTCTGGTGCTCAGCGCCCGCATCGCCGCCAGCCAGATGGGTATTCTCGACAAGATCAGCGAGATCAATGCCGAGGTCACCGGCGAGAAGGCGACGGAAGGCCTTTCGCGCGTTGCCAAGTTTAACATCGCTTTTTCGATCAAGGGCGATATCGACGAAGAAACCCGGCAGAAAATCGCCCATGTCGCCGAAGACGAGATCTGCACGGTGAGCAACACCATCCGCGGCAATCCCGAGTTCTCGACGACGATATCGGGGTAAGGCTAAATCTACATAATAATTATAGACAATCGGGGGCGGAGGATTGCGTGACCAATGCCCGGCTTCTATGCTCGGGCACCGAAAGCAATGATCCCGGCCACCATGCAGCCCAAGCCTCTCCCGACGTCTGAACAGCCCGTCGTCGCCATCATCGGCGGCGGTGTCTCCGGCGCCGGTGTCGCCTATCATCTCGCGAGAGCCAACTGCGGCGAGCGCCCTGCCATTATGGTCTTCGAGCCGCGCGCCGAACTCGGCCGCGGCCTTGCCTATGACACGGTCGATCCGGCCCACCGCATCAATGTTCCAGCCGCCAAGATGAGCCTGCAGCCCGATGACCTGGGCGAATTCCTGGCCTGGATCGAAGCCCGCGACGCCGTCGCCGGCGACCCTGAGGCCAGGCAGCCCGATGGCTCGCTCTTCCCCCGGCGCCGGCTGTTCGGCGAATATGTCGCCTCGCTGCTGAAGCCGCTGCTGGAAGACGGAAGCGTGCGTCATTGCCGCGCCGCAGTGACGGCTGTCGAACGCCGTGCCGGCCGCTGGTCGATCCTCGACGACAGAGGCGGCGTGACGGAGGCCGATATCGTCGCGATCGCCACCAGCCATCCGCCGCCGGCAGCCCCGGGCCGGCTTGCGAGCCGGCTTGCCGCCCATCCCCGTTTCGTCGCCGACACCACCAAGCCCGGCGCGCTCGACGTGATCCGCCCGCAGGACCGGGTGCTGGTCATCGGCAACGGCCTGACGGCCGCCGATGTCATCGCCTCGCTGGCTGAGCGCGGGCATGACGGTCCGGTGACCGCGATCTCGCGCCGCGGTCTGCGGTCTCGCGGCCATCCGCCGGTACCGCAGGAGCTCTTCGGCGATTTCATCTCCGATGCGACCCATTCCGCCGTGTCGCTGCTGAGAGGGATCCGCGCCGCCGTAGATGCGGCGAAGGAAGAGGGCATCAGCTGGCATGGGGTGATCGATCAGGTGCGGGCGCAGGGATACGATCTCTGGCAGACGCTGCCGGTTGCCGAACGACGCCGTCTCGTCCGCCATCTGCGTCCCTATTGGGATGTGCATCGTTTCCGTATCGCACCGCAGGTCGAGGCCGTGCTCGACGCGGCGGTTGCTGCGGGTCGCCTCGATATCCTGGCCGGGTCGGTTGCCGATACGCGCATCGAGGGCGAGCTCATTCTTTGCACCCTGCAGCCGCGTCATCAGCGCCAGCCGTTGGAGGGACGCTATGACGCCGTCGTCGTCACCACCGGCCCGGCGCATGGCGGTATTCTCCAAACCCAGCCCTGGCTCGCAGCCTTGGCGGCAAGTGGCCATCTGACGCTCGACCCGACCGGCCTCGGCCTTGCCTGCACCGAGCGCTCGGAGGCGATCGGTCCGTCAGGAAACGCAGATCCTTCGCTGCTGATCTCCGGTCCGCTGGCGCGCGGGACCTTCGGCGAGCTGATGGGACTGCCGCAGGTGACCGAGCATGCCTTCTTCGTCGCGACCGAGATCGCCGAAAAGCTGCGGACCAGCACGACGAATAGGCATCCTGCCTGATTTTCCACCAATACGCCGCTCTTCGACTGTCCCCGGTGATCGACTTCTGATAGTCCGTCGGCCATCACTGCATAATTCCTTAAATCGAAATCGATTTAAGGATAAAATTATGCAGCAATTTAAAGTGTTACAGCGTCCTTTGCGGCTCTCGAAAAGACGCGCGGCGCTGTAATATCCCGCCGGCCCGGCATTTGGGCGACCAGAAATATCGAGATCATGTCGCAGGCCGCTCCCACCCTTTCCGAAGCCTCGCCTTCCAATCGTTTCGCTCTTGCCGCGCTCCTTCTCGGCGGGGCGGCGATCGGCGGCTCGCCGATTTTCGTCAGGCTGTCCGAAGTCGGTCCGATGGCGACGGCCTTCTGGCGCGTGGCGCTGGCGTTGATCCCGATCGTCATCGTCGCGCTCATGAAGAAGGAAAGGGGGCCGAAGCCGCAAAGCCTTTCCGACTATGGCATGCTGGTTCTCCCGGGCGTCATGTTGGCGCTCGATCTCGCCGCTTGGCACCTTTCGCTCACCATGACGTCGGTCGCCAACGCAACGCTGCTTGCCAATCTCGCACCGGTTTTCGTCACGCTGATCGCCTTCGCCTTTTTCAGCGCGAGGATCAGCCGCGTCTTCGCGCTCGGGCTTGTCCTGGCGCTATCAGGCGTCGTCATTCTGAAGGGCGGACCGGCAGCCATCGGCAATGGCGACCTTCGCGGCGACGGCATGGCGATGATCGCCGCCTTCTTCTATGCCTGCTACATCCTTGCGATCGGCAGGCTGCGCAGCCGCTTCGATACGATCCGCATCATGCTGTGGAGCACGGCCTGCGCTGCCGTCTGCATCTTCCCGATCGGCCTGATTTACGAGGGCTATATGCTGCCCGCGACCGTCTATGGCTGGTCGATCGTCTTCGGCCTGGCTTTTATCAGCCATGCCGGCGGGCAGGTGGCGATCACCTATGCGCTCGCCTATCTGCCGGCGGCCTTTTCCTCGCTGACGCTGCTGTTGCAGCCGGTCGTTGCGGCAATCCTTGCCTGGGCTCTGCTCAACGAGGCGATCGGGACGATGCAGGCGCTCGGCGGCGGCGTTGTGCTTGCCGGCATCATGGTTGCTCGCCGCGGCTGATCGTCAGCGATTTTCCTGCAACAGCCATTTCTGGATGATCGGAATGTCGGCATCGCCGAGATCGTGGCCGCCGGGGATGACGTCGGAATCGACGGTGGCCCCCGAACTCTTCAGCCTTTCTTCCAACTCGCTCGCATATTTGCCATAGGCATCCGTCTTGCCGCTGATGACGAGCAGGTCCGTGCCTTTCAGATCGGCATGCGGATAGTCGCTGAGTACAGGCATGGAGCGGAGCAGCACCGCCTTGTGAACCAGGTTCGGGTGCAGGTAGAGCAGCGAGTTCAAAAGGTTGGCGCCATTGGAATAACCGACATAGACGACCTTCTGAGGATCGAGCCCGTAGGATTTGACGGCGCCCTCGATGAAGGCCGCGAAGGCCTCCGCCTCGGTCTTGATGTCGTTCTGGTCGAAGGAGAAGGGGGTGATGCGCTTGTACCAGCGCGGAAACCCTTCCTCCGTCGCCCGGCCGCGCACGCCGAGCAGCGTCGCCCGCGGCGCCGCCTTGTTCAGGAGCGGCATCAGCGTCGTCTCATTGCCGCCGGAGCCGTGCAACAAAACGAAGACGCTGCCATCGGGGTCCGGGGGCGTATAGAACCGGTGGACGAATGGCAGTTCGCGATAATTGACACGCGGCTGGCCGGGCATCGAAAATTGCGGCAACATCACCTTCAGGTCGTGAAGGTTGGTGATGGCTTCGGGTGGCGCGAACAGCTTCCCCCCGAGGGCGGCCTGCTCTTCGTCGACGGTCATGCCGGGCTTGTCGGTGGCGAGTTCCACCAGCGTGCCGCCGGGCTCGCGGGCATAGAGCGAGCGGAAATATTTGCGGTCATGCATGTTGGTCGGCGAGGCGTCGGTCGCCTCCAGAGCCTTGCGGACGGAAAGCAGCGTCTCCTCGTCGGCGGCGCGGAAGGCGACGTGATCGACCGTCCCCGTGCCAGGCGCGCCGGACCAGAAGCCGCGCGCATCGCGCACGTCGATGACGTCGCCGGATTGCGACACCAGCCTGTCGATCGTGCCGCGGCTGGCCTGGAAGCGGTAACCGAAATGCGTTTCGAGGAAGCTGCGGCTTTCGGCGGGCTTCTCCGTCAGCATGGTCGCGCCGCGCACGCGCTGAACGGCATGCTCGACCGGGATCGAGGCGCCGTCCCAGGCGGCTGGCGATGCGAGGTTCCTTGCGCCCGCGAGCTTGAGGATGATGTTGTCAGGGTCCTTCAGCCTGAGCACTGGCTCGCCGAATTCGTCGGCCGGTCCCTCGGAGCTCAGACCGAAGCTCATGGCGCGCGTCAGCCAGTAGCCGATGCTGGTGGGATTGATCGACAGCGATATTTCGCTGATCTGGCCGTAACCGGCCCGGCCGGGCGCGCCATCTTCCCAGGCGAGGAAGGTCAGCAACGAGCCCGGTGCCCCCACTGCATCGCCGTAGAACAGATGAAGCTGTGTCGCGTCCTCGTAACCGGCTGTCTGCTTGACGAGCCGCATGCCGAGAAATCCCGCGTAGAAGTCCACATTCGCCTGCACCTTGCGGGTGACGGCCGTGATGTGATGTATGCCTGATACCATCGAGAGCAGTCCTGATTGAAGCGGTGTCGTCAGGAGCGCGAGTATGAGAGCTGCGAAGGTCATACCGTTGCCAATGACGATCGCTTAATTTTGTTCCGCACAAAGCGCAAGCGAATCGCCGCGCTGCAACAACTCCAAATGTTCGACATCTTCGAGTGCCTCTTCCAGTTGCTGCAGGGTCGGCGGCTTGATCATATAGGCGCGCGCGCCGAGATTTCTGGCCCGCCGCATGTCGCTTTCGTCGCTTGACGTGCTGAGGATGCAGACGGGAATTCGCTTGAGACGGATGTCGGCTGAAAGCGCATGCAGCACCTCGAAGCCGTCCATGATCGGCATGTTGATGTCGAGCAGCATCAGATCGATCTGCGGCACATCGGCGATGCCGGCGCGCTCTTCGAGCAGCCGCATCGCCTCGCGTCCGTTGGTGGCGACATGCAGGTTGAAATTCACCTTGTCCCGCCGCATCAGCTTGATCTTCAGAAGCTGGATGTCGGCCGGGCTGTCTTCGACGAGCAGCACTTCGGCGAGCCTGCCCGAACCTTCGCCTGGCTGCTCCGCCGGCCTGGCGCTGTGCGGCACGGCCGATGCGGCTGATGGCGCGGGCCTCGCCTCGGCGAGCGGCACTTCGAGAATGAAGGTGGCGCCCGGCCCATTTTCTGCCTCGCACCAGATCGAGCCGCCATGCATCTGCGCGATGCGGCGGCAGATGGCAAGGCCGAGCCCGGTGCCTTCGATGCCGCGGCCGACGAGACGCTTGAACGGCTGGAAGATCAGCTCGCGGTGCTCGGGGTCGATGCCGGGCCCGTTGTCACGTACCGTGAGGCGGCAGGTATCGCCCAGCGCTTCGCCTGTGATGCTGATCTCCGGAACCTTCTGCTCGCAATAGCGGACGGCATTCGACACCAGGTTCTGCAGGAGCTGGGTCAGCAGCGTCGCATCGCCCATGACCTCCGGCAGCGCCCCGCGGATGATGATGGCTCCGCGGCTTTCGGTCTGCTGGCGCAGATTGTCCTCCACCTGGTCGAGCACATCGGAGAGCGAGACCGGCTTGAGCTCCAGTCCGCCGGAGGCCTCGAGCTTGGTGAAGCCCGAGACCTTGACGATCAGGTCTTCCATATGGTCGGCAGCGCTGAGCACGTAATCGAGCAATTCCCGGTCTTCGGCCGGGAGTGCCGCAGAACCGTGCAGGATGCGGCTGAAGGATTTGATCGTCCGGAGCGGCTCCTTCAAATCATGGGCCATGGCACGGGTGAAGATCTCAAGCGATTGCCGCTTCTGCTCCAGCTTTGCTTCCAGCATGCCGTGCATGATGGCGTTTTGAATGCAGCGATGCAGTGTCTCGGGCGAAAGCGAATCCTTTGTCAGATAGTCGCGCGCGCCGCTCTTCATCACCTCGACGGCGACGGTTTCGTTGCCCTGACCGGTCAGCATGATGACGTTGGCGGCGGGATCATCCTCCAGAATATCGGCAAGAACGCCGAGCCCGTCGCGCCCCGGCAGCGAATAGTCGAGCAGGATGCAGTCCGGCCGTTTGCGGCCGTTCAGCGCACGACCCTCTTCGCCGGTCTCCGCCTCCACGACGGTATAGGCAGTGCTGGAAACGCGGCCCAATATGCGGCGATAGACCTCGAGATCGTCGATGTTGTCGTCGATGATGAGAATAGAGCAGTGTTCCGCCAATCTGTCAGTCCTCGAGCGGCAGGATCGCGATTTCGAACCAGTATTCCTTCAGCCGCTGGATCGCGGCGAAGAGCCCGTCGAGATCCACCGGCTTCTGCACATAGGTATTGGCGCCGAGCGCATAGCAGCCTTCGATATCGCGTTCGTCGTCGGAGGTGGTCAGGATCACCACCGGGATCTTGCGCCAGCCGGCGTTCGACTTGATCGCCTCCAGCGTCTTGCGGCCGTCAAGACCCGGCATGTTGAGGTCGAGCAGGATCAGCCCCGGTTTCGGCACCATCTCGGCGAGCATGTCGAGCGCTTCCTGACCGGAGGCCGCCCAGCGGATCGAGTTGCGCAGATTGGTGCGTTTGAAGGCGCGCATCGTCGCTTCGAAATCGTCTTCGCTGTCCTCGACGATCAGGATCGGTTGCGTATCACGCTGCTGCATTCTGCCCCTCGCGCTTTTTTCCCAGTGTGAAGTAGAATGTCGTGCCGGTGCCGACCTCGGATTCCAGCCAGATATCGCCATTGTGCCGCGCGATGATCTTGCGAACGAAGGTGAGGCCTGCTCCGGTCCCGTCGTCGGAATCCTGCGACTTTTCCAGCCGTTTGAAAATGCGGAAAATATCCTCGTGGAATTCCTGCGGAATGCCCTTGCCGTTATCCTTAACGAAAAACACGTTGCGGGCAACCGTGCCGTCCTTGCCGACGAACCGGTCAAGATAGCCGATCGAGACGAGCGGCGCCGGCTTGTCGTTGTATTTGATCGCGTTGGTAATGAGATTGCGGAACACTTCGGTCAGCCGCGGCGCGTCGCAGACCACCTCCGGCAGCCGGCCGTCGATGATCACCTTGGCGTGCCGTTCCTCCAGCAGCAACTCCATCGTCGCGACGACATCCTTGACGATCAGGCCGATATCGGTGCGTTTGACCGCCAGTTGCTGGCGTCCGAGCCGAGAGAAATAAAGAAGCTCGTTGACGAGTTTCTCCATGCGCTGGCTGAGACGCACGAGCCGGTTCAGCCGGCGCACGCCGTCCGCATCGAGCTTGTCTTCATAATCCTCCAACAGGAAGCGGGAGTGGTTGTGCAGGCCGCGCAGCGGCTCCTTGAGATCATGCGAGGCGATATAGGCGAATTCATCGAGGTCGTGGTTGCTGCGCTCGAGCTCGGCCGTATAGGCCTCGAGCTGAGAAAGCGTCGTTTTCATCCGTTCTTCCTGCCGGACGCGCTCGCTGATGTCGCGCACGATACCAACGAAGGTTTTCGTATGGCCGGTGACGACGGCGCTGATGGAAACATCGATCGGAAAGACGATGCCGTTCTTGCGTCGTCCGGAGACCATGCGCGTCGTGCCGATGATGCGCTCCTCGCCGGTCTGCCGGTAATGCGCGAGATAGCCGTCGTGCTCGGAATGGTAGGGTTCGGGCATCAGCATCTTGATGTTTTTGCCGATCGTCTCCTGCGGGGAGTAGCCGAACATGCTTTCAGCCGCCGGATTGAAATTCTTGATCGTTCCACGCTCGTCGATGACGACGACGGCATCAGGCGTGCCGCGCACCAGCGCGCCGAAGCGGACACGCTCGCTTTCAAGATGATGGGTGTTGCGCATGAAATAGAAGACGAAGAGCGCGATCAGCCAAAGCGTGGCAGCCGTAATGGTGCGGTTGGCGATCTCCTGCCAGAACCCCGCCTCGTCGTGCTTGACGGCGAAGAAGCCGAGCATCAGCAGCACGGTACAAGCAAAGGCGAAGAAAAGCGGCGCATTTCTGTTGCCGAACCAGAGCGCCGTCAGCACCAGCGGTACATAGAGAATGCCGTTGGCGACACCCAGCGGCGTATAGAGATCGACGAGAAGGCCGGTGAAGCAGACCGCAGCCGGGATCCACAGCGGGATCTGCGCCCGGTTTGCCGGCTGCATCCACCAGGAGCGGGCGAGAAGCCCGGAGCCGAAGATCACCATGCCGACCGCCGTATGCAGCGCCATCGCCGCATAAGGCCCCCAGCGGTAGCCCTGTTCGGCATCGGTGACATAGCTGGCCAGCGCGATCATGCCGAGCGTGATGACGACGTAGCTCGTCAATTCCTGCACCACCTGGCTTCTGGACCTCTCCACCTGGAGCGAGAGCAGCAGCGAGAGATTGGCGATCAGGAAGACCAGCGCCGTGTTCGGCCCCATGCCGCCGCCGATCTCCGCGATGAAATCCGGCGAAACCAGGAAGCGCGAGATCAACACGTCGACATTGTGAAAAGTTCGCCCGATCATGACGATTTCCACGAGCCGGGCAGCGGCGATCGCCGCCGCAAGCCCCGCCGTGATCGCCGCCGTTGCTCGAAAACGGCGGGCGGCGAGTGTCGAAGCGGCAAGTCCCACGCCGGAAAGCACGAAGCAGAGCGCCGTATTGAAGGCCATCGATGGAAAGCCGGGAACCAGCGAAATGACAATCTCGATCTGCAGCAGCCAGCCGGTAAGCGCCGTTACGCCGAGAAGCAACATCAGGCAGCCGACGGCTATCGCAAAGGCACGGTAGTGCCGCCTTGGCTGGTCCTGCAGGTCCACGTTGCCCTGATCCTGCACCCGTGTGTCCTCCTTCGGTTTGCGCGGCCATCTTTTCCGAAATCGAGGAATACTCAATAGGCAAGGCAGGGCGGTGCCGCGCTTTTTGCGAAATGATCTGTGATGAGGTATATCGAATTTTAGTGGAACCGCGGTATGGTGATGTCGAAGGACAGCGAGGTTCATTCGAACAATATCCAGATCACGGTGCTAGATGACCACCCTATTTTATGTCGACGATAGCAAGGATGACCTCTTCTATGTCGACTATATGAGCAAAAAGCAGCAGTTAGACGTCGATCTATTCTGTTTTTCGACCGCCGAATTGGCGCTGGAGGCACTGGAGACGCGCGCGGCGGAAGGCAAGACCTCGCCCGATCTGCTGGTCGCCGATCTCTACATGCCGCTCGATAGCGGAATCGGCCTGATCACTCGGTTGCGCCTGGATGATCGTTTCAAGGCGATGCGGCTTGCTATCTGCAGCGGATCGGATGCTGCCGAGGACCGCGCGCGCTCACTCGATGCCGGCGCCGATGTCTATCTGGAAAAGCCACTTGACCTTGCCAAGATCATTCTCAATCTTGAGATGTAGAAAACGGCGAAAGCCGTATGCCCTATTCCCTACCATTCGTCCAAGCCATCTGACAAACCGCAATTGACAAGGTCGAGGACGCATCACAAGATGCAACCGAAGCGAAGAATATGGAACGCAAAATAAGCGCTGAGAGAACCGATCAACCCGCGTTCGCCGCCACGAACATCAGCCAACCCCTTAGCTGAATGGGTCTATCGGCTCTCTCGCGCTTACGTCTGGCACTGCCTTCTCGCATTCATGGATGTTGAATGCAGGAAGAATACGATACCCAGGTAAGAACTACTGCCCCTCAGTAAAATCTGCCCGTGCATCACCTGTCGTTGAGATAATTGATGATTTCCGCCTTACATATCGAAAGTCCCCGTTTTCGATATCTCTCATCAATCGTCTCGCAATTTTTGTAGCTCTTCGCGTTTAAGACGTATATCCCAAGATTTCGGGATTAGAGGCATTGGCGGGAGGAAAGGAAGAGTGGGAATGAACAATGCCCCGGCAATTCCCTTTCATGCCGGACCGGAGCTGAGCCGGGCGATCAACCGCACCGATTTTTTCCGTCTGCTGAAATCGGCGGCACAGCATTACAACTTCGATAATTTCGCGCTGGCCCGCATTTCCGAGGCTTCGGCCCCTTTCGGTGAACGCGATATCGTCATCACCAATGTTGCCGAGCGGCGTGTCGGCCTTTTCATCACGACGTTGAAGGAAGCGCTGGGCACCGTCCGGGCAAAGACCGCCCAGTTCCTGGCCACGCCGGTCCATGGCAGGAGCGCACAGCCGGAAGATTATCCGTCCGATCTTGTTTTCAACGAGTTCCTCGGCGGCGTCTTTCTCTTCATCCCGCTGTTCACGCCGGAAGGTCGGCGATATTGCCTCGTGCTCAGCGGCGAGCGTCAGGAGCCGGATCAGAGTGAGATCGCCGACATGCTTCTCGACGCCATGCGCATTTTCGACAAGCTCTACGAGGAAATCCTGACGCCGGAAATGTCCGGACGGCTGACCCAGCGCGAATCGGAAATCGTCAAATGGACGAGCGAAGGCAAGACGTCCGCGGAAATCGCCATCATTCTCGGTCTTTCCGAACATACGGTCAATTCGCACATCACCGCGGCCGCGCGCAAACTTGACGCTGTGAACCGCGTTCATATGGTGGCGATCGCCTTGAGGAATGGTTTGGTTTCGTGAAGTTGGTTTCGGGATTGGGGAAATGAGACGATGATCACCGAAACGAGCCGAAGGAGTGCCGTAAAGGTTCTCTTTGTCGACGACGAATTCATCGAATTCCGAGCGCTCAAGAAGAAGATCGCCGATCTCTCCGAGCCGGCCGTCGAGGTTGAATATTCGCAATCGATCGGTGACGCGCTGGAAAAGATCCGCGCGGCGCGCTTCGATCTCATCCTGCTCGACAATCGCCTTTTGCCCAATGCCGATTTCCGCGACACGGTGCCGGAGCTGCGCGGCATCGGTTACACCGGTCCGATCGGCGTCGTCTCGACCGATATATCGGGCGGCTATTTCCAGGAATTCCCGGATTACGGCGTCGATTTCCGCATCGGCAAGGACGAAATCGATGCCCAGACGCTGCAGCACATCATCCGCGAATATGTGACCTATGACGTCCCGGATTTCTGGAAGGACGATTACAGCATCTGATCTCAAGCGATGGGAAGGCGGATGATGAAGCGGCTGCCGCTCTCATCCGAATGTTCGAGGCTGATATCGCCGCCGAGCGCCGTCAGAAACTCCCGCGTCGTGGTCAATCCGAGACCGGCGCCCTGGACCGTTCCGGGCTTTGGCAATTTCCAGAAAGGCTCAAATATCCGCTCCCGATAGGCGGGATCGATGCCCGTGCCGTTGTCGGAAATCCGGATGAACCAGTCCGTCCCCTCGCGCTCCGCGGCAATGGCCACATGCGGCGGCGCTTCGCTGCGATACATGAGGGCATTGGTCAGCAGATGCCGCAGCACCAGACCGAAGAGGGCAGGGTCGGTACGGATGGAGGGCAGGCCGTCGCTTTCAAGCGTCGCCTCGCCGACCGCCGTCTCGTCGGTCAGTTCGCCCCAGACATTTTCGGCGAGCGCCTGCAGATCGACCTCTTCAGGCGTCACCTGGGGTGTGCCGCCGGCAAGGCTCATCAATGCCTTGGTGAGGCGCTGCGCCGTCTGCGCCTTTTCCATGATCATCCGCAGGCTCTGAAGCTGTTCGCCGTCGAGCGTCTCCTCGAGATCGTCGAGCAGCAGCTCGGCATACATGGCGATATGGCGGAGCGGCGATTGCAGGTCGTGCGAGGCGGTCGCGAGGAAACGCTTGATGCGCTCCTCGCCGTCGCCGGCAACGGTGGGTGTCGTCGGGTTGGATGACATCTGGCGGTTTCCCCGATCTTTTAAGAGCGCCGCGCATCTTTTCGGACGCGCGAAGAACGCTGTAGCGCTTTGAATTGCTGCATTATTTTATCCTTAAATCGATTCCGATTTCAGGAATTATCGTAGCCGACAATAGAAAGAGGGCGCCGGCTCTGCAACCGGCGCCCTCTTCAAGGATGCGTTAACGGGATTTTAGCTCGCGGACTTGCGCGGGCGGCCCTGTTCTGGCGGAATGATTTCGACTGCGTCATCGGTTGCCGTTGCCGCCTTGGCATGGCGGCGGCGCCAGTCGCCGAGGAAGAGCAGGATGGGTGCCGCGATGAAGATCGACGAGGCGCCGGCCACGAGAATGCCGAAGACCATCGGGATCGCGAAGCTCGAGACCGCGCTGCCGCCCCAGATCGCCATCGGCACCAGCGCGAGGAAGGCCGTCGCATTGGTGTAAAGGCTTCGCGCTAGCGTTTCGTTGATCGACTTGTCGATGATCTCGCGCAGCGGCATCGACTTATAAAGCCGCATGTTTTCGCGCATGCGGTCATAGACGACGACCTTGTCGTTCACCGAATAACCGACAAGCGTCAGGATGGCAGCGATCGCCGTCAGGTTGAAATCGAGGCCGGTGATCGCGAAGAAGCCGATCGCCTTGGTGACGTCGAGCACCAGCGTGACGATGGCGCCGACGGCAAATGGCCATTCGAACCGCACCCAGATGTAGATGAGCATCGCGAAGCTGGCGATCACCACCGACAGGATACCGGCCCAGGCAAGCTCGCCGCTGACCTTCGGGCCGATGACGTCGGTGCCTTCGACGGTGGCGGTCGGATCGATCTTGGCGACTTCGGCCTTCAGCTTGGTCACTGCTGCCGTCTGCGCCTCTTCGCCGCCTTCCTGCCGTTGGGCACGAACGAGAATGCTGCTTTTGTCGCCGAAGGACTGCAGCGTGATTTCGCCGAGGCCGAGACTATCAAGACCTTCGCGGAACTTCGCAAGATCGGCCGTGCCCTGGGTCTTGACGGCCATCTGGATGCCGCCGCGGAAATCGACGCCGTAGTTGAGACCGGGATGAATGAAGAGCACGACGGAGGCAATCGAAAGCAGCGCCGAGACGGTGACGCCGAAGAAGCGGGCCTTCATGAACTCGATGTGCTTGTCATAGGGGCTGAACGGGATCAACGGCCGGATGTTCAGCACCTTGAGCTTGCGGCGGCGGGTGATCTCGATCATCGCGACACGCACGAAGGCGACCGATGTGAACATCGAGATGATCAGGCCGAGCGCCATGGTCACGGCAAAGCCGCGAACCGGTCCGGAGCCGAAAAAGAACAGGATGGCCGCAGCGATCAGGGCCGTCATGTTGCCGTCGATGATGGTCGAATAGGCACGGCGGAAGCCCGTATCGATGGCGGCAAAGGCGCCCTTGCCCTTGCGGGTCTCTTCACGAATACGCTCGTTGATGAGAACGTTGGCGTCGACCGCAAGGCCGATGCCGAGCACGACACCGGCAATGCCCGGCAGCGTCAGCGTCGCGCCAACCAGCGTCAGGGCCGAGAAGGTTAGGATCGTGTGGATCAGCAGCGCCACATTCGCCAGGATGCCCCAGGTGCCATAGAGAACGAAGATGAAGAGTGCGACGAGAGCAAAGCCGACGAGGCCGGAATAAATACCCATCTTGATGGCGTCAGCGCCGAGGTCGGCGCCGACGGTGCGTTCCTCGATGACCGTCAGCTTGGCGGGCAGGGCGCCGGCGCGCAGCATGGCGGCCAGCGTCGTTGCGCTGTCGGCCGAGAAGCTGCCCGAGATCTGGCCGGAGCCGCCGGTGATCGGCTCGCGGATAACAGGCGCGCTCAGCACCTTGTCGTCGAGGACGATGGCGAAGGGATTGCCGACGTTCTGGCGGGTGATCTCGGCAAAGCGGCGGGCGCCGGCGCTGTCGAAGCGGAAGCTGACGATCGGCTCACGCGTGTTCGGGTCGAAGCTGACGCGGGCATCCGAAAGGCGGTCGCCGGAGATTTCGACGCGGTCGAGGACCGGATAGGACCTGCCTTCATCGTCCTTCAGCATGGTCACGCCGGGTCCGGGCGCATTGTTCGGCGACAGCATATGGAACGACATCTTGGCGGTGGAGCCGAGAAGTTCGCGCAGGCGCGAGGGATCCTGCGCGCCCGGAAGCTGGACGAGCACGCGGTTGGCGCCGATGCGCTGGATGGTCGGCTCGGAGACGCCGACCTGGTCGACGCGCTGGCGGATGACCTCGAGGCTCTGCTGGACGGCATTGTCGACATTGGCGGCGATGCCGGCCCGCGAGAAGCCGATGGTGATGGTGGCGCCGTTCGCCGTGACATCAAGATCCGCCTGGCCGGCGCTGAGGCCGGTGCTGATCGGGTTGGCAAGCGTCTTGAGTTCGGTGACGGCAGCATCGCTCTGCGAGGCATCGGCGAGCGTCACGACGATCTGGTTCTGGCTGCGGACCACGGCTTTCGGCTGGATGCCCTTTTCGCGCAGCACGCGGCGCGCGTCCTGAAGCAGCGATTGCAGCCGCTCCTTGGTAAGGTCGGCTTCGTCGACTTCCAGAACGAGGTGCGAACCGCCGCGAAGGTCGAGGCCGAGCGACACCTGCTCATGCGGTAGCCAGGCCGGCACGCGCTGGAGGACGGATTGCGGCAGGACGTTCGGCAGGGCGATCAATAGGCCGAGTAGGATGATCACCGTATAGGTGACCACCAGCCATCGTGAAGTACGCATATTGTATTCCTTGATATCGAGGGCCGGCGCTCGGGCGCTGGCGGCATGTCGTCAATGGTCGGAAGCGCCGATCGGCGCGAGCGTCAG
Source organism: Rhizobium sp. WYCCWR 11146 (assembly GCF_013591995.1). Taxonomy (NCBI): domain Bacteria; kingdom Pseudomonadati; phylum Pseudomonadota; class Alphaproteobacteria; order Hyphomicrobiales; family Rhizobiaceae; genus Rhizobium; species Rhizobium sp. WYCCWR 11146. The sequence continues at coordinate 65,023 of NZ_JACCEY010000039.1, forward strand.
GCAGCGACCGGCGGTGCGCGCGGCTGATGGGTCCTGGAGACTGCGGCATGAAGCGAAGCTTCAAATGCCGGAAAAGGCGCGGTCATGGTCCAGCCGGAAAAATCGACAGCCGGGGCGGCGGCAAGGGCAAGCGGTCCGGCGTCATGCGCCGCCTGCTTCGGTGCAAGCTTGCGTTCAGTGGCAAGCAGCCCGCGCACGGCATCGCGCGCAGTCAGCTGCGGCGGCTGCGAATCCCGATCGGAAGAGGAAAGCGCATTGGCGGCGGCGGTCGGCGAGATCGCCAGATTGCCGCCGAAAAGCAGGCCGAGATAGGCAAGGACGGCGACGAGGAGGGAAGCGGCGATACGGCTCGTCAGACGGCGCTGGTCCAGCTCCATCTTCTCCGTCCCGGCGATGTCACTCCCGTATCGGCTCAAAAGCGCGCCAATCTCTCATTCTCTTTCCGGCGGAGGGTCATCCGTCGGCATAATTGTATCAGGCCCATGCCCGTCTTCATAGGGCACACTCTCATGATGCACTTGAGCGAGCCGGTCAACCATGCCAAGCGCGATTTCACGCTCGCCCATGATGACGGTGTCGGCGCCATATTGCTTCAGCTCATCGACCTCGGCGTCGGAATGGGCGCGGGCGACGATGAGGATCGATGGATTGACGCTGCGGGCCTGCTCGATGATGCGGCAGGCTTCGAAGGCGTTCGGGATGGCGATGGCAATGCTGCGGGCGCCAGAGAGATTGGCAAGGTCGAGCGTTTCCCGCATCACCGCATTGCCCGACAGAGTTTCGATACCCTGCGCCTTCAGCTCGCCGATGCGCTTGTCGGAGTCCTCGATGACGAGAAAAGGTGTGGCTGACGACTTGAGATTCTGTCCGACGATGCTGCCAACCCGCCCGTAGCCGACGAGAATGGCGTGGCCGCTGAGAGCGGTCGGGTGCACCTCGTCGTCTTCGGGCGGCATCTCCTCCTGCGCCGCTATCGCATCTGCAGCGGGAGCAGGGTCTGCCACGACATCTTCCCGCTTTGCACCATCCAGCAGCGGCCGCATGCGGTCGCAAAGGAAGAACAGCAGCGGATTGAGGATGATCGAGATGATGGCGCCGGCAAGGATCAGATCGCGGCCTTCCTCCGGCAGCAGCCCCAGTTCGACGCCGAGGGCGGCGAGGATGAAGGAGAATTCGCCGATCTGGCCGAGGCTGGCCGAAATCGTCAGCGCCGTACTGAGCGGCTTCTTGAAGGCGAGCACGATGAGGAGCGCGGCGACGGACTTGCCGATGACGATGATGAAGATGGTGGCAAGGATCGGCAGCGGTTTGTCGATCAGGATGTTCGGATCGAACAGCATGCCGACCGAGACGAAGAACAGTACGGCAAAGGCGTCGCGCAGCGGCAGGCTTTCCTGTGCGGCGCGATGGCTGAGCTCGCTTTCGGCAAGCACCATGCCGGCAAAGAAGGCGCCGAGCGCCAGCGACACGCCGAAGAGCTTCGCCGCTCCGAAGGCGACGCCGAGCGCGATCGCCAGGACGCCCAGCCGGAAGAGTTCGCGCGAACCGGTATGGGCGATGCGGTGCATCGTCCAGGGAATGAGCTTGCGGCCGAAAACCAGCATCAGCGCCACGAACAGCGCCACCTTCACCAGCGTCATGGCGATCATGCCGCCGATGCCGAGATCGAGGCCGAACAGGCGGCTCAGCGCGGCCGACAGCGGCTCGACGGGAGCGTGACCCTCACCGCCGATGCTGGCTGCGGCCGGAATCAGCACCAGCGCCAGCACCATGGCGAGATCCTCGACGATCAGCCAGCCGACGGCGATCCTGCCGCGCTCCGTCTCGACCAGGCGCCGCTCCTGCAGCGCCTTCAGCAGCACGACGGTGGAAGCGACCGAAAGCGCCAGGCCGAAGACCAGGCTGCCGCCGGTCGACCAGCCCATGAAGGCGCCGAGCCCCCAGCCGAGCAATGTCGCAAAAGCGATCTGCACGATCGCGCCCGGCACGGCGATGCCGCGCACCGACAGCAGGTCTTTCAGGGAGAAATGCAGCCCGACGCCGAACATCAGCAGGATGACGCCGATTTCGGCAAGCTCCGGCGCAAGGTTCTGATCTGCCACATAACCCGGCGTATGTGGCCCCACGAGCACGCCGGCGATCAGATAACCGACGAGCGGCGGCATCCGCAGCCGATGGGCGAAGGCGCCGAAGATGAAAGCCAGCACAAGGCCGCCGACGATTGTCGAAATCAAGGGCGTATCGTGTGGCATCATTGTCTCCCGATCTGGAAATCCCGTTCGTAATATGACATATATGGGTTATATCGACCAATATGGGCAACTTGAAATCATGGGTCAAGGCGCAAGAGAAACAATTCTCACTCCCGCTCTCTGCCGCGCGGCGCGCGGCCTGCTGGACTGGACCCAGACAGACCTTGCTGAAAAGGCCGCCGTCTCGCGCAGCACCATCCGCGATTACGAGGGCCGGCACCACGACATCCATCGTGCGACGGAGGCGCAGCTGCGCCTCGCCTTCGAGGAAGGCGGCGTCAAATTCGTGGAGATCGAAGGGACGGGCACCGGTCTCTGCCTGCCCACTGCCTAATAAAATGATGCAGCAATACAAAGTGTTACCGCGCCGCGCCTCTGAAAAAAGCTTGGCGCTGTCATAAAACGGGCTGAAACCTCAGGGCGCCAGGCAGGTGGCAGAGACCTTGTAGATGGAAAGCGTCTTACCCTTGTAGTTGCCCTCCGTCGGCTGCCAGTTCTTCAGCACCTCGGGCGTCTCGGTGGCGCAGGTAAAGGCCCCGTCCGTTAGGAAAAGCACCTTGCCGGTGATGCCGGCGGGCAGAGCGAATTCCTGCTCGTAATAGCTTTCCGGAAGGCCGGCGGGCGCTCGCGCATAGATCCTGTCGGATGCATCCCGCAGCGTATAGAAAAGATCGGCGACCATGTCGCGATTGTCGGTGACGATAATGTCGGTGCCGGCCTGAGCTGCGAGTGCTGCGGCCTCGCGGCTGACCTCGGCGCGGCCGAGATAGCGCTTCATCAGCGCGTCGCCGTTCGGCAGCAGCAACTGATGCGGAAAGATCGTCGCCAGCGGAAAGAGCAGGCTGGCGATGCCGTTGATGGTGAGCGACAGCCTGAGCCCCTTCGGCCACTTCAGGTAGAGCAGCCAGACGGCAAGGATGGTGCCTGCGACATAGGCGGTCACCGCCCAGTTGGCATAGGCCTTGGCGACCGTTGCCTGCAGCGTGATGAGCAGCACGACCGGCATCGACAGCCAGACCAGCATCTTTTCCCGATCGTCGCTCCTGCCTCTGATCATCCGGTAGACCGCCCAGAGCATCGCAAAGAAGATGATCGGCCCGACGACGCCGAATTGGGCGGAGAAGAATTCAAGCCCGCGACGGAGATTGATGCCGAGTTCGCTCCAATGGGCGATGTCCTGGGTATGTCGCACCGTCGTGTTGTCGTGCTGCAGGTTCCACCAGAGGTTCGGCAGGGCGACGACCGCCGCGACCGCGACCGCGATGATGAAATCGCGAATGGCGATGCGGGCCGCCGGAATGAGGAGGAGGGCAATCGCTCCGCCCGGAACGACGAACAGCACGGCATATTTCGTCAGGAAGGCGAGGCCGACGCCAAGGCCCATGACGAGCGCCAGCCCGACCGAGCGCCGCTGCGTCAGGCCGAAATAGGCAAGCAAGGCGATCGCGATGAAGAACAGCAGGATCACGTCGGTCGAGAAGAACACCGAAGAAAGCGCCACACCGGGGAGCGTGATGTAAGTGGCGCCCGTCCAGCCTTCGATCTCCGGCCCGACGAAACGTTTTGCCGTCTTCATCAGCACCAGTGCTGCTGCCATGTGGATCAGCGGTCCGAGCAGCCTGATCCAATAGATGGCGTTGGAGCCGGAAAGCTCGGTCATCGCCCGGATCACCCACGCAATCATCGGCGGCTTGGAATAATAGCCGAGGTCGAGGTTTTGCGACCAGAACCAGTACTGCGCCTCGTCGACGAAAAGGTCCGTCGTATCGAAATTGAGCATGACGACGCGCCAGAGCGTGAAGCCAAGAACGATGAGGAGACCAGATCTGGGGGACATGAACCGATAGTTCCGCTGACATGAAAGGCGCGAGTGCGATACACCAAAGGTGCCGGACTGCCAACGGGGAAGGGTGGGTCTAAAGCATGTCACGCAAAACTGTGCAGCGGTTTTGCGACAACGACATGGTGGAAATAAAGCCTAAAGCGCGCGGAGCGTATCTGAAAGATTGCGACGCGGTTAGAACACCCGAAGGGCGCGGATGTCGCGGTTTGCGGCGATGGAATCGAGGCGGGCGACGGCGGCAAGCAGCGTCATTGCAATCAAGCAGGCACCCAATCCGAGAACAATCATTGCTCTGTCCTTGTCGACGTCATGTCTTGGTTATCGACCGGCATATAACACGGAGCTTGCGTGTGCCTTGTAGCAGCCATGCAACTCCGCAACAGTATTTGCTGCGAACTGCCTTGAATTGCTTGAAAAGCCTGTCCTCCGAAAGGCTTATTAACCTTCAAGCAAGGAATTAACCATAAACATTGGTCTACACGTCGGAATGGGAAGATGCACTCGTTCCCACCAGGCATGACGCCGTCCCGCCGTACCGGGTTGATCCGGTATCCATCTCTTCAGACAGCTCCGAAACATAGCTGATCAGGGGGCTTCGCTCCGCCGGTTGTAACCGGTGGTGAGGACCGTCTCAACGCTTCGCGTTCATCGGATGCTGCACAAGTTTTTGGCCGGGCTTTCGCCCGGAAAGTGGTTGGGGACAGGCGTTGAGGCAGGACATGCCATCAGATCAGGCTCGTGGAGCGCAGGCAGGCAGCTTGCGCGACCGCCTGCGCTTTGCCGGTCTCGATGCCGACCAGTGCGAGCTGGTGCGCCGTAACCGGCCGGCGCTTGAAGCCCATCTGAAGGCGGGCCTCAGGGATCTCTTCCACCGGTTCCAGTCATTCCCGGACGCCTCGCGCAATTTCGAGAGCGAGCGCCAGGTCGAGCGCCTGCACGATCTGCAATCTTCGCATTGGGACGTGCTGACGGATGCACGGTTCGACAGCCTCTATGCCGAGCGCGTCAAGGTTCTCTCCGATACCGAAAGCAAGATGGGTCTTGACCCGCGCTGGCACGTGGCCGGCCATGGCGTCATGCTGGAGCATCTCGTTTCCGGCCTCGCCGAAGAGATCGCCGGCCGTCCACTGCTGCCGTCGGCCAAGCGCCGCACCCGCGAAATCTCCGACCTGATGACGGCGATCATCCGCATCGTCATGGTCGATGTGGAAATTGCCGTCTCGCTCCGCTTCAATGCGCTGCGCGCCGGGGAGCAGCGCGCGCTCGCCGATCAGCGTGCCGCCAACGAGGCCGAAATCATCCGGATCTTCGGCGATGTCATCGACGGCCTGTCCGCACGCGACCTGACGCGACGCGCGCCGGTCGACAGCGACGGCGCCTATGGCGGCATCGCTGTCGCGCTGAACAGTGCATTGGATGGCCTCCAGGCCGAATTCACCACTATTACCGAGCGCACGGTCAAGGCCGAAGCGGCGACGGGCTCACTTGCCGGTCTGTCGCGGCAGTTTGCAAGCACGGCGTCCGGCCAGGCCGACCGGCTGCAGCTTTCCGCCGCTGCCCTTGCCGGCATCGCCGGCAGTGTGCGCGACGGCGCCGCCGACAGCCGCGCTGCCGAACAGGCGGCCGCCACGACGC
>NZ_JACCEY010000039.1:70855-73318 GCF_013591995.1 Rhizobium sp. WYCCWR 11146
GCGCGATCAGCGCCATGGCCGATATCGAGCAGTCGGCCGAAAAGATCGGCCAGATCATCGGCGCGATCGACGAGATCGCCTTCCAGACCAATCTTCTGGCGCTGAATGCCGGCATCGAGGCCGCCCGCGCCGGCGATTCCGGCCGCGGTTTTGCCGTCGTCGCCCAGGAAGTCCGCGCCCTTGCCCAGCGTTCGGCCGAAGCCGCCCGCGAGATCAAAACCCTGGTGACGACGACCAAGGCGCAGGTCGATGCCGGCGTGCAGATGGTTGGCCGCACACAGGATTCGATCGGCAGCATCGTGCGTCAGGTCACCGACATCAACGCCGCCATATCAGGCATCGCCACCCGAACCGGCGAACATGCCGCAAGCCTCGACAGCGTGACAGCCGACGTCAAGGGCCTGGGTGGCGAGGTGGCCGATAGCGCCGGCCTTGCGGAGCGCTCGGCCGAAGGCGCCGACCACCTCCACACCGTCATTCTCGAGCTCGGCCAGACGATTCGCGAATTCCGCATCGCCCGGGAAAACGCCACTGCCGGGCGCCCGGCGCCGGTGCGCGTGACACCGCCGCGCGCCCTTGAGGGCGCTACCCGCCCGGCACCGGTCGTCGACGAATACGAAAATGAAGATTTTGGCCTTCCACAGCCCTTCGCAAGCGTCGGAGGTGGGCGGAATGTTTACTAACCTATCGGATGATTGCCTCAGCCTGTCTTTTCGGGCCGGGGACAAGGGGACAAGGAAAAGCTGATGGCAGCAAAGAAGAGTGGCAAAACGCTGGATTTGACAGCGGTGCTCGACCTCAACGAGGCTTCCGCCTTGCGCGATAAACTCCTTTCTCTCCGGGGTAGCGGTCTTTCGATAGACGCTTCCGGCGTCGAACGGATCGGTGCGCTTTGCGCCCAGGTTCTGATGTCCGCCGAGAAGACCTGGGAGCAGGACAAGCAGCCGTTCACCTTCTCCAAGGTGTCCGACGCATTTCAGAAAACCATGCAGCTGGTTGGCGTCAATATTGACCACCTGCTTGCCAAGGAGATTCGGCAATGAAGAAAAAAGTGCTGACCGTGGATGATTCCCGCACCATCCGAAACATGCTTCTCGTGACGCTGAACAATGCCGGCTTCGAGACGATCCAGGCGGAAGACGGCATCGAGGGCCTCGAGGTTCTCGAAGAGTCCAATCCCGACGTCATCGTGACCGACATCAACATGCCGCGCCTCGACGGTTTCGGCTTCATCGAAGGTGTCCGCCGCAACGAGAAATATCGGGCGATCCCGATCCTGGTCCTGACCACCGAAAGCGACGCGGAAAAGAAGAACCGCGCCCGCCAGGCCGGTGCCACGGGCTGGATCGTCAAGCCTTTCGACCCGGCCAAGCTGATCGATGCCATTGAGCGTGTAACCGCTTAAACCCAGGATTTGCTCCTATGGATATGAACGAAATCAAAGAGATCTTTTTCCAGGAGTGCGAGGAACAGCTCGCCGAGTTGGAATCCGGTCTTCTGAAATTGAATGATGGCGATCGCGATCCGGAAACCGTCAATGCGGTGTTCCGTGCCGTGCATTCGATCAAGGGTGGCGCCGGCGCCTTCGGCCTTGACGATCTGGTCGCCTTCGCCCATGTCTTCGAGACCACTCTCGATTGCGTTCGATCCAACAAGCTTGAGCCGAACCAGGATGTCCTGAAGGTGATGCTGAAGTCGGCCGACGTGCTCGCCGACCTGACGAATGCTGCGCGCGACGGCGGCAGCGTCGATGAAAGCCGCAGCCGCGGCCTCGTCAAGGAGCTCGAGGCGCTGGCCAACGGCGAATTGCCGTCTCCCTCTGCGTCAGCCGAGGCGCCCGCGCCGAAGGCCGCCGCAAAGGCAGCATCGGCCGCTCCGGCGCCGACCCCCAAGCCGACGGACGACAGCGGCTTCCAGCCGGTCCCCTTTTCCTTCGACGATTTTGGCGGCGAAGACGATGCGGGCGGCATGCCGACCTATGAAGTCATCTTCAAGCCGCGCTACGAGCTCTATTCCAAGGGCAATGACGCCACCCTGCTGCTGCGTGATCTCTCGCGCCTGGGTGAAATGACGATCTATTGCAATACGGATGACCTGCCGGGCCTTGAGGAACTCGATCCGGAAGGCGCTTATTTCTTCTGGAACGTCACGATCAAGACGGACAAGGGCGAGGACGCCATCCGCACCGTCTTCGAATTCGCCGAGTGGGATTGCGAACTGACGGTCAAGCCGGTCGAAGAAGCAAGGGCTGACGCGACCAGCAACGACGAACTGCCGATGGTGCCGGTTCCCTTCGATCTGTCGATCCTGGACGAAACGGGCGCAATGGAAGAGGTTTCCGCCGGAGACGCGCGGGCCGAGGAGACGGCTGCAGCCGTTGCCGCCGCCGAGACTGCCTCCAACGTCACGCAGATTGTCGCCGCCCGCGTCGAGAAGAAGGAATCGGCGGCCGCCGCAGCGGGC
>NZ_JACCEY010000039.1:73430-171672 GCF_013591995.1 Rhizobium sp. WYCCWR 11146
ACCGTGTCGACCGCCTCATCAACCTCGTCGGCGAATTGGTCATCAACCAGGCGATGCTGTCGCAGAGCGTCATCGAGAATGATACGACCGGCACCTCCTCGATCAATATGGGCCTCGAGGAGTTGCAGCAGCTCACCCGCGAGATCCAGGACTCGGTCATGGCGATCCGTGCGCAGCCGGTGAAGCCGGTCTTCCAGCGCATGTCGCGTATCGTTCGCGAAATCGCCGACATGACCGGCAAGTCGATCCGCCTGATCACCGAAGGTGAAAACACCGAAGTCGACAAGACGGTCATCGACAAGCTGGCCGAACCGCTGACCCACATGATCCGCAATGCCGTCGACCACGGCATCGAAACGCCCGAAAAGCGTGCAGCCGCCGGCAAGAACACCGAAGGCACGGTCCGCCTGACCGCCAAGCATCGTTCGGGACGCATCCTGATCGAGCTTGCCGACGACGGCGCCGGCATCAACCGCGAGAAGGTCCGTCAGAAGGCGATCGACAACGACCTCATCCCGGCCGATTCCAACCTGTCGGACGAGGAAATCGACAACCTGATCTTCCTGCCGGGCTTCTCGACGGCCGATAAGATCTCAGACATCTCCGGCCGCGGCGTCGGCATGGACGTCGTCAAGCGTTCGATCCAGGCGCTCGGCGGCCGCATCAACATCACCTCGAAGCCGGGTCACGGCTCGGTCTTCACCATGAGCCTGCCGCTGACGCTCGCCGTCCTCGACGGCATGGTGGTCACCGTCGCCGGCCAGACGCTGGTCGTGCCGCTGACGGCAATCGTCGAAACCCTGCAGCCGGAAGCGGCCGCGATCCACTCCTTCGGTGCGAACCACCGGCTGATCTCGATCCGCAACAGCTTCTGCCCTCTGGTCGATGTCGGTCGCATCCTGAACTTCCGTGCGACCCAGGCCAATCCGGTCGAGGGCGTGGCGCTTCTGGTGGAATCCGAAGGCGGCGGCCAGCGCGCCCTGATGGTTGATGCCATCCAGGGTCAGCGCCAGGTGGTCATCAAGAGCCTGGAAGCGAACTACACCCATGTGCCGGGCATTGCCGCCGCCACCATCCTCGGTGACGGGCGCGTCGCTCTCATCCTCGATGTCGACGCGGTCGTCGGCGCCTCGCGCGGCCAGTCGCTCAAAGCGGAAATGTCTTTAGCAGCGGTGGGATAAGGGAATGTCGTACACTGTAAAAAATCTGAACGAGGGGGATCGCGAGCTGATCGCGTTCCGCATCGGGGATCAGGAATTTTGCGTGAACATCATGTCGGTTCGCGAAATCCGCGGCTGGACCCCGGCAACCGCGATGCCGCATTCGCCTGGCTATATGCTGGGTGTCATCAACCTGCGCGGCGCGGTGCTGCCGATCATCGATCTTGCGGCCCGGCTCGGCATGAAGCCGGCCGATCCGACTGCCCGTCATGTCATCATCGTCGCCCAGGTCCGGCGCAAGGTTGTCGGCCTGCTGGTCGATGCCGTTTCCGATATCCTGACGGTGACCGACGAAACCATCCAGCCGACGCCCGAGATCTCCTCCGAACTCGAGCGTCAATTTGCCCGCGGCGTTCTCGCCATCGAGAAGCGCATGATCTGCCTGATCGAACTCGAATCCCTCTTTCCAGAGACCGAAAGCGAAGCCGCATGAGTGTAATGGGCGCAAAAGATCAGAGGCAGGGATCCGACGAGGTCCTGGCAAGCGGAGAATATCCGCTGACGCGCCGCGACCTCACTGAGATCGCCGCGATGATCTATTCAGATGCCGGCATCTTCCTCAACGAGACGAAGGCGTCGCTCGTCTATTCGCGCCTGTCGAAGCATATCCGCAATCTCGGCCTGTCCGGCTTCCGGGAGTATTGCGACCTCGTCGCCTCGCCGGCGGGTGCTGCGCCGCGCCGCGAGATGCTCTCGCATCTGACGACCAATTTTACCCGCTTCTTTCGCGAAAACCACCATTTCGACCATCTGCGCGACCATGTCCTGCCGGAGCTTCTGCAGCGGGCGAGATCGGGCGGCAGGGTGCGCATCTGGTCGGCTGCCTCTTCCGACGGGCAGGAACCCTATTCGATCGCGCTGACGGTGCTGTCGCTGATGCCGAATGTCGCCGATTACGACTTCAAGATCCTGGCGACCGACATCGATCCGAAGATCCTCGCGATCGCCCGCGCCGGCGCCTATGACGAAAATGCGCTCGAAACCGTGTCACCGGCCATGCGCAAGCAATGGTTCAGCGAAGTTGAGGTGCAGGGCCGCAGGAAGTTCCAGGTCGACGACCGCGTGAAGCGGCTGATCACCTACAACGAGCTGAACCTGATGGCGCAATGGCCGTTCAAGGGCAAGTTCGACGTCATCTTCTGCCGCAACGTCGTCATCTATTTCGACGAGCCGACGCAGATGAAGATCTGGCAGCGTTTTGCCGGTCTGCTGCCGGAGGGCGGTCATCTCTATATCGGCCATTCCGAGCGTGTTTCGGGTGAGGCAAAACACGTCTTCGACAATATCGGCATCACGACCTATCGCTATACGGCCAAAGGTCTCGGGAGGAAGGCATGAGCGCTCCGGCAAGAGTTCTCGTTGTTGACGACTCGCCGACGATGCGGGGCCTGATCACCGCCGTGCTGAGTTCCGACCCCGAGGTCAACGTCATCGGCCAGGCCGGCGACGCTCTGGAAGCGCGCGAGGCGATCAAGCGGCTGAACCCCGACGTCCTGACGCTCGACATCGAGATGCCGAACATGAACGGCCTCGATTTCCTCGAAAAGATCATGACGCTGCGTCCGATGCCGGTCATCATGGTATCCACGATGACCCATCGCGGCGCCGAGGCGACGCTTGCGGCGCTGGAGATCGGCGCGTTCGACTGTGTCGGCAAGCCGGCGCCGGGCGAACTCAGGCCTTTCGGCGACCTCGCCGAGAAGGTCAAGGCAGCCGCCCGCACGCAACGCCAGTATTCCCAGCCCGTCGCTGCCGTCGCGCCACCACCCTCGGTCGCCGACTTCCGCGTCGGCCGCAAGATCGTCGCGATCGGCTCGTCGACCGGCGGCGTCGAGGCACTCATTGCCGTGCTGCAGAAATTTCCGGCGAATTGCCCGCCGACCGTCATCACCCAGCATATGCCGCCGACCTTCACCAAGAGCTTTGCCGAACGGCTGAACCGCCTCTGTGCGCCGGTGGTGCAGGAAGCGACCGACGGCGCCCGGCTCGAAATCGGCAAGATCTATCTGGCCCCCGGCGGCGAGCGGCACCTGCAGGTCAGTGGTGCCTCGGCACCGTGCTGCCGTCTCATCGACCGCGCGCCGGTCAACGGTCACCGCCCCTCGGTGGACGTGCTGTTCGATTCGGTCGCGGAACTGGCGGGCCGCAACGCTGTCGGCGTGATTTTGACCGGAATGGGCCGCGATGGCGCCGCCGGATTGTTGAAAATGCGCCACGCCGGCGCCAGAACCCTCGGCCAGAACGAAAAAACCTGTGTCGTTTACGGAATGCCAAGGGTTGCTCATGAACTTGGCGCCGTTGAGCAGCAGCTGCCGCTGTCTGCCATCGGTGAAGAAATATTGAAAATGACAGCCGCCCGAAAGGAAGGGACCGAATAAATGTCGATCGCGGAGAAAATCAAAGTTCTGATCGTCGACGATCAGGTAACGAGCCGGTTGCTGCTCAGTGACGCGCTGACCCAGCTCGGTTTCAAGCAGATCACGTCGGCCGGCGACGGTGAGCAGGGCATGAAGATCATGTCCGAGCAGCCGCACCACCTGGTGATCTCGGACTTCAACATGCCGAAGATGGATGGCATCGGCTTCCTTCAGGCGGTGCGCACCAACCCCAACACCAAGAAGGCGGCCTTCATCATCCTGACCGCCCAGGGCGACCGCGCACTGGTGCAGAAGGCGGCTCAGCTCGGCGCCAACAACGTGCTCGCCAAGCCATTCACGATCGAGAAGATGAAAGCGGCGATCGAAGCCGTGTTTGGAGCCCTGAAATGATCACTGAGGGGGCAGCCCGCCGCGTGCACATCATTCAGGGCGAGTACAAGGTTCTGAACGATCCGAATGCGGTCCTCTCGACCATTCTCGGTTCGTGCGTGGCTGCGTGCCTCAGAGATCCTGTCGCCGGTGTCGGCGGCATGAACCACTTTCTGCTGCCCGGTTCGGCGACGTCGCCGACATCAGGCGGCGATGCAACGCGGTACGGCGTGCATCTGATGGAACTGCTGATCAACGGTCTCCTGAAGCAGGGCGCCCGGCGCGACCGGCTGGAGGCAAAGATCTTCGGCGGCGCGAAGACGATCTCGACATTCTCCAATGTCGGTGAGCAGAACGCGGCCTTCGCCGTGCAGTTCCTCAGGGATGAAGGTATTCCGGTGGTCGGTTCCTCGACCGGCGGAGAACACGGACGCAAGCTTGAATATTGGCCGGTCTCCGGTCGTGCCCGGCAATACCCCCTGACCGGCGCCGAAACGCAGAGAACCGTCGCTCTCGAGCAGCGCCCCGCCGCTCCGCAGAAACCCGTCGAAACCAGTATCGAATTTTTTTGATGGCGAGGATTTTCATATGACATTTACCCAGATGATGGAGCCGCCTGCGCCTGTCGAAGCGCTGAGCGACATCCTGATGCGCATCGTGTCCGAACTGCACGATGTCGCCTACCTCATCGAGCGCATCGAGCCGCAGCTTCTCGAAATCGGCGGCGCCGAAATCCTGAATTCGCCGGATGCCATGAAGGTCATGCAGGGCATTGATCTGGCCGTGCAGAAATCGCGCGGCCTTGCTGAATTCATCGATACCATCACCGGCGAAATCCCGCACGGCTGGGCAGTCGACGTCGCAACCGCGCTCAGCCTCGTCAAGCTGGCAGAGATGCAGAAGGCATTGGGCGGCGCCACACGCCACGGCCACTCCCAGCCATTGAGCAAGGCAGCCGGTGACTTCGATTTCTTCTAAAGCGCGTCGCGATCTTTCAGATTCGCTCCTCGCGCTTTAGGTCTTTGTTTTTACGCATGTCGTTGTCGCAAAACCGCCGTACACTTTTGCGCGACATGCTTTAGAACGCCCCCGTTTTTCTCCGAGTCACGGAAACGCTCTCTCCTTGTTCTTGCGCAATTCCGGACGCAAAACCGCTGCGCAGTTTGGCTGGAATTACTTTAGGCCTTTTCACTCCCGCACGCTCTCACGAAACGCTCGCACAAGTTTCGCCGACTATTCGTCTGATGAGGCAATAAGCCTGCTTTGTCTTTGACGGATCGTGCGAGAACAGAATGAATCTGTTAAATCAATTAGTTCAGATCTTTAAGAACTTCGGTTCCCTGGGCCGAACACGCCTGATGATTCTTGGAGGCGTCGGTGCCGTTTCCATTGCAATCATCCTTGCGGCCGCCCTTTTCGTCAACAAGCCGGCACAGGAAACGCTCTATGTCGGGCTGGACTCACCGGATCTCAACCAGATCAGCATGGCGCTTGCCGAAGCCAACATCAATTTCCAGGTCGGCACGGACGGCACCAGCATCAGCGTTCCCGCGGGGATGACGGGCAAGGCCCGCCTGATGCTCGCCGAGCGCGGCCTGCCGAACAGCGCCAATGCCGGTTATGAACTCTTCGACAATGTCGGCTCCCTCGGCCTGACCTCCTTCATGCAGGAGGTAACGCGGGTTCGAGCGCTGGAAGGCGAAATCGCCCGTACCATCCAGTCGATCTCGGGTATAACAGCCGCGCGCGTCCATATCGTCATGCCGGAGGTTGGCAACTTCCGGAAGGCGGAGCAGAAACCGACCGCATCCGTCATGATTCGCGCCAGCGCCACCACCGGGCGCAGCGCGGCGACCTCGATCCGCCATCTCGTCGCCTCGGCCGTGCCGGGGCTCGACGTCGATGACGTGACCATCCTCGATTCCGCCGGCCAGTTGCTCGCTTCCGGCGACGAGGCGAGCAACAGCTCGCTGAACCGCTCGCTCAACATCGTCCAGAACGTTCAGCAGGAAGTCGAATCCAACATCGACAAAGCTCTGGCACCCTTCCTCGGCATGGACAACTTCCGCTCCAGCGTCACCGCCGATCTCAACACCGACGCCCAGCAGATCCAGGAAACGACCTACGATCCCGAATCCAAGGTCGAACGCTCGGTCCGCTCGACGAAGGAAGCTCAGCAGTCGCAGCAGAAGCAGTCCGATAGCGCGACGACGGTCGAGCAGAACATTCCGCAGGCGGCTCCCGAGGCCGGCGGTTCCGCCGGGCCTGAATCGCAAGACAAGTCCGACAAGCGCGAAGAGCAGACCAACTACGAAATCAACAGCAAGACGACGGCGACGACCCGCAGCAGCTACAAGGTCGAAAAGCTTTCGATCGCCGTGGTGGTCAACAAGGGCCGCATCGCCAAGATGGTCGGTGAGCCCGCCGATCAGACCAAGGTCGACGCCTATCTTGCCGAAATGCAGAAGATCGTCGCTTCGGCGGCCGGCATCGACGCCAAGCGCGGCGACGTCGTCACCGTGACGGCCATGGACTTCCTCGAGAACCAGTTGCTCGAAGACGCCACCGGTGGCGTCCGCGTCATGGACATGCTGAGCCGCAACCTTGCCGGCATTATCAACTCACTCGCCTTTGTCGCGGTCGCCTTCGTGGTGGTCTGGATGGGCCTGCGGCCCCTGGTGCGCAGCATCAACGGCAACGGCAGCTCCGCGGCTTTCGGCGACGCGACGCCGGAAGCGGCCGGCCTCGAGCTTCCGGACTTCGCGCCTGCATCGGGAGCGCCCGGTGGCGCTCTCATGGACGGCTTCGGGTCCGACTTCGGCTTCGACAGTACCGAGGACCTGCTCAGCCTCGGCGACGACGATGGAAACTTCAATCGTCGCGTCAAGGAAGGCCCGGAACGCAAGCTTTCCCGTATGGTCGAGATCAACGAGGAACGCGCCGCGAAAATCCTCAGGAAATGGGCGATCGACGAAGCAGCGTAAAGGAAAGGCCGGGCAACCGGCCTTTTTTCATGTCGATACCGAAGCTGGATCCCTAATCGCTGTTTGCTGAAAAGCCGTGACTGGAAATGCGAAAGACCCGACCACTGAAATGCGGCTGTAGGGCGATATGATGAGACGGACTCGCGTAAAACGCGAAGCAAGTTGCGATACCGCCAGAATCACCTTAGCCTCCCTATATCTTGAAGGCTGGAACGAGCGGTCGAATCAGTGCATTGGCGACAGCGAAAGTAAATCCCTAGAAGTCGGAGATGGTGATTTGCATCGACTGGCTTACCCTTGGGTGATTCGAAATGGGATTCGAGCGGGACTTGAATTGAATCCCTTGCAGAAAAATTGCTGTTGCACCGAGTTCGATCGTTTCTCAGCCGCAGGACATTGCCAATGGATATGAATGTAATTCAGGCGAGCAAAGGCGAGAGGCATATGGCGAATTTCGCGAATGCGGTGGTGCCGGATCTGTTGCCGCGCGATGAGCTGCTCCAGCGCCTCCACGGTGTCGCCAGCACCGGCAGGTTGCAGTCTGGTTTGCGCGCATTGACGGACTACGTGGGTGCGTCGCACTACCTTCTGGCGCGCTGCGATCTTCTTCAGGAAAGTGGCCTCGATTTCATCGTTTCGTCTGACTGGCCTTTCGATCTTGTCAGGGACATCGCCAATGATCTGGTTCGCGGCTATGCCCGGTCGACGGAGCTGGAAAAATGCATGCAGGTATTCCAGCCGAATTTTGCTCTTCTGCCTGACAGTGCCGAGGTTCCGGATGGCGCCAGCCGTCAATATTGTTCGGTGACCTTCAATGTCGGCCGGTCGCGGCTGGCCTTGATGTTCCTGTTCGGCGAGGGGTTCATCCTTTCGCCGGAGCGCCTGCGGGACGTAGGCCTGCTTGCAGGTTATGTCGCGAGCTTCCTGCGCTGCGGTGGGACGAAGGTCGATCGCGATTTCGAATTGACCGACCGCGAGCTGGAATGCCTGTTCTGGATCGCCGAGGGCAAGACCAGCGACGAGATCGCGATGATCCTCGGAATCTCTCGCAATACCATCAACAACTACATCACCAGCGTGATGCGCAAGACGGCGACCAAGACCCGGTCCGAGGCCATAGCCTTCGCCGTCCGCAATAATCTCGTATAGGGGGATCTATGGGCTATCCAGCAGGCAGGACGATGAGCAGCGCCGAGCAGCTGCGCACGGTGCGTGTGAACAGGATTTCCAGCCGGTCCGATCTTTTTCCGCGGCTGATCGCGATGCAGAAGCTCGCCGATGCGCAAGGCTTCGCGATCTTCCGCGTCAGCGGCTCTGGCCTTCCGGCAAAGCAGCGGCTTGTCTGCGAGCTTGAGAACTGGGGTTCTTCCAATGCCGGTTTCGGCAAGGCCTTCACGGATGCCTACGGCGATATTCTTCTCGATCATATCGACAAGTCGCTGCTGCCGCTCTCATGGGCCGGCGGTTACGACCGCGCGGCACCCGGTCCGGCAGACTTCTCGCCGTTCATGACCCGGCTGCAGGACGGTATCCTGTCTTTCTCCGGCCTTGCCTTTCCGGTGCGGCTCGGCGCCGTCGGCAATGGTTTCATCCTTTTCACCGGCGATGAGATCGATCCTTCGAGCGATACCATCGTCGAGCTGCACGGTCGCTGCTGCCATATCATGATGGATCTGCTCTCGCTCGACGAACGCCGCACGGCTGCCGCCGAGGCGCTCAGCGAACGCGAGATCGCCTGTCTGCAGCTTGCCGGCGACGGCCGCATCAGCGAAGAGATTGCCGACAAGCTCGGCCTGTCCGTGCACACGGTGAACGCCTATCTCGGCTCGGCGACCATCAAGCTCGATTCCGTCAACCGCATCCAGGCGATCGCCAAGGCGATCCGGCTCGGTTATATCAGCTGAACCCACGCGTTGTGCCTTTCAGCGCCGCGCGTCTTTTGAGACGCGCGAGAGCATGTCGCGCGAAAGTGTGCATGGAAGAAAGTCAGCCGGTCAGCGCCTGCGGCGGCTGGTTGACGCTGTAACGCGCTTCCCGAAGGCTCTTTTTGAGGAAGATGGTGTTTTCGTCCGGATCGGCCGAGGGCTCCTGGAAAGCGATATGGCTGATCTCGATGCCGGCGTGATCTTCGGCAAGAGTGAGCTGTGCGTAGACGGTGACGCCGCGCGGCTTGATTTCCAGATCGAGAACGACTTCGGGCTTGCCGCCCCACTCCAGAGTATAATTGCCGCCCAGGCCGAAATTCACCGTGCCCGGATGAAAGAAAAGCTCCGCCGCCGAAGCGACGAGATCGGAAAGATTGCCGTAATACTCGAAGCGCAGCAGTGAAATAAGGTCAGAAGCATCCAGAAGTCGCAGTTCGGTAGCGACCGGGCTGATCGCGTCTGCAAGGATCTTTTCACGCTGCGTAGAGTGGGGGCATTTTTTCATTCGGCTTATCTCACCCGTTTGTTCCTGGCGTCCGCAGCGTAGACCCGGTGGATGAGCTCCGCTACCGCCTTATAAAAGACTGACGGGATGACACTATCGATCGAGACTTGCGCAAACATGGAGCGCGCAAGTGGCGGATCTTCGAACACCGGTATGCCGTTCTTCTCGGCGATCTCCCTGATTTTGAGCGCAATCAGGTCCTGACCCTTGGCCAGCACCACCGGCGCGTCGTTCTCTTCGCGCGCGTAGCGCAGCGCCACCGCATAGTGCGTCGGGTTTGCAATCACCAGCGTCGCGCGGTCCACGTTGGCGATCATGCGCCGGCGCGCCCGGTCGCGCATCAGCGAGCGCTGCCGGCTCTTGACGAAGGGATCGCCCTGCGCCTGCTTGTTTTCTTCCTTCACCTCGTGCCGCGTCATTTTCAGCTCGGTAAACCAGTGATGGCGCGTCCAGAAAAGATCGGCGATCGCCACGATAGCCGTGGCGATCAGCATGACGATGATGATCTTGCGCATCGCCGCCATCATTCGCACCAGGATCGTCTGCGGATCGGAGAACATCGCGTCGATCGAGCCGAAATATTCGCTCCTGAGCACGAAGAACAGGATCACCCCGACGACGACCACCTTGAACAGCGACTTTCCGAATTCGACCAGGCCGGGCACGCTGAACAGCCGTGACCAGCCTTTGATCGGCGAGATCCGCGAGACCTGCGGGCGGATGCGTTCGAGCACCGGCGTCGGCAGATTCTGAAAGACGGAGGAGGCGACGCCGAACACCATGAATAGGATGAAGGCGGGCGCCACCAGCGCCGCACTTGCCCAGCCGATCCGGACGAACAGCGCCAGCACATCCGGTCCCGTCTCGATCTTCCACTGGTCGGGCTGCTCGAAGATGTCGCGCAGCATTTCAGTCATGCGCCCGACACTTTCTGGAAGGAAGAATACGAGGTAAATGAAGGTCGCGAGGATCGTCGCAAAGATCGAAAGTTCGCGCGAAGACGGCACGTTGCCCTTTTCCGCGGCATCGCTTTGCTTTTTCGCGGTTGGGGCTTCTGTTTTGCTGTCCTTGTCATCGTCTGCCAAGTCGCGGCCCTCTTCAAAGAAATAGGCCGCAGCTAATGCTTGTCGCCCAAAAACGTGCAGCGGTTTTGGGATAATGACATGCATCAGAACAAAGACCTAAAGCGCGTCGCAGGAACCGAGTTCTATGCGACGCGCTTTAGAGCGCGGTCTGTTGCTGGAAGGGTAGTCGCCTGTGGCACGGCGATCAACAGCCGCCTTTCGGCATGCCGGATTTGTCAACAGTCTCGACGTGTTAGGCGGCCGCCGAAGCGTCGCCTTCCTTTTCCTTGAGCTCGATCTGGCCGGAATTGGCCAGGCGAATCGCTTCCTGCGCCACGGCGCGGCGGGCAATCGCGATCTCGCGCGGATTGACGCCACCCATGCCGCTCTGCAGATCCGATTCGATCATGCGGCGCTGGCGTGGGCTGATGGCGGAGAGAACCGATTCGCGGATCTCCGGGGGCGACCCGCGCAGCGCGACGGTGAGCACGTCCGTCGAGATGTCGTTGAGCAGCATGACGCGGCTGCGCTGCGGCATGTACATGAGGTCCTCGAACAGGAAGATCTTCGGGCGGACCTTGTTGACCGACTCGCGGCTGATCGATTCGAGCGAGCTGAGCAGCGTGTCGACCTGCGGCTTGTCGAGCTCGTTCATAAGATCGGCGACCTTCGTCGAGCCGGCTGCATTGCGCTCTGCCTCGACCTCGGCAAGCAGCGTCATGACCTGGTTTTCGATGATTTGCGCAGCCTTCGGGCTGACCGCCTTCATGTTGACCGTTCTGTTCATGATGTCGGCGCGGCGGTTGTCGGGAAGCTGCAGCAGCACCTTGGCGCCGAAGGAGGAGGGCATCATCGAAAGAATATAGGCGACGGTCTGCGGATGTTCGCGCAGCAGGAACTGTGCGATGAATGTCGGCTCCGCCTCGCTGAGGCGATCCCAGATCGAGGTTTCGTAGGCCTGGAATGCGGTGCGGCGGCCGAGCAGGCTGTCGACCTCGTCGGGCGTCAGGCCTTCTTCAAGAATGGCCTCGATCGCCTTGGCGTTGTCCATCAGTCCGGCGCCCTCGGTGAAGAGGTCTTCGAACTCGGAGACGAGCAACAGGAGCTCGTCCGGCGGAATAGCGCGCAGCGACTGGGCGGATGAGATAATGGTCTGCAGTTCGGCCTGGGTGAAATATTTCAACAGCCGGCCGGCGACGCCCTTTCCCATAGCGAGAAGAACAGCCGCCGCCTTTTCAGCCTGGGTCAACGGTTTCCCGGCTAGTGCGCCGCCGAAATCGTCAAAGTCCATCATGGTCTAACCTCTCCGTCCCACACAGGGATCAGGCTTTTTTCGTACTCAAAACTTCAATCAGTTTCACACCGAATCGCGTGTCGTCGTTATCAAGCACCGTAATTTCGCCGCGGGCAATCCTGCGGCCATTCACCATGATCTCGACCGGTTCACCGATCTTCTTGTCGAGGGCGATCGTCGCCCCTTCATTGAGGTTCATCAGACCGGAGACCTGCATGCGGCTGGTGCCGAGCATGATCTGGACGTCGATCGGGATGTCCATGATCAGGTCGAAGTTGGAATTCAAAGCGCTGCCGAGCGGGGCCGGCGACGCCTCGAAGGAGGGGCTGCTGCCGAAATCCATGCCGGCCGCCGGGCTGGCATCGCCGCCGCCGAAGTCGCCGCCGAAATCGTCGCTGCCAAACGGGGTTTCCGAAGTCTCGCCGCCAAAGGCCGCCAGGTCCGTTCCTGCTGCGAAGGGGTCGCTCTGCAGGTCGTCGCCAAACTGCGACAGGTCGCCATCGGCATCCTGCTTCAGCACGCCGCGCAGATCGTCGATCGCCTGGTCGAGATCGGCTTCGCTGCCCGGAAGATCCAGGGAGAGGTCGCTGTTCTGCTGTGTTTTCTTCGTAGCCATGAAATCACTATTCCAGTTGAAACTTGCCTCAAACTGCCTTTGCAGCCCAAAAGCCAGAGAACCGATTAATTCATTAAATGACGGATGAGTTCGTCATCCGAGTTCATCGTATCCTTGACGCGGACCATGTAGTTTTCGCCTGAACGCCCGAACTCGCACACATACAATTCCTTGCTGTTGGCGCTGACCTCGACACGCACGTCGCCGTGGTCGCGGAACGGAATGACGTCGCCGACCATCAGCTTCGATATCGTGCGCAGCGTCAGGTCCTGCAGCCTGATCTTGGCCTCGAGCGTGACATGTGAGCGGCGGACCTGGTCGCCAAGCTGTTCGGTCCATTCCGCTGAGTTGCTGCTGGCCTGGCGTTTCGGCTTCGGCGGCGTCACCTTGGTCTTGAGCAGTGCCGTCTGCGGAACGATCAACGAAAATTCCGAAACGATGCCGGCAAGCGTGATCGACATGTTGATGGCAGCGGCGAATTCATCCGGACGATCCTCCTGCGGCCGGGCGCGCATGTCATGGGCGTACGGGGCCGAAAGGCTCGGTTCGAAACCGCCCGGCGCGTTGACGGCCGAGCGCAGCACCTTGGCGATCTTGTCGAAGACCATGACCGCCAGATCGAGCTCGATGATCGACAGCAGCCGGTCGGCCGGTTCCTCGATCGTATCGGCTGTGGCGCCGAGCAGATGCTCCATCAGCGTGATGACGAAGCCGTTGCCGCAGGCAAGCGTAATGTTCTGCGACCAGTTGCGCAGCGTCGCGTCGACGAGTGTGACGTTCGCGCTCAGGTCTTCGATGAGGTGGTTCTTGTAGCCGATCTCGCAGCCGAGATAGTTGACCGTCACGTCGAGGCCGGTCTCGCTTTTGATGACGTCGGGAAAGAATTCGCTGTAGATTTCCCCGAAGGAGCTGCAGATCTTGGCGACCCTGCCTCTGTCGCCAAGCCCGCCTGTCAACTTGGCGAGGAGGGCAGGATCCATTGCCGGTTTGTCGTGCGAAGCATTGCTCATAGTCATTTAAGCCGCCTTGTTTTCGCCACCTGGGTTCATCATTTCCTGCTCGACCGCATCGATGGACGGACGCTCGTAAGCCGAGATCGTCTTGCGACCGTATTCGAGAGCGACCTGCGGCACCGAGCCATTCATATAGGCAAGCAGCGTCTGCTTGACGATGACGTAGAGGCGGTGCTGCTTGTTGCGCACGACCTTGATCTGGGAGACCAGCGGCGAGCAGACGCAGTAGGACAAGAGAATGCCGAGGAAGGTGCCGACGAGCGCCGAGCCGATCAGGTGACCGAGCACTTCGGGCGAATCGTTGATGTGGGCCATCGCTTTGATGACGCCGAGAACGGCCGCGACAATACCGATCGCAGGGAAGGAATCGCCCATGATCTGGATCGCGTGGTAGGGCTTCATCTTGTCGTGCATGATGGTGTTGAGCTCTTCATCCATCAGCGCCTCGATCTCGTGGCTGCGGGCGTTGCCGATGATGATCAGGCGCACGTAGTCGCAGATGAACGCCGTCAGTTCCTTGTTCTTCAGAACGGTCGGAGCCGATTGAAAGATTGTCGATTCGGCCGGATTGTCGATATGGGCTTCGATTTCGTTTCGCGACTTGGTGCGCAGGTCGCGCATCAGCGAATAGAGCACGCCGAGCGTATCGAGATAGTTACGTTCCTTCGGCACGGCATGCTTGAAGGCTTCGCCGAGCGCCTTGCCGGAATCCTTCACCACCTTCATCGGGTTCGCCATGATGAAGCTGCCGAGACCGGCGCCACCGATGATGACGAATTCGAAGGGCTGGAACAGAGCGTTCACGTCGCCGCCCATCGCCATGAAGCTGCCGATGACACAGCCGCAAGTCACTATAAATCCGATAATGATGTTCATCGTCAGCCCAATCTGAACGTTGCTTTTCATTGAGACCGATAGGGTTTCTGCCTTGCGTGAGGCTGATGAAAGGCCCGCTCGCGAGGCATTTCCGCGTGCCAGCTTCGCGCAAGCATCTGCCGTCAGTCTAAAGGGGACGAATGGGTGCCCGCGCCCGTTTCTGAGATGCCGCCTCAGCGAAATCCCGGCCGAACCACATGAGACGACGCCCGGCTTTTCGTCCCGTTCATCGCCAATGCTTGGAGCTTACCGACATGCAATCCGGTCTTTATGTTTCTCTGTCGTCGCAGATGGCCCTCGAAAAGCGCCTGACCACCATCGCAGACAACATGGCGAACGTGAACACGACCGGTTTTCGCGCCACCGAGGTGAAGTTCGACGAGATGGTGGCGGCCACCAAGAACAAGCTGAACACCAAGGTCGCCTTCGTTTCCCAGGGCAACGACTACCTGAACGAGGGAAATGGCGAGTTGCAGCACACCGGCAACATGCTCGATTTCGCTATCAAGGGTGATGCCTGGTTTGCGCTCGACACGCCGGCCGGCCAGGTTCTGACGCGAGACGGCCGCTTTACGATCAAGGATACCGGCGAACTCGTCTCGATCCGCGGATACCCGGTTCTTGACGCCGGCGGCGCGCCGATCCAGCTCAACACGACAGGCGGCGAACCGGCCGTCGGCACCGACGGCATCATCTATCAGGGCGGACGCCAGATCGCCTCGCTCGGCCTGTTCGAGGCCGATGTCAGCAAGGGTTACCTGCGCTACGAAAACAGCGGCATCATGACCACCGACCAGCCGCGCGCCGTCGTCGACCGCTTCAATGTCGGTGTCGAGCAGGGTTATCTCGAAAACTCCAACGTCAACGCCATGCGCGAGATCACCCAGCTGATCGAAGTCAACCGCGCCTTCGAAAGTGTCTCGTCGCTGATGCGCGACAGCGAGGATTCCTTCAAGGAAGCCGTTCAGACGCTTGGGGGCAGCCGCTAATGCATGTCGCCCAAAAGTGTCTGGCGGTTTTGGGAGAACGACACGCACAAGAACAAAGATCCAAAATACGTCGCATGCAGCAAGCTGCACGCGACGTATTTTGGGGTGGGATTTGAAGCATGAGCACCACGCTACTATCAGTGGACGGTCTTTCTCCGAAGCTGGCGCATCTGGCGGACCTCGTCGAGCGATACGCATCGCCGGAGTTCGCGGTTGCCCATGGCGGCCGCGTGCAGACCATCGCTGCGGGCCACTACACGGTTCACGGTCTCTCCCGCCATGTTCGTCTCGGCGAGTTCGTGGCCCATAAATCGGCCACCGGCATCCATCTCGGCGAGGTCGTGCGCGTCGAGCCGGAACTGATCTATGTCTGCCCGATCGAACCCGGCGAACCGATCGGTATCCACGATACCGTCATCCGCAAGGGCGCCTTCCGCATTTCTCCGACGGACAGCTGGTGCGGGCGCACCGTCAACTCGCTCTGCGAGCCGATCGACGGGCTGGGCCCGATCACCGAGGGCCTCGATCGCCGCTCGATCTCCAATACCGCGCCGCCCTCGATGACCCGCAAGCGTGTCGAGACCGGCTTCAAGACCGGCGTGCGCGCGATCGACATCTTCTCGCCGCTCTGCCTCGGCCAGCGCCTCGGCATCTTCGCCGGTTCCGGCGTCGGCAAGTCGACGCTTCTGTCCATGCTCGCCCGCGCCGATGCCTTCGACAAGGTTGTCATTGCGCTCGTCGGCGAACGCGGCCGCGAGGTGCGCGAATTCATCGAGGATACGCTCGGCAGCAATATGAAGAAGGCGATCGCCGTCGTCGCCACCAGCGACGAGAGCCCGATGCTGCGCAAGATGGCGCCGCTGACGGCGGTCACCATCGCCGAGCATTTCCGCGACAAGGGCGAGAACGTCCTCTTCATCGTCGATAGCGTCACGCGTTTCGCCCATGCGATCCGCGAGGTGGCGACCGCCTCCGGCGAACCGCCGATCGCGCGCGGTTATCCCGCTTCCGTCTTCACCGAGCTGCCGCGCCTCCTGGAACGCGCCGGTCCCGGTCCCGAGGGCGCCGGCACCATCACGGCGATCATCTCGATCCTCGTCGACGGCGACAATCACAATGATCCGATCGCCGATTCGACCCGCGGCATCCTCGACGGTCATATCGTCCTGCAGCGCAGTCTGGCCGAAGAAGGGCGGTATCCGCCGATCGATCCGCTCGCCTCGATCTCGCGTCTCGCCCGCAAGGCCTGGACGCCGGATCAGGAAAAGCTGGTATCGCGGCTGAAGGTGCTGATCCATCGTTTCGAAGAGACGCGCGACCTGCGCATGATCGGCGGTTACCGCCAGGGTGCTGATCCCGATCTCGACATGGCGATCAAGCAGGTGCCGATTATTTACGACGTTCTGAAGCAGTCTCCGGGCGATCGCGACTCGCTCGACGCTTTCGCCGATCTCGCCGGCGCGCTCAAGGCTGCAGCCGGCATGGGCAATCAGGGCGCCCCTATTCAGAGGAGAGGCTAGACGTGGCTGATTTCGACGACGAACGTATCGCTTCCCTGAAGCAGCGCAGGAAAGCCGCCATCCTGGATCGGTTTCTGACCTTCTCCGGCCTGGCGCTTGCCGGCGCCTCCGCCTTCTTTCCCTGGTATGTCTTCTTCAATGCGGACAAATTCGGCATCAATGTCGCCGCCAGCGAGAATTCGCGTGAACTACCGGATTGGCCGGCCCGCAACGTCTTCAGCGTCTCGCCGCTTGCCATGGTCAACAAGAACGAGGCGGACAAGAAGGCCCCGCCGATCGATCCGCTGACGACGGCGACGGTCTCCGATCTCGGCAAGGAGCGCGCTGGCCGCGCCATACAGGAAGATCAGCCTTTCCCCGGCAAGTCTTCCTTCCGCCTGCTGCATGTTTCCAACGGCCGGGCGCTGATCGAGGATCCCTCGGGCATGTATGTAGTGCGCATCGGCTCGATCCTGCCCGACGAAAGCCGCCTTGCGACACTCGAGCAGCGCGACGGCAAATGGGTGATCGTCACCTCCAAGGGCGAGATCTACCAGAACAATTGAACCTGTCCGCAAACGCCAAAGGCAACAGGGGCTCCGCCGCGAATCGGCCGGAGCCCCTGTTTTTTCCGTCATTTCTCAGATCGATTCCGATTTAGGGAATGACGCAGCCTTGCGCATCCGAAAGGCGCGCGGCGCTGTCAAAGCGGCGGCGTTCGCCGAAAACCGCCTCGAAGCCTGAATTCCCCGTAAGTCCCACGCAAGATTACCGCACTAGGTTCGGGACAGTAAAAACGGAGAGTTCTCATGCAACCGATCCAACTTTTCGACTTGGCTTCGCGGCAGGCGGAATGGCTGACGATCCGTCAGCAGGTTGTTGCCGGCAACATCGCCAATGCCAATACGCCGAAGTTCCATGCCAAGGACGTTACGCCCTTTGATGCGGTGCTCGACAATGCCAATATCAACATGGCGCGCACCAATCCGGCGCATCTCAGCGGCAACGATTTCAGCGACAGCGGCGATATCGACGTCAAGGACGCTGCGCTCGACCAGGAAATCGGTGTCCAGGAATCCGGCAACACGGTCGGTTTGGCCGAGGAGCTCTCCAAGTCGGGCGATATCAAGCGCCAGTACGATCTGAACACCTCGCTGGTCAGTTCCTTCAACCGCATGATGTTGATGACGGTCAGGAGGTAAAGTCATGGATCCGCTTTCAGCAGCAATGAAAATCGCCGGTTCCGGGCTCGAGGCGCAGTCGACGCGCCTGCGCATCGTTTCGGAAAACATCGCCAACGCCCGCTCGACCGGCGACACGCCCGGCGCCGACCCCTATCGCCGCAAGACGATTACCTTCGGCCAGCAGATGGATCGCAGCAACGGCGTCGAGACTGTCGGCGTCAAGAAGGTCGGCGTCGACGAAGGCGACTTCAGCACTGAATTCGACCCCAGCAATCCGGCTGCGGACCAGAAGGGCGTCGTCAAACTGCCCAACGTCAATATCCTGGTCGAGATGGCCGACATGCGCGAAGCCAACCGCTCGTATGACGCCAATCTGCAGACCATCAAACAGACCCGCGATCTCATCTCCTCCACGATCGACCTCCTGAAGAGCCAATAATAATGATCAGCAGCGTCCAGAATGTCAGCAACCTTTCGATGACCCGTGCGCTCGGCGCCGTCGACACCGAAAATTCCGCCTCCTCGTCTGCCGCCACCATGTCGGGCGCCGCAGGTGCGGCCAATGGCATGAGCTTCGCCTCTGTCATGGGCAACATGGCGAGCGACGCGGTCACCAGCCTGAAGGGTGCGGAAAGCATGTCCTTTGCCGGTATCAAGGGCACGGCGACGACGCGTGAAGTCGTCGATTCCATGCTCCAGGCCGAGCAGACGCTGCAGACCGCGATTGCCATCCGCGACAAGGTCGTCTCGGCCTTTCTCGAAGTCACCAAGATGCAGATGTAACTGATTTGAGGACGAACACATGAGAGCGCTCGCCATCGCAGCAACGGGCATGGATGCCCAGCAGACCAATCTGGAAGTCATCGCGAACAACATCGCGAACATCAATACGACCGGTTTCAAGCGCGCCCGCGCCGAATTCTCGGATCTTCTCTACCAGACCGAACGCGCCAAGGGTGTCGCCAACCGCGCCAACCAGGCCGTCGTTCCGGAAGGTGCCAATATCGGCCTCGGCGTCCAGACCTCGGCGGTCCGCAACCTGCATCTTCAGGGCGAACTGACCCAGACCGGCAACGATCTCGACGTGGCGCTGATCGGCAAGGGCTTCTTCCAGATCCAGTCGACCGACGGTACGACGCTTTACAGCCGCGCCGGCGCCTTCAACAAGAACGACCAGGGCCAGCTCGTCACCATCGACGGCTACGAGGTCCTTCCCGGCATCACCATTCCGACGGGCTCGACCGAACTGACGATCAGCCGCTCCGGCCAGGTCTCGGCCAAGCTGCCGGGAGCGACGGAGGCAACCGAGCTCGGCCAGTTGACCCTTGCCGACTTCGTCAACGAGGCGGGTCTCCAGCCGCTCGGCGACAATCTCTTCCAGGAAACGCCGGCCTCCGGCGAAGCCGTCATCGGCAATCCTGACGAGGAAGGTTTCGCCTACATGAAGCAGGGTTACCTGGAATCTTCGAACGTCGACCCGGTGAAGGAAATCACCGAGCTGATCTCGGCCCAGCGCGCTTACGAAATGAATTCCAAGGTGATCACCACCGCTGATGAAATGGCCTCCATCGTCAGCAAGAACCTGAAGTAAAGGGAAGGGCCGAAACATGATGTTTTGCCGGGCAGGACACATCTCAGGATGGGTGGCGGCAGCCACGATCGCAGTCGCGGGCATTTTCTTGCCCGCGGACGTGGACGCCGGCATGGGTTATGCCGTCGTCCCGACGACGATCATCTACCCCGGCGACACATTGTCGTCGAGCCAGCTTCAGGAGGTCGAGGTCACCAACCCCAACCTCGCCGGCGATTATGCCAAATCCATTTCCCAGGTCGAAGGCATGGTTTCCAAGCGCACGCTGTTGCCGGGCCGCACGATTTCGGTTTCGGGTCTGCGCGAGGCCTATACGGTGACGCGCGGCTCTTCGATCCGCCTGGTCTTATCGCTCGGCGCGATGACAATCTCCGCCGCCGGCACGCCGCTCGAAGACGGCACGATCGGGCAGGTCGTCCGCGCACGCAATATGGACTCCGGCGTCATCGTCAGCGGCACGGTGCTTGCGGACGGCACGGTCCATGTGAGGGCAAAATGAAATTGTTCTTCCGTTTCGTCACCCTTGTCGCGGTTCTCGCCATGAGTTTGGCTGATGTCGCGCCCGCCTGGGCGCTGACCTCCCGCATCAAGGACATCGCCTCCCTTCAGGCCGGTCGCGACAACCAGCTGATCGGATATGGTCTGATCGTCGGCCTGCAGGGAACCGGCGACGGCTTCCGTGCCTCGCCCTTCACCGAGCAGTCGATGCGGGCGATGCTGCAGAATCTCGGCATCTCGACGCAGGGCGGTCAGTCCAACGCCAAGAACACGGCGGCCGTGATGGTCACCGCCAACCTGCCGCCCTTCGCAAGTCCCGGCAGCCGTATCGACGTGACGGTGAGCTCGCTCGGCGACGCGACGTCGCTGCGCGGCGGCACGCTCGTCATGACCTCGCTTTCCGGCGCCGACGGCCAGATCTACGCCGTTGCGCAGGGCGCCGTCATCGTCTCCGGTTTCCAGGCACAGGGCCAGGCGGCGACCGTGACCGAAGGCGTCACCACCGCAGGCCGCGTGCCCGGCGGCGCGATCATCGAACGCGAACTGCCGTCCCGCTTCAAGGATTC
The DNA here is from genome assembly GCF_013591995.1 of Rhizobium sp. WYCCWR 11146. NCBI lineage: Bacteria > Pseudomonadati > Pseudomonadota > Alphaproteobacteria > Hyphomicrobiales > Rhizobiaceae > Rhizobium > Rhizobium sp. WYCCWR 11146. The sequence goes on from NZ_JACCEY010000039.1 coordinate 94,002, forward strand.
GGTCAATCTCGTCCTGCAGCTGCGCAACCCAGACTTCTCGACGGCGATCCGTATCGCCGACATCGTCAACGGTTATGCCTCGGCGCGCTTCGGCGGCCCCGTCGCCGAAGCCAAGGATTCGCAGGAAGTCGTGATCCAGAAGCCGCGCGCGGCCGATCTCACCCGGCTGATGGCCGACGTCGAAAATCTCATCGTCGAAACCGACACGCCGGCCAAGGTGGTCATCAACGAGCGCACCGGAACGATCGTTATCGGCTCCGACGTCCGCGTCTCGCCGGTCGCCGTCAGCTACGGCACCCTGACTGTCCAGGTCACCGAGACGCCGCAGATCATCCAGCCCGAACCCTTCTCGCGCGGCCGGACCGCCGTCCAGCCGCAGACCGATATCGCGGCCGAGCAGACCGGCGGGCGCGTCGCCATCATCGATGGTCCAGATCTCAGGACCCTTGTCGCCGGCCTCAACAATATCGGTGTGAAACCGGATGGCATCATCGCCATTCTCCAGGGCATCAAGTCGGCAGGCGCCCTGCAGGCGGAGCTTGTGCTGCAATGATTGATATCATCAACCCCGACATGACGGTTCTGCAATTGCTGCGCCGGCTGGCGCTGCCGGCCGCAGGCCTCGTCCTTCTGTCGATCCCCAGCGCCTTCGCGCAGGAACATGCGCCGGCAGGCGACATCACCTCGCAGGATGAAATCAAGCAGTTCTGCACCAACATCGCCGAGCCCGCCCGCGACCAGCGTTACCTCCTGCAGAAGCAGGAACTGGAAAAGCTTCGCGCCGACATCGACGCCCGCATGGAAGAAATGGACAAGCGCAAGGCCGAATACCAGGACTGGCTGAAGCGGCGTGACGATTTCCTGAGGCAGGCGGAAGCCGGCCTCACCGAAATCTACAGGAAGATGAAGCCGGATGCGGCCGCACTTCAGTTGCAGGACATGAAGATCGAGGTGGCCTCCGCCGTGATCATGCGGCTCGGCCCGCGTCAGTCGAGCCTCATCCTCAACGAGATGGACCCTGAGAAGGCCGCGGTCATCGCCAGCGTCATCGCCAGTGCGTCCGATCCCAATACGTCGAAGGATCCTTCATGAATATGCGTTTCCCGGCCGCGATCGCCGCCCTCGCACTCCTTGCAGGTTGCCAGTCTCCGACTGCGGTCAGCGAGATCGGCCGTGCGCCTGCCATGAGCCCGATCGGCAGCGGCCTCGCTTACGGCCAGACGCCACAGATGGCGCTTTATCCGAAGCAGCCGCGCGCCGTGGCGCAGGGCTATTCGCTGTGGAGCGATTCGCAAGCTGCCCTCTTCAAGGACGCGCGCGCGCTCAACGTCGGCGACATCCTGACCGTCGACATCCAGATCAACGACAAGGCCTCCTTCGACAACGAGACCAACCGCAGCCGCACGAATTCGAGCGGCATGAACTGGGATGTCAACGCCCAGATCTTCGGCTGGACGCCCGAGTCGAAGACCGACCTGACTTACGGCTCCGACACCAGCACCGACGGCAAGGGCAAGATCGAGCGTACCGATAAGCTCACCCTTCTGGTCGCCGCCGTCGTCACCGGTATTCTCGAAAACGGCAACCTCGTCATATCGGGCTCGCAGGAAGTCCGCCTGAACCAGGAGCTGCGCATCCTGAATGTCGCCGGTATCGTTCGTCCGCAGGACGTCAATGCCGACAACCAGATCTCCTACGACAAGATTGCCGAAGCCCGTATCTCCTACGGCGGCCGCGGCCGTCTGATGGAAGTGCAGCAGCCTCCGCGCGGCCAGCAGGCCGTCGATCTTTTCTCGCCGCTTTGAGGCTGAACGACGATGGCAGAACCAGACGCAAGCGCAGGTCAATCGCAGAAGAAATCCGGCTCGCTGATGACGATCATCGGCATCGCCGTCCTGACCCTGCTCGGCGCCGGCGGCGGCTGGGCGGTCGGCACGATCGTGGCGCCCAACGTCAAGGGTGCCAAGGAGGTCGAGCAGGCCAAGGATGAGGAGGCGAAGAAGAAGGCCGAGGAAGGCCTGGCGCGCATCTCGACCGAGGCCAACAACGTCGTCCAGCTCGAGCCGATCACCTCGAACCTCGCCTACCCCTCAGAAAACTGGGTGCGACTCGAAGTCGCGCTGCTGTTCAACGGGCCGCCGGATGTCAAGGTTTCCGAGGATATTCACCAGGATATCCTCGCTTATATCAGGACCGTTTCCCTCCAGCAGATCGAGGGGCCGCGGGGCTTTCAATATCTCAAGGATGACATACAGGAACGTGTTGACCTTCGCTCGCAAGGGCGGGTATCGAAGGTCATGTTCAGGACATTTGTCATCGAATGATTCGTCTCATAGTTTTCCTTGCCGCCATGATGGCGGTACCGGAACTGGCGGTGGCACAGCAGCTGCCGACTGACTTGTTGAACGTGCCGGTCGATGGCTCCGTCGCCGCCTGGATCATCCGCACATTCGGCCTGCTGACCATTCTTTCGGTCGCGCCGGGCATCCTGATCATGGTGACGAGCTTTCCGCGCTTCATCATCGCCTTCTCGATCCTGCGCTCAGGGATGGGCCTCTCCTCGACGCCCTCCAACATGATCCTCCTGTCGCTGTCGCTGTTCATGACCTTCTACGTCATGTCGCCAACCTTCGATCAGGCCTGGCAGAACGGCGTGCAGCCGCTGCTTGCCAATCAGATCAACGAGACCGAGGCGGTCCAGCGTATCGCCGAACCCTTCCGCACCTTCATGGCGGCCAATACCCGCGACAAGGATCTGGCGCTCTTTGTCGATCTGGCGCGCGAACGCGGACAGAATATCCAGACGACCGATCCGATCGACTACCGCGTGCTGATCCCGGCCTTCATGATTTCCGAGATTCGCCGCGGCTTCGAGATCGGCTTCCTCATCGTGCTGCCGTTCCTCGTCATCGACCTCATCGTCGCGACCATCACCATGGCGATGGGCATGATGATGCTGCCGCCGACCTCGATCTCGCTGCCTTTCAAGATTCTCTTCTTCGTGCTGATCGACGGCTGGAACCTGCTCGTCGGCAGCCTGGTGCGCTCGTTCAGCTGACCGGCTACCGCTTGATATTCACCAATGAAAAACACCCGCTGGATCGCTCCAGCGGGTTCTTTCATTATGCAACAATTCAAAGTGCTACAGCGTCCTTTACCCATCTGAAAGACGCGCGACGCTGTAGCGGTCGAAAAGCCTCACTCCGCCGCGAACGGCGCCGTGCGCGGCGGCAGCGCCGGAATGTCCATGTGATCGGGTGCGAGACCCTGCTTGGCACGCTCGGCCATGACTTCATAGGCCTTCTCCAGATGGTCGCAGAACCGTTCGGCATCGAAGAGCGGCGCGATATAACGCTTCTCCTTGAGATGCGCCTTGTATTCGGCGATCCGCCCGGGATTCTCAGCCAGTTCGACGGCCATATCCTCATAGGCCTGCAGGTCGGGCGCGACGAGATCGGGCAGGTCGATGGCCCTGAGCAGGCTCTCGCTGACGCGTGAGGCGAAGTTCGTGCCTTTGACGGTCAGGACTGGCAGGCCGCCCCAGAGCTGCTCCGAGGTGGTCGTGTGGCCGTTGACGGGGAAGGTGTCGATGCCGAGGTCGGCTGCTTGCTGACGGTCGATATGTTCTTCATAGGGCGCGCGCGGGCAGAAGATGATCCGCTTGGGCGAAATGCCGGCCGTCTGGAATTGCTTCAAGAGGTTCGCCTGGTTGCGCGGCGTATTTGCCATCAGCCAGAGCACGCTGTTTGGCGCACGCTTGAGAATGCGGCACCAGCTGTCGATCGTCTCCGGCGTGATCTTGCGGTTGCCGTTGAAGGACGCGAAGATGAAGGCTTCATCAGGCAGGCCGAGCTTTTCGCGGGTGACGGGGCGGGGCTTCGGGCGATGCATCGGGTCGTTCGGCTGGTAGCTCTCCGGCAGCCGGCAGAACTTCTCATGATAGAAGGGCTTTGCCACGTCGGGCAATACCGAATGGTCGCCGATGACATAATCAAGGTCGATATTGACCGTGCTGCCGGGAAAACCGAGCCAGCCGACATGCACCGGTGCCAGCGGCAAGTTGAAGGCCGTGGCGCGGCTGCCTGATGTATGGCCCTTCAGGTCGACCATGATGTCGATATTATGCTCGCGCACCGCTTCCAGCATCGCCTGGTCGGAGAACCCGTGAATTGTGACGATCCTGCCCCAGCGGTTACGGTCGGTATCGTTGTGCTTCAGGAACTCCGGGTCCGTATGGCAGAAGAGCGTCACATCGAACCGGTCCTTGTCGTGCAGTTCCAGGATGCGCTGCAAGAGCTTCATCGTCGCGTGGCGATCCCAGAAGTCCGATGACATGTAGCCGATCCGGATCTTGTCCGACCAGCTGTGCGGCTGGCTGCGGCGGAAGGACACCCGCTCCGGGTTGAGGGGGGCGAAGCCGATCGTCGCATACCGGTTGAAGTCCTCGTTGCCGCACCAGTGCAGGTGATAGAACGGATTGTCCTTGCGCAGGATCTCGATATCGCCCTTTGCGAGTGCAGCGTCGATCACCGCCTGATGTTTGCCGGCCTCTTCGAACTCATTGAATTCGCGGGCGAAAACCAGATGCAGGAAGCGGAATGCGAGATTGCCGGGAAACCGCTTGAAAAGATTGCGCGAGAGGCTCTGGTTGGTTGGGTCGTTCAGATCGTCGCTGAGAAGCAAGGCCGCCAGGCGCATATGATCGGGGTTTTGGCTCTGCGACAGCACCGTTTTGAACGGGCGGATGATATCCCGCTGCTGGCGCTTCAGATAGATCGCGGTGATGATGAAGGCGAGCTCCGGGTCTTCCTGCGCCTTGGCGAGGTTTCGCATGGCGATCAGCAGAGAATCGTCCTCGCTGCCGGTCTCGTAATGCAGCTTGGCAGCCTGTTTCTGGTATTCGTAGGCGTTTGGTCCTTCGCAGTTGCCGGCCAGGCCATAGGCTTTCGCGGCATCGGCCTTGAAGCCGAGCTGCACGAGGTTCTTGGCCAGCAGCGCATAGGTCTTGGCGTCCTGCTGGATATCCATGAGCTGGTTGAGCGTCGCCAAGGACTGTGTGTAGCGGCCCATCTGGTAATCCTTGGATGCCGCAGAGAACGAAACTTTGCTGTTCAAAACCCAACTCCGTGAAGGAAATGTTCTGGCATGACTGTCGAGTGCCGAAGCGCGCATGGACCGTCCTCCCAAAAACGGGGTCAGTCCGATGATGCTATCCCGGCATCTGCCATACTGGCATTCGAAGCTTGCTTGAAACCGGTGGCGCGATGAGCGCCTGCTTTGTTCGGAAAGCCTCGACTGTCCCAGGAAAGCGCCCCTTTCGCCGGTAAAGTTCGCTTTTGCCGCTCGAATTCGGATGCCAAAAATTATCTTCAGCAGGCATTAACTAAGCCTTGTGAGAAGGCATTAACTATGCCCTGCAAGGAGCCGGCCCAGGGTCTGTATTTTTAAGAAGTTGGCAAGCATTGGCTGCGAAATTGCCCTGGACATGACGGGTTTGGGCCAAACAAAACAGGCGCCGAGTAGCATGAAGCTGGTCCGTCATCGCCGGTACTATAGTCCGGTATGTCCTCCTTTTTGTATCTAGTTTTCCAGGGGACAGACTTATGACAAGCATTAACACGAATTCTTCCGCACAGGCCGCTCTCCAGACGCTGCGTAGCGTCAACCAGGGCCTCAACCAGACGCAGAACCACGTTTCGTCGGGCTATCGCGTCGAAAAGGCTTCCGACAACGCTGCCTACTGGTCGATCGCAACGACCATGCGTTCGGACAACAAGGCTCTCTCGGCCGTCTCCGACGCTCTCGGCGTAGGCGCCGCCAAGGTCGACACCGCTTACACCGCCATGGACAGCGCCATCGACGTCGTCACCGACATCAAGGCTAAGCTCGTTGCCGCAACCGAAAGCGGCGTCGACAAGGCCAAGGTCCAGGAAGAAATCGGTCAGCTGCAGCAGCAGCTCCTGAGCATCGCTCAGTCGGCTTCCTTCAACGGCGAAAACTGGGTTGCCGGCGCAAACGGCACCAAGAGCGTTGTTTCCTCCTTCGTCCGCGACGGTTCCAACGCCGTTTCGATCAAGACGACCGACTACGTTCTCTCGAACACCTCCACCGGCAACGTCCTGTTCGGCATCAGCGGCGGCTCGGTCGAAACCTCCACCGGTATCCTCGGCACCTCGTCGGGCGCAACTGGCTCGATCTACGCGATGAGCATCACCAACTTCACCGCCGGCCAGATCCAGTCTGCTCTGACCACCGTTGAAGCGGCTCTGAAGGCCATGACCAGCGCCGGCGCTGCTCTCGGCTCGCTCTCCAGCCGCATCGACAGCCAGGACGACTTCGTCAACGCGCTCAGCGACTCGATCGACTCCGGTGTCGGCCGCCTCGTCGACGCCAACATGGAAGAAGAATCTTCCAAGCTCAGCGCCCTGCAGACCCAGCAGCAGCTGGCGATCCAGTCGCTGTCGATCGCGAATTCCTCTTCGCAGAACATCCTGTCGCTCTTCCGCTAAGACCGGTCGGCACAAGGCTTTCAAGTTTCGCGGCCGGGTCATCCCCGGCCGCGAAATGTTTTAAGATAAGGTTAATGAAAACATTCCTAAGTATCAGATATTTTTACGCTATTTCCAATTTGAATTTAGCTTTCCTTAACCATCTTGCTGTTTTCTAGGCCCATCGAAACGGCGAGTTAACCTTAACAAGAGTGGTTAACAGGCATGATGCTGATCGCTGTGGGCCGGCCGAAAATCCGGAATGTCCCTTCTTAAAATCTGCCAACAAGGGGCAAGCAAACTATGACGAGCATCAACACCAACAACGCTGCAATGGCAGCCCTCCAGACTCTCCGTGGCATCAACCAGGGTCTCCAGGAAACCCAGGCCCACGTTTCGTCCGGCTATCGCGTCGGCAAGGCTTCCGACAACGCCGCTTACTGGTCGATCGCAACGACCATGCGTTCGGACAACAAGGCTCTCTCGGCTGTTTCCGACGCTCTCGGACTCGGCGCTGCCAAGGTCGACACCGCTTACTCCGCCATGGACAGCGCCATCGACGTCGTCGGCGACATCAAGGCTAAGCTCGTTGCCGCCACTGAAAACGGCGTCGACAAGGCCAAGGTCCAGGAAGAAATCACCCAGCTGCAGGCACAGCTCCTGAGCATCGCTCAGTCGGCTTCCTTCTCGGGCGAAAACTGGGTTGCCGGCGCAAACGGCACCAAGAGCGTCGTTTCCACCTTCGTCCGCGACGCCTCCAACGCCGTTTCGGTCAAGACGACCGACTACGTTCTCTCGAACACCTCCACGGGCAACGTCCTGTTCGGCATGAGCGGCGGCTCGGTCGAAACCTCCACGGGTATCCTTGGCACCTCGTCGGGCGCTACCGGCTCGGTCTACTCGATGAGCATCACCAACTTCACGCTCGGCCAGATCCAGTCGGCTCTGACCAACGTTGAAGCGGCTCTGAAGGCCATGACCAGCGCCGGCGCTGCTCTCGGCTCGATCTCCACCCGCATCGGCCTGCAGGAAGACTTCGTCAACGCGCTCAGCGACTCGATCGACTCCGGTGTCGGCCGTCTCGTCGACGCCAACATGGAAGAAGAATCCTCCAAGCTCAGCGCCCTGCAGACTCAGCAGCAGCTGGCGATCCAGTCGCTGTCGATCGCGAATTCCTCTTCGCAGAACATCCTCACGCTGTTCCGCGGCTAATAACCCGCAGAAACATCGGCCCGTCGGTCTCCGGCGGGCATCTCCGAATAGAGCCGCGCTCCGATGGAGCGCGGCTTTTTAATTTTCGTTAACCAATGATTAACCATAATGCTGTCTTCTGCGGTCAACGAGACGGAGAGTTAACCAAATTTAAGAATCGGTTAACAGGCATGAGGCTGCTTCCCGTTCCCGGTACCTTTCCGGAATGTCCCTTTTTTCCACATGCCGACAAGGGGCAATCATTTCATGACCAGCATTTTGACGAACGTCGCGGCGATGGCCGCTCTTCAGACACTCCGCGGTATCAACGACAGCCTTGAGACCACGCAGAACCACGTATCGTCGGGTTACCGCGTCGAAAAGGCAGCCGATAACGCCGCCTATTGGTCGATCGCAACGACCATGCGTTCGGACAACAAGGCACTTTCCGCCGTTTCCGACGCTCTCGGCCTCGGCGCCGCCAAAGTCGACACCGCTTACTCTGCCATGGACAGCGCCATCGACATCATCAGCGAAATCAAGGCGAAGATCGTCGCCGCGACCGAAAAGGGCGTCGACAAGACCAAGATTCAGGAAGAAATCGGCCAGCTGCAGCAGCAGCTCCTGAGCATCGCGCAATCGGCTTCCTTCTCCGGTGAAAACTGGGTTGCCGGCGCCGACGGCACCAAGAGCGTCGTTTCCACCTTCGTGCGCGATGGCAACGGCAATGTCTCGGTCAAGACGACAGACTACATCCTGGACTCGAGCTCCACGGGCAACGTCCTCTTCGGCATGACCTCGACTGGCACGATTGAGACCAGCTCCGGCATTCTCGGCACATTAAGCGGCACGATCGGCTCGATCTACTCGATGGACATCAGCACTTTCGGCTCGGCTGAGATCTCCATGGCCCTGACGTCAATCGAGGCCGGCCTGGAGGCGATGACCAAGGCTGCATCGCAACTCGGCTCGATTTCCACTCGCATCGATCTGCAGGAAAACTTCGTCAGCGCGCTCAGCGACTCGATCGACTCGGGCGTCGGCCGCCTCGTCGATGCCGACATGGAAGAGGAATCGAGCAAGCTGACGGCGCTGCAAACGCAGCAGCAGCTGGCCATCCAGTCGCTGTCGATCGCCAACTCCAGCGCCCAGAACATCCTCACGCTGTTCCGCAGCTAAATCAGAGGCTGAAGCTGGACCCAATCTTGCGCCGTCATCTGGCAGCAAGCGTAAAGTCTCCCGGACCGCGCCCGAAATGGCGCGGTTCTTTCTTTTATATCAACGGCTTGATCGACATGGCGATCGGCGCGCCACGCTCAGTGCTGCGCTCTTGCCCAACAGGTTGATATCGAGTTACCTTCGCCTGGAATTGATTTGCTTTTGCGACACACCGGCGGAAACCCTGCCGGAGGCATGATGCCACATCAGTCGCCGCCGGCAATCCGGCCTGCCTTTTCACCCCGATTCCGAGACCTGTCGATGACCGTTAAGATTACCAGCGCGGCCGCGGTGAATGCGCTTGCGGTGCTGCGCAGCATCAACAAAGAAGCCAGCCAGACCCAACAGCAAGTGTCCTCGGGGTATCGTATCGAGACGGCCGCCGACGACGCGTCCTATTGGTCGGTCGCGACCGTCATGCGCTCGGACAGCACCAATCTCGGAACGATCGGCGATGCGCTCGGTCTCGGCGCTGCCAAGGTGGATGCGACCTACACGGCGATGAACTCGGCGATCGATCTCATAGGCGATATTCGCGCCAAGCTGGTTTCGGCAAGAGAGCCCGGCGCCGACAAGAACAAGATCAACGCCGAGATCAGCGAATACAAAGAGCAGTTGCAGACGATCGTTGAATCGACGTCGTTTGCGGGTGAAAACTGGCTATTGAACGGCGATACCGCTGCGCCGCCGACATGGCAGGTCATCTCTGGTTTCGTACGCGCTCCGACCGGCGAATATCAGGCCCAGACCATCGATTTCCCATCGTCGCAGACCATTCTCATCGACAAGAACAATGCGAGTGGCGGCCTGTTGACCAAGTCGGTCGATGCCAATGCGATCAACAACAGTGGCGCGACGTCGCGCAACTACTACCTTTTGAACGCCAACTCGACCACGCCGGCGACGGGTACGGAAATTGCGATCGACAACAACACGACCGGTGAGCAACTCACCGACATGCTTGACGTCACCGACGCGCTTCTCTCCTCGCTGACGACGACGGCCGCGTCCATCGGCGTGATGAAGACGCGCATCGACGATCAGATCGACTATACCGCCGATCTGGCGGATTCGATCGACAAGAGCGTCGGCGCGCTCGTCGACACCGACATGGACGAGGCTTCGATCCGGCAGAAGGCGATCGAGACCCAGAAGCAGATGGCCGTCGAAGCGATCTCGATCCTCAACACGGCCGCAAGCAAGATCCTGATCCTGCTGGAATAGGCGTGGGCGCGATCACGGGTGGCGACGGCGCCATTCATCCTCGCGCAAGTTTGACTGCCTAGTTTCCGGCATGAAGGCATCGTCCGAATCCGTGCCGGCGCAAGGTCAGCCCCTTGTCCGTTTCGAAGGGGATGCCGGCGCGCAAGGTCACTTTGAGCGGGGCGGGCATGCTGCATGCCTCCCGAATGCTGGATGGTTTTTTATGAGCATTACGCTTTCCCGGTATTTGAAGGATTTCGGTGAACCGGAATCGTCAGCGCCGATCCTCGACATGAGCGATTTCGGTGGCGACGATTTTCCCGAAATGCCGAGCGAACCGGTGATCGACGTCGAGGCGGAGCGCCGCGAAGCCTATGCGGAAGGTCATGCCGCAGCGACCGTGGAATTGACCGAGAAATACGAACACGAGGCGGGGACGCTGGCGGAGGTCCATGCGCGTGAACTCGAGGAACTGAAGCTTCGCTACGAGGTCGAGGCGGCGGCGGTCATTGCGTCCCGCATCCGCGATATCGCCGAAGAGGTCGCTCAGCTGGTCAGCGCCGGCGCCGCCCAGGCCATCGCGCCTGTGATGACGGAAGCGCTTGCGGCCAAGGCTGCCGAAAGCCTCGCCGCCCTGCTGCGTGATGCGATCCTCGAAGGCGCGGCCGGAGCGATCGTCGTCAGGGGCCCGACCCGGCTTTTCGATATATTGAAGGCCGAGCTCGGCGAACATGCCAGCGCGGTTCGCCACTTTGAGACCGACGATATCGATCTTGCCGTCGAAATCGGTGATTCCGTCATCGTCACCCGTATGTCCGCCTGGGCGGCCAGCTTGAAGAAAGTTCTGGAATGAGCGAAGGCGAAAACCACCACCACGGCAAGAACGAGATCATCATCGTCAAGAGACATGGCGGCGGTGATCACGATGGCGCCCATGGCGGTGCGTGGAAAATTGCCTATGCCGACTTCATGACGGCGATGATGGCGTTCTTCCTGGTTATGTGGCTGGTCAATGCCGCCAACGAGGAGACCAAGGCTTCGGTCGCGACCTATTTCAATCCGATCAAACTCTCCGACGAAAAGCCGACCGAGAAGGGCCTGAAGAAGCCCGTCGACAATGCCGAGGGTGAGGAGAAGCAGGAGAAGTCGAAACAGAAGGAAGAAGATCCGAACGACGGCAAGGCCGCGGCGGATGGTGACGACCAGACATCGACCTCCGGCGACCAAACCAATTATTCCGAGGCCGATTTCTTCGAAAACCCCTATTCGGTTCTTGCCGAGATCGCGCAGGAAGTCGGTCAGCAGGCCAATGTCAGCGCCAAGGGCGATGGCGGTGCCGCCGATTCCGGCCCGGCCACCGGCGCCGATGGCGGCGAGGCCTATCGCGATCCCTTCGATCCGGATTTCTGGACGAAGCAGGTCGAGGTCACGACGGCCGGCAAGCCGTTGCCGCCCGGCAAGAGCGACGACCAGGCGGTCGAGAGCGAGACGACCGAGATCGCCAAGCTTGAGGACGCCAAGCCGATACCGCTGACCACCGATCAGAAGGCCGCCCAGGAAACCAAAGAAACGAAGGAAACCAAGGGCGCGGTCGAGGCCAAGGACGGCAAGACGCCGGGTGGCAAGTCGCCCGAAGACAAGAAGGCCGAAGCTCAGAAGGACGCCGATCATCAGAAGGATGCGGACAAGAGTGCCGCCGAGGCCGAGCAGAAGCAGCAAAAGGAAGCCGAGCAGCTGCAGGCGCAGATCGCCCAGCAGATCGGCGGCGTTGCCGGCAAGCTCGCCGAAGGCCTGACCGTGACGGCGTCCGAAGGCGGATTGCTGGTCAGCATCTCCGACCAGACCGACGATTCGATGTTCAATATCGGTTCTGCGGTTCCGCGCCAGGAAATGGTACTCGCCATGGAAAAGATCGGCACGATCCTGAAGGAGAGGGGTGGTGCGGTTGCCATCCGCGGCCACACGGACGGTCGCCAGTATAAGGGCGCGCAGAACGAGAACTGGCGGCTTTCGATGGACCGCGCTCAGAGCGCCTACTACATGCTCGTGCGCGGCGGGCTAGACGAGAAACGCATCTCCCAGGTCTCCGGCTTTGCCGACCGTCGGCTGAAGCTGCCGTCTGACCCGTTCAACGCCACCAACCGCCGGATCGAGATCCTGGTGCAGGCGGATCAAGGATAGTCGAATGGCGCGTCGGCAGCATCGTTACGTCGGATTTGTGGCTCTCGGCCTGGCGATGCTTTCGCCGGCCGTGGCCAATGCGCAGGATCCGGACGATCTCGCGCCCTACAAAATGCTGCGGTCGCTGCAATTCGTGCAGGATTCCGTCGTTACCGGTGATCATTCGGCCGGTGAGATGCAGCGCTTCATGCTGGGCACGATCGACACGCGGCTGCGCACCGTCGAACCGTCGATCTTCGACGACGACCGCAATGTTGACGCAGCGCTGATCTACACGATGAGCGGCGGCAATCCGCAGACGCTCGAATATCTGATCGCCCACGACGTCAACGGCTATTTCGACAACCGTGTCACCGATGTGCTGCGCAAATATCTGAGCGGCAAGGGCCTCCTCGTCGCCAAGACGCTGCAGGAGACGGCCAGGGAATATCGCGACAAGAAGATCGGCCCCTACCTTGCGCTGATCGGCGGCAACGTGCTGATCGCGACGAAACCGACAGACGCGCTGGATCTCTACGACCAGGCGCGTCTTGCCGCCCCGGGCACGATCGTCGAGGAGGCGGCGTTGCGCCGCTCCGTCGCCATATGCGTCGACAAGGGGATGCTCGACAGGGGAATGGCCTATTCGCAGCGCTATGTCCGTCGCTTCCTGCATTCGCCCTATGCCAGCCAGTTCGCCGATCTTTTCGTCACCCTCGTCGTCGGCCACGATCACGACGTGAAACCGCAGGATGTCATCGACATCCTGTCCTTCATGGACGCCCCGCGCCAACGCGAGGTTTATCTGCGCATCGCCCGCGCCGCCGCGATATCAGGCAAGCCGGAGCTGGCGCGCATGGCGGTCGGACGCGTGCAGTCGCTTGGCGGCGGCACCGACAATGCTTTCGGTCCGCTCGCGGATTTCTATGGCGGCATGGCCGGCCTTCCCACCGAGGATATCGATCAGGCAGCAAAGAATGTCAGCGGCATCGACGGCAACGCGCTGTCGCGGCGGGATCAGGCGCTGCAGGAGGCGGCGCGATCCGTTGCCGAGCAGATCCTGCGCGCTCCCGACCCGGCAAGCTTGACGCAAGCCTCCGATCCTAACACTGATCATCAAGAAATCACTTCTGAAAAGGCTGCGGCGATAGCCACGCAACCGGGAGCGCCAGGCGCGCTTCCCGAGCCTGTTCCGGGAGGTGTGGCATCGACTGGCCAAAGTCAGGATACCGACCCCTCATTCAACGCATTTGTGACGACCAATCGATCCAAGCTCGACGAGATCGACGGTCTTCTGGCGCAAGAAGGCAACGAACAATGATGGATATAAGCGTCTCGGGCGGAGCCTCCGGTACGGAGACGGCCGCGGTTGCGAAATCCGCGCGACTGGCCGGAAAAAGCGATGCTGACGGCCAAAAGAACGGCTTCTTCGACGCGCTTGCCAAGGCAGGCAGCGATGCCGTCAATGACGAGCCCGACGATGCGCAGCCGGATCAGGGCGTGGCTGCCGACGGCGGTGCCGAGAAAGTGGCGCGGACGATCCGCGGCCGCAGCAGTGCAAAGCCCTTGATCGACCTTAGCGACGCCGCGCTGAAGGCACAGGCGGAGGTGCAGCCGGAAACGATTGCCAGTGTTGAAAAGGCCACGACAAAGCCCGCAAAGGCTGAGGTCAAAATGCCGGCCGATCTCGCCTTCGGCAAGCTCGATCCGAAGGACAGTCCCGCAGACGAGGTCGCTCCGGCAGCCAAGGGCGGCAAACACACCAAGGCCGACGCGTTGGAAACCGATACGGACAAGGTCAGCGACGATGATGACGGCGGCATTTCCGATGTCCTGGGTCTGTTGAAGCAGGAGCCTGCCGACGGGACAGTGACTTTGCCGGCGACCACCGCACATCACGTCTCCGCCAAGGTCGACGAGGCTGGAGCGGGCGACAAGAAACTCGATGGTATCGAAGCCAAGGCGGGCGGCCATGCGTCCGACGCTCTTGCCGCGGTCAGCGGCAATAACGAGAGCGGCAAGGCGAATGACATCAAGGTCCCCGGATCGGAGACTGCCGAAGCCGCCGATAGCAAGACATTCAGGTTGAGCCGTGCCGATGGCCGCGGCGTGTCGATGGATGTCCACATCGGCACGGATCAGGCCGGGCCGAAAGATGGTTCTAAGAAGGCCGATGTCGAAAACGTTTCGGTGCTCGAATCGCGCCGCTATATCGGCCTGATGCAGAATACGAATTCCGCCGCCGTCACCGCCGCTCTCTCCGGCGATTCCGAATGGGCGCGCGCCATGGAGCCGAGCTCGGCGCTCTCCAACGCGGCGGAATGGACGAGCACCGGCAAGGTGGTCAATACGTTGAAGATCCAGATGAACCCGCTCGATCTCGGCCTGGTGACGGCGACCATGCGCCTGTCCGGCGACGCCCTGAACATCGACCTCAAGGTCGATACCGGAGCGGCCTATCGTCAAATGAAGGAAGATCACGGCAAGATTCTCGAAGCTCTGCGCAGCCAGGGTTACGCGGTCGAAAACGTCACCATCAGCATGGCGCCGGTCGAGCGTCCCGACGCGGGCAATCAGGGCCAGGCCTCCCAGCAGCAGTCGCTCCCTCAGCAGGGGCAGGGCGGCGAGGCGCGCGAGCGCCAAAATCAGACGGCACAGAGGACGAACGGAGGCTTCAATGGCGCAGGCGATACCAGTGTTGAAGACGCTCGTTCTGGCGGCAGCAGCGGCACTGGCGGCGTTTACCTCTGAGGCGATCGCCTCCACCGGCGCCTGCGAACGCGAGATCCAGTCGGCAGCGGCCAAATACGGCATCCCGGAAGGCATCCTCTATTCGGTTGGGCTGACGGAGACCGGCCGCAAGGGCTCGCTCTATCCCTACGCCATGAACGTCGAAGGCAAGGCGATCTTTCCGCCCTCGGAGCAGGACGCGATGCGGCAGTTCGATGTCGCCCGCAACAGCGGCGCCAAGCTCATCGACATCGGCTGTATGCAGATCAACCATTACTTTCACGGCGAGAATTTCCGCTCCGCCGAGGAGATGTTCGACCCGCATCGCAACGTCGAGTATGCGGCAAAATTCCTCCGCAATCTGCATGACCGTCATGAGACATGGACGATGGCGGTAGCCAGATACCATGCCGGACCCAATAACAATCCGGCGCAGAAGCAATATGTCTGCCGCGTGATCTCCAATCTCGTCGCCACCGGCTACGGCAAGTGGACTCTCAATGCGAGTAACTTTTGCCGAAATTGATTCAACCAAAGATGGAAGAGGCGTATTGTGACGAAACTGTGTCACAATGTGGCAGGAATCCGGCATGAATCTCCCGCGCAAGTCTTATTTAACCGACTGTTAACTTTTCCACGAAATTTTGGTGTGCATAATCAGGCGTACCCACTAGATATAGATCAAATCGCTACCCAGATCTTAATCAATTATTAGTTTCTGCCATTAACTTTAACGAGTTGTCGCCGATTCGTGCGATTCGTACCCATAGATCATCGAAGTGCCACACTGATTCGGAGGCGGACGAATGATCGTAGTGGTTGATGAGCGTGAGCTCGTGAAAGATGGATACACATCTCTGTTCGGTCGTGAGGGCATTCCCTCCACCGGCTTTGATCCAGCGGAATTTGGCGAGTGGGTACAGACCGCCGCCGATTCCGACATAGCTGCAGTCGAGGCCTTTCTGATCGGTCAGGGCCAGCGCAACTTCGAACTGCCCCGGGCGATCCGGGATCGGTCGATGGCGCCGGTGATTGCGGTCAGCGACCAGCACTCGCTCGAAAACACTCTTGCGCTTTTCGATTGTGGCGTCGACGACGTGGTGCGCAAACCGGTGCATCCCCGCGAAATCCTCGCAAGGGCGGCTGCGATCCGGCGCCGGCTGAAGGCGATCACCAATTACACCGAGATCGGCGGGATCCGCGTCTTCTCGGATGGTCGTGACCCCGAGATCAACGGCGAAGTCTTCGCACTTCCCCGGCGCGAGCGCCGCATCCTCGAATATTTGATCGCCAATCGTGGTCGCCGCGTCACCAAGACCCAGATCTTCAACGCCATCTACGGCATCTTCGATGAAGAGGTCGAGGAGAACGTCGTCGAAAGCCATATCTCGAAGCTGCGCAAGAAGCTGCGCAAAAAGCTCGGCGTCGATCCGGTCGATTCCAAGCGCTTCCTTGGTTACTGCATCGATTGGGCCTGATTTCTCGGCCGGGCGGCGGCGCCCGGCTGAACGTCAATATTGGCCTCGCAGCTCGCATGACAGACAGCTTCACGCAAGGCCCGACAAATACTCTCGTGCATAACAGGTAAAACGAGGTTTTCAGATGAGCATTTTCGGCAGCATGAAGACGGCAGTATCGGGGATGAACGCTCAGGCCAACCGCCTCAGCACCGTCGCCGACAACATCGCCAACGTTAACACCACCGGTTACAAGGCTGTGTCGACGAGCTTCTCGTCCCTGGTTCTGCCCTCCTCGGGCGGCAATTACAACTCCGGCGGTGTTCAGACCTCTGTCCGCCAGGCCGTCTCCGACCAGGGCGATATTTCCTACACCACGTCGAGCACCGATCTCGCAATCTCGGGCGACGGCTTCTTCATCGTCCAGGGTCCTGACGGCACGCCGGTCCTGACCCGCGCCGGCGACTTTACCAAAGATGACGAGGGCAACCTCGTCAACGCCGCCGGCTTTATGCTGATGGGCTATTCCTACGATTCCGGCGCTCCAGCCGTCGTCGTCAACGGCTTCGATGGCCTCGTTCCCGTCAATGTCAACCAGGATGGTCTGACCGCGATCGCCTCGACATCCGGTATCTTCAAGGGCAACTTGGACTCCAACGCCAAGATCGCTCCGGTCGCTCCCGCGACGGCTCCAAGCGCCAACCTCGCCACGACGACGACCGATACCAAGAAGGTTTCGATGGTCGCCTACGACCGTCTCGGCAACAAGGTGATGTACGACTTCTACTTCACGAAGTCCTCAGTCGCGCCAGCGCCGCCGCCGGCGCCTCCCGCTACCGCAGCCACCTGGGAAGTGGCGATGTTCCGCAACGCCGATGCTGCGGTCGGCGGCGCGACCTCCTTCCCTTACTCCACCGCCGCTGTCGGCACGGGAGCGCTCACCTTCGACCGTGATGGCAAGATGACCTCGCCCGGCACCGTTAACATCGCCGATCCGGTGACTGGCCAGACGATTGCCATGGACTTCTCCGCCTTCACACAGCTCGGTGCCGACTTCTCCGGCACCGGTACGCCGAACGGTCAGGCAGCGACCCCGGTCAAGGACGTCACGGTTGACGGCGACGGCATCGTCTACGCGAAATACGAAGACGGCAGCACCAAGCCGCTCTATCGCATTCCGCTGGCCAATGTCGCCAGCCCGGACAAGCTGACGCTGATGAGCGGCAACGTCTACAGCGCCAACGGCCAGTCGGGCGTCACCGTCACCGGCTTCCCGCAGACCAACGGTCTCGGCACGATCAAATCAGGCGCTCTCGAAGGCTCGAACGTCGACCTCGCCGGCGAGCTGACCGAGATGATCGAATCGCAGCGCAGCTATACCGCCAATTCCAAGGTGTTCCAGACGGGATCCGACATTATGGACGTTCTCGTCAACCTCAAGAGATAAGCAAGGTACCGGGTAAGCCATGTCGCTCACATCCGCACTTAATACCGCGCAGAATATATTCAACAATACGGGCACTCAGAGCAGTGTCGTATCGAACAATATCTCGAATGCGGGCAACAAAGATTACGTGCGCCGGCAGGCGATGCTCACCACGTCCTTGAACGGCGCGCAGGTCGTCAAGATCGATCGGGCGCAGGAAGAGGCGCTGCTGCGCCAATACCTGAAGACATCTTCTCAGGACAGTGCCCAGCAGGCATTGCTCGGCGGTCTTGAGGACCTCAAGTCGATCGTGGGTGGCAACGACTACGAAACGGCGCCATCCACATATCTCGGCGTTTTCCAGCAAAAGCTTCAGGCCTTCCGCACGACGCCGGGCAGCACAGTCGCCGCCCAGGGCGCCATCACCGCCGCCCAGGACGTCGCAAACTCGCTGAACAATGCCTCGCAATCCGTTCAGAACGTCCGCGCCACCGCCGATAAGCAGATTGCCACCGACGTCGATAAGCTGAATACGCTTCTCAGCGACTTCGAGAAGGCCAACAACGCGGTGAAGACCGCCACGGCCTCGGGTGCGGATGCATCCGGCGCCCTCGACGAACGTGAGAAGGCTCTCAAGCAGATTTCGCAGATCGTCGGCGTCAATACAACGACGCGCGACAATAACGACATGGTGCTGAGCACGTCTGACGGGACGATCCTCTTCGAGACGATCCCGCGCAAGGTGACGTTCAAATCTCAGGATGTCTATACCGCGACCATCGCCGGCAATTCGGTCTATGTTGACGGTGTGGCGCTTCCGCGTGGCAGCGGATCGACGACCACGGGGCAGGGAAGCCTTCAATCTCTCCTCCAGGTGCGCGACGAAATCGCCCCGAACTTCCAGAAGCAGCTCGACGAAGTCGCCCGCGGCCTGGTCTCGCTCTTCAAGGAGCAGAACACGGTAGCCGGTCCGGCCTATGTGCCCGGCCTCTTCACCTGGAGCGGCGGCACGGTCGATACCGGCGCCACCGCGGTTGCCGGCATGGCGGCGACCATCACGGTCAGCAGCCGCGTCATCACCTCGCAAGGCGGCGATCCGATGCGTCTGCGCGATGGTGGCGTCAACGCCACCGGCCTCGTCCTGAACACGTCAGGCGTCAGCGGTTATACGGCTGAACTCGATCGCCTCTATACCGCATTGGGCTCCGACATCGATTTCGATCCGGCGGCGGGGACGCCGGTCGGGTTCGACGCCACGACCGGCATCGATTCGAACGTCAGCATCATGGAATTCGCCACGAATTCCCTCGGCTGGCTCGAACAGTACCGCAGCAATGCCACGACGGCGGCGGAAAACACCTCGGCGGCGCTGTCGCGCTCCGACGAAGCCTATTCCAACGAGACGGGCGTCAACCTCGACGAGGAGCTGACGCTGCTCCTCGACATAGAGCAGTCCTACAAGGCGGCGACCAAGATCCTCAACGCCGTTGACGAAATGTTGAAGTCATTGCTGGATATTGCGAGTTAAGCCATGAAGAGCTCATTTATTTCAAGTTCGGCCATTCAGAATGCGATGCGGTTGACGATCCGTCAGGCGCAGAACCAGATGACGAAGGCGACGATGGAAGCGACGACGGGAGTCTATGCGGATATCGGTGTCTCTCTCGGCGGCAACGCCGCCAGGAGCGTCGACTTCAGTCGCGAGGTCGACAGGATAGCCTCGATCAAGGCAAGCAACTCGCTTGTCACCGCGCGCATGGAATCCTCGCAGCTCGGCCTTTCCAAGATGAAGGACGTCGGCGACGGCCTCGTTTCGAAGCTGACGGCGCTCCAGGGCAGCAACGATCCCGGCAGCATCACCGTCGCCATCCAGTCGGCCACCAGCGCCCTGTCCACGATGATGGACACGGCCAACACCATGGTAAACGGCGAATATCTGTTCTCGGGCATCAACACCGATGTGCAGCCGCTGACCGACAAGACGACCGCGACGAGTGCCGCCATCGTCACGCAGCTGAATGCCTACGCCGCTGCTCTTGTCCCACCGAAGGCGGTCAAGGATCTGACCGGCGCCGAAATGAGCACCTTCATCACCACGACGGTGGAGCCGATGTTCAGCCAGGCCAACTGGACCAATCCGGCGACCGGTTGGTCGCAAGCCTCGAACCAGAACATGACGAGCCGCATCAGCAACTCCGAAGTGATCGAATCCTCGACCAATGCCAATTCCGAGGGCATGCGTTACTTCGCCCTCGCCTCGGTGATGGCTTCGGCACTGTTGGGTCAGGGCCTCAGCAGCGATGCGATGAGCACGGTGTCCAAGCAGGCGATCAGTTACACGGCGAAGGCGACCAGCGGCCTGGTCACCCAGGCAAGCCAACTCGGCCTTTCGCAGGAGCGCGTCAAGAAGTCCAACGACGCTCTCGACGCTCAATCGAACATCATCAAGAACAAGCTCGTCGATCTCCAGGGGGTCGATCCCTACGAAGCCTCGACCCTCGTCAAGACTTTGGAAACGCAGCTTGAAACCGCTTACACGATCGTCTCAAAGATCCAGCAGTTGAGTCTAGTAAACTACCTTTGATGAGCAAAGGCGCGCAATAAAGAAGGATGCATGAATGTATCAGTTCTCATATGCCGAAGTCATGCAGGACTCGGTGGCCGACGCGAAAGAGCGGGAATGGCAGGTTCTTGACCGGTCCATAGACCTGCTGTCGTTGGCGCGCGAAAAGGAAAAATACGGCCGGGAAGCCATTGAAGCCCTGTTTTATACACGCCGGGTCTGGATCAGCTTCATCGAGGATCTCAAACATCCCGACAACCAGCTGGAGATCGGGCTCAGGGCCAACCTCATCTCGATCGCGATCTGGATATTGAAGGAATGCGACAGGATCAGAAAACGTCAGTCTAATAACTACCAGGGCATCATCGACGTTACCACCATCATCAGGGATGGACTTAAATGAAAAGTACACTTCGCATTTCTCTGAAAGCCGGAGAAAGAATCTTCATCAACGGCGCCGTCCTGCGCGTCGACCGCAAGGTCGCGCTGGAATTCCTGAATGATGTGACGTTCCTTCTCGAAAACCACGTCCTCCAGCCGGAGGGAGCCACGACGCCGCTGCGTCAGCTCTATTTCATCGCGCAGATGATCCTCATCAACCCTGAGGGCAAGGACCACTCGACGGCGTTGTTCCGCAAGTCGATCACCATGCTGCTCTCCTGCTTCAAGAACGAGGAGATCCTTGCCGAACTGAAGCGCATCGATGCGCTCGTCTCGACCGGCCGCGCCTTCGATGCGTTGAAGGCGATCCGTGGCCTCTACGCGATCGAAGACAATATCCTCAACAACCACGAAATGCCGCCGACGATGGTCGAGCAGATTCGCAGGGAGATTGCACCATGGCGGTAGATGCCACATCAAGCGTTGGCACGACGAGCACTTCGAGCACGACGAGCACGGCCCAGCAGAAGGCGACGCTGAACTACGACAATTTCCTTCAACTGCTCATCGCGCAGATGAAGAACCAGGATCCGACCGATCCGGTCGACGCCAGCGAACAGATGTCGCAGCTGGCGAGCTTCTCGCAGGTCGAGCAGACGATCCAGACCAACACCAAGCTGGACACGCTGCTCGCAAGCTCGAGCCTCACCCAGGCCAGCAGCTACGTCGGCAAATACATGGAAAGTGCCGACGGCACCGTCAAAGGCACCATCGAATCCGTCAAGGTTTATTCGGACGGAATCATTGCGACGACCACGGATGGCGGTAATATACTCGTGCAGGCGGGAATCACTATTGCCGACAAGGCGCCGACCAGCGATACCTGATATCCACGGCGCCGGTGCGCCGCATAGCTCGGGTGATACCAATCAATGGTGGTCCGGCCACGGCGGGGCCACTTCAAGGCGATATGAGGTTGCCTTCGGATGAATGAAGCTGATGCATTGGATCTGTTCCAGGCGGCGATCTGGACCGTCCTGATTGCCGCCGGTCCCGCCGTCATCGTCGCGATGGTGGTGGGTCTCGTCATTGCCTTGATCCAGGCGCTGACCCAGGTGCAGGAAGCGACACTGACCTTCGTGCCGAAGATCGTCGCGGTGCTGATCACGGTCGGCGTCACCGCGCCTTTCGTCGGCTCGCAGGTCTCGATTTTCACCAATCTGGTCTTCTCGCGCATCCAGTCCGGCTTCTAGAGCAATTCCAGCAAAAGTGCGCAGCGGTTTTGCGTCCGGGATTGCGTAGAAACAAAAGGTTAGAGCGGTTCTACGCTTCCATTGAAAAGCTGAACCGCTCTGAGCCACCTTCGCGCAAGCTTCGCCATTTAATTCTCGATCCGAATTGGGCGGGCTGCATGTCCGCCTCCTCTCATGAAGAGACGGAATCGTCATGGCGCAACCACCTGCACTCCCCCTTCCAAAAGTCGCCCCGAGCCTGCGCGATGTCGGTTTTGCCCTCGGCATCATCGGCATCATCTGCATTCTCTTTCTGCCGATCCCGCCATTCCTGATCGATATGGGACTGGCCTTCTCGATCGCTTTCTCGGTGCTGATCCTGATGGTCGCGCTGTGGATCCAGAAACCGCTCGATTTCTCGTCTTTCCCGACCATTCTGCTGATCGCAACGATGACCCGGCTGGCGCTGAACATCGCGACGACACGCGTGATCCTTTCGCATGGCCATGAGGGCCACGATGCGGCAGGCGGTGTCATCGCCGGTTTTGCAAGCCTGGTGATGTCCGGCGACTTCGTCATCGGTCTGATCGTCTTCCTGATTCTCATCACCATCAACTTTATCGTCATCACCAAGGGCGCCACGCGTATCGCCGAAGTCGGCGCACGTTTCACCCTGGATGCCATCCCCGGCAAGCAGATGTCGATCGACGCCGATCTCTCGGCCGGCATTATCGACGAGAGGGAAGCTCAGCGCCGGCGCAGGGAACTCGAGGAGGAAAGCTCCTTTTTCGGTGCGATGGACGGTGCGTCGAAGTTCGTGCGCGGCGATGCGGTCGCCGGCCTGATCATCACCTGCATCAACATTTTCGGCGGCATCATCATCGGCTATTTCCGCCACGGCATGCCGATCGGCGAAGCAGCTGACGTCTTCGTCAAGCTCTCGGTCGGCGACGGCCTCGTCGCACAGATGCCGGCTCTCATCGTCTCGCTCGCCGCCGGCCTTCTCGTCTCCCGCGGCGGCACCACCGGCTCCACCGACCAGGCGGTCGTCAACCAGTTGAGCGGTTATCCCCGTGCGCTTTCCGTCTCAGCGGTGCTGATGTTCATCCTGGCCTTGATGCCGGGTCTGCCGTTTGTACCCTTCGTGGTCCTCGGCGGTCTTCTCGCCTTCGGCGCCTGGTTCATCCCGCGTCAAGTCGAGGCAGAGAACATGCTTCGCCGCGAGCAGGAAGAAAAGAAGGTCGTCCAGAACAAGGAACTGGAAAAGGATTCGGTCAAAGCAGTGCTGCGCACCTCCGAAATCGAGCTCGCACTCGGCAAGATGGTCTCGACGCGCCTGCTCGGCGCCCACCAGGAGCTCGCCTTCCGCGTCGGCAAGATGCGCAAGAAGTTCGCCACGCAATACGGCTTCGTCGTGCCCGAGATCAAGGTGACCGACGATATCGCCATCGCCGAGAAGTCATATCAGATCCGTATCCACGGCACGACGGTCGCTTCCAACCTGCTGCGCGTCGGCGAAGTGCTCGTCGTTACCGGCGCAGGCCGTCGGCCGAGCATTCCCGGCGACGAAATCCGCGAACCCGCTTTCGGCATGCCTGCCGTCTCCATCCTCGAAAATTTCGCCGACGATCTGAAACGCGAGGGCTTCCAGCCGATCGACAATGTCTCCGTCGTGCTGACCCATATGAGCGAGGTCATCCGCAACAACCTGCCGCAGCTGCTGTCCTACAAGGACGTCAAGGTGCTGATCGATCGGCTCGATCCCGAATACAAGAAGCTTGCCGACGAGATCTGCTCGTCGCACATGTCCTATTCGGGCCTGCAGGCAGTGCTCAAGCTGCTGCTTGCCGAACGTGTCTCGATCCGCAACCTGCACCTCATTCTCGAAGCGGTGGCCGAGCTCGCCCCGCATGTCAGGAAGACCGAGCAGATCGTCGAGCATGTCCGCATCCGCATGGCCCAGCAGCTTTGCGGCGATCTCGCCGACAACGGCGTGCTGCGCGTGCTGCGGCTGGGCAGCAAGTGGGATCTCGCCTTTCATCAGGCGCTGAAACGCGACGCCAAGGGCGAGGTGATCGAATTCGACATCGATCCGCGCAGCCTGGAGGAGTTCAGCGAACAGGCCACCAAAGTTATCCGTGAGTTCATGGATCGCGGCCTGCCATTCGCACTTGTCACGTCGCCGGAAACACGCTCCTATGTGCGCATGATCATCGAGAGGCTGTTCGCCACGCTCCCGGTCCTGTCGCATGTCGAACTGGCCAAGGGCATCGAGATAAAGATTTTGGGCTCTATTTCATGATAACAGACCCGCAAGGGACCGTTCTCGCGCTGTTTCTGGTTTTCTGCCGGATCGGTGGCTGTGTGCTGGCTCTTCCGGGTTTTTCCTCGGCGCGCGTGCCCGCACAGATGCGCGTCTTCATCGCCGGCGCGCTCTCGATCGCCGTCATGCCGTTGCTCTGGGATACCGTCTATCCGGCCGTTCACACCGGTGCCGGAACCTATATCGGCCTGATCTTCAGCGAATCGCTGATCGGTGTGATGTATGGCATGCTGGCGAGGATCTACACGCTCGGCATGCAGTTCGCCGCCTCGATCACCGCCATGATGGTCGGCTACACCCAGCCGGGCTCCGCCGACGTCATCGAAGATACGCCGGAGACCAGCCTGTCTGCCTTTATCACCTTTGCCGGCATGATGATTCTCTTCATCATGGATTTCCATCACATCGTCTTCCGCGCGCTGATCGATTCCTACACGACCATGCCATTCGGTGGCATGATGCAGATGCGCGCGACACTGATCTCCTTTACCGACACGCTGGAGCAGACCACCTACATCATGCTGCGGCTGTCGAGCCCGTTTTTGATCTACGGCCTGATCTTCAACGTCTCGATCGGTTTCATCAACAAGCTGGCGCCGCAGATCCCGGTCTACTTCATCTCCACGCCCTATCTGCTGATGGGCGGGCTCTTCCTGATCTATTTCTCGATTGCGGCGATGGTCAGCCAGTTCGGCCAGTCCTTCGGCTCGATCTATATCGGGCGATGAGGCTGATATGATCGAAAAGAAGCGCTCCCAGAAGCTCAAGCGGCTGCTCTCGGTGCAGCGGCATATCGAAAGAATGGCCGAGAACGACCTGGCCGAAACCAGCCGCCAGCGTGTCGAGGTCAATGTGGCGATGGACGACGTCATCCTCGCGCTCGGCTCAATGGACCCCGTCCACCACGCCTTCTCGCAGAATTACGCCGACCGATTCGGCAGGCTCACCATCAAGGACCAGCAACTGACCGGCATGCAGCAGATCCACGAGATGCGGCTGACGCGCGAGCGCGCCAAGGGCGACCGCCTCGAAGACGGCATGAAGGAAGCCCTTGAGGTCGAGCGCCGCGAGGCCGATGACAATGCCGTCTACGATGTCATCGATCAGCAATTCGCAACGCCAGCCTCCAGCAAGCTTCAAAAACCATAGTCGTTACGATCTTAAATTCAGAGGATTGTAACGTGGCTATTTCGCCCCCCAGTGATCTGGTCCTGGACGTTGTCAAAGCTGCCGACCCTATGGAGGTTCAGGCGGCCCAGGAAAAGTTGAAGGCAAATCGTGCGGCCTTTGCCGCAACGAGCCTCGCCGAGAATGGCAAGGGCTTCTCCAATACGGTCGACGTTCTCGATCATGTCGGCCAGAAGAGCGGCCTTGCCAACATCCAGAACCGCACCAAGACCGAGGAAGTTCCGGAAAGCTACCGGAAGTTCGAGGCCATGGTCCTGCAGAATTTCGTCAAGTCCATGCTGCCGAACGAAAGCGAAGACGTCTACGGCAAGGGCGCGACCGGCGATATCTGGAAAGGCATGATGGCCGAACAGCTCGGCAACACCATGGCCAAGGGAGACGGCATCGGCATCGCCAAGCAGATGTACAGCGAGCAACTGCGCCGCCAGGAAGGCAAGATCGTCAATGCCTCCACCGACGACGATGACCGCAACACCGCGCTCAGCATGATCGACGACTTCCAGCGCAAGACCTTTGGCACGCCGACGGCGGACGCCAAGGCCGATAGAACAGGATGATTTTAGGCCCGTTGGCCTAAAATCTGAATCCTCTTCTAAATTAAATAGTTAGAGCATGATGTCGTCCGAAAACCGCGCACACTTTTCGGCATCATGCTCTAAGCGACGCATAATCGAGGGTACAATGGAAATAATTTCGAACGAATACAGGATCAAATCCGTTCTCGGACGCCTCGAAATGATCATCGACAATGAGAACACCCGGATCGGCAACGATCCGCAGTTCGATCTCAAGGTCTCCAATGCGCATAAGAGCCGCTGCCTCTACGAGCTGTCGATGCTTTTCCGCGATACCGATCCGGCCGAGCTTGCCGCTGCCCATCTCGATCAGCTGCACGGCCTGAAGAAGAAGCTGGTCCTCAATGCCCGTCGCGTCGAGGCGCATCTCGAAGCGGTTCGCGCTGTCGCCGACCTGCTGAAGAACGCAGTTCAGGACGCCGACGCCGACGGCACCTATTCCCAGGAACAATTCGCCGCGCGTGGAAACTGATGATCAAGCTCGTCCTTACC
Source organism: Rhizobium sp. WYCCWR 11146 (assembly GCF_013591995.1). Lineage (NCBI taxonomy): Bacteria > Pseudomonadati > Pseudomonadota > Alphaproteobacteria > Hyphomicrobiales > Rhizobiaceae > Rhizobium > Rhizobium sp. WYCCWR 11146. The sequence continues at coordinate 120,629 of NZ_JACCEY010000039.1, forward strand.
GGTGTCTGGGTTTGCGCCATCACCTTGGCATCGGTCTATTTCTCGGTGTACCTGGCGACCGCGCCGGCGCCCGCAGCAACGGATTCCAAGCAGAGCGCGCTTGAACTGGTGAAGGGCGAAACGATCACGGTGCCGATTATCGGCAACGGTGCGATCACCGGCTATTTCCTCGGCCGCGTTTCGTTCATGATGAACAAGGACATGCTGAAAGGCGTGACGCTGCCGCTGAGCGAGATGACGACGGACGAGCTTTTCAGCCTGCTGGTCGGCAACAAGATGGTCGATATCGCCCACATCAAATCCTTCGATCCGAAGGCTTTCCGCGAGGAGATCAAGAAGGGCATGAACGAGCGCCTCGGCGGCGAATACGTCGCCGACGTGATGCTGGAGCAGCTCGACTATCTCTCCAAGGAAGAGGTCAAGGAAAGCTCCGCCGGTCAGCCGAAGAAGGTGGGCACACCCGTCAAGATCGTCGAGACCGCACCGGCCGCCGAAGCACCGGCGCCAGCAGCCCACTAAAGCGCGTCGCGATCTTTCAGATTCGCTCCTCGCGCTTTAAGTCTTTGTTTTTACGCATGTCGTTGTCGCAGAACCGCTGCACACTTTTGCGCGACATGCTTTAGACATCATTCGATCATCCACGACAAACGGCGCCCGAGGGCGCCGTTTGTCGTTGGTGCGCGTGGTTAATAAACGACTTATACGAGCATGGAAATTCAAGGAATTTTCCTAAGGGTTGTTTGAAACCGTCCTGTTATATCAGGTGTCACAGCTTGGCATGCGCCGCTTATCCGGGATCGGAGCGACGCGCGCCGGCGGGACGCGACCGGTCCTTTCGAGACCTCCGGTGCGGAAATATGGGCTTGTTTTCCGGGATGTCGGGCGCATGCAGCACCCTCGGCAGGAGGTAGGAATGAATCTGATTGCAAACTTCGCGGTGCTCGCATCGCGGCGGACGATCTTCGATCTGCCGGTCTGCGATCTCGGCTGGGACGACGCCCTCGTTTTCATCAACGAGCTGGCCTCCATCCCCGTCGGCCAGACCGTGGTTTGCTTCGTCAACGCCCACAACATGCTGACGACGCTACGCGACGACGAATATTACCGGATCATGTCGCACAATCTGGTGCTGCCTGACGGTATCGGCCTGAACATCGCATCGCAGATCGCCCATGGCTCGCCGTTTCCCGCCAATCTGAACGGCACCGATTTCGTGCCGGCCTTCCTGACCTTCATGGAGGCTCCGCGCCGCATCGGCCTCATCGGCGGCAAGCGCACGGTCGTCGAGGCGGCGGCGGAAAATTTCCGCAAGCACGCGCCCTGGCACGAATTCGTCGTCGTTTCCGACGGTTACTTCGACAAGGTCGATTCCACTGAGGTCATCGAGGAGCTCGAGCACCAGAAGCTCGATATCCTGATCGTCGGCATGGGAACGCCGCTGCAGGAGAAATGGGTTCACAACAATATCCGCGCCGATCATGCGCGCCTGGTGCTGACCGTGGGCGCTCTCTTCGACTTCGTCTCCGGCGCCGTCCCGCGTGCGCCGAAGACCGTGCGGATGATGCGCCTGGAATGGGCCTATCGCCTGCTGCAGGAGCCGGCGCGCCTCTGGCGCCGTTACGTCATCGGCATCCCGGTGTTTCTCTTCCATGTCCTGCGCTACCGCTTCCGCCGGCGCGAAAGGATCCTCAGCCATCCGGAAGAGCACGGCACCACGCTGCAGCCGCGGTCGGACCATAAGAAGGCGAGCTGACCTTATAGCACCGCGCGTCTAACAAGATGCGCGGCTTAGCAATTCTTGCCCGCTGCGGTTAACCATTTCTTTGCTATGAATATTTAGAGTCACTTAATCATCTGCATTCGTGCGGATGAGCGAACTCGGCCATCATGTGCATGAGATGTGGCGCAAATGTACGATATCAGGGCCAGAAACAGCTTCCAGGATCGCGCAGCCGCAGGGCCGCGCGCCCATGACGATTCCTATGGGGCGCCCCGGTCGAGCCGGCCTGATATCGCGCCGCCCGAGGCCGAATTGCTGCGCGCCATCGGCCGCGCGCTTGAAGAACAGCGCACAAGAGCGGCGCGCACCGCACCGTTGGTCGACCGCATCGAAACCATCCTCGGCAACCGCCTCCGGGCCGCCAACGACGTCGGCCGTCCGCTTCCTCAGGAGCCGGCGGGCGATGAAGAGCTGAGCGTTCCGGCCGACGAGCCGATGATCTCACCCGAACCGCTGGCCGCGGTCCGTGAAGGACCCGCCGAGCCCCGGCCGGTAGCGCCGCGGCGTCGGGCGAGCGGGATCGGCCTTGCGATGATGGTTGCCATCACGACGATCATTGGCGCGGGCTTGCCGGCGCTGATGCCAGCTTCGCCGACCCTCTACCGTGCCGAGGCGACCTTTGCGGTGAAGAGCGATGCCGCAAGCCGCGCTGCCTTCACCCAAGCCGCGGCAAAAGGGCTGCTGTCGGCGCGGGTGGTTGCTTCGACGGTCGCAGCCCTGAAACTCGATCATGATCCCGAATTTGCCGGCGCCAGTGCCAATGCGCTCGGCATCGCGCTCGATCTCCTTTCGGCGACCGGTGCTGCTGCCGATCCGGCCTCGCGCGCCGAAGCGACGCTGAAACATGCGGTCGAGGTACTGCCCGATACCGCTGCCGGCACCGTCCTCGTCAGGGTAACGACCGGCGACAGCGGCAAATCCATGCGCGTCGCCGCAAGGCTTGCCGAAGCGGTGTCCGCAGCAGACGGACCCGGCGGCAACGTCGAGACCGATACCGCCTTGCGCAAAACCTATGACGAGGTCAAGGCGGAGCTTGCCGCCTTCACGGCGAAGAGCGGCGAGGGCAACGTCAAGGTGGCGATCGATCTTCGCCGCCAGATCGACCGGCTCGATGCCGATCTGAAAGCGGCCGACCAGAACATCCTTGCCGCCAAGGCGCAGACCGACCGGCTCAAGGCCGCAAAACTTGCCGAGGTGCTCGACGGTTCGCTCCCCTCCGATATGCTTTCGCCGGCGCTGCAGGACTGGCGTGACAAATATGCCGTCGCCAAAACGACGCTTGCGCAGCTTTCGGCCGAGCTCGGCCCGCGCCATCCGCGCCTCTTGCAGCAGCAGGCCGAAACCGACGGCCTGAAGGAGAATATGGGCAAGGAGCTGACCCGTCTTGCCCAGAGTGCCAACCTCGCCGCCAAAGCCGCCGTCGAGGCACGCAAGGGACTGAACGATCGCCGCAACACGCTGATCGCCCAGAGCCGGGACACCGGCGTCGATTTGTCACGCCTGACCGAACTCAGCGAAAAGGCGAATGCCGCGCGCTCGCGCCTCGAAGAGGCGGCGTCCGCAGCGGTGGAAACGGCCGCCGACGGTCGTATCGTTCTCCTGAAGCCGGCGTTGGCAACCGCAGTATCAGGAAGCGATGGTCTGACCGGCCGCGCGCTGACCGGTGCCGCGGCGGGCCTTGCGATAGGCCTTGCTGCGACTTTCCTGCTCCGGCTGCGTAGGCCCGTCGCCGATTCCGCAAGCGAGAAAATGCCCGTATCCCGGCCGCAGGCCCCGCCGCCCTCCATGCCTGCGCAGGCCCCCGCGCCGGTCGACGAAATGGAGCTGCTGCGCTCCGAAATCTCCGGTCTGCGCGACCGGCTTCGTGTTCATTCGCTTGAAGCGCGGCAGCCGCTGCGCTGAACGAACATTTCCTTGCAAGCTTGCTATTGCATTGCCGCTTTCCGACAGGATAGGGCGTTAGCGGGCAATTGACGCTCGCCGAGTATCCATAGATTGACGCGAAACAGGGCGGAGAGACGCGTGACGACAGTAATCGACGGCAAGAACGTAGCTGCATCGGTCATTCAGACGGTCAAGAGTGCGACGGCGGCGCTGGAAAAGAGCAGCGGCGTCACCACCGGCCTTGCGGTCGTCATCGTCGGCGACGACCCGGCAAGCCACGCCTATGTCGGCTCCAAGGGCCGCATGGCCAAGGAGTGCGGCTTCAAGTCCGTTCAGCACACGCTGCCGGCCGAAACGAAGCAGGAGGATCTGGCAGCTCTCGTCGCCACCCTCAACGCCGATCCGTCGATCCACGGCATTCTGGTGCAGCTGCCCTTGCCGAAGCCGCTCGACAGCGAGGCGATCATCCAGTCGATCCTGCCGGAAAAGGATGTCGACGGCCTGAGCGTCGTCAACGCCGGCAAGCTCGCCACCGGCGACCTGAAGACCGGACTGGTCTCCTGCACCCCGGCCGGCGCCATGGTCTTCGTCCGCCGCACCCATGGCGAGGATCTCTCAGGCCTCAACGCCGTCGTCATCGGCCGCTCCAACCTGTTCGGCAAGCCGATGGCGCAGTTGCTGCTCAACGCCAATGCGACGGTGACGATTGCCCATTCCAGGACCAAGAATCTCGCCGAGGTCTGCCGCAACGCCGATATTCTGGTGGCCGCCGTCGGCCGGCCGGAGATGGTCAGGGCCGATTGGGTCAAGCCCGGTGCGACGGTCATCGACGTCGGCATCAATCGGGTGGCAGCCCCCGAAAGAGGCGAGGGCAAGACCCGGCTCGTCGGCGACGTCGCCTTCGAGGAGGTCTCGGCGGTCGCCAGCACCATCACTCCGGTTCCCGGTGGCGTCGGGCCGATGACCATCGCCATGCTGATGGCCAACACGGTCATCGCCGCCCATCGCACGGCAGGGCAGACACCGCCGCAGTTTTGATTGGAGCATGATGCCGAAAAGTGTCAGCGGTTTTCGGACGACATCATGCTTTAACTATATGATGCAGAACAGGATTCAGATTTTACGCCGACCCGGCCTAAAATCATCCGGTTCTAGGCCTGGGGAACGGGACCGGTCGAGGCTCTGACGATCAGCTCTGTCTTCCAGAGTTCCTGGTCGGGGAAGGGGCCGGCCTGCTTTACCGTGCCGATCAGCCGCTGCGCGATGCGAACGCCCGCCGCCCGCAGTGAAGAGCGTGTCGTCGTCAGCGGCACGGAAAAGCTTTCCGGCTTCAGCAGCGGCAGCACGTCGTCATGGGCGATCAGCGAGATATCCTCACCGAGCCGCAATCCGGCCTGGTTGACCGCGCGGATCGCGCCGAGCGCCAGCACCGTGCTGGAGCAGAGGATCGCCGTCGGCCGCTCCGGCAATTGCAGGAAGCGTTCCATCGCCAGCAGGCCTTGTTCGTCTGTCATCAGCGCGTGGCTCATGCAACCCTCCTCGAGCGTGAGCCCGCGCTCGGCAAGGGCCGATACGACGCCGTTCTTCCTGCGGATGGCGAAATCGAGATGCATCGGTCCATTCATCAGCGCAAAGCGCGTATGGCCGAGCTGCAGCAAGAGCCGCGTCGCATCGTAGAAGGCGCCTTCATTGTCGATGTCGAGATAGGGATAGTCCGGCTCCGAACCGAAGGACCGGCCGTGCACGACATAGGGCATGGAGAGCGATTTCAGCATGGCGAGCCGCGGGTCGTGGCCGCGCATATAGGCAACGAACAGGGCATCGACATTGCCGCTGATCGCAAGGCGGCGCAGCGCCGCCACCTCGTCATCCGGGTCGGCAGGCATGATCACGAAGTGGAAATCGTGGCGCACGGCCTCTTCGCCGAGCCCGGCCAGGAATTCACCGAAATGCACGTCGGACTGGTGGCCGGGCGCCGTCGGCATGACGAGGCCGATCGAGCCTGCCTTGCCGGTCGCAAGCCGCTGCGCCGCCTTGTTCGGCCTGTATCCGGTTTCCTTGACAGCCTGAAGCACGCGCTCCCGGGTTGCCTCGTTGACCTCGGGATAGCCGTTGAGCGCCCGGCTCACCGTCGTCTGAGACAGCCCCAGCAATTGCGATAGCTGTTTGAGATTCACCTGCTATGCTTCCTCCCAGCCCGCCCGTCAGCCGTTTTGAAAAGGCTTGCCGCCTCCCAGCGGCATCCAAAGCGCTTTCAAGTATGTATCATCTGGCGCGCTTGACTCAAGAAAAATCGCTCCATATTTCCCGATAGGCGCTGTTGCGCCGCGATATGCCGCGATATTTGGCGTGTTCACATCGGGTTTTCGCGAATTGACTTGACTCCATTCCACCGAAAGTGGAATGAGTTGGGTGTCAAAGCGCTTTGAAATTTCTTTATTGAGGGAATTCAGCGCGGTTGGGATTGTGATGGGAGGATGATCACATGAAAAAGTCATTTTTGATGGGCGTTGCCGTGGCAGCGCTTTTTGCCGGTGCTGCGTCTGCGGCCGAACTGAAATTTGCGCCGGGGCAGGATGCCAAGTTCAACTGGAAGAGCTATGACGAATTCAAGGCTGCGCATGCCGATCTGAAGGGCCAGCCGCTGACGATCTTCGGGCCGTGGCGCGGCGAGGACGAGGCGTTCTTCATGAGCGTGCTTGCCTACTTCACCGAAGCCACCGGCATCGATGCCAAATACTCTTCTTCCGAAAACTACGAACAGCAGATCGTCATCGACACGCAGGCGGGCTCGCCGCCGAACATTGCCGTTCTGCCGCAGCCGGGCCTCCTGGCCGATCTCGCCAGCAAGGGCTTCCTGACGCCGCTCGGCGACGACAACTCGAAGTGGATCAAGGACAATTACGGCGCCGGCGACAGCTGGGTCGGTTACGGCACCTACAAGGGCAAGGATGGCAAGGAAGCCTTCTACGCCTTCCCGTATAAGGCCGACGTAAAGTCGCTCGTCTGGTACGTGCCGGAGAATTTCGAGGAAGCCGGTTACAAGATCCCGACGACCATGGAAGAGCTGCATGCCCTGACCGACCAGATCGTCAAGGACGGCGGCGTTCCCTGGTGCATCGGTCTCGGTTCCGGCGGCGCCACCGGCTGGCCGGCGACCGACTGGGTCGAGGACATCATGCTGCGCATGCAGCCGCCGGAAGCCTACGACAAGTGGACGACCAACGAGCTGAAGTTCACCGATCCGGCCGTCGTTGCCGCGATCGACGAGTTCGGCAAGTTCGCCAAGAACGCGAAGTACGTCGATGGCGGCGTCGCAGCTGTGGCCTCGACCGATTTCCGCGACAGCCCGAAGGGCCTCTTCGCGGTTCCGCCGAAGTGCTACATGCACCATCAGGCCTCGTTCATCCCGTCCTTCTTCCCTGAAGGCACGAAGCTCGGTCAGGATGCCGACTTCTTCTACATGCCGACCTTTGCTTCGCATCCCGAACTCGGCAAGCCGGTTCTCGGCGCCGGCACGCTCGTCTCGATCGCCAAGGACTCGAAGACGGCCCGCGCCTTCATCGACTTCCTGAAGACCCCGATCGCCCATGAGGTCTGGATGGCGCAGTCGAGCTTCCTGACGCCATATAAGAGCGTCAGCACCGAGGCCTATGCCAACCCACAGATGAAGAAGGAAGGCGATATCCTGACCTCCGCCACCACCTTCCGCTTCGACGGTTCCGACCTGATGCCGGGCAAGATCGGCGCCGGCGCCTTCTGGACGGGCATGGTCGATTTCGTCGGTGGCAAGTCCGCTGAAGAGGCCGCTGGCGAAATCCAGAGCGCCTGGGACGGCATCAAGTAATCCTTCAAGACGATGCTGCCGGCTTGCCGGCGGCATGGCTTGCATGACTGGCCGGGCTCGCAAAGAGCCCGGCCATCGCAGGATATATTGTGATCAGGCAATCAAAGAGATTGACGGTGACTGAGGTCGACCCGTCAGAATTAAAAACCGATCGGAATAAGATCAGGGGAAGCAGGGGAGGGACGAAATGCTGTTGCAGATAGTGTCCGCTTTGGGCGTCGTGTTCGCCGCCGTGATCGCGTGTTCGGCCTATTTCTATTTTTCAAATAAGATTCTGGACATGGCTCTGCCGGTGAAGGATGGCGACATCCGAGCGGCATCGCGCAATCTGAACCGCCGCGCGCTCGTCCGGCCATGGCTGTTCATCGGCCCGGCGCTCTTCCTGCTCGTCGTCTACCTCGTCTATCCCGTGGTTGCGACCTTCATCCTCTCCTTCTACGACCGCGCCGGTCTGCAGTTCGTCGGCCTCGCCAATTACAAATGGGCGCTCGGTGACCGCGAATTCCGCCAGTCGATCTTCAACAACATCCTCTGGCTCGCCGTGGTGCCGGCTGCCTGCACCTTCTTCGGCCTCGTCATCGCCGTGATGACCGATCGCATCTGGTGGGGCAATATCGCCAAGAGCATCGTCTTCATGCCGATGGCGATCTCCTTCGTCGGCGCCTCGGTCATCTGGAAATTCATCTATGAATATCGCGGCGGCAACGACGTCCAGATCGGCCTGCTGAACGCCATCGTCCAGACCTTCGGCGGCACGCCGGAGGTGTGGATCTCCATTCCCTTCTGGAACAACTTCTTCTTGATGATCATTCTGATCTGGATCCAGACCGGTTTCGCCATGGTCATCCTGTCCGCGGCTCTTCGCGGCATTCCGGAAGAGACGATCGAAGCCGCCGTCATCGACGGCGCCAATGGCTGGCAGATCTTCTGGCGCATCATGGTGCCGCAGGTCTGGGGCAGCATCGCCGTCGTCTGGACGACGATCACCATCCTCGTCCTCAAGGTCTTCGACATCGTGCTGACCATGACCAACGGCCAGTGGCAGACGATGGTGCTGGCGAACCTGATGTTCGACTGGATGTTCCGCGGCGGCGGCGATTCCGGCCGAAGTGCGGTCATCGCCATCATCATCATGCTCGCCGTCACGCCGATCATGGTTTGGAACGTGCGCCGCGCCAATCGCGAATTGAAGGGCCACTGAGATGACCGCTATCGGAAGCTACTTCAAGATCGGCCCCGCCCGTCTCTTTGTTCACGCAGCCGTTCTGCTGATCGTCATCATCTGGCTCATCCCGACACTCGGCATCTTCGTCAGCGCGCTGCGCGACAAGGACCAGATCGTCGTCTCCGGCTGGTGGACGGCCTTCGTCGGCTCGACCCAGACCGCCGCGGTCCGCCTCGGTACACCCGACCAGCAAAAGCAAGAGGGCGCCAGCTACGTCATCTCGGGCAATGTGCTGGAGGGTCAGGCCGGCAGGGCGGTGAAGGCCTTCGGCAACCGCATACAGCAGCCGGCCGCCTTTAAGGCCGGGGAGACCGCCGATCTCGGCGACGGTGAAACCCTGCAGATCAACAGCGACGGCAGCTACCGCTATGTGAAGAACACCGCCTTTTCGCCCGACCAACGCCCGAAGCGCATCTATGCATCCGTCTCGGCGCCGCCGGAATTCACGCTGCAGAACTACAATACGGTTCTAAGAGGCGAGGGTATCGGCCAGTCCTTCATCAACTCGCTGACCGTGACGATCCCGGCGACGATCATCCCGATCCTGATTGCCGCTTTCGCCGCCTATGCGCTCAGCTGGATGGAATTTCCCGGCCGCGGGCTGCTGATTGCGCTCGTCGTTGGCCTCATCGTCGTGCCGCTGCAGATGTCGCTGATCCCGCTGCTGCGCCTCTACAACGAGATCGGCAACATGCTCGGCCAGCCGTCGAAGACCTATCCCGGCATCTGGCTTGCCCATACCGCTTTCGGCATGCCGCTCGCCATCTATCTCTTGCGGGCCTATATCGCCGGCCTGCCGAAGGAGATCATCGAATCCGCCCGCGTCGACGGCGCGAGTGATTTCGAGATCTTCGTCCGCATCGTTTTGCCACTGTCCTTCCCGGCACTCGCCTCCTTCGCCATCTTCCAGTTCCTGTGGGTGTGGAACGACTTGCTCGTCGCCATGGTCTTCCTCGGCACCGACAAGGACCACATCGTGCTGACCGGCAGCCTGAACGCGCTGCTCGGCTCGCGCGGTGGCAATTGGGAGATTTTGACGGCGTCAGCCTTCGTCACCATCATCGTGCCGCTGCTCGTCTTCTTCGGGCTTCAGCGTTACCTGGTGCGCGGTCTGCTGGCCGGTTCGGTCAAGGGAGGCTGACCAATCCCGAACGTGACTTCAAACAGGATATTCCATGAACGTGGCTTCCCAATCGATCTCGACCCCTGACAAAGACTGGTGGCGCGGCGCGGTGATCTATCAGATCTATCCGCGCTCCTACCAAGATTCGAACGGTGACGGCATCGGCGACCTCAAGGGCATCACCGCCCGCCTGCCGCATGTGGCAAGCCTTGGCGTCGATGCGATCTGGATCTCGCCTTTCTTCACCTCGCCGATGCGCGATTTCGGTTATGACGTTTCCGACTACGAGAATGTCGATTCGATCTTCGGCACGCTGGTGGATTTCGACACGATGATCGCCGAGGCCCATCGCCTCGGCATCCGCGTGATGATTGACCTCGTCATCTCCCACAGCTCGGATCAGCATCCCTGGTTCGTGCAAAGCCGCTCCAGCAAGACCAACGCCAAGGCCGACTGGTATGTCTGGGCGGACGCCAAACCGGACGGCACGCCGCCGAACAACTGGCTGTCGATCTTCGGCGGCTCGGCATGGGCGTGGGATCCGACGCGCATGCAATATTACATGCACAATTTTCTGACCTCGCAGCCGGACATGAACCTGCATAACCCGGAAGTGCAGGACCGTCTGCTCGATGTCGTGCGCTTCTGGCTCAATCGCGGCGTCGACGGCTTCCGCCTCGACACCATCAATTTTTATTTTCATGACACGCAGCTGCGCGACAATCCGGCGCTTGCGCCCGAACGCCGCAACGCCTCGACGGCGCCGGCGGTCAATCCCTATAATTTCCAGGAGCATCTCTATGATAAGAACCGGCCCGAAAACCTTGCTTTCCTGAAGCGCTTTCGCGCCGTTCTCGAGGAGTTCCCGGCGATCGCCGCCGTCGGCGAAGTCGGCGACAGCCAGCGCGGCCTTGAAATCGTCGGCGAATACACCTCCGGCAACGACAAGATGCACATGTGCTACGCCTTCGAATTCCTGGCACCTGATCCGCTGACGCCGGAGCGTGTCGAGGAGGTGATGCAGGATTTCGAAGCCGCCGCACCCGATGGCTGGGCCTGCTGGGCCTTCTCCAATCACGACGTCATGCGCCATGTCAGCCGCTGGGGCGGGCTGGTCGCCGATCACGACGCCTTTGCCAAGCTTTATGCCTCGTTGTTGATGACCATGCGCGGCTCCGTCTGCCTCTATCAGGGCGAGGAGCTGGCGCTGACCGAGGCCGATCTCGCCTATCAGGATCTGCAGGACCCCTATGGCATCCAGTTCTGGCCGGAATTCAAGGGCCGCGATGGCTGCCGCACGCCGATGGTCTGGGACAGCCAGGTCGCCCAGGGCGGCTTCTCGACGGTCAAGCCCTGGTTGCCGGTGCCGGTCGAGCATATCCTGCGTGCCGTCAGCGTCCAGCTGGGCGACGAAGCTTCCGTGCTGGAGCACTATCGCCGCTTCATCGCCTTCCGCAAGCTGCACCCGGCTTTTGCCAAGGGCGAGATCGAATTCGAGGAACAACAGGGCGATAGCCTGGTCTTCACCCGTGAATACGGCAATGAAAAGCTGCTTTGCATCTTCAACATGAGCCCGGCCGAGGCCGCCGTCATTCTGCCTGCGGGAGAATGGCAGGCATTGACGGGCCACGGCTTTACCAGCAACAACTATGGCGACAAGATCGATATTCCGGCTTGGGGGGCGTATTTCGCCCGTCTTGCCTAAGGAACATAGGCCTAAGGAAACACAGGCCCAGGGAACACAGGGAGAGAGAAATGACTGGACTGACGCTGAAGGATATCCGCAAATCCTACGGTTCCGTGGACGTTCTCCACGGTATCGACCTTGATATCAAGCAGGGCGAATTCATCGTCTTCGTCGGTCCGTCCGGCTGTGGCAAGTCCACGCTTCTGCGCATGATCGCCGGTCTCGAGGCGATCACCGGCGGTGAGATGTATATCGACGGCCATCTCGTCAATGACGTGCCGCCCTCCAAGCGCGGCATCGCCATGGTCTTCCAGTCCTATGCGCTCTACCCGCATATGACCGTGTTCGATAACATGGCGTTCGGCATGAAGATCGCCGGCGAAAGCAAGCAGGAAATCGATCGTCGCGTCAAAGCGGCGGCCGAGAGCCTGCAGCTGACCCAATATCTCGGTCGTCTGCCGAAGGCGCTTTCCGGCGGCCAGCGCCAGCGCGTGGCGATCGGCCGCGCCATCTGCCGCGATCCGAAGGTCTTCCTGTTCGACGAGCCGCTGTCCAACCTCGATGCAGCGCTGCGCGTCGCGACCCGCATCGAGATCGCCCGTCTGAACGAACAGATGGCCGATACGACGATGATCTACGTCACCCATGACCAGGTCGAGGCGATGACGCTCGCCGACCGCATCGTCGTTCTCTCCGCCGGCAATATCGAGCAGGTCGGCGCGCCGCTGGACCTCTACGAGCGCCCGGCAAACCTCTTCGTCGCGAAATTCATCGGCTCGCCGGCAATGAACATCATTCCGGCGACGGTCGCCGGAACCGGAAGCCAGACGACCGTGACGCTGACCGGCGGCATGTCGGTGACGCTGGATGTGGCGACCGATGCGTCCGAAATGGGCAAGCAGGCAAGCTTCGGCGTTCGTCCGGAGGATCTCCGGGTTGCCGATGGCGCCGACTACCTGTTTGAAGGTGAAGTGTCGATCGTCGAAGCGCTCGGTGAAGTGACGCTGCTTTATATCGAGGGCCTGGTTCCGGGCGAGCCGATCGTCGTCAAACTGCCCGGCATCTACGATGTGAAGAAGGGCCAGAGGATGCGGTTTGCCGCCGACAGGCAGAAGTTGCATCTCTTTGACGCAACCGGCCATACCTACCGGAAATGAGGCGGCCATTTTTGGGGTGATAGTCCTAAGAATTGCGCGGGGCGGGCCGAATTCTCACTTTCTGTTAAAGATCGGCTGCTACCTTTTCCCTGTCAATTTATGAGGGGGATAAGCAGGTGGCCGCTTCCAATCCGTCACAGCCAAAATCTCATTTCCTGAGCAAGGAAGAATCCTTCATGTATGACCGCGAGGCGCGGTTCAAAATGGAGGACACTATGAACGCCGCGCGCATCGAATATACGGAAAAGGGCGTCATGCACGCGGCTTCGCGCCGTTGCGATATTGTCCGGATTTCGATGAGCAGCGCGACGCTCGCGATCCTGACCCAGTTCAGCCTGCCGAAGCAGTTCTATCTGGATATTCCGGATGCCCGGATCACCAAGGTCGGCTGCCTGCTGATGAAGGTCAACGCCAACAACACAGTGGAAGTTCGCTTCTTGCGCCTGCTGACGCAGAAGGAGCTGAACAAGATCTTCGTCTACAGCACCCATCCGGCGCACCGCGACTACGTTCTCGATATCCGCGCCTGACGGGTATCATTGCACCGATATCGAAAACCCGCGGGGTGCTGCGCGCCCCCCGCGGGTTTTTGTTTGCCACAAGCCATCACGCTCAGTGGTGGAAGAGCACGCTCGCACCCTGGTCCGAAGGTCCGACGGCGCGGCGGAACGGCGCGAAGAGCTCGCGGCCCATGCCGAATTCATTGTCGGAGAGATCGACGACGACAGGTTCGCGCTCGGCCAAATCCGCGGCATCGACGAGCAGCTCGAGCGTGCCCTTGATCGCGTCGAGGCGAATGATGTCGCCCTCGCGAATGCGGGCGATCGGACCGCCGTCGACCGCTTCCGGCGTGACGTGGATCGCCGCCGGCACCTTGCCGGAAGCGCCGGACATGCGCCCGTCGGTGAGCAGCGCCACGCGGAAGCCGCGGTCCTGCAGCACGCCGAGCGGCGGCGTCAGCTTGTGCAGTTCCGGCATGCCGTTCGCCTTCGGGCCCTGGAAGCGCACGACGGCGATGAAATCGCGGTTGAGCTTACCTTCCTTGAAAGCGTCCTGCAGCTCCTGCTGGCTGTGAAAGATGATTGCCGGGGCCTCGATGATGTGGCGCTCGGGCTTGACGGCGGAGATTTTGATGACCGCCTTGCCGAGATTGCCGCGCAGCATCTTCAGCCCGCCATTCGCCTGGAACGGCGTTTCGATGCTGGAAAGCACTTTGGGATCGACGCTTTTTTCCGGCGACGGCTCGCGCAGGACGGCGCCGTTTTCACCGAGTCGGGCATCGACCGTATAGGCTTGGAGACCCTGGCCGAAGACGGTGCGCACGTCGTCATGCACCAGGCCGTGTTTCAAGAGTTCCTTGATGAGGAAACCCATGCCGCCGGCTGCCTGGAAATGGTTCACGTCGGCAAGCCCGTTCGGATAGACGCGGGCAAGCAGCGGGACGATTTCCGAAAGCTCGGCAATGTCCTGCCAGGTGAGGTGGATGCCGGCTGCCCGCGCCATGGCGACGAGGTGCAGCGTATGATTGGTCGAGCCGCCGGTCGCATGCAGGCCGACGACACCGTTGACGACCGAGCGCTCGTCGATCATCTCGCCTGCCGGCGTGAATTCGTTGCCGAGCGCGGTGATCGCCAGCGCCCGCTTGGCGGCTTCGCGCGTCAGCGCTTCGCGCAGCGGCGTGCCGGGATTGATGAAGGACGAGCCGGGCATGTGGAAGCCCATGATCTCCATCAGCATCTGGTTGGAATTGGCGGTCCCGTAGAAGGTGCAGGTGCCGGGGCCATGATAGGATCTCGATTCCGCCTCCAGCAGTTCGGCGCGCCCGACCTTGCCCTCGGCGAAGAGCTGGCGCACGCGCGACTTCTCGTCGTTCGGCAGGCCTGTGGTCATCGGACCGGCCGGAACGAAGATCGACGGCAGGTGGCCGAAAGACAGGGCTGCGATCACGAGGCCCGGCACGATCTTGTCGCAGACGCCGAGGAAGAGGGCGGCATCGAACATGTTGTGCGACAGGCCGACGCCCGCCGACATGGCGATCAGGTCACGCGAGAACAGCGATAGCTCCATGCCCGGCTGTCCCTGGGTGACGCCGTCGCACATCGCCGGCACGCCGCCGGCCACCTGCGCCACGCCGCCTGCTTCGGCTGCTGCCTCGCGGATGATCGCCGGATAGGTCTCGAACGGCTGGTGGGCCGAGAGCATGTCGTTATAGGCGGTGATGATGCCGAGATTGGGGATGCGGTCGCCGGCGAGCGCATCCTTGTCGGCGGGGGAACAGACCGCGAAGCCATGGGCAAGGTTGGCGCAGCCAAGCACCGAGCGCGCGACACCCTTGGAAGCGGCGGCGCGCAGGCGTTCCAGGTAGCGCTCGCGGGTTGGTTTCGAGCGTTCGACGATGCGATCGGTGATCGCAGAAATGCGTGCATGAGCGGACATGGAAAATCCCTGCCTTGTTCGTTGTCTCTATCTGTTTCGGCGGCTCTGGCCTGAATCTCGGTCGAGATGACGGCGGATCAGGGAGCCCAGTAGATCTCGACCGGGGAAGTGGCCCGGCGCAGAACGGCGCGGATCGGCATTTCTGCCTCGTCACCGCTGCCTTCCGCCTTGGCGAGAACGTCTTTTTTGCCTTCGCCCTCAATATGGAGAACCAGGAGTGCGGCATCCTGAAGACTGGAGAAGGTGAAGGTCAGGCGCGGCTCGCCGGCTCCTTCCGCTTCCATGGTGATGATGCCGCGCGGCGTCGATGCATCGATCGCCTTGGCAAGATTGCTGCCGCCGGGAAAGAACGAGGCGGTGTGTCCGTCGCCGCCCATGCCGAGGATGACGATGTCGAAGGGTGAACTGATCACCCTGGTCTTCTCGGTTGCGAGACTTGCCGCCTCCTCCGCGGAGGCCGCATCCTGATAGAGCGGCAGGAAGTGTGCCGCCTTTGCCTTGTTCTGCAGCAGATTGGCATCGACCAGCAGATGGTTCGAGCGCGGATTGTCGGCCGGCACGAAACGTTCGTCCACAAGCGTGATCGTCACCTTGTCCCAGGCGATGTCGCGCGTCGAAAGCGCCTGGAAGAAGACCTTCGGCGTGGAGCCGCCGGAAACGGCGATGGACGCCGTTCCGCGGGCGGCAATCGCCGCCGAAAGTGTATCGGCGACCTTGTCGGCGAGACTGCCGGCGAGGTCTGCGGCGCTGGCGAAGGAATGCAGGGTCGATGCCATCGATTTCGTCCTAGATTTCGTCATGCCAGGTGCGGCCGTCACGCTCGATCAGCGCGATGGCCTGGCTCGGTCCCCAGGTGCCGGCCGTATAGCCCTGCACCTGCTGGCCGGTCGTTTCCCAACCCTTGAGGATCGGATCCACCCATTTCCACGCGGCTTCCACTTCGTCGCGGCGCATGAACAGCGTCTGGTTGGAGCGGATCACGTCCATCAGCAGGCGCTCGTAGGCGTCGGGATTGCGGACGTTGAAGGCCTGGGCGAAGCTCATGTCGAGCGAGACGTTGCGCAGGCGCATGCCGCCTGGACCCGGATCCTTGATCATCAGCGACTGCTTGACGCCCTCATCCGGCTGCAGGCGGATGATCAGCTGGTTGGCGTTGATGCGTCCGGCCGCCTGGTCGAAGATTGCGTGCGGGATTGGCTTGAAGGTGATGACGATCTCGGACATGCGCCCGGTCAGGCGCTTGCCGGTTCTTATATAGAAGGGAACGCCGGCCCAGCGCCAGTTGTTGATCTCGGCCTTGATGGCGACGAAGGTCTCGGTGTTCGAGACGCCGCCTTCGAGCTCTTCGAGGTAACCCTTGACCGGGCCAGCGCCCGATGCGCCGGCGCGATACTGGCCGCGGACCGTCGCCTGCTCGACGTTGGAGGCATTGAGCGGCTTCAGCGCGCGCAGCACCTTCAGCTTCTCGTCACGCACGGCTTCCGAATCCATCGACGAGGGTACTTCCATCGCCGTCAGGCAGAGCAGCTGCAGGATGTGGTTCTGCACCATGTCGCGCAGTGCGCCCGCCGTGTCGTAATAGCCGGCGCGGCCTTCGAGGCCGACCGATTCAGCCACGGTGATCTGCACGTGGTCGATGTAGTTGGCGTTCCACAGCGGCTCGTAGAGTGCGTTGGCAAAACGCAGCGCCATCAGGTTCTGCACCGTCTCCTTGCCGAGATAATGGTCGATGCGGAAGATCTGCTCTTCCTTGAAGGCGCGGCCGATCGTGTCGTTGAGCTGCAGCGCCGAGGCGAGGTCGCGGCCGATCGGCTTCTCGACGACGATGCGGGTCGACTTGGTGATCAGCTTGTGGTCGTGGATCTTCTGCGAAATGTCGCCGAAGATGCCGGGCGCAACCGCCAGGTAGAAGGCGCGCACACGATCCTTGCCTTCGTCAAGCAGCTTCTTCAGCTGATCCCAACCGGCATCCGTGCGGGCGTCGACCGAGACGTAGTAGAGGCGGGCACAGAATTTCTCCACCTCCGCCTCGTCATACTCACCCTTCTTCAGGTGCTCATTCAGCGCGTCCTTGGCGAATTTGCGGTATTCCTCGTGCGTCAACGGGCTGCGCGAGGCGCCGATCACGCGGGTCGGTTCGCTGAACTGGCCTTCGATCTGGCGATGATACAGCGCGGGCAGAAGCTTGCGTTCTGCAAGGTCGCCGCTGCCGCCGAAAACGACGTAATCAAAGGGCTCAACGGGAATGATTTGGCTGCTCATGAGCTTGTCTCTCAATCAGGCTGGTTGGCGGCCCTTTTAATCTAATCGATTTAAAAAAGCCAGTGTGCAGTGCAATGAATCTCTCAGGAACTGGTTTTAGAGCGAATTTCCGGAAGAGGAAATCCGCAATCGGACTAAAACTTGTCGCGAAGTGCAAACCACGACAAGGCAAGGAAAAGCAACGGTGCGCGCATCCGGGCTCCGCCGGGAAAGGCTGGAATATCGAGCGATGTGAAGAGATCGAGATCGCCGGATTTTCCAAGCACCGTTTCCGCATAGAGCTTGCCACAGTAGTTTGACAGCATGACGCCATGGCCGGAATAACCGCCGATCGAGATGACGCCGGGCATGACCTCGCGCACGAAGGGCTGCCGCGGCAAGGTGATGCCGACGCTGCCGCCCCAGGCATGGGTGATCTCGATGTCCTTCAGGTCGGGATAGATCTCGGCGATCTGCCGGCGGATGTGCTCTGAAATGTCGCGCGGATTGTCCGAGGTATAGGCCT
The DNA here is from genome assembly GCF_013591995.1 of Rhizobium sp. WYCCWR 11146. Lineage (NCBI taxonomy): Bacteria > Pseudomonadati > Pseudomonadota > Alphaproteobacteria > Hyphomicrobiales > Rhizobiaceae > Rhizobium > Rhizobium sp. WYCCWR 11146. The sequence goes on from NZ_JACCEY010000039.1 coordinate 138,535, forward strand.
CGCGCCCGCCGAACAGCAGGCGGCCGTCGCCGAATTTGCGGAAGTAGCGCACGACGAAGCGCGAATCGGCCACGGCCTCGCCGCCTGGCAGTATATCGGGATGGCCGTCGAGTGGGGCAGTCGCGCCAATGAAGGAGCGGATCGGCATCACATGGCTCGCCGTCACCGGTTCGAGGTCGCCGATATGGCCGTTGCAGGCGATCAGAGCGCGCTCAGCGGTGATCGTCCCCCTTTCGGTTTCGATCGTCACCTTGCCGCCGCTTTGGCGGATCGCCGTTGCTTTGGTCATCTCGAAGATTTCAGCACCGGCATTGGCAGCGACCCGCGCCAGCCCGACCAGCAGTTTCAGCGGATGAATGTGGCCGGTGCCGACATCGCGCACGCCGCAATGGAAACGCTTCGAACCGAGCCTCTCTTGCGTTTCCTCCTCGTCCATGAAGCTGAGATGCGGATAGCCGTAGCGCTCTGCGGCGATTTCAGCATTTTCATAGTAGTCGCGTTTGTAGCTCGCCTTGTGTGCGACATTGAGCTGGCCGGGCACATAGTCGATCTCGATCTGACGCTCGCGGGCGAAATCGATGAGATGGCGCTTGGCCGCCTCGGCAAGATCGAACAGCGCCTTCGAGCGTTCGTAGCCGACCTTCTCCTCAAGTTCTTCCGGCCACCATCGCTGACCGGTGCCGAGTTGGCCGCCATTGCGCCCGGACGCCCCGTCGCCGAAGCGGCAGGCGTCGATCAGGACCACCGAAACGCCTGATTTGGCAAGATTATAAGCGGCCTGCAGGCCGGTATAGCCGCCGCCGATTATGGCGACGTCTGATGTTCTCGAGCCGTCGAGAGCGGGGTAGGTGGGGCGGTCCCCGACGGTTGCCTGATACCAGGACAGCCCGGGCGCGATCGGGCTCTGCCACGTCTCCTGCGATGCCATGATGCTTCCCTCACACGTTGAGCAGAAGGAATTCCCGCTCCCAGGGGCTGATCACCTGCATGAAGGTTTCGAACTCGCCGCGCTTGACGCCGGCATAAAGGCCGATGAACTGCTTGCCGAATATCTCCTCGAAGGCGGGTTCGTCCTCGAGCAGCGCCACGGCTTCCAGCAGGCCGCGCGGCAGGTCGATCGAACCCTCATTGGCCGAATCCTCGGTCGGCGCCGTCGGCTCGATCTCCTTCATGATGCCGAGCAGGCCGGAGGCGAGCGAAGCGGCGAGCGCGAGATAGGGATTGGCGTCCGAGCTCGGCAGCCGGTTTTCCACGCGCCGCGCCTGCGGATCGGAGACCGGGACACGGAAGGCGGTCGTCCGGTTGTCGTAACCCCAGGCATTGTTGACCGGGCAGGACATATCGGGCTGCAGGCGCCGGTAGGAATTCACGTAGGGCGCCAGCATCGCCATCGCGCTCGGCACGAATTTCTGCATGCCGCCGATGAAGTGGAAGAATTCCTTCGAAGCCGAGCCATCGGGATTGGAGAAGATGTTCATGCCGGTCTCGATATCGACCACCGACTGGTGGATATGCATCGCCGAGCCCGGCTGGCCCTGCATCGGCTTGGCCATGAAGGTCGCGTAGATGTCGTGTTTCAGCGCCGCCTCGCGGATCGTCCGCTTGAACAGAAACACCTGGTCGGCAAGTTCGATCGGATTGCCGTGGCGCAGGTTGATCTCAAGCTGCGCCGGTCCCTCTTCATGGATTAGCGTATCGATCTCCAACCCCTGCTTCTCCGAGAAATGATAGACGTCGTCGATCAGCTCGTCGAACTCGTTGATGCCGGCGATCGAATAGCCCTGGCCGCCGAGGATCGAGCGGCCGGACCGGCCTTTCGGCGGGTGCAGCGGATAGTCGGGATCGTCGTTCTTGGCGACGAGATAGAATTCGATCTCCGGTGCCACGATCGGTTTCCAGCCGCGCTCATGATAGAGGCTCATGATCCGCTTCAGCACGTTGCGCGGCGTATAGGGCACTTCGCCACCGTCCGAATCGACGATGTCGCAGATCACCTGCGCCGTCGGGTCGGTTTCCCAGGGCACGACGGAAAGCGTCGAAAGATCGGGCATCAGCTTCAGGTCGCTGTCGCGCGGCTCGTAGCGGAAGCTTTCCGTCTCGTCGGGATATTCGCCCGAAATCGTGTGCCGGTAGATCGCCGAAGGCAGCGCCAGCGAGGTGTTCGAGGTGAATTTCGAGCTCGGCATCATCTTGCCGCGCGCAACGCCGGCAAGGTCCGGCGTGATGCATTCGATGTCTTCGATGCCCCTGTCCCTTAGCCACCGCGCTGCTTCCTTCCAGTTCGCAACGCCACGCAGGGATCCGGGTTCCGGGGGAGTTTTCTTCGAGGCGGGTACGTTTCTGGCAGGCTTGAGCGTCGTCTTTTTTGGGGACATGACACACCGGTTTGTATTGATCGTGACGCCATCATAACCAGACTTTGCCAATTGGCGAGGGGTGGCAAACGTTGACTTTCGCCCTTTGATGGAAAAAGAAGACGCGGGTTTGATCGGGGAAACGGGTTTGCAGCGCAAAAGCGACGTTATCGTCATCGGCGCCGGAGCGGCGGGCATGATGGCCGCCATCCGTGCCGGAAAACGCGGCCGCTCGGTCGTCATCCTCGACCATGCCAGGGCGCCTGGCGAGAAGATCCGCATATCAGGCGGGGGCCGCTGCAATTTCACCAATATCCATGCCGGCCCGAAGAATTTTCTCTCCGCCAACCCGCATTTCTGCAAGTCGGCGCTTGCCCGTTTCACGCCCGCCGATTTCATCGCCATGGTCGACCGCCACGGCATCGCTTGGCACGAAAAGACGCTCGGCCAGCTTTTCTGCGACGATAGCGCCAAAGATATCATCCGCATGCTGCTGGCGGAGATGCGCATGGCCGGCGCGGTGCTGCATCTCGGCACCGAGATGTCAGGCGTCGAAAAGACCGAAGCCGGGTTCCGGGTATCGACGAGCGAAGGTCACTGTGAAGCATCGTCGCTGATCGTCGCCACCGGCGGCAAGTCGATCCCGAAGATGGGCGCCACCGGCTTTGCCTATCGCCTCGCCGAACAATTCGGCTTGCCCGTGCTCGAAACCCGACCCGGCCTCGTGCCGCTGACGCTCGATCCCGGCCTGCTGGAAAGCATCGCGTCGCTCGCCGGCATTGCCGCCCCGGCCGAAATCCGCCATGGCAGGACCGGCTTCCGCGAAGCGCTGCTTTTTACCCATCGCGGGCTGAGCGGCCCCGCCATCCTGCAGATTTCCTCCTATTGGCGCGAGGGCGACGAGGTGGTGGTCTCGATCGAACCGGATATCGACATCGCCGCCCATCTGAAGACGGCAAAGCAGCTCAATGGCCGACAGTCGCCGCAGACGGCACTCGGCGATATCCTGCCGAAGCGGCTGGCACAATTTCTCGTCGAACGCGAGAAAATCTCCGGCAACATGGCTGACCTGCCCGACAAGGCGCTGCTGCGTCTTGCCGCCGGCGTCCAGAACTGGGCGGTCAAACCGTCCGGCTCGGAGGGCTACCGCACCGCCGAAGTGACGCTTGGCGGCATCGACACGGCAGCGCTCGATTCCCGCAGCATGGAAGCAAAAGCCGTGCCCGGCCTTTATTTCATCGGCGAGTGCGTCGACGTCACCGGCTGGCTCGGCGGCTATAATTTTCAGTGGGCCTGGGCCTCCGGATTTGCCGCGGGCGAATGGGCCTAGAAAAGCCGATTCAAGACTTCTTAATAGAGGTGCGCCATCCTGTCTCAATTGGCGGTTTGTAAGGTCGTTCCTAAATTAAGCTTTACCGGCAAGCCGTTTTGTTGGATTGTTGTTGTGTCAGAGAGAAGTGAGGTTTCGACCATGAACAGAAACGCACGACGCGCCCGCGCCATCGCAATTGCCGAGGCAAAGCCGAACGCTCGAATGGTCGCCCTGCGCTATCTGATGCTTGCAGCCGGCGCCACCGCCGCCAGCCTCGCGCTGCTGCTCTCGCACTTCATCTGATCGCGTCCGCAGGCCTGGAGCAAACGTTCCGGCATGGTGATCACCTCACCGCGACGACGCGGCCCATAATTTTGCAACTATTTCACTGCCTTGGCTTAACCCGCCATCACTGCTTATCCGAAAATTAATATCTAATCTGACACAATTGCCCGCGAATATTTGGGCATTTCCAAGTTGTTTGGACATGAACTGGCAATGACTGCCGCCTGGCTTCCGGGTTCCCCAATGTAAAATAAGAACAGCTCGATGTGCACCCGGCTGGCGCCATGTGGCCGCCTGCGGGAGGAGTGGTGTATGAAAGGCCCGGAACGCCATGTTGATTGATAAGATTCTTTCCCGCTTCAGGATCAAGACGAAGGTTCTGATCTTCGTTCTGCCTTTCGTTGTCACCATTTCGGCGGTGGGCCTGACCGGTCTCTACGCTTCGGGACTTCTGCAGGGCCGCATGGAAATATCCAACAGCGTTCTGCAGTCGCTCAGCGGCTTCAAGGATCTCTATGGTTCGATGGATGATTTCCTGCGCGTCACCAGCCCTGAGGCGCGCGACAAACTGAGCGCGGATCTGAAGACCCAGCAAGGCGTGCTCGACCAGACGCTGAGCCAGGTCGGTAACGAGGCCGCTGGCCGCGACAGCCTTGCGGAGGCATCGCGCCGCACCAAGGAAATTTCGGGCGTCGTCGACAAGCTGTGGGCCTTGCACGAGCAGGAACAGGCATTGCATGAGCAGATCGACGCGGCCCAGAAGAGCGTGATCAGCACCCGTTTCACCGTGTCCTACCAGGCCGAGCAGTTGCAGAGCACCGTCCAGAGCGACGAGAGCGCCGCCACCAGCACCCTTCGCACGGCCGACCGCCTGCTGAAGGGCGGCGATTTCCTCGGCACCGTCGCCAGCGGCTTCAGCAAGCCGCAGACACCGCAGGACAAGATCGCCTTCATCAACGAACAGATGCCGGAGATCATCAAATCGCAGCGTCTGATCGCCATCTCGGTTCCGAGCAATCAGAAGAATGTCATCGACGCGCTGGCTGCGACCATCGACGGCATCAAGGCGATCGTCCAGACGCCCAATCCGACCGACGAGACCGCCACCGAACTCGGCCGTCTCATTTCGCGCTTCCGCCAGACATCGACCTATACGCAGCTGACCGCAACGCAGAAGATGCGTGACGCGACCCAGGAATTCGCCGCGCTCGACGGCCGGATTGCCCAGGCCAACTCGGTCCTGCAGGATACGAGGCGTCTCGAAAATTCCGTCTATTCGCTTCAGATCGTTCTTTCCGACTTTCTCGCCGACTCCAGCAAGGAAAATCTCGTGCGCCTGCAGCAGCAGGCCGGCACGCTCGGCAAGGACATGCAGGTGCTGGTCACCAGCGCCAAGGGCATGGGCTTTGCCGAAGGCATATCCGGCGCGATCCAGCCGGCGCTCGACGTCATTTCCGGCGGCGGCTCGAAGATCGTCGACACGATCGGTCAGCGCGTCACCGCCTATGCCGCGGCCCGCCAGGAACTCGACCAGATCTGGAAAAAGCTGACCGATTTCGCCGAGCTGCAGAAGCAGACGGCCGGCACCGAGCGCACCCAGGCAAACAGCATCTCCGTCATGACCACCGGTCTCGGCATCCTCTTGTCGATCCTCGGCGGCATTGCCCTGGTGCTGACGCTGCAGCGCCCGATCAGCCATATCACCGGCGCCATGCGCCGCATCGCCGAAGGGGCGCTGGATACCAGCATCTCCGGCGAGCAGCGCCACGATGAAATCGGCGACATGGCCCGCGCGCTCGGCATCTTCAAGGAAAACGCCATCTCGAAGATCCGCATCGAGGAGCAGAGCGACGAGGAACGCGCCGCCGCCGAACACGAGCGCCAGCGCAACGACGCCGAAAAGCGCGAGATGGATCGTCAGATCGAATTCGCGGTCAATGCGCTTGCAGCCGGCCTCGAACGCATGTCGCAGGGCGATATCTCGACGACGATCGAAACGCCCTTCATCGGCCGTCTCGAACAGCTGCGCCAGGATTTCAACGGTTCGATGATGCGCCTGCAGGCGACGATGAGCCAGATCCGCGACAATGTCGAACTGATCCAGGGCAACGGCAACCAGATGGCCCAGTCGGCCGAGGACCTCTCCAAGCGCACCGAACAGCAGGCTGCCTCGCTCGAAGAGACCGCTGCCGCCGTCGATCAGATCACCGTCACGGTCCGCTCGTCGGCCGAACGCGCCAAGGATGCCGACCAGATCGTCCGCCAGGCCAAGCGCAGCGCCGACGATTCCGCCGTCGTCGTCAGCAATGCGATCGACGCGATGAGCCGCATCGAAGGTGCCTCGCGCCAGATCGAGCAGATCATCGGCGTCATCGACGAGATCGCCTTCCAGACCAACCTCCTGGCGCTCAACGCCGGCATCGAGGCGGCGCGCGCCGGTGAAGCCGGCAAGGGCTTTGCGGTGGTCGCGATGGAAGTCCGCGAACTGGCCCAGCGCTCCGCCGCCGCGGCGCAGGAGATCAAGGGGCTGATCAACAAGTCGACCAACGAGGTCAATTCCGGCTCGCAATTCGTGCAGGAGACCGGCACGGTGCTCGCCAAGATCAGCGCCCAGATCGTCACGATCAGCCAGCATGTCGAGATGATCGCCCGCGCCAGCCACGACCAGTCCAGCGCGCTGCAGAGCGTCAACGCGACAGTCAATCAGATGGACCAGATGACCCAGCAGAACGCCGCCATGGTGGAGGAGACGACTGCCGCCAGCCGTGAACTGGCCGACGAGGCCGGTTCGCTGCGCAGGCTCATTCAGCAGTTCAAGATCGACGGCGAAGCCACCGGTGCGCCGTTCTACCGCGCCGCCTGATCATCGACCGACCCGTGTTTATTCGAACGGCCCCGGACTTTCCGGGGCCGTTTCTATTTATTCCGCAGAAATCGCGATCTGGTCGGATTGCGAGCGGCCGCGCGGCCATCACGCAGAGATGATCCGTCAGAAAACGAGACCGATGAATACCTCCGACAACCCTGATTTACGGAGAATCTTCCTTAACGCTTTTAGTCTAATTTAACCTTGGTCTATCTCCCGGGGGTCTCAATGCTGCGCCTTTTCTCTACGTCGATCGTACGCCAGATCGTTGCGATCACGCTGTTTCTGCTGGCGATCAGCACGGCCGCCATCGTCGGCGTGACCTATTACAATCTGAGCCACCATGTCATGGACGGGGCTGTCTCCGATGCCAGGGATGCCGCCCGTGCGATGGCTGTCCTCTACGGCGCTGCCGATCAGGCTGCAAAGATCGAGCTGAAGGACAATCAGCTTTCTGCCGTCACCGAAGACGCCATTCCGGCCCTTGCCGATCATTCGCTGGTCGACCGCACGGCGCAGTCGATCGCTGGTGTCGCGACCATCTTCCAAAAGCAGGGCGGCGACTACGTCCGCATATCCACCAACGTCAAGAAGGAAAACGGCGACCGCGCCGTCGGCACCAAGCTGATAGCCGAGCACCCGGCCCAGCCGGTTCTCGCCAGGGGTGAGGCTTATTACGGTCCGGCGGAGCTTTTCGGCCGCAAGTTCATGACCGGTTATTTCCCCATCAAGAACGCCTCCAACGCCAATGTTGGCATTCTCTTTATCGGCATTCCGATGGAGGTCTATTACCAGCGCATGTATGAGCTGCAGATGCTGGTTCTCGGTGTCGGCGCCATCGTCATGCTGATCGTCGGCGTTCTCGCCTTCTATGCGATCCGCCTGTCGGTGAAGCCTTTGCAGGCGCTGACGACCAGCGTCCACTCGATTTCCGCGGGCGATCTCGAAGGGGCGATCCCGTGTGTCGAAAAGAGGAATGAGTTCGGCGACATCGGCCGGGCCTTGGCGCTTTTCCGCGACAGTGCCCGCGCAAGACGCGACCTGGAAACCCAGGCTGCCGAACAGCGCGAATTGAGCGATGCCGAACGCGCCAGGAACGACGCCGACAAGCGCTCGCTCGACGGCCAGATCGACTTTGCCGTCAACCAGCTTGCCGCCGGCCTCGGACGCCTGTCGCAGGGCGATGTCTCGCAGACGATCGGCACGCCCTTCGTTGGCCGGCTGGAGCAGCTGCGCGTCGATTTCAACGCTTCCCTCTTGCGGCTCCAGGATACGCTGTCCGGTATCCGTGACAGCGCCTCGACGATCCAGCGCAACAGCGGCGCCGTCTCTGCCTCTGCCGGCGAGCTTTCGAAACGCACCGAGGCGCAGGCGGCCAACCTCGAGGAGACCGCTGCCGCGGTGGAAGAGATCACCGTGACGGTTCGTTCTTCCGCCGAGCGTGCCCGTGAAGCCAACAATGTCGTGGCTGCGACCAAGAAGACGGCCGACAATTCCGGCGCCGTCGTCGGCGATGCCGTCGCCGCCATGGATCGCATCGAGCAGGCTTCGCAGCGTATCGAGCAGATCATCGAGGTGATCGACGACATCGCCTTCCAGACCAATCTTCTGGCGCTGAATGCCGGCATCGAGGCGGCGCGGGCCGGCGAGGCGGGCAAGGGTTTTGCCGTCGTCGCCCAGGAAGTCCGCGAACTCGCCCAGCGCTCGGCCGATGCGGCGCGCGAGATCAAGTCGCTCATCGAGACATCGAGCCGCGAAGTGACGGCAGGGTCCGAACTGGTCCAGAAGACCGGCAGCGTCCTTGCCTCGATCAGCCAGGAGATCATCGCGATCAGCGGCCATGTCGAAACCATCGCCACCGCCAGCCGCGATCAGTCGGCCGCGCTGCAGGAGGTCAACGGTTCGGTCAACGCCATGGACCAGATGACCCAGAAGAACGCGGCGATGGTTGCCGAGACGACGCAGGCAAGCCGCCTGCTTGCCGGCGAAGCCGATACGCTGATGGCGCTGATCGAGCGCTTCCGCATCGTCGCAGAATCGGCACCGGCTCATCTCGGAACAAGAAGAGTCGCCTGAACCGCGCAGCCGCAGCCGCTTCGGGATTGCGCTACGGCCTTGCGCCGTCTTCCGAGGTGGAGGTCGAGCGACGTCAGCCAGGCGATAAAGCCAATGAGGCGATTGTTTCCGAACTCGGCATAGAATCTGTCCTCGTCCGCCTTGCAACCGCTTCGCTGGGGATAGTGCCGATAGCCGATAGTGCCTGCGATGGTGATCATGTCGATCATGACAATGTCCTTTCCTGTGTAAGACATCACCTGATCTAGGCTTCGAATTTCTCTTTATAAACGGGAAAAATCCCGCTATGTTTTTCATCAATGAAAAACGCGAGTTGGGATTCCTATCAGCTTTTCCTGCAGGTGGCCCGGCTCGGCGGGCTGACGGGGGCAAGCACTGCAAGCGGGCTCAGTCCTGCGACCGTCGGCCGGCGCATGCTCGATCTCGAGCAGGAAATCGGCCGCGCATTGTTTTCGCGCAGCCAGACCGGATATCGTCTGACCCAGGATGGCCAGGCGCTGCTCGATCACCTGCAGGAGATGGAGGCCGCCGCCCGCAAGGTGGCGGCGTGGCGGCAATCCGGCGAGGGCGGCACGACCGTCAGGGTCGCCGCCGGCACCTGGCTCGCCTGGCTGCTGACCGAGAATTTCGCCGCAATCCGCATGCCGGGCGATGCCTTCGCCATTTCGCTCACCATCGGTGAGGCGCGAGCGAGCCTTGCCTATCGTGAAAGCGATATCGGTATTCGCGCCTTCGAGCCCGAGGAGGCCAATCTTGCCGCACGTCAGCTCGGGGAGGTGGCCTATGCCGTCTATATCAGGCGCAACGCCGCCGAGACCGACGAGCGCTGGATTGCCGTTGCTGAGGAGGAGGCGATATCGGCCTATCTGCGCTGGCCGCACGTCCATGCCGGGACGGCGATCGTCGCCACCGTCAATCGGCCGCGTTCGCTGCCTGATCTGGTGCGCGCCGGCGCCGGCAAGACCGTACTTCCCTGTTTCGTCGGCGATCTCCATCCCGAATTGCAACGGCAGGGCGGCGAGTTGCCGGAATTGCGCCACCGGCAATGGATCGTCATGAATGCCGAGGACCGCCACCGACCGGAGATCCGGACTGTCGCCGACCGCATGACCAAGCTCATCAAAAGTTATGCCGATCTCTTTGCCGGAAAACGACCGAGCCGCGGCTAGAGCGCCGCGGCCGGTCTTCGTCAATGCCGGTTGGTGACGACGACGGGGATCAGCAGGTCGCCCCAGTGGCCGTCGCCGCCATGATGACGGGCCGAGCGCACCAGTTCGACCGAGACGCCGGCCTCGACGGCCTTCATGACCGATTGGTTCAGCCGGTGCAGGTCGTTGGCGAGCATGCGGATCGTCGTCTGCTGATCCTCGCTCATGCTGCTTGCCTGCTCCTCGGCCCGTTCCCTGACGCGTGTAATGGATGCCATGATCTTCTCCTCCTCTTCGAGTTATTCCGCAGCCGGTTTGAACTGCGCATGTTCGGTCGAGCCGTGCATCGCCGTGGTCGAAGACCGGCCGCCGGTGATGGCGAGCGAGACGGCGTCGAAATAGCCAGTGCCGACCTCGCGCTGATGTTTGGTGGCGGTATAGCCATTGGCCTCGGCGGCGAATTCCGCCTGCTGCAGCTCGGAATAGGCCGACATCTGCCGCTGCCGGTAGCCGCGCGCCAGTTCGTACATGCCGTAGTTCAGCTGGTGGAAGCCGGCGAGCGTGATGAACTGGAACTTGTAGCCCATCGCCCCGAGTTCGCGCTGGAACCTTGCGATCGTCGCCTCGTCGAGATTCTTCTTCCAGTTGAAGGAAGGCGAGCAATTATAGGCGAGCAGCTTGCCGGGATGGACCTTGTGCACGCCTTCGGCAAAGCGCCGCGCCTGATCGAGGTCCGGCTTCGAGGTCTCGCACCAGATGAGATCGCAATGCGGCGCATAGGCGACGGCGCGCGCGATACAGGGCTCAATGCCGTTTCGCACCTGATAGAAACCTTCAACCGTGCGCCCGGCATCATAGTCGACGAAGGGCTGGTCGCGCTCGTCGATGTCTGACGTGAGCAGCTTTGCCGCTTCCGCGTCGGTGCGGGCGATCACCAGCGTCGCAACGCCCATGACGTCGGCGGCAAGACGCGCGGCGTCGAGATTGCGGATATGGGCGGCCGTCGGGATCAGCACTTTGCCGCCGAGATGGCCGCATTTCTTCTCCGAGGCGAGCTGGTCCTCGAAGTGAACGCCAGCGGCACCCGCCTCGATATAGGCCTTCATGATTTCGAAGGCGTTGAGCGGTCCGCCGAAGCCTGCTTCCGCATCGGCAACGATCGGCGCGAACCAGGTCTCGACGGAAAGTCCCTGGGCTTCCGCGGTCTCGATCTGATCGGCGCGCTGCAGCGTGCGATTGATGCGTTTGGCAAGTTCCGGACCGGCATTGGCCGGATAGAGGGACTGGTCGGGATACATCGCCGATGCGGTATTGGCGTCGGCCGCCACCTGCCAGCCGGAGAGATAGATCGCCTTCAGCCCGGCGCGTACCATCTGCATGGCCTGGTTGCCGGAAAGTGCGCCGAGCGCATTGACGAAATCCTCCTGATGCAGAAGCCGCCACAACCGGTCCGCGCCCATTTCTGCCAGCGTGTGGCGCAGCGCCACCGAGCCCCGCAGCCGCTGCACGTCATCGACCGAGTAGGGTCTCTCGATGCCGTCGAAACGACCAGCCGATGTGTTGGGGACAAGTTTGTAAAAATCGGTCATGCTGCTCTCCTCACTAAAAGCCCCGACAAAGGTGCTGCGTGACAAGATTGACAATATGACGCGCTGTGACCAGAAAAACCTTTGATTTCCTGGATGGAAAGAGGTTAAGATGAGGAGGATTGACAGAGCGGCGCTGTGAATTTGTAAAATTTTGTAAATATGAGCGCTCCTTCCTGTCAAAGGGTGTGACATGGCGGAACGGAAGATATTCGCAGGCCCGAAAGTCAGGCGCATCCGCAATGCGCTGGCGCTGACGCAGACCGCCATGGCCGAAGCGCTTGAAATATCGCCGTCCTATCTGAACCTGATCGAGCGCAACCAGCGGCCGTTGACGGTGCAACTCCTTCTCAAGCTTGCAAGCGTCTACAGGGTCGATCTGGAAGAGTTGCGGGGACAGACCGGCGGCAGTCTCGGCCAGCTCAAGGAGGTCTTTGCCGATCCGCTGCTGTCGGGCGAGCTGCCGGGTGATCAGGAGTTGGTGGAGGTGGCCGAGGCGGCACCCAATGCCGCAAGCGGCATGATCAAGCTTTATCGCGCCTATCGCGAGCAGGCCGCAAGGCTGTCCGATCTGACGGCGCTGATGGCCGCCGAAGGGCATGCGCCGGTCGCCGCCGGCCGGTTGCCGCTGGACGAGGTGCGCGAGACGCTGGAGCGCCGGTCTGGTTATTTCGGACGGATCGAGACGGCGGCGGAAACCTTTGCCGCAACGCTCCCCGGCGGCCTCGATCTTGCCGCCGGGCTGAAGGATTGGTTGCGTTCCGAGCGCGGCATCGCGGTGCGTGTCTTGCCCGTCCATGTCATGCCGGATCTGCGACGCCGTTTCGATCGCCATTCGATGCGGCTTTTCATCTCGGAGCGCTTGTCACAGGCCGACCGTGCGCATGAGATATCAATCGAGGCCGCGACTCTCGCTTTGCTGCCGGCAATCGATGCCGAACTCGCCGATCTCTCGCTCTCCTCCGCCGAGGCGCGCCGCATCGCCCGTTTTGAGCTTGCCCGCATAGCCGCGCTGGCACTTGCAATGCCCTACGAGGCCTTTCTTTCGGCGGCGAAAGCGACGCGCTACGATATCGATATTCTGCGTGCGCGCTTCGGCGTCTCTTTCGGCCATGCGGCTGCACGCCTTGCCATGCTGCAGCGCCCAGGCGCGGCCGCCATTCCCTTCTTCCTGATCGAAATCGATGCCGCCGGCCACCGGCTGCGCAGGGCCGGCGCCCAGGGCTTTCCGCAGGCCCGTTTCGGCGGCGGCTGTCCGAAGCTCAATATCCATGCCGCCTTCCTGCAGCCGGGCCAGATCCTCGCCGAAACGGTCGTCATGCCTGACGGTGCATCCTTCCTGACGGTCGCCCGCACGCTGGAGGGACCGAGCGTCGAATTCGGCGAAAGGGTCAGGCGCACCGCGATCCTGATCGGCTGCGATGCTGCCCTTGGCGAGGGCGTGGTCTACGGGCAGGCGATGGCGCTCGATCCGGTCGCGATCGGTCCGGCCTGTCGCCTTTGCGAGCGCCGCGGCTGCCTTTCCCGGGCCGAGCCGCCGGTGACGAGACCGCTCGGGCTCGACGAGATGGTGGCAGGCCTTAGCGCCTTCGATTTCCAGTGATTGTGAAATCATTGAGGGCGCAGGATTTTGCGCTTGTGGGCTGTGAAATTCCTTCTTAGTCTGCGTCGAAAACCAGAGGGAAAAGATACCCCGGGTGCGGAATCTTTGAACAAACAGGAGAAGTCATGAGGTCAACCATCCTATGCGTGACGGCCGCCGCCGTTACCGCACTGCTTGCTGCCGCGCCGGCCTATGCGCAGGAGCGCGTGGTCAACGTCTACAACTGGTCGGATTATATCGACGACTCCATCCTGACCGACTTCACCAAAGAAACCGGCATCAAGGTCGTCTACGACACCTTCGATTCCAACGAGACCGTGGAAACCAAGCTGCTTGCCGGCGGCACGGGTTATGACGTCGTCGTTCCCACTGCCGACTTCCTGCAGCGCCAGATCCAGGCCGGTGTCTTCCAGAAGCTCGACAAGTCGAAACTGCCGAACATTTCCAACATGTGGGATGTGATCCAGCAGCGCACCGCCGAATATGACGCCGGTAACGAACACGCGGTCGATTACATGTGGGGCACGGACGGCATCGGCTACAACGTCAAGAAGGTCGCTGAAATCCTCGGTCCCGATGTCAAGCCCGGCCTGGAAGTGATCTTCGATCCGAAGGTCGCCGAAAAGTTCAAGGATTGCGGCATCTACGTTCTCGACACACCGAAGGACGTCATCTCCACTGCGTTCCGTTATCTCGGCCTCGACCCGAACTCCACAAAGGCTGAGGATTTCAAGAAGGCCGAAGAGCTGCTGACGGCCGTCCGCCCCAATATCCGCAAGTTCCACTCGTCCGAATACATCAATGCGCTTGCCAACGGCGACATCTGCATCGCCTTCGGCTATTCCGGCGACATGCTGCAGGCTCGCGACCGTGCGGCCGAAGCCAAGAACGGCGTCGAAGTCAATTATTCGATCCCCTCGCAGGGCGCCCAGATGTGGTTCGACATGATGGCGATCCCCGCCGATGCACCCCATGTCGCGGAAGCCCACGAGTTCCTGAACTACATGATGAAGCCTGAGGTCATCGCCAAGGCGAGCGACCACACCTTCTATGCCAACGGCAACAAGGCTTCGCAGCAGTTCGTCAGCAAGGAGATTCTGGAAGACCCGGCGATCTATCCGACCGAGGAGGTGATGAAGAACCTCTTCACGGTCAAGCCGTGGGATCCGAAAACGCAGCGCCTGGGGACGCGCCTCTGGACGAAGGTCGTCACCGGCCAGTAATTCAGCCTTGGGCCCGGACGGAAACGTCCGGGCCTTTCAATTACCGGCCGGGGTGGAGGCCGGCAGAACCTTGTATTTCGGGGAATAATATGAAGTCTCTCGGCAATATCCGCCGCGCTTTTGCGCCTTGGACCGATCCGTCTGCAAAACCCTTCATTGCTTTCAAGAATGTCACCAAGCGCTTTGGCGATTTTACCGCCGTCGACGATCTGTCGCTGAACATCTATCACCGTGAGTTCTTCGCGCTGCTCGGCGCGTCGGGTTGCGGCAAGTCGACGCTCCTGCGCATGCTCGCCGGTTTCGAGCAGCCGACCTCGGGCGAAATCGTGCTCGACGGCACCGACATGGCCGGCACCCCGCCCTACAGGCGGCCGGTCAACATGATGTTCCAGTCCTATGCGCTTTTCCCGCACATGACGGTCGAGAAGAATATCGCTTTCGGCCTGAGGCAGGACGGCATGTCGAAGGACGAGATGGCCGAGCGTGTCTCGCAGATGCTGAAGCTGGTCAAGCTTGAGCAGTTCGCCTCCCGCAAGCCGAACCAGCTTTCCGGCGGCCAGCGCCAGCGCGTGGCCTTGGCCCGTTCGCTTGCCAAGCGCCCGAAGGTGCTGCTGCTCGACGAGCCGCTCGGCGCACTCGACAAGAAGCTGCGCGAGGAAACCCAGTTCGAACTGATGGACCTGCAGCAGAACCTCGGCCTCACCTTCGTCGTCGTCACCCACGACCAGGAAGAGGCGATGACCATGGCCGACCGCATCGCCGTCATGAGCCACGGCAAGGTCGTGCAGGTGGCGACGCCGGCGGAGATCTACGAGGCGCCGAATTCCCGCTTCGTCGCGGATTTCATCGGCGACGTGAACATCTTCGACGGCAAGGTCGCCTCATCGGGCAACGGTACCATCGAGATATCAATCGACAGCGGATTCAGCGTGCGCGTCGCCGCCGCCGAGACACCTTCGGCCGGCAGCGCCGTCGGCTTCGCCATCCGGCCGGAAAAGATGCGGGTCGGGCGCACGCCTCCCGCCAACGCTTCGGTCAACGCCGCCAGGGGTGAACTCTGGGACATCGCCTATCTCGGCGACATGACCGTCTTCCATGTAAAATTGCAGAGCGGCACTGTCGTCAAGGCCTCGTCCCTCAATGCGCAGCGCTCCGTCGACGACCCCTTCACCTACGATCAGGAAGTCTGGGTCTCTTTCGATGAGAACGCCGGCATTCTGCTGAAGGATTGACATCATGGGCAAGCTCACGTCCGGCCTCTACAATCGCCTCGTCATCGCCATCCCCTATACTTGGCTGCTGCTCTTCTTCCTGGCGCCCTTCTTCATCGTTTTCCGCATTTCGCTCTCGACGACGGCAATCGCCATGCCGCCTTACGAGCCCGTCTTCTCGCTTGCCGACGGTTGGGCCGGGCTCTGGAGCAAGATCGGAGAGCTCTCCTTCGACAATTACAGCTACCTCACCGAGGACTCGCTCTATTTCAATGCCTATGTCTCGAGCGTGGTGATTGCCGGGATCTCCACCTTCCTCACGCTGCTGATCGCCTATCCGATTGCCTATGGCATGGCACAGGCGCCGCGCACCATCCGCCCGACGCTGGTGATGCTGGTCATCCTGCCGTTCTGGACAAGCTTCCTGATCCGCGTTTATTCCTGGATCGCGATCCTGAAGCCGGAAGGGCTTTTCAACCAGCTTCTCCTGTCGCTGCACATCATCGACAGCCCGCTGATCATCCTCAACACCAATACCGCCGTGTATATCGGCATCGTCTATTCCTATCTGCCCTTCATGGTGCTGCCGCTCTATTCGGCTCTGGAAAAGATGGACGGTACGCTGATCGAGGCGGCGCAGGATCTTGGTTGCACGCCGATCAAGGCCTTCTGGCGCGTCACCTTTCCGCTGTCGATCCCCGGCGTGGTGGCCGGCTGCATGCTGGTCTTCATTCCCGCCGTCGGTGAATTCGTCATTCCCGACCTGCTCGGCGGTTCGCAGACGCTGATGATCGGCAAGACGCTCTGGAACGAATTCAACGCCAACCGCGATTGGCCGGTCTCCTCGGCGGTAGCAACGATCCTGCTGATGATCCTGGTGATCCCGATCGTCTTCTTCCAGAACGCCCAGGCCAAGGCCGAAGAGCGGGGGAAATAAGTCATGCTGAGATGGACCCGTTTCAACATCATCTCCGTCACGCTCGGCTTTGCCTTTCTCTACCTGCCGATCGTGCTCCTGGTGATCTTCTCCTTCAACGAATCGAAGCTCGTCACCGTCTGGGGCGGCTTCTCCACCAAGTGGTATGTCTCGCTGCTCTCGAACCAGGGCCTGCTCGACGCCGCCTGGGTGACGATCCGTGTCGGCCTGCTGTCGGCAACGGCCGCAACCATCCTCGGCACGATGGCGGCGCTGACTCTGGTGCGCTACACGCGCTTTCGCGGTCGCATGCTGTTTTCGGGCATGATCTACGCGCCGCTCGTCATGCCTGATGTCATCACCGGCCTGTCGCTGCTGTTGCTCTTCGTCGCGATCGGCTTCGACCGCGGCTTCTGGACGATCACGCTCGCGCATACGACGCTGACCATGTGCTTCGTCGCCGTCGTCGTGCAGTCGCGCCTGTTGAGCTTCGATCAATCGATCGAGGAAGCGGCGCAGGATCTCGGCGCGCCGCCGGTGCGGACTTTCTTCGAGATCACCCTGCCGATCATCGCGCCGGCTGTGCTCTCCGGCTGGATCCTTGCCTTCACCCTGTCGCTTGACGATCTGGTGATCGCCAGTTTCACATCGGGGCCGGGCGCCACCACGCTGCCGATGAGGATCTACAGCCAGGTGCGCCTCGGCGTGACGCCTGAGATCAATGCGGTGTGCACGATCCTGATCGCGATCGTCACCGTTGGTGTCATCTGCGCCTCGATCGTCACCAAGCGCCGTGAAATCCAGCGCCAGCGGGACGAACGCGCGGCAGCCGCCGGCGCCTGAGCCTAAAGCGCCGCGGCACATTATTGCGCGACATGCTTTATTGCGCGCGGGGCGTATTGCCGAAAAGCGGAACCGGCGAGATCACCGGGTTTGGCCATGAGCCGCCGATGAAGAACGGCAGAAGCGGCAGCTCCGCTGCCTTGGCCGGATCGGTCGCCTCCAGCGATCCGGAAAGCGCCAGCCCGTTCGACTGATAGGTGATGACGCCGGAAAGTGTCAACGTCTGTGTGGCGCCGGCGATATGGGCGTCGTGCATCTCGGCCGAGCCATTGGCGAAATCGGCCTGAAGGTTGAGCTGGTTGAAGGCGAAGGCGCCGCCTGCTGCCGCGCTCAGCGGAAAGAACGGCTTTTCGGCCGCCTGCGTCCGAAGTGCTGCGGCATCGATGCCGGGAATCGTGCCTTCCCCCGTCCAGAAGTGCAGCCTGCCGGTGACATCGGCAAGACCGGTCGTCCAGATCGCCTTCGGCGACTGCAGGTCGAGATCGAGCGATCCGGTTGCAAGCGGCAGCGGACCCTTCAGCTGCAGGCGCTCGGCAAGGGCTGCGAAATCGGCATTGCGGATCGACAGCTGCAGCTTGCCGCCGCCGTCGAAGTCGCGCTGCGTCGCTTCCAGATGCGCGGTCATTTCACCGCCTTCGAACTGGCTGTCGCCAATATCGAATTTCGCCTCGCCGCCGGCAACGATCATGCTGGCGCCGACATCGGAGAGCTCGAAGAGACCCATCTGCGCGCGCCGCGCCGAAAGCCTGACGTCGACATCCAGCACCCGCAGCGGTCCGCTTATGCCGGCGGAGATTTCCTCCGCCTCGCCGGCTGCGAGCCTGAGCGCGAAGGCGTCGAGGAAGGGCTTGAGGTTCATCTGATCGAAGGCGAGCGTGCCGCCGATTTTCGGTCGTTTGCCGGGTTGGGTGAAAAGGTCCATCACCCCGGTGGCGCTCGCTTCGTTCAGCGAGAGGCTGAGATTGTTGAAGCGCAGCCCGTTGCCCGACGACATGATGTCGGATTCCAGCGAGGCGCTCTTCAGGGTTGCGATGCCGGGGATCGATCTGCCCGACCATGTCAGAAGTGCGGGCACATCGGGAATGCTGGCTGTGACATTGCCGGAAAAGGCCGAAAGGCTGGCGATGCTGGCAATGCCCTGGAAGTGGGCGGTCAAAAGGTTTGATGTGAGCGACGTCCGTGTCTCGGCATTCCTGCCGGCAAAGGCGAGCAGCGGCTGGCGCGAGGCGAAATCGACCTTCAGGTCCTCGCCGTTGATACGGGCGATGACCACCGCCGAGATCGCGCCGGATAGTCTCGGCCAGGCGATATCGGCGGTGACGCTGTCGAAATGATAGTTCGTGGCGGACTTGATGTCGGTGACCACAAGCGTGCCGTCCTCGACGGTCACCGCGCCGATCTCGGCATCGAGATCGGGATCGAGCACCTCAGCTCCGTTTTCGTAACGTACGCCGCTGATCGCCCGTGCGAGCAGGCCGGCATAACTCCAGTCGATCAGGCCTTTCTCGTCGCGCGTCAGCGCCAGGTTGGGGCGCACCAAATGGAATTCGTGGAAGCTTGTCCGGCCTCTCAACGCGTCGATGAGGCTGAAATCGGCCGACAGGCTTTCAATGCTGCCGAGCAGCTTGTCACCGCTTTCGCGCGGTTGGCGGATGGTGATCTGGTTCAGCGTGATGCGTGGCGTCGGCCAGAATTCGAGAACCGGACTTCCCTTGATCTCGGCATGGTAGCCGGTCCATTTGGACAGCGTGTCCTCGATGCCGGAGCGCACGAAACCGGTCGAGATGAGATAGGGGGCGGCAACTCTGAGCGCCACGAAAAGCGCCAGCGCGATCAGCAGGAACACCGTCGACAGGCGGGCGAAGGCCGGAAGCCAGCGCGAAACGGGTCCGATCTTCCTGCGCCACCTGCGATGTCTTGACGTGCTCATGATCTCCGCCGGCAAATTCAGCCGGTCATCCCGTTATGCGCTGATTTCGCCGGATATAGGAAATATCAGGCATATGCAAATCCCTACAGCGCCGCGCGTCTTTTCAGACGCGCAAAGGACGCTGTAACACTTTCAATTAACTAGTTGGAGCATGATGTCGTCCGAAAATCGCTCACACTTTTCGACATCATACTCTGGGCGTCGGATCGCGTCGGTTCCGCGCTTTATAATGCAATGCAGCATGATATAAGGACGGCATTGGGGAGGAGGATTGAATGCAGGATAACAGACCACTTTGGGTGCCCTCGGCGGATGCCGTTGCAAAAAGCCCGATCCATGCCTTCATGGAGCGCTGCAATGCCGATTTCGGGCTTTCTCTTTCAGGCTTTGAGGATCTGCATGCATGGTCGGTGGCCGAGCGGGAGAATTTCTGGTCGACCGTCTGGGATTTCTGCGGCGTCAAGGGAGAGCGTGGCGCAGAGGTGCTTGCCAATGGCGACCGCATGCTGGAAGCCCGCTTCTTTCCCGATGCGACGCTGAACTTCGCCGAAAACCTGCTGTCGGGCCGCGGTGAGGGCGATGCGATCATCTTCCGCGGCGAGGACAAGGCCGAGGACCGCTGGTCTTGGGACCGGCTGCGCGTGCTGGTCTCGAAGCTGCAGCAGGCCTTCGCAGCACTCGGCATCGGCAAAGGCGACCGTGTCGCCGCGATGATGCCGAACATGCCGGAGACTGTCGCCGCCATGCTCGCCGCCGCCTCGATCGGCGCCATCTGGTCGTCCTGTTCGCCTGATTTCGGCGAGCAGGGTGTGCTCGACCGCTTCGGCCAGATTGAACCAAGGCTGTTCATCGCCTGCGATGCCTATTGGTATTCCGGCAAGCTGCAGGATGTCGGCGCCAAGGTCGCCACGGTCGCAAAAAATCTGGGTGTGCCCACGGTCATCGTCCACTATGCCGGCGACGCGGAGGCCGTGGCGCGTAAGACGCCGGGGGCTTTAACGCTTGAGGCCTTTGTCGCGCCCTATGAGGCAAGGGAGGTCGAGTTCACGCAGCTTGGCTTTTCGCACCCGCTCTACATTCTCTTTTCGTCGGGCACGACAGGCGTGCCGAAATGCATCGTGCATTCGGCCGGCGGCACGCTGCTGCAGCACCTCAAGGAGCAACGGCTGCATTGCGGCCTGCAGGCGGGCGAGAAGCTGTTCTATTTCACCACCTGCGGCTGGATGATGTGGAACTGGCTGGTCAGCGGTCTCGCCAGCGGCGCGACGCTCTGCCTGTTCGACGGCTCGCCCTTCGCCCCCGATGGCAACGTGCTGTTCGACTATGCCGAGGCCGAGAAATTCGCCATCTTCGGCACCTCGGCGAAATATATCGACGCGGTGCGCAAAGGCGGGCTGACGCCGCGCGTCAGCCACGATCTCTCCAGCCTGCGGCTGATGACGTCCACCGGTTCGCCGCTGTCGCCGGAAGGGTTCACCTTCGTCTACGAGGGCATCAAGGAAGACGTACAGCTCGCCTCGATCTCAGGCGGCACCGATATCGTCTCCTGCTTCGTGCTCGGCAATCCGCTGCAGCCGGTCTGGCGCGGCGAGATCCAGGGGGCCGGCCTCGGCCTTGCGGTCGACGTCTGGAACGATGACGGCAAGCCGGTGCGCGGAGAGAAGGGTGAACTGGTCTGCACCAAGGCCTTCCCCTCGATGCCGGTGATGTTCTGGAACGACCCCGATGGCGCCAAATATCGCGCCGCCTATTTCGACCGGTTCGACAATGTCTGGTGCCACGGCGATTTCGCCGAATGGACGGAGCATGGCGGCCTTGTCATCCACGGCCGCTCGGATGCGACGCTCAATCCTGGCGGCGTTCGCATCGGCACGGCCGAGATCTACAATCAGGTGGAGCAAATGGAGGAGGTGGTCGAGGCGCTCTGCATCGGCCAGGACTGGGACGACGACGTGCGCGTCATCCTCTTCGTTCGCCTTGCCCCGGATGTGACGTTGACCGAGGATCTCATCAAGGCGATCAAGACCCGCATCCGCACCGGCGCCTCGCCGCGGCACGTGCCGGCGAAGATCATCGCGGTTGCCGATATTCCCCGCACCAAATCCGGCAAGATCGTCGAGCTTGCCGTGCGCGAGGTCGTTCACGGCCGGCCGGTGAAGAACCAGGAAGCGCTTGCCAATCCAGAGGCGCTGGGGCTTTTCGCCGGGCTAAGCGAGCTGAAGGATTGACAGCGATCGTAGATTACAAGCTTTCACCCTTCATCAATTTCCTGTCATGGAAACCTTTCGTTAAGAAAGGTTTGTCAAAGGTGAAGCTAACTTGGGGGCCGCACATGAACGATGCGGCCTGGGGCCTTCCGGCCTCCGAAACATGACGTTGATCGACTGAGCTCTTGTTGAACAGCACCAAATTCAAAGGCGGCCTCCTGGCTGCCTTTTCTTTATCAACCGGCCAGCACCCGCTGCGACGGGAAGGTGATCTCGACGAGCGTGCCTTCGTTCGGCGCCGAATTGATCGAGAAAACCGCCCGGTTGGCATCCACCATCGCCTTGGTCAGCGGCAGGCCGAGCCCGGTGCCGTCGCCGCGGTGACGCGATTGGGTCGAGGAGACCTGCCGGAACGGCTTCATCGCCTGGTCCAGCTCGTTGCGCGTCATGCCGATGCCGGTATCGCGGACCCTCAACACAACGCTGCCATTCGCCTCATAGGACGTCGAAACGACGATCTGCCCGCCTGACGGGGTGAAGCGGATAGCGTTCGACAGGATGTTGAGCGCGATCTGCTTGATCGAGCGCAGATCCGCCACGACCTCGGGCACTGCATGCGACAGCGCCGTGCGGATGATGACGCGCTGGCCGTTCGCCTGCGGCTGTACCAGAGCCACGGCCTCGGAGACCGCCTCATTGAGGCCGACGGCAGCAAAATCGAGATCCATCTCGCCCGCCTCGATCTTCGAAATGTCGAGCAGGTCGTTGACGATATCGAGCACGTGCCGGCCGGAGCGGCCGATGTCGTTGGCATATTCGATATAACGCGGATGGCCGATCGGCCCGAAGCGCTCGCCGGCCATCATGTCGGAAAAGCCGATGATGGCGTTGAGGGGCGTGCGGATCTCGTGGCTGACACGGGCGAGGAAATCGGTCTTGTGGGCGTTGGCGGTTTCGGCCGCACCCTTGGCGTTGCGCAGCTCGTCCTCGGTGCGCTTCCATTGGGTGATATCGCGGATGACGGCGCAATAGCCATTGGAGGAGGTGAGCTGGCCCATCGTCATGAACAGCGGCACGAAACCGCCGGCGGCCTCGCGGCCGATCACTTCGCGCCCGTCATTCAACACGCTTGCCACGCCATGGTCGGAGAGGCCGTTCAGATAGTCGATGACTGCCTTCTGGCTCTCATGGGCAAAGAGCATGACGAAGGGTTTGCCGCGCGTCTCCTGTTCGTCGTAATTGAAAAGCGCGCTAGCCGACCGGTTCATCGAGCGGATGTCGCCCTCCGTGCCGATGACGACGACGCCGTCGGTCGCCGTTTCCAGGATCGAGCGCAATTCTTCCACTTCGACCTGGAGTTTAGCGACCTTCTCGACCATCCGCTCGGGGCGGCCTTCGGAACGGCCTTCGGAACGGCCCTCGGATCGGCCATCGGACCGGTTTGCGTCGCCGCGGCCATCTTCCTTGCCTTCCACCGGCATCAGCGCCAGCATCAGGGCGTTGGCGTCTTCCCAGCGCACCGATTGCAGCCGCGCGGTCACCGGCGCCAGCGTATCATCGGCCTTGACGAGCATCATGGTGCCGGAGCCTGCGGCCTTCTCCTCGAGTTCGCGACGCTGAAGCAGGGCTTCGATGCCGCCCACTTCGCGCAATGCGTCGAGCGTGCCGTAGCCCGTCAGCCGCATGAATTCCGGATTGGCATGGATCAGCGCATCGCCGATATGGATGAGCACGGCAACAGGCAGTTGGTCGACCGTTCCCACCGAAAGCCCGTCCGTCATCTTGATGCGCGGCGGGATGAAGCTGGTGAGAACCTCGATCTGGCTGGCCGTCTCCTCAAGCCCTTCCGTTGCGTCGTCCTCGGCGATGACAGCCGGTTCTTCGGCGGCGTCATCATCTTCGCGCTCCGCCTCGACGGCATTCTCGAAGATCGCCTCCTGCGACGCGATCTCCTCGACCGACGGTATGTCCGCCTGGTCGGTGGTGGGTGTTTCGGTCTCGAACGCTTCGGGTCCGGATGCCTCTTCGAAACTGGAGGTTTCGGTGGCGTTGGGTTCCGTCGGCGCCGGGGCGGCAGGCTCGTTCTTGTTGGCGCCGAAGGCTTCGAGGCGTTTGGCGATCTCGCGGAAATTGGCGTGTTCGGCGGCCGTCAGCCCGGCACCGCTGTTGTGGAGCTGAACGATCTTGTCGGAGAAGCGGCGATTGGGCGTTTCCGAAATGCGAAGTGCCGGCGGTTCTTGCGGAAGTTCCGCTACCGGCTCGGCGGCGGAAACGTCGCCGGCATCGGCGCTGCCTTCCACTTTTTCTGCAGCAATTTCCTGGGCAGGTGTCCCGATGGTCGCCTGCTCGGTGGCAATCTCTTCCGGCGCTGGCTCTTCCGGCGCTGGCTCTTGCGGCGCTGGCTCCGTCTGCGACGGCTGATCCTCGACCTCTTGCGTCAGCGCGGGTTCGATCAGGGGATTTTCGAGCGCTGTCTCCGCTTCGCGTACCACCTCGGCATTGGTCTCGGCGGGTGGGCCGAGGCTCGCTGCATCATGGCCGATACCATCAGGGCCGAGCGTCAGGCCGAGCGCCAGCGGATCTTCCTGCGCATCGGAAAGCCGCACGACACCGAAGCCGCGGAAACCATCGAAGTCGCGGTTGCGGGTATAGGTGGGCAGCGCCGCCAGATCGACCGGAACGACGAGGCTGGTGCCTTCGACCGGCCAAAGGATCGTCTTGCCCGACCATGTGTCGCGGCGGGCGAGCGCCTCGGAAAGCTTGCCGTCAGGATCGAGATTGAAGAGGGCGGCGACATCGCCGAAGGCAGAGCCGATGATGTCGGACGCATGCGGACCGACGGCCTCGGCAAATTCGTGGCTGACTTCGTTGAACCGGCCTTCGGCGTCGATCTTCCAGACGAAGCGAGTGGCGCGGCTGTTCGGCCTGAAGACGAAGCCGGGCTCAGCCTCAAGTTGAGGGGCGGGGGTGGCATCGGCGACCACAGGCGTTTCGATGGCAGGCTCTTCGTGGACCACTTCCGGCGCGTCTTCGATCGGCGTTTCGCTGGCTTCAACAGGCGGTTCCGTCGTCGTCGCCGTTTCCACCGTCTCCGCAATGGAGGTCAAATCGTCCTCGACGACCGTGACGGGCTCAGTGGTCTCATCCGCGCTGCGATCGATCATGCCGCCGTCGCTCTCCGGCTCCGCATCCGCGGCAGGATTCGTCTCTTCAATCGCCTCGTCTGCGGATGCCGCGACTGTCTCGGCTGGCTGTTCGCTTTCGCCGGCGATCTCCTCGATAGCCTCCTCGACCTCTTCGATCCCCGAGACCGCGTCGATGATTTCGGTGAAGCCTGCGGCGGCGACAGGTTCGTCCTGAAGCACTTCGGCCGGCGGCACGCTTTCTTCCTGTGCGGACGTATCGACCGGCTCGAGCGTGGGCGCATCGACTGGATCGAGCGCGGGCGCGTCCAGCGGGTCGAGATGACCGATCGCGGTCTCCACCGCAAACAGCAGATTGAGCGCCGGATCGTCGCTGAGCTTGCCGACCGCGGCCGGAAGATTGCCTCTGGCGGTGGCGACAGGTCGTTTCACCAATCGGTCGGGATGCGCGCCGGCAAGGTTGATCAAGGTCTTTGCCGTCTGCTCGGAGATCCCGAGCGAGGCAAAGCCCGGCGAAGCCGCGATGACCTCGCCATTGGCGCCGATCACCGCCATATGCGTGTCGGGATCATCAAGTCCCTGTAGCATCTGAGCGGCCGATGCGCCGGCCGCGAGTGGCTTTGCCGAGACCGGCACCGAAAACAGGATGGCCTTTTCGCCCTGGGAAAGGCGGATCAGTTCGGCCGCCGCCTGCACCTGTGCACGCTGGAAGCCCTTGGCGATGCGGATCATCAGGCTTCTGTTGTCACCGATATCGGTCAGCTGGCGCGCGGCGGTTTCCAGCTGGCGGAAGGTGATGTCGGTGCGGTCGACCCCCTGATCGAGCAGGTCATAGACTGCCGAATGGCCGAAAAGCTCCGCACCTGCACCATTCGCCCAGAGCAGGCGGGCAAGATCGGCCGAAAACAGCACCATGGCCTCGCCGCGTGAAAAGCGTTCCCGCACCCGTGCATGCACGGCGATATCGATGAACGGATATTGGACTGCGGGCATGTTCGAACCTTGTCGCTGTCGGCCTTCTTAAATTAACGGCTTATTAATAACTGCGGGGCGCATGCCGGTCCAGAAGAGGAGGGGGTTTTCGGCCGGAAAGGTTAACGTCTTGTGCGCTGCACAATAATTGTTGCAATGCACAATGAAATGTCTTATATAAGCATCATCCAACTATCGCAGGCAGCGGCTGCCTCAACCCAAAGGATGCGACCCATGGCTACCATAAAGACCGACGACGTTTTTTCAATTGCTTCTTTCGACCCATCCAAGTTCACGGAATCTTTCCGTGAATTCGCCGAAAAGGGCGCTCAGCAGTCGAAGGATGCCTATGCCAAGCTGAAGACCGCTGGCGAGGAAGCCGGCAAGACGCTCGAAGCCACCGTCCAGACGGCACAGGCCGGCAGCGTCGAGATCGGCCTGAAGGCGATCGACATCCTGCGCATCAATTCCGAGAACTCGCTGTCGCACTTCGAAGCGCTGCTCGGCGTCAAGTCGCCGGCCGAATTCTTCGAGCTGCAGACCTCGTTCATCCGCAAGCAGGCCGAACTCACCGTCGAGCAGGCGAAGTCGATCCAGGAAACCACCAAGCAGGTGGCCGAAAAGCTCGCAAAGCCCTCCAAGGACGCCGCCGAAAAGGCCATGGCTTCCTTCAAGGTTGCGTGATCGGTCCTTACCGATCGGAGATAAAAGGCTGGACCTCGCGTCCAGCCTTTTTGTATATTGACGAGGAATGGGGCTTGAATTCATCTCCAAGTCCTCGTATGTGACCCCCGTCGCGCCAAGCGCGATTTATGCGGTTGTAGCTCAGTTGGTTAGAGCGCAGGTTTGTGGCACCTGAGGTCGGAGGTTCGAGACCCCCCAACCGTACCATCTCCCCCACGTCAAAAATGAAAACCTGGTCCTATCGTTTCGATGGAACCCATGCCGCACCGGGTCGTTCTCCATATTAACGGGAGAATATGCATGTCGAAAACCCTGCTCTACGGCGCGACGAAGATCGACGAGACCAACAGCGCTTATGCGCCGGTCGAAAGCCTCGCCCAGTTCCAGTGGAAGAACCGCGTCTTCGTTGTTTTCGCCGACAGGGATAATTCCCGCGCCGCCCGGCAGGAAAATCACCTGCTGGCCGACCGCTCAGCGCTCGATGAGCGTGATCTGGTGGTGCTCAAGGTTTCCGGCGCTGGCGTTCGGCCACTCTTCGGTGCGGTTGACGGCCTCGACGGCGAAGCGATCCGCCGCGATCTCGATGCGCCGGAGGTCGGCGAATTCGCCGCTTTCCTGCTTGGCAAGGACGGCACCGTGAAGCTCAAGGCCAGCGAGCCAATTACCGATGGCGAGCTCTTCGCCATCATCGACAGCATGCCGATGCGTGCTGCCGAATCGCTGAAGCCGGACAAATAGCCCCGAACGTCACGTAAACTGAAATCACGAAAGGGAGGCGGTCATGTCCGTGCCCAACGAACCCATTCCAGACCAGCCGCCGATGCCCGGGCCCGGCTGGAAGCCGGTGCCGCCGATCAAGGAACCGGAGCCTGACCGGCTGCCCGACGAGGCACCCGTTCCCAATCCCGACGAGAACGACGAACCGGCAAAACACACTTTCGAGACCTAAAGAAAAATATTCCGTTCGGCGCTGACGAGTTCCTGGAGGAAATCGGCGACACTCCGGACGCGTAGCAGGTCGCGCGCCGTTTCGTGATAGGTCGTCCAATAGGCGCGCCGGATCGAAACCTCCGGCAGAATGCGCTGGAGTTCCGGATACTGCCTGGCGATATAGTCGTGCAGGATGCCGATGCCGGCGCCTGTTCGTACCGCCTCCGTCTGTCCGATCGCCGTCGAAATCTCGAAGCCTGCATCCCAGCTTCGCATGACTGCGCCCGAAAAATTCAGTGACGCGGTGAAGATCAGGTCTTCGACATAGCCGATGCGGCGATGCGCCTTGAGCGCGTCGATATCGGCAGGTGCTCCCTGTGACGCCAGATAATCCCGCGAGGCATAAAGGCCGAGCGTGTAGTCGGTGAGCTTGGAGGAGACGAGCCGACCTTGCTCTGGCCGCTCCAGCGTGATGGCGATATCGGCCTCGCGCAGCGAGAGCGAGAAAGAGCGGGGCACCGGCACGAGTTGGATCTTCAGTTCCGGATGGCGCTCGATCAACCTGCCCATGCGCGGCGCAAGAAAGGAAACGCCGAACCCATCGGGCGCGCCGACGCGCACAGTCCCGGCAATTGCCGTATCGGTGTGGCCGAGGCTCGCCTGTACTGCGAGCATTTCCGTTTCCATCCGCTCTGCGGATGCCAGGAACACTTCGCCTTCGGCCGTCAGCTCGCAGCCATTCGTGCGGCGGATGAAAAGCCGCGTCTTCAGCGCCTCTTCGAGCGAAGTCAGTCGCCGCGAGAGCGTTGCGTGATTGAGCCCCAGACGCTTCGAGGCGGCAAGGATCTGCCCGGTGCGGGCGACGGCGAGGAAAATACGAACATCGTCCCAGTTCATGGCTTGGCACGCATGGCGATCGGATCGACCTCGATAAGCGTCAGCGATGTCACCATGCCCGCCGTCTGGTTCTTGTATTTGAGGAAATGCGGTGTCTGCAGATGGGCCTCGTATGCTTCCCGGTCGGCATAGACTTCAAGAATGCGGATCCGGTTCGGGTTGTCCCTGATGGAAACAGCGCTCAGGGAAAGGACGCCGTCTTCCAGCGCGACGGATGCTTCGATTTCTTCCGTGAGCAATGCGCGATAGGTTTCAAGCGTGTCCGGATCGATCTCCAGTTCCGCCATTCGGACCACGGGTTTCCGGCTCATCGGTTTGACCTCCTCTTGGGGTTTGACTTGTTGGCGTGCCGTACCAAGTTTGAAAGCAGCGGCAGCGCCTGATGCTACGATAGGGCTATAATTTACGCACAACGGTTGCTTATATCAGCGCATTGATTTGTGCAAATTGAAGTGCGATTGTCGGCCATCCAAAAACAGGAGGAACACCCATGCGTGAGATCGGTCATTTCATCGGCGGCAAGCAGGTTGCCGGCACCAGCGGCCGCGTAAGCAACGTCTTCAATCCGGCGACGGGCGAAGTGCAGGCGACGGTAGCACTCGCAAGCGTCGAGGAACTGCGTGCCGCCGTCGAAAACGCCAAGGCTGCGCAGCCGAAATGGGCTGCCACCAATCCGCAGCGCCGCGCCCGCGTCTTCTTCAAGTTCGTCGAACTCCTGAACAAGCACATGGACGAGCTTGCCGAAATCCTCTCCAAGGAACACGGCAAGACGATCGAGGATGCCAAAGGCGACGTCATCCGCGGCCTCGAAGTCTGCGAATTCGTCTGCGGCATTCCCCATCTTGCCAAGGGCGAGTTCACCGAGGGCGCAGGCCCGGCGATCGACATGTATTCGATCCGCCAGCCGGTCGGCATCGGCGCCGGCATTACCCCCTTCAATTTCCCCGGCATGATCCCGATGTGGATGTTTGCACCGGCAATCGCCTGCGGCAACGCCTTCATCCTGAAGCCCTCCGAGCGTGATCCCTCTCTGCCGATACGCCTCGCCGAACTGATGATCGAGGCCGGCCTGCCCGCCGGCATCCTCAACGTCGTCAATGGTGACAAGGGCGCCGTCGACGCGATCCTCACCGATCCCGATATCGGCGCCGTCTCCTTCGTCGGCTCGACGCCGATCGCCCGCTACGTCTATGGCACCGCGGCGATGAACGGCAAGCGCGCCCAGTGCTTCGGCGGCGCCAAGAACCACATGATCATCATGCCGGATGCAGACCTGGATCAGGCCGTCAATGCGCTGATGGGCGCAGGCTACGGTTCGGCCGGCGAGCGCTGCATGGCAATCTCGGTTGCCGTTCCGGTCGGCGAAGAAACCGCCAACCGCCTCGTCGAGAAGCTGGCGCCGAAGATTGAATCCCTGCGCATCGGCCCCTATACCGACGACAAGGCCGACATGGGCCCGCTCGTCACCAAGGAAGCCTATACCCGTGTTCGCGGCCTGATCGACCGCGGCATCGAGGAAGGCGCCAAGCTCGTCGTCGACGGCCGCGATTTCAAACTCCAGGGCTATGAAGACGGCTACTTCGTCGGCGGTTGCCTGTTCGATCACGTCACGCCTGAGATGGATATCTACAAGACCGAGATCTTCGGACCTGTCCTCTCCGTCGTTCGCGCCAACAACTATGAGGAAGCGCTGTCGTTGCCGATGAAGCACGAATACGGCAACGGCGTTGCGATCTACACCCGCGATGGCGATGCCGCCCGCGATTTTGCCTCGCGCATCAATATCGGCATGATCGGCATCAACGTTCCGATCCCGGTTCCACTCGCCTACCACTCCTTCGGCGGCTGGAAGGCATCGAGCTTCGGCGACCTCAACCAGCACGGGACGGATTCGATCAAGTTCTGGACGAAGACCAAGACCGTCACCGCCCGCTGGCCCTCCGGCATCAAGAGCGGCGCGGAATTCGTCATGCCGACGATGAAGTAATCTTCACAAGTTTCCAATCTTCAATCTGCAATCCGGGGGCCTTTCAGCCCCCGGATTTTTCGATTCCAGGTTGTTGATTTTTGCCAGATTTGCTTTCAGATGAGCTGCCGGTCGCGTGATTCCCGTCATGAGCCGGTGGGCTTGTTATGCTTGGGGGAAGCAAAAATATGGATAATCGAGTGTCCGCGGGCGCCGCGGCGAACGCATTCGAGCGTGCAAGGTTCACCGGCACGGCATCGGAATATTTCGGCATCTGGATCGTCAACGTTCTTCTGACGATCGTAACGCTTGGCATCTATTCGGCCTGGGCGAAGGTGCGGCGCAATCGTTATTTCTACGGCAACACCGTCCTGCTCGACCGCAGTTTCGAATATCACGCCACCGGCATGCAGATATTCATCGGCCGCCTGATCGTCTTCGCCTTCCTTGTCGTGGTCAACATTCTGGCGGCGATCCATCCGCTGTTCTCGCTTGTGACCACGATCCTTGTGCTCATCGCACTTCCCTGGCTGATCGTAAGAGGCATTCGTTTCAACGCCCGCGTGACCAGCTACCGCAACGTCCGATTTGATTTCACCGGCTCCGCCGGCGGCGCCTTCGTCTCCGTCATGCTCGGAAGCCTCGTCGCCGTCCTGTCGCTGGGTTTGCTTGCGCCCTTCGCCAGCCGCTGGCTCAACCGCTACATTTTCAACAATCTCCGCTACGGCAACCGGCCTTTCGATACCGATCCCAAGCTCGGCGCGCTTTACGGCGCGCTTGTCATCCCGGCCGTGATGGTCGTGCTGGGCGCGGTCGTGCTCTCTGCCTTGATTGCGATCATAGTCGTCGGGATACAGGCTTCTGATGCCAGCTCGGTTGAGAGTGATCCACTTATCTTCATGGTGGTGTCGGGAATGTATCTGGTCGTCTTCGGCCTCATCATCATCTACGGCCTTGCCGGTCTCATCTATCGGGCGGCTGTCCACAACATCGTCTGGTCGTCGACACGGATCGACGGCCGGCATGTCTTGCGGAGCGATCTTTCCCGTGCACGCTATGCCTGGATCGCCATATCGAACGTCGTGGTGACGGTGCTTACCCTCGGCCTGATGCGCCCCTGGGCGGCGGTTCGGCTGGCGCGTTATGTCACCGAGCACACAGCGATCCGCATCGAAGGCGAGATCGGCGAGGTCTTTGCGCAGTTTGAAGCCAGCGGCACTGCCGTCGGTTCGGAATATATCAGCATGGAAGGGCTTGATTTTGGTTTCTGACGGAGAAACCATCGCGACGGGGGAATGGTATCCGCCGCATTCGAGCGCCGCCGTTCCCGCCCGCCTGCTGTCGCGGGGCGGGCGCCTCATCGCCGTGACCGCGGAAGATGCGGCTCTTTCCGATGGCGCCATCGGAAAGGTCTCCTTTACGGCGCGCGTCGGATCGATCCCCCGGCGTGCGGTCTTTACCGACGGTTCGGTCTTCGAGAGCGCCGACAATGACGCAATCGATGCCTTTCTTCGCGCTGGCGGCAAAAGCGGATGGGTGCATCGGCTTGAAGAGTTTCATCCCCGCATCTTCGTTTTCGCGGTCGCGGTCGTTCTGCTTGCCGTCGGAATCTATCGTTATGCGCTGCCGGCGCTCGTCGAAGTCGCCATCTTCGTGACGCCGCCTGTCGTCTCTGAGATGATGTCCTATGGCGCTCTCAACACGCTTGATACGACGGCGCTGTCTCCAAGCCACATAAAGGAGATCCGGCAGGCCGAAATCGCCGATCGCTTCCGAAAGGTGGCGGCCAATGCCGAAGGCGGCGCCGACCGCTATGTCCTGAATTTTCGCAATGGCGGTTTGATCGGTCCCAATGCCTTCGCGCTTCCCGACGGCAATATCGTCCTCACCGACCAGTTGATCGAATTGGCGGGTGGCGACGACGAGATGATAACAGGCGTTCTCGCCCACGAGATCGGCCATGTCGAATACAAGCACAGCCTCAGGCAGCTCTATCGGGCCGCGGGCGTCGCCGGTCTCGTCATGCTGATTGCCGGCGATATCGGCTCCGGCGTCGAGGACATCCTGACGCAAGGCGGCGGCCTGCTCGCATTGTCCTATTCTCGCGGTGCCGAGGCTGAGGCCGACCGGCGCTCGGTCGAACTGATGCGCAAGGCCGGCATGGATCCCGTCGCGATCGCCAGATTTTTCGATCTGCTGGAGACCAAGCTCGGCGACCACTCCCGCACCAGCATGCTGTCCACTCATCCAGGCACGCCCGAGCGCAAGCAGGCGATTCTGGATTACGTCGAGATCCTGAAGCGGGATTGACGTCGCGGCAAATGGCCTCATAAGCTGAATGCGAATTTCATATTTTGGAATTGTTCAAAACTAGCAAACCGCCTATATAGGTCTGAACAGACGAGTCAGGAGAATGGCATGCGGTTGACGAAGCAGACCAACTATGCGGTTCGCATGTTGATGTATTGTGCTGCCAACGACGGACACTTGAGCCGGATTCCGGAAATCGCCAGGGCCTATGGCGTTTCCGAGCTCTTTCTTTTCAAGATCCTCCAGCCGCTCAACAAGGCGGGTCTGGTCGAAACCGTGCGCGGTCGCAACGGCGGCGTGCGCTTGGGCAAACCGGCCGCCGACATTAGTCTTTTCGACGTCGTTCGGGTGACGGAAGACAGCTTCGCCATGGCCGAATGCTTCGAGGATGACGGTGAGGTCGAGTGCCCGCTGGTCGACAGCTGCGGTTTGAATTCGGCGCTGCGCAAGGCGCTCAACGCCTTCTTTGCAGTGCTTTCGGAATACTCCATTGACGACCTCGTCAAGGCGCGTCCGCAGATCAATTTCCTTCTCGGAATCACCGGCGAGCCGGCCTATCGCAAACCCGCGATCGTTGCCCCCGCCGCCTGATTTAAAGATCAGAATTTGCTTCTGAACCGCGGTTGCCCTGGCAACCGCGGTTTTTGTTTTTGCAGGCGTCTCATCGGCCTCCGAA
>NZ_JACCEY010000039.1:171753-186373 GCF_013591995.1 Rhizobium sp. WYCCWR 11146
GCGATGGGCGCGCTTTTATACCAAATGCGACAAAATTTCGGTCATTTTTGTCCGAATATTTCCAAATGCGGCTGATTTTTGACTGAAAATTTCTAAAATTGTCCAGCTGGAAAATTTTTCTGCATAGCCCGTTGCTTTCAGTAGATAAATATCGTTCCATCAACCGTCGATCGAGATGCATTCTACGATCTCCAAACATCAAGAAGAACAACCGGGAAACAATATTATGAAAAAGATCTCTGTCCTCCTGGCAGCGACGGCCCTGATTTCCGTCATGGCGACGTCGGCCTGGTCCAAGACCCTTGTTTATTGCTCCGAGGGCTCGCCGGAAGGCTTCGACCCGAGCCTCTACACGGCAGGCACGACCTTCGACGCGTCGTCGCGCACGGTCTATAGCCGTCTCGTCGAATTCAAGCATGGCGGCACCGAGATCGAGCCGGGCCTGGCCGACAGCTGGAGCGTTTCGGCCGACGGCAAGGAATACACCTTCAAGCTTCATCCGGGCGTCAAGTACCAGACCACCGACTTCTTCACGCCGACGCGTGACTTCAATGCCGACGACGTCATCTTCTCGTTCGAGCGCCAGCTCAAGGCTGACAATCCGTGGAACAAGTATGTCGAGGGCGGCTCTTACGAATATGCTGCCGGCATGGGCTTCCCGGAGTTGATCAAGTCGATCGAGAAGGTCGATGACCTCACCGTCAAGTTCACGCTCAACCATCCCGAAGCGCCGTTCCTCGCCGACCTCGCCATGGACTTCGCCTCGATCGTCTCCAAGGAATATGCCGACAAGCTCGCCGCCGACGGCAAGATGGCGCAGCTGAACCAGCAGCCGCTCGGCACCGGCCCGTTCACCTTCGTCGCCTACCAGCCGGATGCCGTTATCCGCTACAAGGCGAACGAAACCTATTTCAAGGGCAAGGAAAAGATCGACGATCTGGTTTTCGCGATCACCTCTGATGCTGCCGTCCGCGCGCAGAAGCTGAAGGCCGGCGAATGCCACCTCATTCCGTATCCGAATGCGGCTGACGTCGCCGAACTCAAGAAGGACGAAAACCTGACCGTGCTCGAGCAAGCCGGCCTGAACGTTTCGTATCTCGCCTACAACACCTTGATTGCTCCCTTCGACAAGGCCGAAGTCCGCAAGGCGCTGAACATGGCGATCAACAAGCAGGCGATCGTCGACGCCGTCTTCCAGGGTGCCGCAGCCGTTGCCAAGAACCCGATCCCGCCGACGATGTGGTCCTATAACGATGCCGTCGTAGACGACAAGTACGATCCCGATGCGTCGAAGAAGATGCTGGCAGATGCCGGCGTCAAGGATCTGAAGATGAAAATCTGGGCGATGCCGGTTTCGCGTCCGTACATGTTGAACGCGCGCCGCGCCGCAGAATTGATGCAGGCCGACTTGGCCAAGGTCGGCGTCGATGCGGAAATCGTCACTCATGAATGGGCCGAATATCTGAAGCTCTCGTCCGACAAGAATCGCGACGGTGCCGTCATCCTCGGCTGGACCGGCGACAATGGCGACCCTGACAACTTCATGGATACGTTGCTTGGCTGCGACGCTGTCGGCGGCAACAACCGCGCTCAGTGGTGCAACAAGGAATTCGACGATCTGATGACGAAGGCCAAGCAGACGGCCGACGTCGCCGAGCGCACGAAGGCCTATGAACAGGCTCAGCTGATCTTCAAGAAGGAAGCTCCCTGGAATACGCTCGACCACTCATTGGTCTTCGTTCCAATGAGCAAGAAGGTCTCGGGCTTCTTCATGGACCCGCTCGGAATTCACCGCTTCGACGGTGTGGACATTTCCGAATAATAAAAAATCTGTAAACTGCCCGGTCAACGCCGGGTGCGGCCGGCGGTCAGGTTCCCCTGACCGCCGGAAACTATTGGAAAACCTGCTATGTTGCGTTTTTTCATCGGCCGCCTCGCGGTGCTGATCCCGACATTCCTTGGCGTTTCGCTGATAGCCTTCTCGTTCATCCGCATGATCCCCGGCGACCCCGTCATGCTTTTGTCGGGTGAACGTGTGATGGCGCCGGAACGTCACGCCCAGATCATGCACGATCTCGGTTTCGACAGGCCCATATATGTGCAGTATTTCGATTATCTCGGAAAAGTGCTGCAAGGCGATCTCGGCACCTCGATCGTCACCAAGCGGCCCGTTCTCGGCGAGTTCTTCACATTGTTCCCGGCGACACTGGAGCTTTCGCTCTGTGCCATCATTATCGCCGTCTGTCTTGGCGTGCCCGCCGGCGTTTTTGCGGCCGTCAAGCGAGGCACGTGGTTCGATCAGAGCGTGATGGGTGTTGCCCTCATCGGTTATTCCATGCCGATTTTCTGGTGGGGTCTGCTGCTCATCATCTTCTTCTCCGGCTATCTCGGCTGGACGCCGGTTTCCGGCCGCATCTCGCTGATGTATTTCTTCAAGCCGGTCACCGGATTCATGCTTGTCGACAGCCTGCTGTCGGGCCAGAAGGGAGCCTTCGCCTCAGCCGTCAGCTACCTCATTCTGCCGACCATCGTGCTGGCGACCATCCCGCTCGCCGTCATCGCGCGCCAGACGCGTTCGGCGATGCTCGAAGTTCTGGGTGAGGACTATGTCCGCACCGCGCGCTCGAAAGGCCTGAAGCCGCTGCGCGTCGTCGGCGTGCATGCGCTGCGCAACGCAATGATCCCTGTCATCACCACGATCGGTCTGCAGATTGGCGTTCTTCTAGCCGGCGCCATCCTCACCGAGACGATCTTCTCCTGGCCGGGCATCGGCAAATGGATGGTCGATTCGGTCTTCAAGCGCGATTATGCCGTGGTCCAGGGTGGTCTTCTGCTGATCGCCGGCGTCATCATGCTGGTCAATCTGATTGTTGATGTTCTCTACGGCTTCATCAATCCGCGCATTCGTCATTAGGAGCGGTCCATGAGCACGGTCACCGTCAAAACCGGCCAGCCATCCGCTCTTGCGGAGTTCTGGCATTATTTCTCCCGCAACAAGGGCGCCGTCATCGGCCTCGTGGTTTTCTCCATCATCCTGGTCGTCGCAATCCTTGCGCCGCTCTTTGCGCCACATCAGCCGAACGAGCAGAACCGTGCGGTGCTGCTCGCCGTGCCGTTCTGGATGGAGGCGGGCAGCGCCTCCTTCCCGCTCGGAACGGATGCTGTCGGCCGCGATATCCTCTCGCGCCTGATCTATGGCGCGCGGTTCTCGCTCTTCATCGGCGTCGTCGTCGTCACGCTTTCGGTCATTTCAGGCGTCCTGATCGGCCTCGTTGCCGGATTTTTCCGCGGCAAGATCGATACGGCAATCATGCGCCTGATGGACATCATCCTGGCTTTCCCGTCGCTGCTGCTGGCTCTCGTTCTGGTGGCCGTGCTGGGACCCGGTCTCACCAATGCGATGATCGCGATTTCGCTGGTCAACCAGCCGCATTTCGTCCGGCTGACGCGGGCCTCGGTCATTTCAGAGCGTGAGAAGGAATATGTGATCGCCTCGCGCGTCGCCGGTGCCGGCACCTTCCGGTTGATGTTCAAGACGATCTTGCCGAACTGTCTTGGGCCACTGATCGTTCAGGCGACGCTCGCCTTCTCGGCGGCGATTCTCGATGCCGCCGCGCTCGGCTTTCTCGGCATGGGCGCCCAGCCGCCGACACCCGAATGGGGAACGATGCTGGCCGAATCCCGTGAGTTCATCTCGCGCGCCTGGTGGGTGGTGACATTCCCGGGTCTTGCCATCCTCATCACCGTTCTCGCCATCAACCTGATGGGTGACGGCCTGCGCGACGCGCTCGATCCCAAACTGAAGAGGTCGTGATGTCACTCCTCGAGATTGAAAATCTGACGGTCGAATTCCAGACCTCTTCCGGTCTCTTCCGGGCCGTCGACGGCGTATCGCTTGCCTGCGACAAGGGCGAGATCCTGTCGGTCGTCGGCGAATCCGGCTCGGGTAAATCCGTGGCCATGCTGGCCCTGATGGGGCTTCTGCCCTGGACGGCGAGGATCACCGCCGACCGGATGCAGTTCGATGGCAAGGACCTGCGCGGCATCTCCGCCCGCCAGCGCCGCAGGATCATCGGCAAGGATATGGCGATGATCTTCCAGGAGCCAATGTCGAGCCTCAACCCGTGCTTCACCGTCGGCTTTCAGCTCGGCGAGACCCTGCGCTTTCATATGGGCCTCAACCGCAAGGAGCGCCGCCAGCGCTCGATCGAACTGCTCAACCTCGTCGGCATTCCGGCGCCGGAAGAGCGCCTGTCGAACTTCCCGCATCAGATGTCCGGCGGCATGAGCCAGCGCGTCATGATCGCCATGGCGCTCGCCTGCAATCCGAAGCTCCTGATCGCCGACGAGCCGACGACTGCGCTCGACGTGACGATCCAGGCACAGATCCTCGATCTGCTCGTTCGCCTGCAGAAGGAGCAGGGCATGGCGCTGGTGCTGATCACCCACGACATGGGGGTCGTTGCTGAAACCGCCGAACGCGTGCAGGTGCAATATGCCGGCCAGAAGGTCGAGGAACAGCCGGTAAGGGCGCTGTTTCGCGATCCGCATCATCCCTATACCGCAGCCCTGCTCGCCGCCCTGCCGGAGCGCGCCAAGGTCGGCCAGCGTCTTCCCTCGATCGCCGGTGTCGTTCCCGGCCAGCACGGTCGCCCGACAGGCTGTCTCTTCGCGCCGCGCTGCGGCTTTGCCACGGTCGAGTGCGATCGCGGTGTCGTCCGTCAGGGACCGGAGCTTGGACTGGCGCTCTGCAACTATCCTTTGAAGGACGGCAAGCCGCTCGGGCACCCCGGCATCATGGCCGTTGAAACTGCAGGAGATCTCGTATGACGGGCGCTGTTCTCGAGGGCAGGGATCTCGCCCGCTTCTACACCGTCAACCGCGGCCTCTTCAAAGCCGATGCCACGGTCAAGGCGCTGAACGGCGTCAGCTTCAGCCTGCATTCCGGCAAGACGCTCGCCGTCGTCGGCGAATCCGGCTGTGGCAAGTCGACGCTCGCCCGTCTGGTCACGATGATCGAGAATCCGACATCGGGGCAATTGCTGATCGACGGCAAGCCCGCCCATGTCGGCGATCGCAGCCTGCGCAGCCAGGTGCAGATCGTCTTCCAGAACCCCTACGGCTCGCTCAACCCGCGCCAGAAGGTCGGCTCGATCCTCGAAGAGCCGCTGAAGATCAACACTAGTCTCGACGCCGCCGCCCGCCGCCGCAAGGTGGAGGAGATGATGGCCCGCGTCGGTCTGCGGCCGGAGCATTATGGCCGCTATCCCCATATGTTCTCGGGCGGCCAGCGCCAACGCATCGCCATTGCCCGCGCCCTGATGCTGCGGCCGAAGGTGCTGGTGCTCGACGAACCGGTTTCGGCGCTTGACCTGTCGATCCAGGCGCAGGTGCTGAACCTGTTGATGGACCTGCAGAAGGAGATGGGGCTTGCCTATCTCTTCATCTCGCACGGCCTGTCCGTCGTCCATCATATCGCCGACGAGGTGATGGTAATGTATCTCGGCCGTCCTGTGGAAACCGGCCCGGCCGCCGAGGTTTTCGCCCGGCCGCGCCATCCCTATACGGCAGCCTTGCTGTCGGCGACGCCGATCGCCGATCCCGATCGCGAAAAGACCCGCATTCGCCTGCAGGGCGAACTGCCTTCGCCGTTGAAGCCGCCGTCGGGTTGCCACTTCAATCCGCGCTGCTGGAAGGCACAGGACTATTGTCGCCAGGTTTCACCCGAACTAAGTGGTGAGGGTGCACAACAATATGCCTGTCACTTCCCGCTCGATTGAGCGGGAAGGCAAGCTAAGGAGGAAATCATGTCGGAGCAAATGAACAAATCCCATGCGATCATCGTCATGGGAGTCAGCGGCTGCGGCAAATCCTCCGTCGGCGAGAAACTCGCCGAAGCCCTGCACTTGGCCTTCGTCGAAGGCGATGCGCTCCATCCCGCCGCCAATGTCGAGAAGATGTCGAAGGGCATTCCGCTGACCGATGAGGACCGGATGCCCTGGCTCGACCGCATCGGCGAAGACATGAAAGCCTCGATGGAGAAGAGCGAGGGCATTATCGTCTCCTGCTCGGCGCTGAAGCGCATCTATCGCGACAGGCTCAGGGCTGCTGTCGGCGGCAATCTGTTCTTCGTCTATCTCGAAGGTTCCAAAGCGTTGCTGATGAAGCGGATGGGCGAGCGCAAGGGACATTTCATGCCGGCCTCGCTGCTCGAAAGTCAGCTGGCGACGCTGGAACCGCCGACCGGCGAGCTGGGCGTCGTCACTGTCGATATCGACGACACGATCGAAGGCATCGCGGCAACGGCGCTCAAGAGCCTTGCAGCGCTCGGTATCACGGGTTGAAACGCCGCGGCGAATAGGCCGCAATATCGATGAACGGCGCCTCACCGGTGATGAGTTCGGCAAGCACGCGGCCGGTCACCGGCCCGAGCGTCAGCCCGTGATGGGCATGGCCGAAGGCAAACCACAGGCCCTGATGGCGCGGCGCCTTGCCGATAACAGGCATCATGTCTGGCGTGCAGGGCCGCGCGCCCATCCAGGGCTCGGGATCGAGCCGGTCTCCAAGCGGGAAGATGGTGCGCGCCACGGCTTCGGCGCGATCGAGCTGGACCGGCGTCTTCGGCGCGTCGAGCGTTGCAAACTCCGCCCCTGTCGTCAGGCGGATGCCGCGGCGCATCGGCGCCAGGAGATAGCCGCGTTCGGCATCGAGCGTCCAATTGTTGAGCACGGCATTGCCCTCGGCGGCATAATGCATGTGATAGCCGCGCTTGACGCCGAGCGGGAATGAATAGCCGAGCCGGCGCGTTGCAACGGCCGCCCAGGGGCCGAGCGCTATCACCGCATCCTCGGCTTCGAGCGGACCTTCCCTCGTCAGGATCTTCCAGCCGGAGCCGTACGGGCCGAGCGAGGCGGCGTCACCCGTGACGAAGCGGCCGCCGATACTTTCGAAATAGCGGCGATAGGCCGATGTCAGCGCATGCGGGTCGAGCACCGACCAGGGATCGCGCCAGCGGATGCCGCCGGCGAAATCGCCGGTAAGATGAGGTTCCATGCGGGCGATATCGGCCGGACTCAGGCTGTCATACTCCACGCCGAATTCATTCTGCCAAAGTGCTGCCTCCGCAAGAGCCCCGTCGCGCTTGGCTTCAGTGCGGAAAATCTTGATCCAGCCGTCCTTGCGGATCAGCGCTTGCGCCTGCGAAGCCTCGATCAGATCCTTGTGTTCGGCAATCGAATTTTCGATCAGCGGCGCATAGGCCCGGGTAATGATCGCGTGGCGGCGCGCATTGGAGTTCCACCAGTAGCGGGCGAGAAAGGCGATCTGGCTCGGCAGCGTGCGCAGGTGGTAATGCGCGTCGATGCGGTTATTCAGCGCATAACGCAGCAGAAGCCCGAGCTGCTGGGGAAAGCCGTAAGGCGCCACACCTTCCCGCTGGATCAGGCCGGCATTGCCGAAGGAGGTTTCGTTGCCCGGATCCTTGCGGTCGATCAGCGTCACCTGCCGGCCGCGCCGCTGAAGATGGATGGCCGTGGAAACCCCGACGATGCCGGCGCCGAGCACGATTGCGTATTTCGTCATTTCCGCTTGCATTCCGCTTAAGTTTATCGGGGTGAAAATGCCCCTGTCGACAAGGCGGCGCAAACGAAAAATCGCCTTCATTTCAAAATCATTGCGCTTTTCAGTGCGGCATTTTCAGCCTTCAGGCGGACATGGAGGATAAGCGCGTTGAGAAGTGAAAAGACGATCGCGTAAAGCGGTAGGCCGAAGGCGAGGGGAAGGGCGGCGATCTCGCCGACGACGATCGCATAGTTCGGATGGCGGAGGAAGCGATAGGGCCCGGAGCTGACGAGCGGCGCGCCGGGCAGGATGATGATACGCGTCGTCCAGCGGCCTTTCAGCGTCGCCAGCACCCAGAGTCGCAGCGCCTGCAGCCCCATGAACACCAGAAACCAGAAGAGCTCGACCGGCCTACCGGGGGCGAGCAGCCAGAGACCAATAATCCAGCCGGCATGAAGCGCTACCATGACGGAATAATGCTCGGGTGCCACCTCTTTGGCGCCTCTGGCAAGAAGCACCGCCGTGTTGCGCCGGGCGAGCACGAGTTCGCCCAGGCGCTGC
Organism: Rhizobium sp. WYCCWR 11146; assembly: GCF_013591995.1. Lineage (NCBI taxonomy): Bacteria > Pseudomonadati > Pseudomonadota > Alphaproteobacteria > Hyphomicrobiales > Rhizobiaceae > Rhizobium > Rhizobium sp. WYCCWR 11146. Next base: position 179,875 of record NZ_JACCEY010000039.1, read on the forward strand.
AGCGTCACGAAGGCCAGAAGCGCGATCGACGGCCACATCATGCCACCCTCCGGAGCGTCACGCAGCTCGCCGAAAAGCCCGGCCCCATGGCGATCATCGCGGAGCGCGCAGGCAATCCGGCGCGGATTGCCCGCTCCAGCACGAACAGGATGGTCGGCGAGGACATGTTGCCATATTCGGCAAGCACGGCGCGCTCGTGATCGAGTGTGCCCGGCACCATCGAAAGCGCGCTCTCCATCGCGGCCAGCACCTTCATGCCGCCGGGATGGCAGATGAAGCGGTCGATATCCTCCACCCTCAGCCCGTTGCGGGCCAGAATGGCCATTACCGCCGGGCCGAGCTCCTTTTCGGCAAACGGCGGCAGCGATTGCGCCAGCACGATGCCGAAGCCGCCGTCATCGATCTTCCAGCCCATGATATCGAGCGTGTCGGGAAAGAGATGTTCGCCAGTCGACTCCACTTCCGCCAACCCGTTCTCGCCTGATCGAAGCACGCAGGCGGCAGCGCCGTCGCCAAAAAGCGCCGTCGCGATGATGTTCGGCCGCGTCAACTCGTCCAGCCGGAAGGCCAGCGTGCAAAGCTCGATCGAGACGAAAAGCACAACAGTGCCCGGCCGGCTTCGCGCCAGCCGCGAGGCGATCGCAAAGCCTGACACGCCGGCGGCACAGCCGAGCCCGAAGACCGGCACGCGCTCGATATCGGGTCTGAAACCCATCCTGCGGCTAAGCTGCGCATCAAGGCTCGGTGTCGTAAAACCGGTGGAGGAGACGGTCACGACACAGTCGACATCGCCGGCCTCAAGGCCTGCCTGGCGAAGGGCCGAGCTGGCAGCCTCGACGAAAAGCCCGCCGGCCACTTCTGCAAAGGCCTGCATCCGGTCTTGCCAGCCATGTGGCTCGTCGAACCAGGCAAGCGGCCGCGCCGCATGGCGCTTTTCGATACCGGCGCTGTCGAAGACGCGTGCAAGGTGTCGAAAATCCTCGAAACGGTCGGCAAACAGCCGGGCTGAGGCTTCGAGCGCCTGTTTTTGGAAAATGATATGTTCGGGTGTGGCGACGGCGAGGCTGACGAGTTTCACGGTATCGGTCACGGAATTCTCCTTGTCGTTCCCGGCGGAACGAAAAACACGCGGTGCCGATGATTTATTCGACCTCGTCTGCTTCACGAAGCAGTGATGGAGAAAGTGGGAAGGTTGCCGAATAAAGCCAGGCGCAGCGGTGTTCTCTCCTCGCAACGTCACTTTCGAGGAGTTTCCCCATGACGATCATGACAGCCCGCATCGCTTCCCTCCTTCTCGGCGGCTGCCTCGCCGCTTCTGTTTTCTCCGGTCCGGTTTTTGCGATCGGCGATGACAGCAGCACGACGCCGGTCTGCAAGAAGGGCGAGATCTACGACCAGAAGACCAAGAAATGCGTCAAGCAGCAGAGCGCCAACGTCTCCGACGAGAACCGCGCCGACTATGCCTATTCGCTGGCCAAGGCCGGCCGCTATGAGGAGGCGCTTGCCGTGCTCGACACGGTCAAGGATCAGAACACCGCCGAAGTGCTGAACTATCGCGGTTATGCTACCCGCAAGCTCGGCCGCACCGACGAGGGCATTTCCTATTATCTGCGGTCGGTAAAGATGGACCCGCAATATGCCAAGGTCCGCGAATATCTCGGCGAAGCCTATGTCATCAAGGGTCAGCTCGATCTCGCCAAGGACCAGCTGAAGTCAATCAAGGCGATCTGCGGCACGGGCTGCGAGGAATATCAGGATCTGAACGCTGCAATCCTCGATCCCTCGAAGATCTGATCAGCGGGCCATGGGGCGGGAAAATGGAAGCACGAAAGGGATGTAAGAATGTCGGTCGCGCACACCCATTTTCCTGCCTATAGTCGCGCCAGAATGGAATCGCCGCTTCATCCGGCGGTTCCGAAGAGTGCAGGATCGGCGGAGGCGGCCATCGCGAGCGAAGCGGATATCAGGAGTGGCCTGACGGAAAATCTGGCAAGGCTCTGGCGTTATGGTCTCGTTCTCTCGCACCAGCGCGATGTCGCCGACGACCTCGTGCAGGCGACCTGCCTTCGCGCGCTCGAGCGCGCCGATCAGTTCATCCCCGGTACCCGGCTCGACCGCTGGCTGTTTTCGATCCTGCATTCGATTTGGCTGAACGAGATCCGCTCGCGCCGGGTGCGCCAGGGCCAGGGTTTCGTCGATGCCGGGGAGACGCTGACCTTCGACGGCGCCCACGACACCGAAACGCATGTGATGGCGAACCAGGTACTGAAACAGGTGAATGCGCTGCCCGAGGCGCAAAGGACGGTGGTTTTCCTCGCCTATGTGGAAGGACTTTCCTATCGCGAGGTTGCGGGCATTTTGGATATTCCGATCGGAACCGTGATGAGCCGGCTGGCGGCCGCGCGCGCCAAGCTCTCCGACGCCGGACCGGAAGGGGGACGGCAATGACGAAGAAACACACCATTCCCTCCGACGAGGAGCTGACCGCCTTCATCGACGGTGAACTGACGGCTGAAGAGGTCGCCCGCATCGAAGCCATCGTGAACGAAGACGAGAGCACCGCCGAGCGGCTGGAATTCCTGGCGCGCGCCAGCCTGCCCTTCGAACAAGCCTTCGCCCCGCTGCTCGCCGAAGCCCCTCACGAGAAGCTGGAGGCGATGCTCGCCGCCATCCCGGCGCAGCAAAGCGCCAGTTCCGCCTCCACGCCCGCATTCGCCAGCCGCCGCCGCTTCCTCGGCGCGCTCGCCGCCTCGCTGGTCGCCGGCATCGCCATCGACCGCGCCGTCATCGGCATTAGCAAGGGCTTGTCGGCAAAGGACGAAAACAGCGAATGGCGCGCCGTGGTCGCCGATTATATCTCTCTCTATACCGCCGAAACGCTCGCCGGCCCCGCCCCCAGCAGGGAGGATCAGGCCGCCCAGCTCGCCGGTCTTGACGAAAAACTCGGCCTGTCACTCTCCCCCGAAGCCGTCTCGCTCCCAGGCATCGATTTCAAACGCGCCCAGTTGCTGCAATATGACGGCAAGACGCTCGCCCAGATCGCCTATCTCGACCCCGAGACCGGGCCGATGGCGCTCTGCATCGTCAAGTCTGACAAGGGGCCGAAGGCACCGGACCTCGAAAGCCGCAAGGGTATGAACGTCGTCTATTGGTCGAATGCGACGCACGCCTTCATGCTGATCGGCCGCATCCCCGTAGACCGGGTGCAGGAATTGGCGGAGAACGCCCGGAGCAGGCTTTCAAGCTGACCAGCTCAGCGGGATTTCAGCTTCGCCCATTTTTCTTGGGGAGCGCGTTTGATCTCCAAATTGCGCTTTGAACAAGGACATCGGCTTCACCACGGTCGGACAGGACGCTCTCGTCAAGCTCGAAGCATTTCCCTTCACTACGGAACGATCGCAGCCCACGTCACCAAGATTGCGGCAGATGCGATCCTCGTATCCGACGCGGCAAGCCGTGAGGGCGACCCCGCGGCACGACAGGCGAAGACAACGTTCGGCGGCGCCGAAACAATGCGGACCTCTCGCTCTCCCGATATCACCAAGCCTGAGACTTATTAAATTTCAGCAGATGACCGTAACGTCAATTTAAGTGCCGCCGTGGCAGCAATTGCGAAGGTTCGAACGGGCGAGCACAGGATCCTGGAATATGTCTTCTGGCCTTTGGTAGAGGTTGCGGCGGAAGCGCTTCATGAGCGTTAGTTACTAAGGTCAAAAACTTTTCCGAAGCGAAATAAAGCTTTTAGTTGAATTTTCCTCTGATTTCGGGCAGAGGGAAACTGGCATTAGGCGCGGCCGAATGGCGTGCGCAAACGGGGACTTTATGACGGACGTTAATAATTGGACCACGTACGTCTTCTCGACTGGGGATCAGAAGGTAGACGGGCTCTTGAGCAACTTTGCCTGGGGCGGAACGATAACCTATGCGTTTCCCACGAGCTCGTCATCGTATGCCTATGGTGACGAAAAATACCATTCTTTCTCTTCAATTTCGTCCCAGCAGCAGTCTCTCGCCTTGTACTTTATGGAGCAGTCTTACGGGAGTGCGGCAAATGACGGTTTCTCCGTCGAGGGATTCACGAACGCCAACTTTGAGGCGGGAAGCGCGGGTACCGCAACGGTGCGGTTCGCTCAATCGTCTCTGCCTGACACGGCATGGGCCTATTTACCAATTGCCGGCTGGCCGGGTGGTGATGTCTGGTTCGGGACGGGATATGCTGGCACCGAAGATGATCTTCGCTTTCCGAGGTTCGGCAACTATGCGGGCCATACCTTGGCGCACGAGCTGGGTCACGCTCTCGGACTGAAACATGGTCACGAAGGGGAGATAGTCGTTCCGAACGCCTACGACTCGCTCGAATATACGATCATGACCTACCACACATATGTCGGAGACAGTTTGAGTGGGTACAAGTATGAGCATGATGGCGCGCCACAAAGCTTCATGATGCTCGACATCGCCGCCCTGCAGGAGATGTATGGTGCGGACTATACCACGAACAGTGGCAATACCGTCTACAAGTGGAATCCGAACCAGGGCATCACCTATGTCGACGGCGTTGCGGCCATCACGCCCGCTGCCAACAGGATCTTCGCGACAATCTGGGACGGCGGCGGTATCGATACCTACGACCTGAGTGCCTATACGACGGGCCTCAAAATCGACTTGCGAGCAGGGGGGCACTCGGTTTTTTCCCAGGGTCAGCTGGCCGATCTGGGCGGAGGTCCGAATAATGGCTATGCCCGCGGCAACATTTTCAACGCCCTTCTTTATCAGGGCAATGTTGCATCGTTGATTGAGAACGTTCAGGCCGGCTCCGGCAACGATTCGATTATAGGTAATGAGGCGGACAATACGCTCTGGGGCAATGCCGGAAATGATTCGCTTTCCGGCGGTTCCGGCAATGACACATTGATCGGCGGAACGGGCAACGACACCTATATTGTCGATGATCTGGTCGACGTGGTCACCGAAGGGCTGAATGAAGGGACCGATCTGATCAGGACGGTGCTTTCTTCCTATGCCTTGACCATCAATGCCAATGTTGAAAACCTGACCTTCACCGGCACTGGCGCTTTTACCGGAACTGGAAGTAGCCTCGCCAACACGATCACCGGCGGCGCCGGCAACGACACGCTGGATGGCGGCGCCGGCAACGACACGCTGATCGGCGGTGCCGGCAACGACATCTATGTGGTCGACGCTGGCGTCGATTTTGTGGTCGAGAGTGCGAACAAGGGGACGGACACCGTACGGACGGCGCTTTCAGGTTATATTCTCAGCAACAATGTCGAGAATCTGATTTACACGGGATCCTCCAGCTTCACCGGCACCGGCAATGCGCTGGCCAACACAATCACCGGCGCCGCCGGCAATGATGTGTTGGATGGTGGGGCCGGTGCCGATAGCTTGATCGGCGGAACGGGCGACGACACCTATGTCGTTGACAATGCCGGCGACAGCGTTGCCGAAAACGCCGCCGCGGGAACCGACACGGTTCGCACGATACTGGCCGCCTACACACTGGGAGCCAATGTCGAGAACCTCACCTACATCGGAACGGCAGCCTTTGCCGGGACAGGCAATAGCCTTGCCAACACGATCACTGGTGGTGTCGGTAATGACATCCTGAATGGCGGGGCAGGTGCTGACACGCTGATCGGCGGAGCGGGCAACGACATCTATGTGGTCGACAGTGCGAGCGACGTCGTCACCGAGTTGGCCAGCGCCGGCACAGACGAAATCCGCACGTCGCTTGCGACCTATTCGATCGCTACACTGATCAATGTCGAGAACCTGAGCTACACGGGATCGGCCAGCTTCACCGGCACCGGCAATGCGCTCGCCAACAGGATCACCGGCGGCGCCGGCAACGATCTGCTGGACGGCGGCGCCGGCAATGACACGCTGAACGGCGGTGCGGGCAACGACATCTATGTGGTCGACAGTGCGAGCGACGTCGTCACCGAGTTGGCCAGTGCCGGCACCGACGAAATCCGCACGTCGCTTGCGACCTACTCGATCGCTGCACTGATCAATGTCGAGAACCTGAGCTACACGGGATCGGCCAACTTCACCGGCACCGGCAATGCGCTGGCCAACATGATCACCGGCGGCGCCGGCCATGACACGCTGAATGGCGGGGCAGGCGCTGACACGATGATCGGCGGTGCGGGCGACGACACCTATATCGTCGACAATGCCGGCGACAGCGTTGCCGAAAACGCCGCCGCGGGAACCGACACGGTCAAGACCGTGCTGGCAAGCTATACGCTTGCCGCCAATGTCGAGAACCTCACCTATGCAGGAACGGCAGCCTTTGTCGGGACAGGCAATAGCCTTGCCAACACGATCACTGGTGGTGTCGGCAACGACACGCTGAATGGTGCGGCTGGCGCCGACACGCTGATCGGCGGAGCGGGCGACGACACCTATATCGTCGACAATGCCGGCGACAGCGTTGCCGAGAACGCCGGCGCGGGAACCGACACGGTCAAGA
>NZ_JACCEY010000039.1:186383-186648 GCF_013591995.1 Rhizobium sp. WYCCWR 11146
ATCGGCAACAATGTCGAGAAGCTGAGCTACACGGGATCCGCCGACTTCACCGGCACCGGCAATGCGCTCGCCAACACGATCACCGGCGGCGCCGGCAACGATCTGCTGGACGGCGGCGCCGGCAATGACACGCTGAACGGCGGTGCGGGCAACGACATCTATGTGGTCGACAGTGCGAGCGATGTCATCGCCGAGTTGGCCAGTGCCGGCACCGATGAAATCCGCACGTCGCTTGCAGCCTATTCGATCGCTGCACTGATCAATG
>NZ_JACCEY010000004.1:0-44078 GCF_013591995.1 Rhizobium sp. WYCCWR 11146
ACCTGCGACATCAAGGATCCCAACCAGAACATCAACTGGGTGCCGCCGCAGGGCGGCGAGGGGCCGGTCTATCCGAATATGTGAGGCGGATTATCCCCACCGCGACAATTCTTGCGTGCTGACGCCTTCGTGATCGCCTTCTGCCGGAGGCTGTTAGCCGTTCGTTAACCATAATTTCCTTAGCTTGCGACATCAAGTTGACGCACTAAGGACACATTTATGACGATCTCCCGCCGGGGCTTTCTGATCGCTCTGCCGCTTTTCGTGGCCGGCTGCTCTTCGACCGGTCTGAACAGCCAGACAAACTATGCCGCACTTCCGGACGAAAAATTCCCGTTGAAGCAGGTGCCGATCGACAAGATCAAGCCGGAGCTCCGCCGCCAGGAAGTGGCCTACGAAACCACGCATGCTGCCGGCACCGTGATCGTCGATACACCCGCGCGCCGCGCCTATTACGTCCTCGGCGGCGGCAGGGCGGTGCGTTATGGCGTCGGTGTCGGCCGCGAGGGGCTGGCCTTTGCCGGTAACGCCTATATCGGCCGCAAGGCCGAGTGGCCGAGCTGGACACCCACCGAAAACATGCAGCGCCGCGAGGAGCGCTATCGCAAGCTCGCCGGCGGCATGCCGGGCGGCCCGAACAACCCGCTCGGCGCGAGGGCGATGTATCTTTACCGCGGCGGCGGCGACACGCATTTCCGCATTCATGGCACCAACCAGCCGCAATCGATTGGTCTCGCCATGTCGAGCGGCTGTGTCCGTATGATGAACCACGATGTGATCGACCTCTATAGCCGCGTCGAGGTCGGCGCCAGGGTCGTCGTCATCCAGGCCTAAGATGTCCGTTCCAAGCTCGGTAAGGACGCCATCTCCATTGAAAAAGCCGCCGCAGCGATGGCTGCAGGCGGCTTTCGATCTGCTGTTGGTGTTGGATTTCAGCGGCGTGGTGTGGCGATACCTGTCGAAAGCGCCACGCCGATGCCGGTGATCACGGCGGCGCTGATTTCCGTCATGCCGATCGCTTCGCCAAGCAGCAAGCCACCGCCAAGCGTCGCCAGCACCGGCGTCAGCGCCGTGAAGGCGGCGGCCTGAGTTCCGCCGAGTGTTCTGACGGCGGTGCCGTAGGCGACCATGGCGACGAGGCCGGAAAGAACGCCCTGGCTCAACACCTGCAGGCCGATCTCCGGGAGCGTAGCCTGTGGCAGCGAGATGCCGAAGATGAGGGCAAGCGCGCCCATGATCAGGAAAGACCAGACGGCGATCAGGGCGCTCGCCTGCACGGCGGTCAGACCGGAGCGGCGGAAGGCATGCGTATAGCTTGCCCAGAGAATGGCGCCGGCCGGCAGCAGCACGAAGCTCGTCCATGGCAGCGAGGCGTCTGCAAGGCTGCGCGTGAGCAGGATCAGTACGCCCGCGACGATCGCAACGAGCCCAGCGATGCGGGTGCCGTCAGGCCTTTCGCGAAACAGCACAATGCCGATCAGCGCCGCGGCGAGCGGCATCGAGCCGCCGAGCAGAATCCCCGAAGAGGCGGCCGGCGTCGAATGGATTGCGAGCGTCGTCAGCAGGAAGAAGACGGCGCCGGAACCGGATACCATGATCGCCAGCAGGTGAAGCGGCAGCGCCTTCGGCAGCAGCCCCGTCTTCAGCCAGACGGGTGCAAGCACCAGCGCCGGAATTCCGAAGCGGATCAGCCCGATGTCGATCGAGCCGAGCGGCGTTGCGGCGCTGTGGCGGGTGACCAGAAACCATGTCGCCCAGATCAGCACGGTAATAGTGCCGCCGGCATAACCCAGTACCTGCGACGGCGACTTGTCGTTCGTGAAAGCAATGGTGGTCATCGTCCTGTCCTTTCCTTCATCCGGAGCCTGTCCGGTTGAAGAGAAGACTAGCGCCAAAGGTCAGGGCATGTCCTTGCTATCTATGGCTCAAAAATCATGCTATGCGCAATCTTCTGCCAATTGATGCCAACAGGGATCGCGAAAATGCCAAATCTCGATAAATTCGATATTGCCATCCTGAAGTGCCTGCAGGAGGATGCGCGGGCCACCAATGTCGAGATCGCCGAGAAGGTGAACCTGTCGCCGTCGCCCTGCCTGCGGCGCATCCGCAATCTCGAACGGTCCGGCATCATCCGCGGTTACACGGCGGATATCGACCGCAAGGAGGTCGGTCTCGGCCTGACCGTGTTCGTCGAATTCAAGGTTGCCCATCACAGCCGCGAGAATTCCGAGGCGCAACAGAAGACATTGCTCGCGATCCCCGAGATCGTCTCCTGCTTTCTAATTTCGGGCACGGCCGATTTCCTCGCGGAAGTGGTGGTGGAGGATCTCGCCGCCTATGAGCGGCTTCTGACCGAAACGTTGTTGACCCTGCCGAATGTCAGCGACATCCGCTCGAACTTCGCCATCCGCAGCATCAAGACGCATGGCCCGTTGAAGCTGCCCGAGGGGAAATAATTCCCCTCGGGCTTGCTTGCGGGTTAGAGCAGCGTCCCGCTGAGGATGAGCAGCGCCACCGAGAAGTAGATGACGAGCCCGGTGACATCGACCAGTGTGGCGACGAAGGGGGCCGAGGCGCTGGCTGGATCGAGCCGGAGCTTCTGCAGCACGAAAGGCAGCATCGAGCCGCAGATCGAGCCGAAGGTGACGATCCCGATCAGGGCGGCAAACACCGTGACGGCGACCATCTGCCAGTGCGGACCGTAATCGTAGAGCCCGGCCGACTGCCAGAAGACGATGCGGATGAAGCCGACCAGGCCGAGGATCGCGCCGAGCACGATGCCGGTCGGCAGTTCACGCAAAAGCACCTTCCACCAGTCCGAAAGCTTCAGCTCGCCGAGTGCTAGCGCCCGGATGATCAGCGACGTTGCCTGCGAGCCGGAATTGCCGCCCGAGCTCATGATCAGCGGGATGAACAGCGTCAACACCACGGCCTTTTCCAGCTCGCCTTCGAAATGCTGCATGGCGCTTGCCGTCAGCATCTCGCCGAGGAACAGCGCTGCGAGCCAGCCGGCGCGCTTGCGGATCATGCCGGCGAAGCTGATCTTCATGTAGGGCTGGCCGAGCGCCTCCATGCCGCCGAACCTCTGTGCCGCTTCCGTCGTGTCTGAGATCATCGTGTCGATCACGTCGTCGACGGTGACGATGCCGAGCATCTGCCCATGTTCGTCGGTGACGGGCAGGGCGAGCAGGTCATGCTTGCGGATCAGCCGGGCGACATCCTCCTGCTTCATCAGCGGATCGGCCGAAACCGGCGCGCCCTTCTGTGCCACAGAGAGGATCGAAGCGTCCGGCTCGCCGGTGATGAGGCGACGCAGTGTCACCACATGCAGCAGCGCATGGCTGACCTCGTCGAGCACATAGATGGCGTAGACGGTTTCGCGCGAGCGTTCGACCTGGCGCACATGGTCGAGTGTGCGGGCGACGGTCCAGCTATCAGGCACGCTGACGAACTCCGTCGTCATGATGCCGCCGGCCGTGCGGGGCGGATAGCCCATCAGATGCTGGATCGCGATGCGCACCGGTTCGTCGAGGCTGGAGAACAGCCGGGCACGGGTCTCGCCGTCGAGTTCGAGCAGCACGTCGGCGACGCGGTCGTTCGACATGCCGTGCAGCAGCCGTGCGGCGTCCTCGGCGCTGATCAGCGCAAGGATCTGTGCGGCGTTGCGAAGCTCCGGCCGGTCGAGAATGTTGACCGCATAGTCGAGCGGCATGCCGATAAGCACCCGCCCGGCGTCCTGGACGCTCAGCGCGTTCAACGCTTCGACGCGTTCGGCGATCGTTGCGCCGCGGCTGTTGTTGATGAAGGCACGGGCGGCATGGCCTGCCCGAAGAGGGAAGCGATTGATATTCATTTGAGGCTCGCCTTTCCGTCGATCCGCCGTAGCGTCCGATCGGGCGAGCCGACAGGAGTCGGTCAGCGCACGAGGGTCGCGTACGGCAAAGGCAATCGACTGCTACTGTCGCTTGGCATCGTTATGATGGCTCCGTTGAAATCCGTGCCTGACGAGTGTCATCCACGTGAATGCTAGGTGGTCCCGAACGCGGAAAAAGTCAAGCGGGGTAAATGCTTAACGCCAGAATGTCGCACCCTGCGATGCGCCATTCCAGGCGGGTATGGTTTATATGACCTTGCAGGAAACACCGGGCCTGCCGGCTGCGATCTCAGAATCCTGCGAGCACAGCCTTGCCCTTCATCCTGCCGCTTTCGACCATGGCATGCGCCGTCTTGAGGTTTACCGCATTGATCGGCCCGACGATCTCTGAAAGCGTCGTGCGGATCTTTCCAGCGTCGATGAGCTCGGAAATCTTGTTCAGCAGCTTATGCTGCTCGATCATGTCAGGCGTGCCGTAGAGCGGGCGGGTGAACATCAGCTCCCAATGAACGGAGACGGCCTTGCGCTTGAAGGGCACGATGTCGAGCGTCTTCGGATCGTCGATCAATGCGAAGCGGCCCTGCGGCGCGATCGCTTCGACGATGTCGCCGATATGGCTGTCGGTATTGGTGGTCGAGAATATGAATCCCGGCGCGCCGATGCCAAGCGCTGCCACCTGCGGCGCGATCGGCCTGGAATGGTCGACGATATGATGTGCGCCGAGTTCCTTCACCCAGTCCTGCGTTTCCGGCCGCGAGGCCGTTGCGATCACCGTCAAGTCGGTCAATGCCCGGGCGATCTGGATGGCGATCGAACCGACGCCGCCGGCGCCGCCGATGATCAGGATGGAGCGTCCCGCTCCCGAAACCGCGTCCTGCACCTTCAGCCGGTCGAACAGCGCCTCGTAGGCCGTAATCGAGGTCAGCGGCAGGGCGGCCGCGGCAGCGAAGTCGAGGCTCTTCGGTTTGGTGCCGACGATGCGTTCGTCGACGAGGTGGAATTCGGCATTGCTGCCCGGGCGGCTGATGACGCCGGAGTAGAACACCTCGTCGCCGGGCTTGAACAGGGTGACATCGGCGCCGATGGCCTTGACGACGCCGGCGGCATCCCAGCCGAGCACCTTAAGCTCGTCTGCGGGCGGTGCGGAATGGGCGCGCACCTTGACGTCGACGGGATTGACCGAAACCGCTTTGATTTCGACGAGCAGATCGTGGCCCCCAGCCTCCGGCATCGGCAGCTCGACATCGATCAGCGAGGTTTCGGCGGAGATCGGTTGGGGCGTTTTATAGGCGACGGCGCGCATGGGAAACTCCTGTGTTCGTTGCACGGAAGCTAGATGCGCATTATGTGCTGACAACGCAAGAATGCACAAATTCTGTACGTAGTACCCAAAAGGATACTGTAAATGTCATTGCCGCGCGCCAAGCTCGTCAAGAATTTTCCCGGCTGCCCGGTCGAAGCGACGCTGACTTACCTCGACGGGAAGTGGAAGGGCGTTATCCTCTTTCATCTGATGCAAGGAACTCTGCGCTTCAACGAATTGCGGCGTAAGCTGCCGGCTGTGACCCAACGCATGCTGACCAAGCAGCTGCGTGAACTGGAAGAATCCGGCCTGGTGTCACGTACCGTCTATCCGGTCGTGCCGCCGAGGGTCGAATATGCAATGACGCCGCTCGGCATGACGCTGAAGCCCGTGATCCAGGCATTGGCCGCCTGGGGTGACGCTTATGTCTTCTGCAGCCCGGAAGGCCGCGAGCTGCGCCTGGCCTCAGACGGCCTGCGCGCTCCGGTCGCGGCGCTCGAGGCGTAGCGAGGCCGCAAAGACGAAGAGGCCGAGGAAGGACAGCGCCGCGCCGACATAACCGGTTGCCGCAAAACCGTAACCTCCGGCGATGACGAGGCCGCCGAGCCAGGCGCCGATCGCATTGGCGATGTTGAAGGCGGAATGGTTGGACGCGGCCGCAAGCGTCTGCGCGTCGGCGGCAACATCCATCAGCCGCGTCTGCAGCGCCGGGCCGGCGGCAAAACCGCAGCCGACGAGGAAGACGGAGAGACCGAGCAAATAGGGATTGGCGGCGGTCAGCGAGAAGGTGGTGAGCACGACGATATTATAGATGAGCGACCCGCCGATCGTGCCGAGCAGCGATTTGTCGGCGAGCCACGAGCCGATGAAATTGCCCGCATTCATGCCGACGCCGAAGAGGACCAGCATGATCGGGACCGCCGTTTCCGGCAGCATCGCCACCTCAGTCGTCGTCGAGGCGATATAGCTGAACATTGCGAACATGCCGCCGTAGCCGACGGCGGCGATGCCGAGCGTCAGCCACACCTGCGGCCGGCGGAAGGCGCCGAGTTCACGCAGGAAGCCCGCTTCCGCGGAAACCCTGTCCTTTGGAACGTAGAACCAGATCAGCGCCACGGTCAGCAGGCCGAGCACGCCGACCGAGAAAAATGCCACCTGCCAGTCGAGCGACTGGCCGAAGAAGGTCGTCAACGGCGTGCCGAGAAGTGTCGCAACGGTGAGGCCGAGCATGACCCGGCCGACGGCACGGGCGCGGCGATGCGCCGGCACCATCGAGGCGGCGACAAGGGCCGCGACGCCGAAATAGGCGCCGTGCGGCAGGCCGCTGACGAAGCGCAGCAGCGTGAAGCTTTCGAAGGTCGGCGCCATGGCGCTCGATATATTGCCGGCGGCAAAGATCAGCATGAGAGCCAAAAGCAGCGTGCGGCGCGCCATCTTCGCGGCGAGCACGGCAATGACCGGTGCGCCGACGACGACTCCGAGCGCATAGGCGCTGATGACGTAGCCGGCTTGCGGCGTGGTGACCGAGAAGGTCTCGGCAACATTAGGCAGCAGCCCCATGATCGCGAATTCGCCGGTGCCGATGCCGAAGCCGCCGCAGGCGAGCGCCAGCTGGACCAGCGCCACGGTCATTGCCGACGGCAGCACTTCATCCTGGCTATCAACTGAAATATTGGCGGCAATCTCACTCACGAGAGCTCCTCGAGGCGGTTTCTGCTTGGCAATGGCGCCCTGGCGCAGGCGCGGCCGCAAGCCGATCGGTGGAAATGGCGGGAGGTGGAGATGATGTCTCCGGTAGACCCATCTATCCGTGAGCTCGCGGCTGCCGTCGAGTGCATTTTTTGCAGTGCAGCGTCCTGCTATGTGCATACGTCTATTGCAATTTTTGCATTTCTGCCCTTTGTCAGGAAAGAAGGCTGCGCTTGAAATCGCCGATACCGCAACCATCTCAGGGGCAAGGCAGGAGCATTTCCGCGCCAGGGACGGGAGCTCTTATGAAGCTTATAGGCTTTTTCAATCGCGACGGCGGGACCTTTAAGACCACCGACATGCTGGCCTACGAAAAGAGGGCAGAGGCGGCCTTCCGCGAAGCGGGGCATGATTTCGACGCCATCGTCTTCTCAGGAAAGGAAATCGTTCCCGCCATGGAGCGGGCGGCCAAGCGCGACGATATCGACGGTATCGTCGCCGGCGGTGGCGACGGCACCATTTCGGCGGCGGCATCGATTGCCTGGAAAAACGGAATTGCGCTCGGCGTCGTGCCCGCCGGCACGATGAACCTCTTTGCCCGCTCGCTGCGTGTGCCGCTCGATATCTGGCAGGCGCTCGATGTGCTTGCCTCCGGCGAGGTCGACAATGTCGATATCGCCAGCGCCAACGGCCGGCCCTTCATCCACCAGTTTTCCGCCGGCCTGCACGCCCGCATGGTGCGCTACCGCAACGCCTACAGCTATCGGTCCCGGCTGGGCAAGATCCGGGCGAGTACGAAGGCTGCCTTGGGCGTCATCTTCAACCCGCCGGAATTCGAGGTCGAGTTCGAGGCGATTGGGATGCGGGAGCGCCGCAGGGTGTCGGCGATATCAGTCTCCAACAATCCCTTCGGCGAGAACGCGCTGCTCTACGCCGATAATTTGAGAAGCGGCGAACTCGGCTTCTACACGGCAAATCCGTTGAAGCCTCTCGGTGTCGCCCGTCTCGCCATCGACATGCTGCGCGGCAAGGTCCGTGAGAATGCCGATGTCATGGTGATGCACCCGGCCGAGGTGCAACTGCATTTCCCAAAACTGCGCTTCAAGGCCAATTGCGTTATGGACGGCGAGTTGCTGCCGCTCGAACGCGACGTCTCGATCCGGCTGCATCCGGGCGAATTGAAGGTCCTCGTCAAGCAGGGCCTCGCCGCTCAGGTGAATGCGGACGAACGCCGCGAGCCCGCTGCGTAAGTCGGCCGCTGCGTAAGTCGCCCGCTGCGTAATTTCAGAGCCGCGGCAGATAGGTGCGGTAGTCGAAATCCGAAACGGTGCGCAGATGCGCAAGCGCTTCCTTGCGCTTGGTGTCGCCATAGAGCGCCTGATAGCGCGCGCCGAAAATATCGGCGATGAACGGCGAGGTGCGGAAGGTCTCGACGGCGCTGAGGAAATCATGCGTCAGTCGCGTGGTATTCGCCGGTATGTGCGAGGGCGTGGTCTCTTCGCCGGGGTCGAGTTCGCCATCGAGACCGGTGAGCATGCCGCCGAGGATCGCTGCCAGCAGCAGATAAGGATTGGCGTCGGCGCCGGCGACGCGGTGTTCGATGCGTGCGGCCGGACCATCCTTGTCGGGGATGCGGATCGCCGTGCCGCGATGGCCGCTGCCCCAGGTCAGATCGACAGGCGCAAACGAGCCCGGCTGGAAGCGGCGGTAGGAATTGGCGAAGGGAGCGAAGATCAGCTGCGCCGCGCGCATGGTATCGAGCAGGCCTGATATCACAGATTTGATGAGCTTCGGCTCGCCGCCCTCGGCATCGAGAATGTTGCGGCCTTGCCCGTCGATGATGCTCGCATGCACATGCAGGCCGGAGCCGGCATGTTCGGAATAGGGCTTGGCCATGCAGGTCGATTTCAGCCCGTGGCGGCGCGCCGCCTGTTCGGCGATGCGCTTGAGATAGAGGCAATCGTCGGCGGCTGCCAGCGCATCCGCGCGGTGCAGCAGGTTGACCTCGAACTGGCCCGGACCGAATTCCGCCGTCGTCGCATCCGCCGGCAGGTCCTGCGCCCTCGCATAGGCCCTGAGAGTCCTCAGGTAGTCGTCGAGCGCGTCGACGGCGCTCATGTCGTAGAGCTGGAAACCGTTCGGTTCGCCGCGATAGGTGAGGCTTTCGGGCGGGCAGGGGCGTCCGGTCTCTCGCCAGTCTCCCGACATCACGTAAAATTCCAGCTCGGTGGCGACGACGGGCGTCAGCCCGCGCGCCGCATAGCGCTCGACCACCGAGGCGAGGATGGCGCGCGGATCCATGAAGCTCGGGCTGCCGTCGAATTCGTGCATGGTGGCGAGCACCTGCATCGAGCCCTCGGGCGCCCAGGGCATCGGCGCCAGGCTGCGCCAGTCGGGGATGACCTTGCCGTCGGGATCGCCGATCGTCAGCGACAGGCCGGTGATGTCGTCATTATCGTCGCCCCAGATGTCGAGCGACTGCGTCGAGGTCGGCAGGCGGATGTCACCGGCCCAGACCTTGTCTTCGGCGCCGGCCGGAAGCTGCTTGCCGCGCAGGTCGCCGTTCATGCCGACGATCAGGATCTCGAAACGCGGGTCGTCGCCTTTCGTCTTGCCGTCCATCCTGTCGCTTGCCATGACCTTGAAAATCCCCCGGGACAAGGCCAAGCTCCTATCCCATCGACATCAGCCTTTCAATCCGCGAGGGTCTTTACCAATCATGCCCGATTCTTACCCACCCTCGAATCTTGCCGCGATCGACGCCGCGCACCACCTGCACCCCTTCGCCGACATGAAGAAGCTGAATGCCGAGGGCGCGCGTATCATCCAGCGCGGCGAGGGCGTCTACATCTTCGACAATCACGGCAGGAAATATCTCGATGGCTTCGCCGGCCTCTGGTGCGTCAATATCGGCTATGGCCGCCGGGAGATCGCCGATGCCGCCACCAGGCAGATGAATGAGCTGCCCTATTACAACACCTTCTTCGGCACGACCTCGACGCCGGCGACGCTGCTTGCGCAGAAGGTCACCTCCCATGCCGGCGAGCGATTCAACCATATCTTCTTCACCGGCTCCGGCTCGGAGGCGAACGACACCTGGTTCCGCATGGCCCGCGTCTACTGGAGCGCGGTCGGCAAGCCGTCGAAGAAGATCGTGATATCAAGGAGAAACGGTTACCACGGTTCGACGGTCGCCGGCGCCAGCCTCGGTGGCATGAAATATATGCACGAGCAGGGCGACCTGCCGATACCGGGCATTGTCCATATCGGCCAGCCCTACTGGTACGGCGAGGGCGGCGATCTCTCACCTCATGAATTCGGCCTCAAGGTTGCCCGCGAGCTCGAAGCGAAGATCGACGAACTCGGTGAGGAGAATGTCGCCGCCTTCGTCGCCGAGCCGGTGCAGGGCGCCGCCGGCGTCATCATCCCGCCCGAGACCTACTGGCCGGAGATCGACCGCATCTGCAAGGCGCGCAATATCCTGCTGGTGACCGACGAGGTGATCTGCGGTTTCGGCCGACTGGGCGCCTGGTTCGGCCACCAGTATTTCGGCGTCGAACCCGATCTGGCGCCGATCGCCAAAGGGCTTTCCTCCGGCTACCTGCCGATCGGCGGCGTGCTCGTCAGCGACCGCATCGCCGATGTGCTGATCAACGATGTCGGTGATTTCAATCACGGCTTCACCTATTCCGGCCACCCGGTTTGCGCTGCCGCAGCCCTCGAGAACCTGCGCATCATCGAGGAGGAAAGACTGGTCGAACGCGTGCGCGACGATATCGGCCCCTATTTCGGCAGGGCCTGGGCAGAGCTGGCAGACCATGATCTGGTCGGCGAAGCCGTCAGCATCGGCCTGATGGGCGGCCTGCAGCTTGCCGCCGAGAAGAGAACGCGTACCCGTTATGCCAAGCCCGATCAGGTCGGTGCGCTGATGCGCAATCACGCGCTGGCGAACGGTCTGGTGCTGCGCGCCACCGGCGACCGCATGCTCGCCTCGCCGCCTCTCGTCATCAGCCACGCCGAGGTGGACGAGATGGCGAGGATTACCAGGCTGGCGCTGGATTTGGCCTGGAAGGAGCTGAAATCCTGATTGCGCTCAGCCCGGCTGATTGACCCAGGCATAGCCGAAACGATAGCTGTCGTCGCCGCGCCCATAGACATAGGGCACGTCGATCACCGACGCCTGCGGTGCGGACACGCCGAGATTGGCCTGTAGCCATTGAGCCATGGCCGGGGGAAGTGTTTCGCTTCCGCCCTTCTGCGGGAGGAGCCACACCAGGAGAAGCGGTCGCCGGCCGGTAAGATCCGGGTTGAAGCCGGGATAGTCCACAGAGAGGATCGGCACACCGGGAATATCCTGCCTGAGATTACCGGCAAGCAGGCTGTCGTCGGCAAGGATCGCCGCCGGTTCGGCCTGTTTGCGCAATGTTTCCAGCATGCCGGCATAGGGCCTGTTCAGCCGCTCGTAATGACCGGTAAAGCGCGCAGTCGCAACGCTCCCGTAAAGGGCCGCCGGTACGCCGATCATGATGACGGCGAGGATGGGTATAAAACGCCGGAACGCTCTGTCTGTTGTGACGCCTGCGGCCTCGATCTTCAGGCAGAAATAGAGCGGCAGGATGAAGAGCATCGGCACCAGCCAGCGATCCTTGATGCCGGCCGCGCCGCCGAAGACGATCAGAAGCAGAATGCCGGCCAAGAAGACGAGCATCATCCGCTCGAGAAGCCGCGTCCATTCCGAGCCGGAGGCGAGCGCCGGACGAAGGCTCTTGCCGAAAACGATCGCGAACACCGCCACGGTCAATGCGGCAAAGCTGATGGTGGCGAGGGCGAGCGAACTGACGCCCATGGACACCTGCTTAAGATAGCTCGCATCGCCGCTCGCAGTCATCTTCTCCAGCGTGCGTGCGGTGGCGAAATCGAGATTGTCCTTCAGCCAGAAGAGATGCGGCAGGGTGATGACGAGCGCCACCGCCGCCGTCAGCACCAGCCGCCAGTCGAAGATCCGCGGCCGCAGGCGCGCATCGGCCAGCGCGGCAATCAAGGCTGCCGCCGGCAGGATCGCGAAATTGTATTTGGCAAGCAGTCCGAAACCAATGCCGATGCCTGATATCAGGTAGGAGGCAAGGCTCGGCTGCTTCAGGCTGCGAATGAAACCGTAAAAGAAGATGCTGGCCGAGAAGAACACCGCGACCGTGTGAGTCAGGTCGCGCTGCATCTCGAAAGCCATCTGCGGGATCGTCAGCAGCCCGAGCGTGGCGATCGCCACCAGCGCCTTGTCGCGCAGGACAAGCCGCGCGGTCAGGCCGTACAGCAGATAGGAGATGAACAGCAGCAAGTTCTTCACCACCGAAAGCGCGGTCAGCGAGACGCCGGCAAACTGGAAGACGGTGTATTGCAACCAGTTGTAGAACGGCGGCTGCGGGCCGTAGCCGGCGGCAAGCCATTGCGATCGGAAGGCCTGTTCGGCCTCGTCGAGATCGAGCGAATGCGAGGTTGCGAGCCGCACGCCGACCTGGAGCACGAAATAGGCTGCCAGCAGAACGAAGATCCAACTGATGTCGCGACGGTTGCTCTCGGTCATCCTATCTGGTCTCCGGCCGAACCCAGGCGTAGCCGAGCGCGAAATTGTCGCCCTGGCGGCCGAAATAATAAGGAAGCGACAGCGAGCCGATCTCCTGCAGCGCGATGCCGGCCGCCGTCAGCGCTGATGAGAACCGCTCCGGCATGACCGCATCGGCAGCCGTCGCCGTCTGCTTGCCGCGCCAGACGATCAGCACCGGCCCCTTGGCCTCGGCATAGGCCGGAATGCCCGGTGCCGGAAAATCCGGGATCACCACCGGCACATCGGGAAATTGCAGCCGCATGTTTCCGCCGATATAGGTGTCGGAAGCGATCACCAGCGCCGGCTCCGCCTGTCGCGTCATCTCGCGCGAAAAACCCGCCATCGGCACATTCGGCCGGCTGTAAGTGCCGATCAGCCCGGCACCGACGACGCGGAAGCCGAGTGCGATCAGCACGCAAGCCATCAACACCGGCAGCACCAGCCGGAAGCGGCGCAGTCCGGCGGAAAGCTCGAGCCCGGCGGCTTGCATCTTCGCAAGGAAATAGATCGGCAGCACCAGCAGGAAGGGGTCGAGCCAGCGCTCGCGAACAGTCGTCGAGCCGGTCAACAGCACGATCAGAACGATGCCGGCAAGACTTGCGAGCATCATCCGCTCCATCATCCCAGTCCAGCGGTTGCCCGCCGAAAGCGCCCGGACAAAATCCCGGCGGAAGGTGGCGGCGAAGATTGCGACAGGCAGCGCCGCAAAGGCGATGATGGCGACGAGAAAGGCGAGAAGGCCTTTGCCGATCCGCACGGCGCCGGCGGGTTCGCTGCCGGCGGCCATCTTGACCAGAGTGTCGGAGGAGGCGAATGCGAGATTGCCCTGCAGCCAGATCGCGTGCGGCAGGACGATGACGAGCGCAACAGTGATCGCTGCCAGCATGCGCCAGTCGAGCGCCCGGCGTCGCCATTCGGCATCGGGCAGGATGGCGATCAAGGCGACGATAGGCATCAGCGCGAAATTATATTTCGAGATCAGCCCGATGCCGGTCGCAAGCCCGAGCAGCAGGTAGCTCGCCATATCGGGCCGGTCGAGCGTGCGGAAGAAGCCGTAGAGAAACAGCGCGCTAGCAAAGAGCAGCGCCGTCGTGTGGGTCAGATCCTGCTGGGCCATGTAGGAGACCTGGGGCAGGGTGATCAGCGCCAGCATGCCGACGGCGGCAAGCGCCTCGTCCTTCAGCGCGCGCCGCCCGGCAAGGCCATAGAAGAGATAGGACAGGAACAGCAGGATGTTCTTCGGAACGATCAACGCGCCGATCGACATGCCCGTCACCGAAACGACGGCATATTGCATCCAATTGTAGAAGGGCGGCTGCGGGCCGTAGCCCGCCAGCAGATATTGCGAGAAGAAGGATTGCTCCGCCTCGTCGAGCTCCAGCGAATGCGGAAGCACGATACGCAGCACGATGTTGAGCACGAAATAGGCTGCAAGCAGCAGGCCCGCGGTTTTGATCGTCCTCGTCGCGCGCTCCAGCATCGTGCTGCCGGCTTAGGCTTGGCTTTGATCGTCGAAGATCTGCCGCACGATATAATTCGGTGAGGCATCGTCGCGGTAATAGGTGCGCGCGATCATTTCCGCCAGGATGCCGGTGGTGATCATCTGCACCGACGACAGCAGCAGTACCACGCCGACCATCAGCATCGGTCGCGTGCCGATGTCGTTGCCCAGGATGAACTTGTCGAAGCCGAGATAGAGCAGGATCAGCATGGCGAGGGCGCCGAGGCCCAGGCCGAGCGAACCGAAGAAATGCCCCGGCCGCGCCTTGTAGCGCATGAAGAACATCACCGACAGCAGATCGAGGATGACGCGGAAGGTGCGCGAAATGCCGTATTTCGAAACGCCGTGTTCGCGGGCATGGTGGGTGACCGCCATCTCGCCGATGCGCGAGCTCGGGACGACACCGGCGACCCAGGCGGGGATAAAGCGGTGCATCTCGCCCATCAGCTTCACCTGCTTGATGATCGAGGCACGGTAGATTTTCAGGCTGCAGCCGTAATCATGCAGCTTGACGCCGGTGATGCGGCCGATCAGGTAGTTGGCGCACCAGGAGGGGATCTTGCGCAGGAACAGGCCGTCCTTGCGGTTCTTGCGCCAGCCGACCAAGAGATCGAGTTCACGCCGTTCCAGCTCGGCGACCATCGAAGGAATGTCCTTCGGATCGTTCTGCAGGTCGCCGTCCATCGTCGCGATAAGGCGGCCACGGGCGGTATCGATGCCGGCCTGCATGGCGGCTGTCTGGCCGAAGTTGCGCTGCAACTCGACGATCCTGAGCGCCAGCCCCTCGTGTCCGACATACTTCCGGGCGTTGACGAGCGTCGCATCCGTGCTGCCGTCGTCGACGAGGATCAGCTCCCAGCGATGGGGGTAGCTGACCATCGCAGCCACGACACGCTCGACGAGCGGGCCGACGCTTTGCTCTTCGTTGAAAATGGGCACGACCAGCGACAGTTCGAGCGATTGTACCGGATCATTCGTACCGCGAATGGGCTCTACGGTTGTCTGCAACTTTCATCTCCAAAAGGCCGGGCGGCCGAGCAATCTTGAATGCTGCCGCCGCACTTGCGGAAGGCTACTACATGAAGTGTCCGCCGGTTGCCAGCCGGCAATGCCTGTTTCCCGCAATCGGCTGATCTGCCGGGGCGCTATTTCGCGCCGCCTTCCACCCAGGAGTAACCAATGGAGAAGCTGCGTTTGCCGTCACCGAAGAGATAGGGCAGGGTCAGCGTCTTCAACTCTGGCAGATGAATGCCCGATTTGACGAGGTCATTGGCGAAGCCGGGGGAAATTGTCGGATCATCTGCGGTCTCGCCGCGCCAGATAACCAGAACCGGCCCCTTCGCAGCCGCATATTCGGGAACTCCGGGACCGGGGAAGAACGGGATCACGACGGGAACGTCGGGAAACTCCAGCCGCATGTTGCCGGCAACGAACTTGGTTCCGGCCACGATGAGAACCGGCTTGCGGGTCGCGGTCAATTCAGCCACGTAGCCGGAAAAGGGTACGTTCGTTCTCGTATAAGTGCCGATATATTGAATGCCGACGATCCGGAAAAGAAGGATCGACAGGATGACGACCATGAAGACCGGCACCACGGGCCGGAAGCGCGCAAGACCGGCGGAAAGATCGATGTCTGCGGTTTCCAGTTTCAAGAACAGATAGATCAGCAGGACGAGCAGACATGGGTCGAGCCAGCGCTCGTGGATATCGCTCGCGCCGGCGAAGAGGACCACGCCGACGAAGGCGAGCAGGCTGATGAACATCATCCGCTCGATCACCCGGATCATCGGGCTGGAAGAGGAGAGCGCGCGAAAAAAGTCGCGCCGGAAGGCGGCCGCGATGAGAACGATTGGCAATGCGACGAAGCCGAGGACTGCGATCACGAGAGACAGCAGTCCTTGCCCGATGCGGGGGAGGCCGGCCGGCGCCAGGTGTTCGGCAGTCATCCGCTCGAGTGTCGGCGCAGACGCGCTGAGGAGATTGTCAGGCAGCCAGAGAGCATGCGGCAGCACGATCAGAATGGCGAGCACGGCGGCCGGCAGCAAACGCCAGTCGATGAGACGGCTGCGCCATTGCCGCTCCGGCAGCACGGCGATGAGGGCGGCAAAGGGCAGGATGGCGAAATTATACTTCGAGATGAGCCCGATGCCAGTGGCAATGCCGATGAGGAGATAGCTCCCGATCGTCGGCTGGCGCAGCGTGCGGAAAAAACCGAAAAGGAAGAGCGAGGTCGCAAACAGCAGGGCAACCGTATGGGTCAGTTCGCGCTGCGCCATCAGGCCGACCTGCGGCAGGGTAATCAGGCTCAGCATGGCGACGGCTGCGAGCGAACGGCTCTTCAGCACCTCCCGGGCAGCAAGCCCGTAGAAGAGATAGCAGCCGAAGAGAATGATGTTCTTCGGCACCGAGAGCACCCACATCGATATGCCGGTCACCGAAACGATGGCATATTGGATCCAGTTGTAGAAGGGCGGCTGCGGGCCGTAGCCGGCAAGCAGGTATTGCGAGTAGAAGGATTGCTCCGCCTCGTCGAGATCGAGCGTATGCGGCAAGGCGATGCGAAGCGCGATGTTCAGCAGGAAATAGGCCGCCAGAAAAATGCTTGCGCTCGTAATGCTTCGGGTAATCCGCTCCAACATCGATCTCCACGTCAAGCCGGCAAGGTCCGATCGGATCGTCGGCGTGGAAGCATGTTCGCCACCGCCGCCATCAACTCCGTCGTTGTGCGCAACCTTCATTTCTCCTAAAAGGCCTGGCGACGGAACCGCTGCCTATGCCGAAGCCAAGCGAGGAATGCCTACTACATGAAGAGTTCGATCGTTGAAAGCCGGCAATCCTGGTTTATGCGCAATCGCATGACCGTTCTGACGGTCGTCATCGTCGCAGCCTATGGCCTCTTCATCCAATGGTTCTGGGGTTGGCCTGTTATCATCAGGCAGTGGGCCGATGTCGGCGCAGGTCCTGTCATCGGTGCGCTGGTGCTGCTGACGAGCACCTATTTCCTGCGCACCTGGCGCATCTATGATTATTTTCCGAAGGAAACGGCTGGCCGGTTCGCGGTCCTCTTCCGCGTCACGCAGATCCACAATCTCCTGAACATCATGCTGCCCTTCCGCGCCGGCGAGACCAGCTTTCCGCTGCTGATGCGCACCGAATTCGGCATTCCGCTGACGCGCGGAACCTCGGCGCTGTTCGTCATGCGGCTGCTCGACCTGCACGCGCTTCTGGCCGCCGCCGGCATCGGCTTTGCGATCGCTGCCGCGAATGCAGCTCTTGCGTGGTCGCTCTGGGCGGCCTACCTGCTGCTGCCGGTCGCGGCCTTCGCCGCCCGCAAGCCGCTGCTGCGCCTGGCCGCCAAGCTGCTGCCGAAGAAGGCGCAGAAATTCGTCGTCGAGATCGAAAACGGATTGCCGCTCGATGCCATCGCCTTTGCGCGTGCCTGGGCGATGACCATCGTCAACTGGCTGGTGAAGGTGATGGTGCTCGCATGGGCGCTTGGCCTGATGGGCGTGCTGCCGATGGCGGCAAGCTTCGGCGGCGCGCTCGGCGGCGAGCTCTCCTCCGTGCTGCCGATGCATGCGCCGGGCGGCGTCGGCACCTATCCGGCCGGCATCACTGCCGGCGCCATCGCCTTGGGCGCTTCGAGCGAGCGGCTGGCGCTGGCCGCGCTGGCGCAGGCTAGCGTCAATGCCCACTTGCTGATCATCGTCTCGGCGCTCACCGGCACCGCGATCTCACTGCCGCTCGGACGCCGCGGCAAGCTCTGAAATCCGTTTTCTCAAAAACGCCTGCTCCGGCTCCTGCCGGCAGAGCGACAGCGCTGTTTGATAAGCGGCGATCGCCTCTTGCCTCCGGCCGAGACGGCGCAGGAAATCGGCACGCGCCGAATGGGCGAGGTGATAGGCCTGCAGCTCCCGGCGTCCCAGAATGGCATCGACCAGTTCCAGCCCCTTCGCCGGCCCTTCCGCCATCGTAATCGCCACGGCGCGGTTGAGCTCGACGATCGGCGAGGGCTGTGCGGCCAGAAGCAGATCGTAATAAAAGGCGATCCGCCGCCAATCGGTCTCTTCGGCAGCCGGCGCCTTGGCATGCTCGGCGGCAATCGCCGCCTGCAGCGTATAGGTGCCGATCTCTCCCGCTTCCATCGCCGCGGCGAGCAGCGCCAGGCCTTCCGCAATCTTCGCATGATCCCAGAGCGAGCGGTCTTGATCGGCAAGCAGCACCAGCGATCCGTCTCCGACGCGGCGGGCGGTGCGGCGGGAATCCTGCAGCAGCATCAAGGCCAGCAGACCGGAGACGTCGGGATGCGGCAGCAGCGCCAGAAGCAGTCGCGCCAGACGGATCGCTTCTGCGGTCAGATCGGCGCGGACCACCTCCTCGCCCGAAGAGGCCGAATAGCCCTCGTTGAAGACGAGGTAGATGACGTGCAGCACCCGGTCGAGTCGCGGCGGCAGCGCCTCGCGGCCTGGCACCTCGTAGGGGATCTTCGCCGCCCGGATCCTGCCTTTGGCGCGCACGATCCGCTGGGCCACCGTCGGCGCCGGAATGAGGAAGGCATGGGCGATCTCTTCGGTGGTCAGCCCGCAGATTTCTCTGAGCGCCATCGCCATCTGCGCATCGGCCGGGATGAGCGGATGGCAGCAGGTGAAGATCAGCCGCAGCATGTCGTCCTCGATCGGTTCCATGTCGCCGATCTCCGTTGCATCGGGCGTGTAGAGGCTGTCCTCGATATGATGCTGCGAAGCATCGAAACGCGCCCGCCGCCGGATCGTATCGATCGCCTTGAAGCGCCCCGTCGAAACGAGCCAGGCGAAGGGATTGCCAGGGATGCCGTCCGTCGGCCATGTCCGGGTGGCGGCGGCAAAGGCGTCGTGAAGCGCCTCCTCCGCTCGGTCGAAATCGCCGAGCAGGCGGATCAGCGTTGCCAACACCCGGCGCGACTGCGTTCGGTAGATCTCCTCGATCACACTTTCCAAAGGGGCACCTCAGTCCGGCAGGGTCAGTATCCGCACGGGCCGGAGTTCGACCGCGCCGAAACGCGCCGACGGGATCCGTCCGGCAATCTCTTTTGCCTTCGCCATGTCAGGTGCCTCGATGACATAGAAGCCGGCCAGGTGCTCCTTCGTCTCGACATAGGGACCGTCGGTGGCAGACAGCGTGTTGTTGCGAACCCGCAGTACCATCGCCTGGTCAGGCATCTCCAACGCGTCGGAATGGATCATGATGCCATCGCGGAGCAGTTCCTCGTCGAAGGCGAAATGGGCTTTGATAAGTTCGTCGGTTTCATCAGGCGTCAGCGTTCCGTCGGTGTCGGTGCTGTTATAAATCAGGCAGATGTAGCGCATGACTATTTCCCATCCTGGATAGCGTAGGTCGGGCGCACTTCGATCGAGCAATATTTGAGGATCGGAAAACTCGACACGATCGTCTTCGCCTCGTCGATATTCTCGGCTTCGATCAGCACAAAACCGCCGAGGTGCTCTTTGATTTCGGCAAATGGGCCATCGGTCGCAGAGACTTCGCCATTGCGCAGGCGGACCGTGATCGCTGTTGACGGTTCATGCAAGGCGAGCGCCACCAGCAGATGACCGCTCTCGCGCCAGCGATTGTCGCTGATGATGCACTCCTGTGTCAGCGCATCCCATTCGGTCTGAGGGACCAGCTTGCTTTTTTGAGTGTCGAACCAGATCTGGCATAGAAATTTCATTGGTCTCTCCTCATTTAGCTCCGAATTCGTGGATTGGCCGCACTTCGATCGCGCCGAGCATGGCGAGCGGGATGCCCGCGGCAATGCGGATCGCTTCGTTGAGATCCTTGGCCTCGATCAGGATAAAGCCGCCGAGCGCCTCCTTGGTCTCGGCGAAGGGACCGTCTGTCACCGACGTCTCGCCATTGCGCACCCGTACGGTCACCGCCGATTTTGGCGGCTGCAACGCCTGGGCGACGATCATATGCCCGCTTTCGACGAGGTCCTTGTCATAGTTCAAGGAATTGGTGTCGAGTTCGGTCTTCTCCTCTTGCGTCATCGCGTCGAGCACCCCGCCATCGAACCAGACCTGACAGAGATATTTCATCGCGGCAGCCTCCTTGCCCTGTTCCCATAAACATGGACGAACGACCTGCATGCATTTCGACAGCGCCGCGAAAAAAATTGTGCGGACGAGGTGTCGAAATCGCAAGGCAGCACTCGACAAGGCTTCATCGAAACCTGTCGAGGAGAATGGAAATGAGCATTCTTGAAATCGCCCTGGCAAGTCACATCTGGGCACGTCGCCACGAGAAGCGTCAGCTGGTAGTACCCGACGATGCCGATGCGCTGAAGGTTCTCCTGCGCATCGCTTTCGTCGTGGTGGCCTTCACCCTGCTGATAGCAGGGCTGAATCTTGCCGCCGGTAAGCCGCAGATGGTGGCCGAGGGCTCGGCGCCTGTCGTGACGGGCAGATGAGGAAACGGCCTATTGGAAGGCCGTTTCGAAGAAGCTGCGCAGCTTGCGTGAATGCAGCGCTTCCTTCGGCATGGCGGCAAGCTTCTGGACGGCGCGGATGCCGATCTGCAGGTGCTGGTTGACCTGCGTGCGGTAGAAGGCCGTTGCCATGCCCGGCAGCTTCAATTCGCCGTGCAGCGGCTTGTCGGAGACACAGAGCAGCGTGCCATAGGGCACACGGAAGCGGAAGCCGTTGGCGGCGATCGTTGCCGATTCCATGTCGAGCGCGATCGCGCGCGCCTGGGAGAGCCGCTTCACCGGCCCACGCTGGTCGCGGAGTTCCCAGTTGCGGTTGTCGATCGTGCCGACGGTGCCGGTGCGCATGATGCGCTTCAGCTCGAAACCCTCATAGCCGGTGATTTCGGCAACGGCGGCTTCGAGCGCCACCTGCACTTCGGCCAGCGCCGGGATCGGCACCCAGACCGGCAGGTCGTCGTCGAGAACATGGTCCTCACGCATATAGGCGTGGGCGAGAACATAGTCGCCGAGCCGCTGGCTGTTGCGAAGACCGGCGCAATGGCCGAGCATCAGCCAGGCATGCGGGCGCAGCACGGCGACGTGGTCGGTGATCGTCTTGGCGTTGGAGGGGCCGACGCCGATATTGATCATGGTGATCCCGGCATGGCCCTTCTTCTTCAGATGGTAGGCCGGCATCTGCGGCAGGCGGGTGAGGGCGGAATCCGTTTCCGGCGCGTTCGAGCCGGGAAGGGTGACGACATTGCCGGGCTCGACGAAGGCGGTATAGCCGTCGCCGCCCTCCGCCATCAGCTTGCGCGCCCAGCCGCAGAACTCGTCGATATAGAACTGGTAGTTGGTGAACAGCACGAAATTCTGGAAATGTTCCGCATGCGTCGCCGTATAATGCGACAGCCGGGCGAGCGAATAATCGATGCGTTGCGCGGTGAACGGAGCCAGCGGCGAGGGCTCTCCCGGCGGCGGGATATATTCGCCGTTGGCGATCTCGTCGTCGGTGGTGTTGAGGTCGGGCGTGTCGAAGATATCGCGCATCGGAACGTCGACGAAGGCGTTGGTCGACGCTTCTACATGCGCTCCCTCACCGAAGGCGAAGTGGAGCGGGATCGGCGTCGACGATTCTGAGACGACGATCGGAACATTATGGCTCTTCATCAGCAGCGACAGTTGCTCCTTGAGGTAATGCTTGAAGAGCTTCGGCCGGGTGACGGTCGTCGTGTAGATGCCGGGTGCCGTGACATGACCGTAGGAAAGCCGCGAATCGACATGGCCGTAGCTTGTCGTCTCAATGCTGACCTGCGGATAAAATGCGCGGTAGCGCGAGGAGATCGGCGCGCCCTGCGCAAGTTCGCTGAAGCTCTCGATCAGGAACGCCGTGTTGCGCTCGTAAAGCGCTGTCAGCGTCTCGACCGCCTTGGCCGGATCGTCGAAGCTCTGGGGCTGGAAAGGCGGTGGAGAGGATGTGTCGAGGGGCGACAAAAGGGAGATTCGTTTGTTCATGACGCATTATAGAGAGTTGTTCTTGACAAGCAAACGACGCGCGCCGGCGGATTCCGATTTTTTGTCCTCTTCCGCGTCTGCTGCGAATGCCTGTCGCCCAACGTGCGCAGCGGTTTTGAGACGACGACATGCATAAACCAAAGACTTAAAGCGCATCGCGATGCGCTTTACTCACCGCACCGCAGGCGCGCAGAAGGTGCCGTTTCTCTCCAGGCAGGTATAGCTCGCCCCGAAATGCGACTGCGCGCCGCCGCCGCCATCGTGCACTACGACTGCCGAAAACGTGACCGCGAAGATCGCCGCAAACAGTGTGATGATGCTAAGGCGTCTTGCCAGAATATAGTGGTTCATTGCCTTGCCCCCGATACGCAACTCTATCGTGACATGAGTTTTGCCATGCGGTGGCTGAATGAGTGCTGAGATGCCGGTTCATCCGCCGTTCAGCTTGCCGGGCCGGCTCGGGCCGGTCGCCAAGGGTTTCGAGGCATGCCTGCGTCGACATGCTTGGCGTTTTGGAGGATGGCTGCGCAACTGCGTTACGATACGCTTATAAGTTGGTTCGACTAGTCTTCGGCCGGCCAATCCCGCGCGGTATGGATCACCCGCAAGATGACGACGCTTTCGCGTCCCGCGATCGACCGCAGCTCACAGGAAATTATGTAGGGGAGCCGGGTGAGGGATTTTTCATAAGTGCCAGTTATTCGTCCTGGCCGACCGGTTGCAAATTCGCCAAGTTTCTTGCCGGCATCCTCGATGGCGTCCACAACCCTTTCGGCCGCATCGGGGTTGTTCTTTGCGATGTAACGCAGAATTTCCAGATTATCCTGATGTGCTTCCTTCGACCAAAGAACCGGCCTCATCCGCGCGGGGTTTTCCTACGCTTGGCATCCGCGATGACCTTACGCATTTCGGCGACAGCCTGCTCGTGCGGTATAACGCGCTCAGCTTCCGCATCGGCCATGCCGCGCTTGATACCCTCGATGATTTCAAGCTCGCGCTCCACATATGCCGCTACGGCCTCGCCAGCGAGGAATGATTTGCTGCGTTGCGTGTCGGCCGCAATCCTGTCGAGCTTTTCTTTTACGTCGGGGCGGACCCGAATTGTCATGGTCGTGCTGCCGGCCATTTCGAAAACTCCTGTGTTGAGCTGTGTACACTCTAACACATCCCGGCCGTTACCCGCTATCCGCCCCGCGTTCTCTCAGAGCCGCGTCCAGGTCTGTGACTTGCAGAGGATCTTCATCACGCAGCCCTGCATCCTCAGCGAATTGCCGGAAATCTTGCCCGAGCCGCTATAGGTCTTCTCGGCGGCCGGGTCGGTGATCTCGCCGGCATAGCTGCCGCCGGTTCCCGCAAGCGTGCCGATCTTCCGGCCGGCATATTTACCGGTCTTCAGCGTCACGCAGTAACTGCCGCCGCAGGATGCGATCACCGCCGTATCGCCGGCGGCCGTCTTCCAGTTGCCGACGATCGGCTCCTCGGCATGCGCGATACCCGCGATGACTGTTATGAAGCCGGCGAGAACGAAGCTGCGGATCATCTTTTCCTCCATGATATCCTTGATCGCCGCGAAAATAACTGACGCGAACGTAAAGGTAAACAGGGTCGATCGCTATCATGTTGACCGGCTGAAAATCACGAGAAAAGCCGTGCGGCGAGCTTTCAAAGATATCGCCTGCTGATTTCATGATGAACGATCCGTTTATTTTCAAATCTGAATCTTTCGTAAAATCCGCTCGAAAATCCTTAATTCGCAGGGAGTCCGATGTTTAACGAAAATCCAATTTTACCAAGTGTTTGCACTTTGTTTGTCTCAAATTAATCATGCATTTTAGGCGTTTTTTGAAAGCCGTTTGGCATAGTGAACCCATCAAACGAGCGGGGCAAACCCGCCGGACCGGAAGGGCCGCAAGCCGCGATAGACGGCAAGGCCTGAAGGTAAAACAGGGTCAGTCATAAACAGGCTAACAGGGATAAAACCGATGGCACGCTTTGAAATGCACAATGCTGAAACGGCCACCATGGGTGGCGACAACAACAGCGCCGATGTCTTCTGCGAAATGGGTCTGATGTATGCGACCGGCCGCGGCTGCGAAGTCGATCTCGTTGCAGCCCACAAATGGCTGAACATCGCCGCAATCAAGGGCAACGACCGCGCCGCCGAGCTTCGTGCCGACGTGGCCGCCGCCATGGACAAGATGCAGCTCGCAGCAGCGCTGCGCGCCGCCCGCGAGTGGATGACGGTTCACTAGAACCGTCTCCGATCAATTCGACAAGAGCAGCAATAACAACCTCAAAAAGAGGGGGCTGGCGGGGCGCTTTGGACGGGGCCGACGCCGGGAGAACGGAACCGCGACCGGATCCTCCACCGGCCGCGGTTCTTCGCTTTATCGGCCGATCTGTTTCAGAACCTGCGGCAGAGCCTGTTCGAGCAGCGCCATATCCGCCTCCGGCCCGACGCTGATGCGGATGCAGCGGTTGAGGGGCGCCACACCAGGCATGCGGATGAAGACGCCGTGCTCTATCAGGCCGTCGACGATCGACCGCGCATAAGCGCCGTCGCGCCCTGTGTCGATCGCCACGAAATTTGTTGCCGAGGGCAGGGGGACGAGGCCGTTCGCCCGGGCGATGCCGCCGATCCGCTCCCGCGCCGCATGGATTTTCCCGACCACCTCGACGAGATAGGCCTGGTCCTTGAGGGCGGCGAGCGCTGCAGCCGTTGCCAGCCGGTTCATGCCGAAATGATTGCGGATCTTGTCGAAGGCCTGCGCCGTGCCTGCCGTCGAGATCGCGTAGCCGGTGCGTGAGCCGGCAAGTCCGTAAGCCTTGGAGAACGTGCGGGTGCGAACGACGTTCGGCAGCTCGATGAGCGAGGAGATCGACGGCAGCGAACCTGCCGGCCCCGTCTCGCTATAGGCCTCGTCGAGCACCATCAGCGTCGTCTCGGGCAGCGCACGGGCGAAAGCGACGATGCTGTCGGCATCCCACCAGCTTCCCATCGGATTGTCGGGATTGGCGAAATAGACGAGCGGCGCATTCTCGCGTTTCACCGCATCGAGCAGCCCGTCGAGATCCTCGCGGTCGTTTGCGTAGGGAACGGTCACCAGCCGACCGCCGAAGCCGGCGACATGGAAATTGAAGGTCGGATAGGCGCCGAGCGAGGTAACGACGGGCGCGCCCGGCTCGATCACCAGCCGGACGATCTGGCCGAGCAATTCGTCGATGCCGCTGCCGATGGCGATATTGGCGGCCGAGATGCCGAGATGGGCGGCAAGCGCTTCCCTGAGCGCGAAATTCTCCGGGTCATTGTATTTCCAGATATTGCCGGCCTCCTCGCGCATCGCCGCAAAGACGGAAGCTGCTGGGCCGAAGCCGTTCTCATTGGCGCCGATGCGCGCCGAAACGACAAGTCCGCGCTGGCGCTCGATCGCCTCGGGGCCGACGAAGGGGACTGTGGAGGGCAGGGCGCTGGCAAGAGGTGTAAAGCGCGAAAAGGCGGACATGCGACGGCAGTTTCCCGGACATAATGACTATTGGCGAAACAATAGGCCCGGGCACGGCCAACGCAAGCAAGATTATTTCCGCAACGACTCGGCCTGTTCAGGCGCGGAAGATCGGCGCGCGTCGGGCAGCGATTGCTTCCATGTTGCCGACAAGGAAATCGGTACGGACGACGCGGCGCAGAACCTCGGGGTCCATGATGTTGATGAACCGCACCCCGATGCGTTCCTTATGGCGATAGACCTCCGCGCAGCCGATCCGGTAGGCGAGGCCAAGAATGTTGAGATAATAATGCTTTGGCAGGCCGGCCGTGGTCGAGACGATGAAGGTGGCACCGCCCTGGGAGATATCGATGATCTCGGCGCTTCGCATGGAGACGCCTGTGAGGCACGGCCGGACGGCGACGATGCGGGCTGGCCGTTTGACGCTGAATTCTTCCCAGCGCAGGTCGTAGACAGCGGACTTGACCGTGGCAAGGTGTGTGGCGCGGAGCATAGTCATTCACATTCTCCGTCAGACAGGGCACATTTGGGGTCTTGATCGCGAGCAAGCTGGTCTTGATCTCATTCAAGCTGGGGTCTTGCTCGAACCAAGGTCACATGAATGTTTTGCACATTCGTCAAATATAAAATGACAATTTTAACGAGTTTAAACTTTGTGCCCAAGCGGGACGCCCGATGTTCATTATCGGGACGCGGGCTTTCATCTCCAAGCTCCCGTTTCAGCCAAAAAATCTGACGGCGAGATATCCGCCGGTGGCAGTCAGCGCCGTCAGAGCCGTGCCCCAGACCATGTCGACCAAGCTCATGGCGAGCGGCCAGTTGCGAAGCGTAGCGAGATTGGTGATGTCATAAGTGCCATAGGCGGCCAGTCCCAGAATGGCACCGTGGAGAAACGCGGTGGCGATCGAGCCCGCCGACAGCGCCGGCAGCACGGCAAGCACAACCACCGCGGCGGCGAAGAACAGGTAGAACAGTGCGCCGACCGCCAGATTAGGCGAGGGCAGCATCAGCGCTCCCAGTTGATCGCGATAGAAGTTGCGGGCGATGAGGCCGAGCCATATCCCGTCGCAGATGAGAAGGGTGAGAAAGGTACCGGCATAGGCGAGCAGTGATGTCTTCATCGTCAATCTCCCGAACTTGGCCTTTCTACGCAGCCAGGGCCGGCCGGATCGCCGCCCGTTCGATTTCGGTGCAATTTTCCCGAACTCTTTCAATGGCCAGGCGTTCTGCCTTGATCGATGAAGCACGGCGCGCTTCGAATGACGACAGCGAGGAGTTGAAGATGACTGATGTAAAAATCCCTTGGGAATCATGGGTCGTGGTCTGCGATGGAGCCAAGGCTCTGATCATGCAGAATGCCGGCGATGCCCAACTGGTGAACCTGAAGGTGCTGGAAACCCTGACACAGCCGAGCGCGCCGGATCGCGAGATTGGCGCCGATAAGCCTGGCCGAACCCATGCTGCAGACGGACTGAGCGGCAGCGCTGTCGAGGAGACCAGTTGGCAGGATCAGGCCGAAACCGAATTTCTGAAACAGGTGGCGGAAAAGCTCGACGAGTTGGTGCAGGAAAAGAAGGCCCGTCGCATTGTCCTCGTCGCACCGCCGAAGGCGCTTGGCGCGCTGCGGCCGGCACTCCGCGCCGATACGCAGGCGGTGATCACCGCGGAAGTGGCGAAAGACTATACCAATATGCCGGTCGACGAGATCGAGCGGCATCTCGCCGCCTGAGCCGGCAAGAGCCTACCTATAATGAACGCGGGTCGAATGGCCCGCGTTTTCTCATTCCGCCGCGTCAAGCGGACGGTTTCTGCCCGGCAAACAGTTCTTCATGATCGGCAAAGAGCGCCGCCAGGCGGTCGATGACGATCCTGACTTCCGGCCGCTGCCGCTCGTCGTCATGCGCAACGATCCACATTTCGTAGGTCAGTTCGTCGATGACAGGCCCGGCGCGGACGAGCCTACGCTCCTGATCGCCGATGAAACAGGGGAGCACGCCGCGGCCGGCACCGCCGCGGATGAGGTAAAACAGCATATGCGGCGTGTTCGTCCAGCTGGTGATCCAGGAATCCGGCTGTTCGAATGTCCATTTGTCGGCCGGCGTGATGGCGGTGTCGGTGCCGAGCGAGATCCAGTTGCAGTTTTTCTCGTCATAGCCGGCTGCCTGATAGGCCGCATGCGCCACCTTGACTGAACGGCGGATCGCGACGTTGCCGCTGTCCGGTCGGCTGTGGCGAATGGCGATATGCGCCTCGCGATAGGTGAAATCGACGGTGGCGTCGCAGGTCTTGTAGCACATGCGGAAGCTGTCCTTCGGCGTCCAGACGCTGGCCAGATGGTCGGCGACGAAGCGGGAGGTCCAGCTGTCGGCGGCCGTCGAGACGATCGGCAGTGTCAGCACCTCGCCGCGCCAGTCGGAGATCGCACGCGCAGCATCCTGCATCAGCCGGACGCGATCGAGCAGCTCCTGCCCGTCCTTGGCGAGCAGATAACCGGTGGGGCCGCGGCTGAACAGCGAGCGGCCGGTCACCCGTTCGAGCGCCAGCATGCGCCGGCCGATTGTCGGCGCGCTGAGCCCGGTGCGCGCCGCCGCCGCCGAAAGCCCGCCGCCGGTCGCGACATGGAAAAAAAGCTGCAGGTCGTCCCAGCTTGCATCTTTCATGGATGAAAACCCCCTTTCCTCAGCGCCTCTACATCGGAGGGGCGCGAAGGCTTAGCTCAAGTGCTCCAGGAAATAGATGGAGGATGAAGCAATGGATCTCAACTGGGTTGTTCTCTTTAGGGAAATCGAAATCGGCAATCACCGGATCCGCCGTGATCCCTTGGCCGATCCTCTCGATCGTCCGGAATGGCGCGGATTTCTCTGGGCCGTTCCGATCATCGCGCGCCTTGCCGCAAGACGGAGCGGCGAAACAAAGGCGGCGCGCCGCGATGCTACACGGATCGGAAAAAGCCTCAGGTTTCGAAGTTCAATCGCAACACGTGGTGCAGGAATTCCGGATTGATCAGCATGTTGAAGCTGATCGTCACCAATTCGCCTTCGCGCTTCACCACGGTCGCACCGATCTCGTCATGGATGCCGAGGATTTCGAGAAAGAAATGGCTCGGTATTTCCAGGTTCGGGCTGACTTCGAGCAATGCGCCGGCAAGCGTGATGGTGCGGATCAGGCAGCGCACCTGCGTTCCGGTGCTGAGGTGATGGCCGACGAAGATGATGTTGCCGGGCCTGTCGAGATTGAATTCCCTGTAAGCACGTTCCGGCTTGGGGTGTTCTGTGTCGAGGTGCATCTGAAAGGCCCTTTTAGCCTCCGCTTGTTATACGACAGGATATTACTTCAAGAATGCTGATATTTGCTGAAGAACACCGTTAAGATTGAATCCTTATGTGACCGCTGCGGGAAAATCGCACCGATTTCGTGCAGATTTGCCCCAAAGCTGCGCATTCCTGAGGCAGATGCGCCATTCTTGACATGTCGGCGGCGTTCGCGCATACAAGGGCCGGTTCGAGGCACCGGCCGCTCGCGGATGAAAATCCATGGTGAAGTCCTCGCGATCATGGTCACGGCCCTTTGTGCATGCTGACTGACGGCAATGCGAGCTCCCATACGCAGTCGAAGAGCATGCCTTGCGAAGGCTCACGCCATGACGACCACCTATCCTGCTATTGAAGAATTGAAGGCCCAGGCCAAGCGCCTGCGCCAAGCGATGAACGATCGCGGCACCCCGCTGACCCACAGTGCGGCCCTGGAAATGATTGCCCGCCAGCACGGCGCGCGCGATTGGAATACGCTCGCAGCCCTTGCGGCAAAGCCCAATGCTAGCCCGAAGACACCGCTCTTCGTCGGCGCGCATATTCGCGGCCGTTATCTCAATCAGCCGTTCACCGGCGAAGTCTTGGCGCTTTCGGCCCTGCCGGGCGGTGACCTTCACAGGATCACCATCCATTTCGACGAGCCGGTGGATGTCGTCACCTTCGAGAGTTTTTCAGCCTTTCGCCGGCGTGTGAACGCGCAGATCGATGCCGACGGCATCTCGCCGAGGAAGACCTCGAACGGCGTGCCGCATCTGGTGCTCGATCTCTAGATTGTTTTTGTCCTTTTGAGGCCGTCCGGATCCGGATGATTTAGCCGGATCCGGCCCTGCCTCCTATCGCACGGATTTCTCCATGACCGATCTTTCCGAAGGCAATGCCTTTCTCACCGGCTGGCTGCCGGGCGTCTTCATCAAAACGGCGGCACCGATCGTCGCGATCACCACCGTCAACGGCCTGTTCACCGTCGTCGACGCCTATTTCCTCGGCGCCTATGTCGGCCCGGATGCGCTCTCTGCCGTCAGCCTGATTTTCCCCGGGTTGATGCTGCTGGTCGCCCTGCAATCGCTGGTCTCGAACGGTATGGCGAGTATCCTCGCCCGCCGGCTCGGCGCCGGCAATCGTCAAGGCGCGCGTCGGGTGTTTGCCGGCGCGCATGCGCTGGCGTTCGCCGTCACCCTCATCCTCAATCTGGTCTACTGGACCGTCGGCCGGCAGATCATCGATGCCGGTGCTGCCGGCAATGCTGCCGTGGCCGATGGCGCCATGCTGTTCATGGGCGCGATGATCGCCTGTGCGCCGATCAGCTTCTTCCTGTCGCTGCATCTCGACGGGCTGCGCTGCGAAGGCAAGATCGGTTTCATGACCTTGGTGACGCTGTCGGCCTCTCTGCTCAACATCTTCGCCAACTGGCTATTCATGGCGGTGATGCATTGGGGCGTGCTCGGTTCGGCAGCCGGCTCCATCGCATCTCAATTCGTCTGTCTCGCAGCCGTGCTCGCCTATCGCTGGCGCCGGCCGGCGGCACTCAGGCCGTCCCCGGGGTTGGTTCTTGCTGAATGGCGCGGCATCGTCGCCTTCGGCGCGCCGATGAGCCTCGGTTTCATCGGCATATCGCTGGCCTCGGCCGCCATTTTGATCAACGTCTCGCTCTGGAGCGTGACAGACTATGTTGTGACGGTGGCTGCCTACGGCATCATCACCCGGATCATGACCTTCACCTATCTGCCGCTGCTTGGTCTCAGCATCGCCCTGCAGACGGTCGCCGGCAACAATCACGGCGCCGGCCTCGGGCTCCGCGTCGGCCGCAGCCTGCAGATCGCGATGCTCGCCGCACTCGTCTATTGCACCCTGGTGGAGATCATCGTCGAACTGCTGGCCGGCCGCCTCGGCGCCGTCTTCGTCGCCGATCCCGCGATTATCGCCGAGGTCAGGCGAATTCTGCCCTGGACGATCGGCGCCTATTTTCTCTTCGGGCAGATGCTGATCCTGTCGTCCTATTTCCAGTCGATCGGGGATGCGCCGCGCGCGGCGATCTTCGGCCTGTCGCGGCCCTATCTGCTCACCCTGCCGCTCACCTTCCTGCTGCCCTTCGTCTTCGGCGAGCAGGGGATCTGGATGGTGCCGGTCTTTGCCGAGGCAGGCATGCTCATCCTTGCTTTCCTGGTCCTGTCGCAGAACGCCAAACGCCGCGGCTGGCGCTACGGGCTTCTGCCCGCCTGAAACGCAAAAGCCGCGCACCCCGGCGCGGCTTGTCTCATGTTGTTTATTCTTTGCCTGCCGAAGCGGCCGATGTCGCAGCTTCGGCCTCATTCAAGGCCTCGGCGCATTCCTGGCAGCAGACTTCGACAGCCTTTCCGCCGAGCTTGACGGTGATGGTCTCTGCACCGAGTTTGCAGTCGCAGGCGGCGCATGTGGTCTTCTTCATCTGAGGATCCTCCGTTGATCGTCCCGCGATCGGGACAAGCTCATAAGATCATCGAAGACCGCATCGTCGCTGTCGAAATCTTTAGCGATTGATGGGAGCTTTTACCTGTGTCGCAGCTGCGCCGCGCGCTGGAATTCGGCCGGAGTCTGCCCGAAAGACTGCTTGAAGGAAGCGCTGAAATGGCTGTGGCTGGAAAAGCCGAGATCGAGACCGAGCGCCGTCAGATCCTCATATTGGCCGAGCAGGTCGAGCGCGCGGGCAAGCCGCAGCCGCAGCTGGTAGCGGTAAAGTGGCGTCGCCTCGACCTGTTGGAAGACCTGGGTGAGATAAACGGGCGAGACGCCCACTTCGGTGGCGATTTCCGAAAGTGTCCAGCGCCGCGCGAGATCGGAGGAAAGCACCAGCTTTGCCCGGTCGACGAGTTTCTGCCGGCCGGCGCTGGCGCCCGCCGCATGCGATGTGCGCTCGCCGAGCGAGCGGCGCACCAGCGTCAGCGCCAATATTTCCGCTTCCAGTGTTTCGGCGACGTTGCGGCTGAGACCATGACGCAGGAGCGCAACCAGCGCCTGCGCGCGCGGATCGATCCGCCGGCGCTGGCGGCGGAAGGAAAAGGGCGGGCCGGGCTGCGCCTGCTCCTTCGGCGTAAGCTCTTCGAGCATGGATTCGTCGATCGCCAGATCGATGCAGGCGTCGCCACCCTCGATAGGGTGGCTGATTCGATATGCCTGGCCGGCATTGAAGAACAAGACCTGATTGGCTTCGGCCACCGTATCATTGCGGCCGACATGCCGCATGAAGACGCCGCGATAGGGATAGACGAGGCTCGTCCTGTGGGCGCATTCCTCGTCGCTCTTATGACGGCACTCGCCATTGCAGACGATGTCACGAATAGTGACCATCTTCGTTTTCAGAAGCGGTGCCGTTGAGAACTGCGACATTGCATATTCCGTATCAGACAGGCCAGAACCGACAGTCCTTATAACAGCACTTTAGTAACGGCTGTAGACGTGAACATCGCTTTCCGTCTGCCCCCTGGAAAGGCCGATATCCTTCAGCTGTTCGTCGGAAAGCTCCATCAACGCATTGCAGTTGCGTCGTTCGTTCATCTTGCGCGCCAGCCAGCGCGCCACCGTGATTGCGGCAAGGAGGAGGCCGGGTCGCGTAAGATGCGAAGAGCGAATATTTCGGGCCGATATCGTGAAATTCGGGCTGTGCATGGTGATCCTCCATCCGTGTTTGGATGGAGGCAGTGAACCATCAGCGGCGTTTTCGCGCTGTCAGATTATTTAGCGATCGAACGCGACGCTTACGCCTTCAGCAGCCACTCGTGCTCGGCGGCATTGTGGAATTTCCAGATCCGCTGCGGTCCGGCCATGACGTTGAGGTAATAGAGATCGTAACCATGGCAGGCGGCGCAGGGGTGATAGCCTTTCGGCACCAGCGTCACGTCGCCGTCCTCGAGCGCCATCGCTTCGTCGAGCGAGCGATCGTCGGTGTAGACGCGCTGGAAAGCGAAGCCCTGCGGCGGGTTGAGGCGATGATAATAGGTCTCTTCCAGGAAGCTCTCGTTCGGCAGGTCGTCTTGGTCGTGTTTGTGCGGCGGATAGGAGGAGGTGTGGCCGCCTGGCGTAATCACCTCGACGACCAGCAGCGAATGCGCCGAGCTATCGTCTTCCGGCATGATATTGTTGACATAGCGCACATTCGTGCCCTTGCCGCGCGTCACCTGCGGGTGCGTGCCGGGCGGGATGGCCTTTGCCTGATAGGTGCCGCCGCCGGGTGCCGAGCAGACCGCGAGCTCCAGATCGGTCTCCGCCGTCACCGACCATGCCGATTCCATCGGGATGTAGAGCGCATGCGGGGCGCCTTCGAACGGGCTCATCCGGCCGCCGAGCGTGCCGAAATCCTTGGTGCCGGCAGACGCTTTGCCCTTGCCGGTCACCCAGACGAGGCAGACTTCGCGATCGCCCGTCTCTCCCGAGACGGTTTCGCCCGGCTTCATCCGATGCAGATCGAAGCCGACATAGGTCCAGCCGGCATTTTCCGGGGTGACATGCGTGACGCGGCCATGCGTGCCTGATGGTTTCACCTTGAGATTTGGCATTGGTGTTTTTCCTCGTAAGTTGGCGGGTGCGGCCCCCTCATCCGGCTGCCGCCACCTTCTCCCCCAGGGGAGAAGGGACATGCTGCGCCGCTTCCATTCCCCTTCTCCCCACCGGGGGTCCGAAGGACGGGTTGAGACCGGTGGCTTAACCCAGGCAAAGGTGCCCGTAGGGCGGATGAGGGGGTTCTTGCTCCAGCAGTCCGGAAAGACGAACTCCTTGTGGAAAGAATCTCCGGACAAACAGTTTTTACGATCCCTTGGGGAAGCCTTCCGTTTCCACGGTATAGCCCGCAGCCGTCATGACGCGCATCAACTCGGCGTGACCGATCTCGGCCATTTTCTGCGGCGGGGCCTTTCGCGGATCCTGTTCGGCCTCGACGACGAACCAGCCTTCATAGCCGTGATCGGCCAGCCGCTGGACGATGGCGGCGAAATCGAGCGAGCCGTCGCCAGGCACCGTGAAGGCGCCAAGCGCCACCGCATCGAGGAAGGACTGCCGGCTGCGATCCAGCCCATCCACCACAGGTTTGCGGATGTCCTTGACGTGAACATGGTTGATACGGGCGTGGTGGCTGCCGATGGCGCGCAGCACGTCGCCGCCGGCAAAGGCGAGATGGCCGGCATCGAGCAGCAGCGGGATGCCTTCGCCCGAATGGCGCATGAAGGCGTCGAGTTCCGGCTCGGTTTCGACCACGGCCGCCATGTGGTGGTGATAGGAAAGCGGCATGCCCTGCTCGGCGCACCATTCCCCGAATTCCGTGACGCGACGCGCATAGGCCTTCATCTCGTCATCTGAGAGGCGCGGCTTGGTCGCGAGCGGCTTGGAGCGGTCGCCCTGGATGGAGCGACCGACTTCGCCATAAACGATGCAAGGTGCATTGACCGCCTTGAACAGCGCGATCATCGGCGCGATGCGGTCCTTGTTGGCGGCAAGCTCCTCATTGACCAGCGTGCCGGAGAACCAGCCACCGCACAGCGTCACGTCGGCGGTGCGCAGGATCGGGAGCATCTCTTCCGGATTGCTAGGGAAACGGCGGCCTTGCTCCATGCCGGTGAAACCGGCGCTGCGCGATTGCCGCAGGCATTCCTCGAGGGACACATCGTCGCTGAGCTCAGGAAGATCGTCGTTCCACCAGGCGATGGGCGACATGCCGAGTTTGGCCTTCATCAACATTCTCCTTAAAAGCATTGCGGAAGAGCCGGGGCGCTCTTCCGAGAAATGGTAGCACTACAGCGCCGCGCGTCTTTTCAGACGCGCCAAGGACGCTGTAGCACTTCGAATTGCTGCATAATTTTGTCCTTAAATCGATCCCGATTTAAGGAATTATGCAGTAGATTAACCGATGCGCTGGGCGGCGCGTGCTTCGACGTAGCCCTTGCGCGCTTCGTTGACCTCTTCGCGCGGGCTGACCTCAGGCACCGCGACATCCCACCAGTGGCCGCCGGCCTCCGTGGTGATCAGCGGATCGGTGTCGATGACGAAGACCGAGGTGCGGTCGTTCTTCTTGGAGGCGGCGAGCGCCTGCTCCAGCTCCACGATCGAGGCGACCTTGACGGCGATGGCGCCCATGCTTTCGGCATGCGCGCGGAAATCGATCTCCGGCATCACCTCGT
The DNA here is from genome assembly GCF_013591995.1 of Rhizobium sp. WYCCWR 11146. Taxonomy (NCBI): domain Bacteria; kingdom Pseudomonadati; phylum Pseudomonadota; class Alphaproteobacteria; order Hyphomicrobiales; family Rhizobiaceae; genus Rhizobium; species Rhizobium sp. WYCCWR 11146. Next base: position 34,884 of record NZ_JACCEY010000004.1, read on the forward strand.
GATAGGAGTCCTTCAGCAGATTGTTGAAGTTGGCGCCGCCGGTTCCCATCTGCAATCGGTTGATGCAGCCGTAACCGCGATTGTCGAGCACGACGATGTTGAGCTTGAGGCCGAGCATGACCGAGGTGGCGAGCTCGGAATTCATCATCATGTAGGAACCGTCGCCGACCATGACGACGACATCCCGTTCGGGACGCGCCATCTTGGCACCGAGCCCGCCGGCGATTTCGTAGCCCATGCAGGAAAAACCGTATTCCATGTGATAGCTGCCCGGCGCCGTCGCCGGCCAGAGCTTGTGCAATTCGCCCGGAAGGCCGCCTGCAGCACAAAGAACCGTCGTATTCTCGCCGCCGATCGTGCGCGCCACCGCGCCGATCACCTGCGCATCGGAGGGCAGGGCGGCATTGGTGGTTGCCATCGCCTTGGCGGCGGCCTCCAGCCAGATTTTTTTCTCTAAAGATGCCTTTTCTGCAAGCGCTGCCGGCGCCTTCCAGGCGGAAAGCCCGGCCGAAAGCGCCTTCAGCCCTTCGCGCGCATCGGCCACCAGCGGATGACTGTCGTGCTTCACCGCGTCATAGGCGGCGATATTGAGGCCGATCATCTTGAGGCTGTCGTTCTTGAACAGCGCCCAGGAGCCCGTGGTGAAATCCTGGCAGCGCGTGCCGACGGCGATGACGAGGTCCGTCTCTTCGGCGATTGCATTCGCCGCCGAGGTGCCGGTGACGCCGACCGAACCAAGCGCCAGCGGATGGTTCTCGTTGATCGACGATTTGCCCGCCTGGCTGACGACGACCGGAATGCCGTGGGCCTCGGCAAAGGCGGCAAGCTCCTTCGTCGCCTGCGAATAAAGCACGCCGCCGCCGGCAACGATCACCGGCTTCTGCGACGCCTTGATCAGCGCGATGGCATTCGCCAGCTCGTCCGCATCCGGCTGCGGCCGGCGGGTCGTCCAGACTTTTTCATCGAACAGGCTTTCCGGATAATCATAGGCTTCTGCCTGAACGTCCTGGCAGAGCGACAGTGTCACCGGGCCGCAATCGAGCGGATCGGTCAGGACCTGCATGGCGCGCTTCAGCGCCGAGATGATCTGCTCGGGCCGGGTGATGCGGTCGAAATAGCGCGAAACCGAACGGAAGGCATCATTGGCCGAAACCGTGCCGTCGCCGAAATCCTCGATCTGCTGCAGCACCGGATCCGGCGCACGGTTGGCGAAGACGTCGCCCGGCAGGAAGAGAACGGGAATACGATTGACATGCGCCACGCCGGCGGCCGTCACCATGTTCAGCGCGCCCGGACCGATCGAGCTCGTGCAGGCCATGAAGCGCGTGCGGAAATTCGCTTTGGCATAGGCGATCGCGGCATGCGCCATGCCCTGTTCGTTGTGGGCGCGATAGGTCGTCAATTCGCCGCGCACCTGATAGAGCGCCTCGCCGATGCCGGCGACGTTGCCGTGACCGAAGATCGCCCAGACGCCACCGAAGATCGGCACTTTCTTGCCGTCGACGATCGTCATCTGTACTTTCAGGAAATGCGCGACGGCTTGTGCCATCGTCAACCGTATCGTCTTGCCCATCGGGTCCTCCCGCAATCTTTCTTTTCGCGTTTTCCCCTCCCCAACCCCTCCCCACAAGGGGGAAGGCTAACCTGCCGGGCTCTCTACATTCTCGCCGCAACGTCTCCTCCAAAAAGAAGCTTGCTGATGGCGTGAGGCGGTGCTCCGGGTAAGTCCCTTCCCCTTGTGGGGAGGGGTTGGGGAGGGGGCTTAATTCTAAGTCTACGGATGTCCGCGCGTCTTCAGCCACGCCTCTGTCAGTTGCCGGAAGCGGCCGGCCATGTCGGCGATCGCTTCCTCGTCGTTCATTTCGCCTGAAAGCCAGGCGCGCGCCGGATCGGCAAAGATCGTCCGGCCGACGGCGAAACCCTTCACGGAGGGAGCTGCCAGCGTCGCCTCGAAGCAGGAAATCAGCTCGTCGGCAGGCGCCTCGAGCCCCAGGAGCACGATACCGCGGCACCATGGATCATTTTTGGCGATCACTGCATCGATCTTCTTCCAGGCTTCACGGGATGCTTGCGGCTCCAGCTTCCACCAGTCCGGCTTGATGCCGAGCGCATAGAGCTCCTCCAGCGCTGTCGCGATCGTATTGTCGGTCAGCGGCCCGTTCTTGCCGGCGATGATCTCCACCAGCAGCTCGCGGCCGACCTTGCGGGCGGCCTCGAACAGCGTCCGCAGCTTCTCCTGCTGCTCCGTCTTCAATTCAGCCGGATCATCAGGATGATAGAAGCACAGGCATTTGATGCAATGTCCGAGCGGCCATTCCACAAGCTGCGAGCCGATATCCTGGCTGAATTCGAAGCGCAGCGGCTTCGAGCCCGGCAATTCCACCGGCCGGCCGATCCAGGAGAAATTCTTTGTCGCCGCATCGAAGAAAGCGTCGCGGCCGAAGCGTTCGTCGATCAGCATGCCGTAGCCGTCGCGGCCGTTCGAAACCCGCGCCGCTGCCGCCACCGCCAGCCGCTTGAAGGCGACAATCTTCTCATGGCCGACGCCGAGCTCATCGGCGACGCTGACGAGTTGCGAACGGTGGTCGATCGCCAGCGCCATCAAAAGCGGGATTTCGCCGCGCCGGGTCGATGCCCAGTGGATATGGTTGAGCGCCTCGTCCTTGCGCAGCGCCCGGTGTTTGCTGCCGGTCGTCAGGAAGAGGTCGAGTTCCGCCCAGGTCGGATATTCCGGCGAGCAGAGCAGGCGGGAGACGGCGAAGGCGCCACAGGCATTGGCCCAGGTGGCGCAGGTCTTCAGCGGCTCGTCGCGCAGGAAACCGCGCAGGAAGCCGGACATGAAGGCATCGCCGGCGCCGAGCACGTTGAAGACTTCGATCGGGAAACCCTGGCCGATGATGCCGGCTTCGAGATCGTCGGCGATCGGCCCGTCATAGACGATGCAGCCCATGGCGCCGCGCTTCAAGACGATCGTCGCCGGTGACAGGCGGCGGATCTCCTTCAGCGCGCCGAGCACGTCGTCGGCGCCGGAAGCGATCAGGATTTCTTCTTCGGTGCCGACGATGAGATCGCAGTCGGGCAGCGTCTCCTTCATCTTCGAGGAGACCCGGTCGGATTTCACATAGCGCTCGAAGCCTTCCGCATGGCCGGCAAGGCCCCAGAGGTTCGGCCGGTAATCGATATCGAAGATCACCTTGCGGCCGTTCGCCTTGGCGATGCGGATAGCCTTGCGTTGCGCGGCTTCGGTATTCGGCCGTGAGAAATGTGTGCCGGAAACGAGAACGGCGCGCGACGATCTGATGAAATCCTCGTCGATATCGCCTTCATCGAGCGCCATGTCGGCGCAGTCCGACCGATAGAAGATCATCGGCGACACACCCTCGGCCTCGACCGCCAGCAGCACCAGCGCCGTCAGCCGCTCCTTGTCGGTGACGATGCCGTCTGTCGCGACACCTTCGCGCGCCGACTGCTCGCGGATGAAGCGTCCCATCTGCTCGTCGCCGACGCGAGTGATGAGGCCGGATTTGAGGCCGAGCCGCGCCGTGCCGATGGCGATATTGGCCGGGCAGCCACCGACGGACTTGGCGAAGGAGCCGATATCCTCCAGCCGCGAACCGATCTGCTGGCCGTAAAGATCGACCGAGGAACGGCCGATGGTGATCACATCAAGCGCCGGCTCCGGCTGTGAACCCGGATTCGATTGTACCATGATGTCCTCCCGCTAGATTTTGCGCGGCTTCCAGTGCCTGCGAATTTTCAATAATGAAACATCGGTTCCGATATTTTGTCAATTCGGAATGTTTATTCCATTTTGCCTTTTGCAGCTTTTGACTGCTGATCCTTGCGCCGCCGTTCGGCGATTGCAACCGGCAGTGCCATGGTGAGCGCCATCGAGGCAGAAAGCGAGCGGAAGCCGGCGAAATCGGCCTCCGCCACCTCGAACCAGTGCGTGGCGCAGGCGGCCAGCGGCGAGAAAGCCGAATCGGTGATCGCGATGACGGGGACGCCGCGGTCGGCAAGCTCCTGGCTCTGGCTGAGGCTGTCGGCCGCATAGGGCGAGAAGCTCGCCGCGATCGCTGCATCCTTCGGTGATGCGAACTGCACCATTTCAGGGTCGACGCCGTTCGGCGAGGCGACGATCTGGTGGCGGATATTGAGCTTGGAAAAAGCGTAGGTCATGTGCGCCGTCAAAGGGTAGGAGCGCCGTTTGGCGATCAGATAGATCGTCTCGGCGCTGGCAAGGATATTCACAGCTTTGGTGAAAGTATCGCTCTGTACCGTCGCCGCCAGCCGGTTGACCGATTGACTTGCCGCGGCAATGAAGCCGGAGAGCAGATTGGCGTCCTCATCGTCGCCGCTGGATTGCTCCAGCGTGACCAGCCGCTCTTCATAGCTCAGCGTCCTGTCGCGCAACCTTTCGCGAAAGATGCTCTGCAGGTCGGAAAAGCCTCCGTAACCCAGATGATGCGCCAGGCGCACCAGCGTCGACGGCTGGACATCGGAGGCGGCCGCGATGCTCGCCGTCGTTCCGAAGGCGATCTCGTCGGGATTGCCGAGCGCGAAGGCGGCGACCTGCGCCAGCCGCTTCGGCATGCTCGCCTTGCGCTCGATGATGGTGCTGCGCAGGCTTTCGAAATCGCGCGGCACACGCGCGTGCCTCTGGGGATCGTTATCCATGCTTGTGGCTCACGAGATGAAACAAATATTCCATATTGTCGAACATAAACGATTTCAAACGACACCGCTAATTGTTTTTAATCCACTGTAATTGAAGGCTTTTGAACAGTATCTTCGGGAAATATGCAGAAATGCCTGCGACTAGGTCCCTTGTCAAAATGATCCAAATATTCCAAAAATCCGCGCGCAGCTCTGGAGGAGACGGAAATGAAGCCACTCGGCATCGGTTTGATCGGCACCGGTTATATGGGCAAGTGCCATGCATTGGCGTGGAATGCGGTGAAGACGGTGTTCGGCGATGTCGAGCGTCCGCGTCTCGTGCATCTGGCCGAAGCCAATGCCGGGCTTGCCGAGGCTCGTGCCGGTGAATTCGGTTTCGAGAAGGCGACGGCCGACTGGCGGGCGCTGATTGCCGACCCCGCGGTCGACGTCGTCTCCGTCACCACGCCCAATCAGTTCCACGCCGAGATGGCGATTGCAGCCCTTGCGGCCGGCAAACATGTCTGGTGCGAAAAGCCGATGGCGCCGGCCTATGCCGATGCCGAGCGCATGCTGGAAACGGCGAAGAAATCAGGCAGGGTTGCCGCCCTTGGCTATAATTACATCCAGAATCCCGTCATGCGGCATATCAGGACGCTGATTGGCGAGGGCGCCATCGGCACGGTCAACCACATCCGCGTTGAGATGGACGAGGATTTCATGGCCGATCCCGATGTCTTCTTTTATTGGAAGAGCGAGCTTTCCGCCGGCTACGGCGCACTCGACGATTTCGCCGTGCATCCGCTGTCACTGCTCTGGTATCTCTTCGGCCATGTCGAGGCCGTCATAACGGATATGGTCAAACCCTATGCCGACCGCCCGCTGAGCGAGGGCGGTCGCCGTGCCGTCGAAAACCACGATGGCGCCAACGTGCTGATGCGGCTTGGCGGCGGTATCTCCGCCGTGCTGATGGCGAATCGCGCCGCCTGGGGTCGCAAGGGCCGCATTGCGCTGCAGATTTATGGCTCGACAGGCTCGATCGTCTACGACCAGGAGCGGATGAACGAATTCGAACTCTATCAGTGCGAGGGTCGTGGCTCCGAGCAGGGCTTCCGCAAGATACTGGCGGCACCCGCCCATCAGCCTTATGATCGGTTTATCCCGGCACCAGGCCACGGCCTCGGCTTCAACGATCTGAAGATCATCGAATGCCGTGAGCTGATCCGGGCAATATCAGGCGAGCCGTCGTCGATCGTGACATTCGAAGACGGTCTCAGGATAGAGAAGTCGGTGCATGCCATGGCACAGTCCTTCCACGAGCGCCGCTGGATCGAGATCGGCTGAATGTAAGAGGCCGCTTTCCGTTGACGGGGCGTGGGGTAGGGAATAGGCCTTGGCGTGGTTGTCGGGCGCAGCTTCAGGAGTGAGATCGTGACGGATAGACTGGTGATCATCGGCGCGGGACAGGCCGGTTTCGCATTGGCGGCCAAGCTGCGTGCGTTGAAGGATACGCGCCCGATCACCCTCATCGGCGCGGAAGACGTCGCCCCCTATCAGCGCCCGCCGCTCTCAAAGAAATACCTGCTCGGCGAAATGGCTTTCGACCGCCTGCTGTTCCGTGCCGAGCACTGGTATGCGGACAATGACGTCGACCTTCGCCTTTCGACCTGGGCCGAGCAGATCAAGCCGGACAGCAAGCAGGTTCTATTGCAGGACGGCTCCGTTCTTGATTACGGCACGCTGGCGCTCGCCACCGGCTCGACGCCGCGCCGGCTGCCGGCCGCAATCGGCGGCGATCTCGAAGGCGTCTATGTCGCCCGCGACAAGCGCGATGCCGATCTGCTCGCTGACGAGATGCGCCCCGGTCGCCGCGTCCTCATCATCGGTGGCGGTTATATCGGTCTCGAGGCGGCGGCCGTTGCCCGCCATCGCGGCCTGGAAGTCACCGTCATCGAGATGGCCGACCGCATCCTGCAGCGCGTCGCGGCGAAGGAGACCGCCGACATCATGCGCGTGATCCACGAGGCCCATGACGTGGTGATCCGCGAGAAGACAGGGCTCAAGCATCTGATCGGCAAGGATGGCCGCGTCACCGGCGCCGCACTTTCCGACGGATCGGTCATCGACATCGATTTCGCCGTCGTCGGTATCGGCGTTGCCCCGAACGATCAGCTTGCCAAGGAAGCCGACCTCGAAGTCGCCAACGGCATTGTCGTCGACGAATTCGCCCGCACCTCCGATCCGGCAATCTTTGCGGCTGGCGATTGCGCCGCACTTCCCTGGCAGGGCGGCCGCATCAGGCTCGAATCGGTGCAGAACGCCGTCGACCAGGCCGAAGCGGCGGCAGCCGTCATCGCCGGCGGCAGCGAGCCCTATGATCCGAAGCCGTGGTTCTGGTCCGACCAGTATGACGTCAAGCTGCAGATCGCCGGCTTCAATCTTGGTTATGACGAGACGCTGCTGCGCCCCGGCGCCCGCGAAGGCGCCCATTCGGTCTGGTACTTCAGGGAAGGCCGGCTGATCGCCGTCGATGCGATCAACGACGCGAAAGCCTATGTGACCGGCAAAAAACTGCTGGAATCCGGGACCAATCCCGACAAATCGATTCTCGCCGACCCCTCTGCTGACCTCAAGAGCCTGCTCAGCTGAGCTTGGCTTCTTCATCGAAGAGAACGAAGCGCGATCAAATTCCGCGGATTTTGCCAGGAAATGCGGTTTGTTGGCGCAACCGGCCGAATTGCAGCTCGCTGCATTTCTTCTGGTGAAAACTCAAAAAACCCTTGCATTCACAGACCGGTCACCATAGTTAGGCCGCACCGGAGAGGTGGCCGAGTGGTCGAAGGCGCTCCCCTGCTAAGGGAGTATACGTCAAAAGCGTATCGTGGGTTCGAATCCCATCTTCTCCGCCATCCCGATTTCTTAAGCGCGCATCGATCGTTAGTTTCTGGCCGGGAATCATGTTCGCTTAGTTGGCTAGGCCGCGCGACGAAAAAATCTCTCTGCCTCAAGCGAGAGAATCGCCCGCGGGAATCACCTCCCGCGCTCCAGCCACCAGCAGGGGCGAAAGCGGATCGGTGCACGTCGGGTTACGCTTCCGGCAATCATGAATCCCCCGCAAGAGCCGCATTTTGTCGAAAAAGTGTCACGAATGTGTCGCAAAGCGCATGTCCAATCCTTTGCTGGTCTGACCTAAGCCTCCGCAAAATCAGGGTTTTCTTAACAAAGCATAAAGGAAATCGAGGCCGGTTGCCCGACTTGTGTCCTTTCAGCAACAGAATGTCGGGAAGGCTCCCTCAAATCACCCATCCGAGTAAGTTGGTGATTGCGTGACGGCTTCCGTCTTGTATTTTCAGCGTCGGAAGCAAGGGCGACTGATCGTCCACTTCTTGAAACACGGGGATGGGGCAGGGAACGCTGCTCAGCGAAAGATCCCAAACCCGATCGAAACTTTGAATTGGAGGTCATTTATGAACATCAAGAGCCTTCTTCTCGGCTCCGCTGCTGCTCTCGCAGTAGTTTCCGGTGCTCAGGCTGCTGACGCTATCGTTGCTGCCGAGCCGGAACCGGTTGAATATGTTCGCGTCTGCGACGCTTACGGCACCGGCTATTTCTACATCCCGGGCACCGAAACCTGCCTCAAGATCAACGGCTACGTCCGTTTCCAGGTCAACGTTGGCGAAGATGTCGGCGGCGATTCTGACTGGGATGCATTCACCCGCGGTCAGGTTCAGTTCACGGCAAAGAGCGACACCGAGTATGGTCCGCTGACCGGCGTCATCGTCATGCAGTTCAATGCTGACAATGCCACCGATCAGGCTGCTAAGCTCGACTCCGCTTACCTCGACATCGCCGGCTTCCGCGCTGGTCTGTTCTACAGCTGGTGGGACGATGGCCTCTCCGGCGAAACCGACGACATTGGCTCGCCGGTCACCCTGCATAACTCCATCCGTTATCAGTACGAAACCGACGCCTTCTACGCTGGCATCAGCGTCGATGAACTCGAAGACGGCTTCTACAAGACGGACGAAGAAGCCAACAACGTTGGTGTTGCAGTTGGTCTCGGCGGCAAGGCTGGTGCATTCAGCTACCAGATCACTGCCGGCTACGACGTCGACAACGAAGACGGTGCTGTCCGTGCAATGGGTACGGTTGACATCGGTCCTGGTACGCTCGGCCTCGCTGCCGTATACGCTACCGGCCCGAGCTCCTACTACACCAAGGCTGAATGGGCTATCGCTGCCGAATACGCGATCAAGGCAACCGACAAGCTCAAGATCACTCCTGGCGTCCAGTACTACAGCAACTACTACGTTGCTGGCGACGACTTCAGCGACGGCGATGCCTGGAAGGTTGGTCTGACGGTTGATTACCAGATCGTCGACAACTTCTACGCCAAGGCTTCGGTTCAGTACCTCGATCCGGAAGATGATGACGACACCACGGCTGGCTACTTCCGCCTGCAGCGTGCGTTCTAATCTGATCTGACTTCGGTCAATCAGGAAAGCCCGGCTCTCGAGCCGGGCTTTTTGTATTTGGACG
>NZ_JACCEY010000004.1:44176-140553 GCF_013591995.1 Rhizobium sp. WYCCWR 11146
TTATCGTGGGAATATTGCCAAGATGCAGGAGCGGGGCGTGTCCTTGACCTTCGGCGGTATGAAGGATCATCCCAGAATGCCGCCGCGCCATTTCGCCGGCGCTTTCCAGTGAAAGCAGCGACGTATTTTCGCCGCGGATCAGCATGAGCGGCAACCGGCTCAGGCCTTCGAATTGCCCCCAGAGATCAGGCAGCGGCTGGCTGAAATCGATCGATTTTAGTGCCTCCGCGATCGCCGGGTCGAAGTCGGCGACCGGCCGTCCGCCGATATCGCGATAAAGGGCAAGCGCCATCTCGCGCCAATCTTCCTCTGCAAGCGCGGTAAACGACGCGCCATGATTTTCCTTCAATATATCAGCCGCCTCGTTCCAGTCCGCCGGCTTCCTGCCGCAGTTGAGGTAATCGCGGATCCGCGCCAGCCCCTCCGCCTCGAGCACAGGCCCGATATCGTTGAGGATGACGGCTTCGAGAAGATCCGGCCGTGTCGCCGCGATCAGATGCAGGATCAGCCCGCCCCGCGACGTGCCGACGAAGATCGCCCGCTCGATGCCGAGCGCTTCGCAGGCGGCAAGGACGTCGCCGGCCTCGATGGCGAGATTGTAGTTCGCCTTGTTCTCATCCCATGCCGAGTTTCCCCGTCCGCGCGAATCGAGCCCAATCACCCTGCGAGGCATTGTTGTGTCCCGGGAGAGAAGCAGCGCAAGCGGATGAAAATCCCGTGTATTGCGGGTCAGGCCGGGCAGGCAGATCACCGGCAGCCGTCCGGCGGTTACCGCCTGGTCTGGTTGGTAGTCGCGGGCATAAAGCCTCAACCCATCAGAAGACGTGAAAAATCGTTCCTGGAAACCGTCTGCATCCGTATCCGGCATCGCATCCCTCGAGACCTGTTTGATCCCGAAGATGTAGCTTGCTTTTCAATCCGCGCCAAATGGCTTCAGGAGGCGCTTCGTCCGCCGATCAGGTCGCGCTCGATATCGGTGGGTTGGCCGAGACGGGCTTTATAAACCTCGTAATTCTCCATCACCCGCTGCACATAGTTGCGCGTTTCGGGGAAGGGGATGCGCTCGATCCAGTCGACGATCTCGTCGATCGGCCTGCCGCGCGGATCACCGTAGCGGCCGATCCATTCCGGCACCCGCTTCGGCCCGGCATTATAGGCAATGAAGGTGAGGATATAGGAGCCGCCGAAGGCGTCGATCTGCTCGCCGAGATAATGGGCACCGAGTGTCGCGTTATAGCCGGCATCGGCCGTTAGCTTGTCCTTGGAAAAGGCGATGTTGTGGCGCTTGGCCACTGCCTGGGCCGTTCCCGGCAGAAGCTGCAGCAGGCCGCGCGCGTTCGCCGCCGATACGGCGGCCGGGTTGAAGGCGCTTTCCTGCCGGGCGATGGCATAGGCAAGCGCCTTGCCGGAGCCCGTTATATTGGCGTTCGCCGGGATCACGCCGACCGGAAAGGCAAGCGCTGCGACATCGATGCCGCGTCCATAGGCGATCTTGCCGATCTGCAGCGAGAGATGATGATCGCCGGATTGCTCGGCCCGTGCCGCAAGGACAGCCAATTCGCCGGGGCTTTGCAGTTGATCGGCGAGCGCGAGATAGAGAATGGTGGCCCGCCATCCATGGCCGGCGGCCTCCAGCCGGGCGATCGCCTGCACGGCTTCGCGTGCCTGAAAGCGCTGCCGGTCGGCCGTGCTGGGTGCGGGATAGGTGACATTAAGCGTCTTTCGCCCCAGCCTTTCGGCCGCGAGCTGTCCATAGAAGGTGCCGGGAAAATTCGCGGCCTTCGCATAGAATTCGCTGGATTTGCCGGGGCCTCCGGCCTCCGCTGCTCGTCCCAGCCAATACCAGGCGCGTGAAACCGAGATCGGTCCGTTTGATGTCTGCAGGATCTTGCGGAAATGTCTTTCCGCCGTTGCCGGGTCCTGGAGGCCGCGAAGCGCGTACCATCCGGCATGGAATTCAGCCTCGACGATATCCGTCGGGCTCGTTGCGGCGTAGTTTGCGACGATGCGATAGGCAGGCTTGAACTGTCCCTGGTCGACGAGACCACGGCTGATGATGCGCTGCTCGTTCCACCATTCGCCGGAATTGACGAGTTCGCTGCGCTCGGGCGGCATCTGCTCCAGAAGCACAGCCGCTTCGGCATATTTGTCTTGCTTGCGCAGATATTCGATCCGCGCAAACAGCAGGCCGGCATCGCCGCGCCATTTCGCATCGACGGCGTTGAGCAAGGCGCCGGCATTGCCGGCTTTGGCGTCGACGGCAGCCCAGGCCGTGTAGAGCGACTGCACCTGGCCCATGTCTCCGAAGCGCTTGGCCTGCGCCACCCGGCCGCGATACATCAGATAGTCCATCCGCGCCTTATGGTCGGCAGGCGTCAACAGCGCGGAAAACTCGATGAGGATCTTGTCCTCGATCGCCTTGTCGAGAGCCTCTCCGCGCCAGACCTTGCGGATATATTTTGCCGCCTGCGCCTGCTTGCCTGACGCAACCAGCGCCCGGCCGAGGATGACGGCGCCCTGCGTCGTCTCGGGCGCGGTATCGCCGAAGGCGGCGAGCACGGCGGAAGGGGCGGGATTTTCGTCATAGATCGCGCGTTCGGAAAAGGCGCGCAGCCGCGAAAGTCCCGGCCAGCTCTTGAGCTCTTGCGCGGCGCTGGCGATTTCAAAGGAGGGAACACCCTTCAACCCGGAAACGGCGATCGCCCAGGTGAGGATATGGCGGTCGAGCGTCCCGTCGCGCATGCTGTCGCGGATCGAAAGTGCCAGCTGCGGGTCCTTGTCGGAAAGCGCGTCGAGGCCGGCTTTCAGGTCGCCGTTGACGGGCGCGATGGCCGGATTGCGCGGAATGGCGCCTGTCGTGATCGATTCCGGTATGGCTGTTTCGGGAATGAAGCCGAGCGGCTTGACGGCAGGCATGGCAGTGCTCTCGCCGGGAAGCGGCGACGCAACACTGCTCCACGCGGCGGCAATGAAGCCGAAGGCGGACAGAATCAGGACAGCTTTCTTCATCCGGGATCTCGCAACGAAAACACGCCCTGCCATTTGGCTAGAGGCATCTTAACGAAACCTTACCGTACCAGGTAAAATTCATTCACATCTGCTATCGGAATTTGCCCTAAACCGAACTCTGCGCGCTTGTCGCGATGATTTCGGCGCTCTATGGTGCGCAACTCATATTCATGGAATGCGGCCGAAGCAAGGATTTGGTCGTGAGGAGCTTTGCATGTTCAATGGGTCCATTCCCGCCCTCGTCACCCCCTTCACGGATGCCGGACTGATCGACGAAGACAGCTTCGCCGCTCATGTCGACTGGCAGATCAAGGAAGGCAGCGGTGGTCTCGTTCCGGTCGGCACGACCGGCGAATCCCCGACGCTGTCGCATGCCGAGCACAAACGGGTGGTGGAACTCTGCATCGAGGTTGCCGCAAAACGCGTTCCCGTCATGGCCGGCGCAGGCTCGAACAATACGCGTGAAGCGATCGAGCTAGCCCTGCATGCCGAAAAGGTCGGTGCGAACGCCGTTCTGGTCGTCACCCCCTATTACAACAAGCCGACGCAGAAGGGTTTGATCGCGCATTTTTCGGCGATCGCCGAGGCCGTCGATCTGCCGATCTATATCTATAACATCCCCGGCCGCTCGGTGGTCGACATGACACCGGAAACGATGGGTGCGCTCGCCAAGGCGCATCGGAATATCGTCGGCGTCAAGGATGCGACGGGCAAGATCGAGCGCGTCTCCGAACAGCGCATCACCTGCGGCGCAGATTTCAGGCAGCTGTCCGGCGAGGATGCGACGGCGCTCGGCTTCAACGCCCATGGCGGTGTCGGCTGTATTTCGGTAACGGCCAATGTTGCCCCGCGCCTTTGCGCCGACTTCCAGGCGGCAACGCTGGCAGGCGACTATGCCCGCGCCCTGGAATATCAGGATCGGCTGATGCCGCTCCACAAGGCGATCTTCCTTGAGCCGGGTCTTTGCGGCGCCAAATACGGGCTCTCCAAACTTGGCCGGATGAGCCGCAACGTTCGTTCGCCGCTGCTTTCGACGCTGGAGCCGGCAACGGAATCGGCGATTGACGCCGCGATGCGCCATGCAGGCCTGTTGAACTGACGAGACCGGCCGTCTTCACAAGACGGGGTCTCTCCCTTACATAAAGGGCAAGGAATGAGGGTGCGGCTTTTCGCGCTCTAAAAAAGCAATTGGAATATCGTCATGGCCCCCAAAGGCAGCCAGCGCGTGGTGAACAAGATCGTGGCCGAAAACCGCAAGGCCCGCTTCAACTACGAGATCATCGATACTTACGAGGCGGGCATCGTGCTGATGGGCACGGAGGTCAAGTCGCTGCGCGAAGGCAAGGCCAATATCGCCGAATCCTACGCCTCGGATGAGGGCGGCGAGATCTGGCTGATCAATTCCTATCTGCCGGAATATCTGCAGGCCAACCGCTTCAATCACGAGCCGCGCCGGCGCCGCAAGCTGCTGCTGTCGGGCCGTGAAATCCATCGTCTGCGCTCTGCCATCAACCGCGAAGGCATGACGCTGATCCCGCTGAAGATCTATTTCAACGATCGCGGTCGGGCGAAGATGGAACTGGCGCTCGCCAAGGGTAAGAAATTGCACGACAAGCGCGAATCCGAGAAGGAGCGCGATTGGAACCGGCAGAAGAGCCGCCTGCTGAAGGCTCATGGCTGACCGCGCTGCCATGGTTTATGATCACGTCCTGATTGTCGCGGCCACTCCGGTTCGGGATGGAGAGGTCAATCCTCGAGATCGCTGACCGGGGCAACTTCGGCCGGGCGTGGCGCCCGCTCGGAGGGATCACGACCGATTTCAGCCTTCAGAGACAAGAGATCGATGAAATGATCGGCCTGTCGGCGCAGGTCGTCGGCGATCATCGGCGGCTGGGTCGCCATGGTCGAGATCACCGAGACCTTGCGACCTCTGCGCTGCAACGCCTCGACCAGGTTCGTGAAATCACCGTCGCCCGAGAAGATGACGAGATGATCGACCGTTTCGGACTGCTCCATGGCGTCGATGGCAAGCTCGATGTCCATGTTGCCTTTGATCTTTCGGCGGCCCATGGAATCTGTGAATTCCTTGGCGGGCTTGGTGACGACTTTGTAGCCGTTGTAGTCGAGCCAGTCGATCAGCGGCCGGATCGATGAATATTCCTGATCTTCGATCAGAGCGGTATAATAATACGCGCGCAGCAGATATCCGCGTTTCTGGAATGCTTTCAAGAGCTTGCGGTAATCGATGTCAAAGCCGAGGCTCTTGGATGCAGCGTAGAGATTGGCGCCGTCAATGAAGAGTGCAATTTTTTCGCGTGGGTCAAACATCGCTTACCAATCCAATGAGAGCAATCGAAATCCGCATGGGACAAACTTAAATAAAAACAATAGCTTGTGTTTCGATTTCGATCCGGTCCTTACTTTATGAATTATTCATATATGAAAGATTTAGGGCACGATTCGACATATTCCAAGCAACCTTCGGTGGAATTATGACATTCTCCATGGGAATCTAGCTCAGCCGCGGATAAAGACGAGGGGAGCCGGAATGAAAAACTTGTATTTGCCCGGTTTTAATTGTATCGGGCGTGTTAATCCCGAAATGACGACCGTAAAGGACAGGCAATGGCCCGTGTCACAGTTGAAGATTGCATCGACAAGGTGGAGAACCGCTTCGAGCTGGTTCTGCTCGCCAGCCACCGCGCCCGGCTGATTTCCCAGGGTGCCTCGATCACCATCGATCGCGACAACGACAAGAATCCTGTGGTGGCCCTGCGCGAAATTGCCGATGAGACGCTTTCGCCCGATGACCTCAAGGAAGATCTGATCCATTCGCTGCAAAAGCATGTCGAAGTCGACGAACCCGAGCCCGATCCGGCAAGCATGATCGCCGCCGGCGGTGTCGCCGCAGCCGACAGCGAAGAGCAGGACGATGTGCCGGAGACGATCACTTTCGACCAGATGTCGGAAGAAGAGCTGCTTGCCGGCATCGAAGGCCTCGTGCCGCCGGAAAAGAGCGACGATTACTAAGCGCGCCGGCTGGATCTCTCGTCGCATCGGTCAGATGCGACCCTGAAAAAGCTGCATGCGATGCAAAAGAGCGACGATTACCAATCGTCAATCTTGCACCTTTATTGCTTAGGCATATTATTGCCCATGTGTGCGCCAATCGTTGATTGGCGCGCTTTTATTTTTATCGGAGTGGCTTTGGAATGATGCGGCAGTACGAGCTCGTGGAGCGGGTTCAGCAATACAAGCCCGATGCCAATGAAGCACTGCTGAACAAAGCCTATGTTTATGCCATGCAGAAGCATGGCCAGCAAAAGCGCGCGAGCGGCGATCCCTATATTTCCCATCCGCTCGAGGTCGCCGCCATCCTCACCGACATGCACCTCGATGAATCGACCATCGCGGTCGCCCTTTTGCACGATACGATCGAGGATACGACGGCGACGCGCGCCGAAATCGACGAACTGTTCGGCGAGGATATCGGCCGCCTTGTCGAGGGTCTGACGAAGATCAAGAAGCTCGATCTCGTCACCAAGAAGGCCAAGCAGGCGGAAAACCTGCGCAAGCTGCTGCTGGCCATTTCCGACGATGTGCGTGTGCTGCTCGTCAAGCTTGCCGATCGCCTGCACAATATGCGCACCCTCGATCACATGTCGGCCGACAAGCGTGCCCGCATCTCCGAGGAGACGATGGAAATCTATGCGCCGCTCGCCGGCCGCATGGGCATGCAGGACATGCGCGAGGAACTCGAGGAGCTCTCCTTCCGGCATATGAACCCGGAAGCCTACGAGACCGTCACCAAAAGGCTGGAAGAGCTTTCGAAGCGCAACGAGGGCATCGTCAAGAAGATCGAGGCCGAGCTACGCGACCTTTTGGTCGCAAGCGGCCTGACGAGCGCCTACGTCAAGGGCCGGCAGAAGAAGCCTTATTCGGTCTTCCGTAAGATGCAGTCGAAGTCGCTTTCCTTCGAGCAGCTTTCCGATGTCTATGGCTTCCGCCTGATTGTCGAGGACATCCCCTCCTGTTACCGGGCGCTCGGCATCGTCCACACGCGCTGGCGCGTCGTGCCCGGCCGCTTCAAGGACTATATCTCGACGCCGAAGCAGAACGACTACCGTTCGCTGCACACCACAATCGTCGGTCCCTCCAGCCAGCGCATCGAACTGCAGATCCGCACCAAGCGCATGCACGAAATCGCCGAATTCGGCATCGCCGCCCACACGCTCTATAAGGACGGCGCCACCAATGCCGATGGCGACATCCTTTCTCGCGAATCCAATGCCTATTCCTGGCTGCGTCATACGATCGAGGCCTTGGCCGAGGGTGACAGCCCGGAAGAATTCCTCGAGCATACCAAGCTCGAACTCTTCCAGGACCAGGTCTTCTGCTTCACGCCGAAGGGCAAGCTGATTGCCCTGCCACGTGGCGCCACCCCGATCGATTTCGCCTATGCGGTGCACACCAATATCGGCGACACCACGGTGGGCGCCAAGATCAACGGCCGCATCATGCCGCTGGTGACGCGGCTTGCGAATGGCGACGAGGTCGAGATCATCCGCTCCGGCGTGCAGGTTCCACCGGCCGCCTGGGAGGAGATCGTCGTGACCGGCAAGGCGCGAGCCGCCATCCGTCGCGCCACCCGCATGGCGATCCGCAAGCAATATGCCGGCCTCGGCCACCGCATTCTCGAGCGCACCTTCAATAGGGCTGGCAAGATCTTCTCGCGCGAGGCGATGAAGCCGGCGCTGCACCGTCTCGGCCAGAAGGATGTCGAGGATGCGATCGCCGCCGTCGGCCGTGGCGAAATGTCCTCGCTCGACGTGCTGCGCGCCGTCTATCCTGATCATCAGGACGAGCGCGTCACCGTGAAGCCCTCCGGCGATGACGGCTGGTTCAACGTCCGCAGCGCCGCCGGCATGATCTTCAAGATCCCCGGCAAGACCAAGGCCGGGCACGAGGGGGGCCATTCGGAAATCGACACTGACGCCGATATCGGGCCCATCCGCGGCCTGTCCGGCAATGTCGACGTCAAGTTCGCGCCGACCGGCGCCGTGCCTGGCGATCGCATCGTCGGCATCATGGACCAGGGCAACGGCATCACCATCTATCCGATCCAGTCGCCGAGCCTGCAGCGTTTCGACGATCAGCCCGACCGCTGGATCGACGTGCGCTGGGACCTCGACGAAGCCAACAAGTCGCGTTTCATGGCGCGCATCATGGTGAATGGGTTGAATGAACCCGGCACCCTTGCCAAGGTCGCCCAGACGGTCGCAGGCCTCGACGTCAATATCCGCTTGCTGAATACGGTGCGGGTCGCGGCCGATTTCACCGAAATGATGCTCGAGGTCGAGGTCTGGGACCTGCGTCAGCTCAACCAGTTGCTCGCCCAGATGAAGGAACTGGATTGCATCGCCACGGTCCGGCGCCTCTACGAGTAAGCTTTTGTTAAACCGCCCCAGAGGGTTGGCCGAAAAATTGCACATTTTATGATCGTTTTAGGATCGGAATGGCGCATCAAAAAGGCGAGCAATGCAGTGAGCGCATGGCTGTCTCCATGTTGCGGTGGTGGTAATTGACCTCTGCCGGGCCTATCTTCTGGTCATCGAAACGTAAACAGAAGATGAGAGAAGATAATGTTTGACCCTATCAAGAAATTCGCTCGCGCCTTTCGCGCTCCGACCACGCAGGAACGTGAAATGGCATATTTGAACGGCTCGCTCGATCGTATCGATCTCGAGTTTCGTCAGCGCCAGGTCGACCGTGGTCTGTTCCGCAGTCGCTGATACTGGACTTTATACTTGAGGTAAGTGAGGGACGTTATGCATAACGGACGCCCCTCGGCATGAAGAAGCTCCTCTTCGCAGCGAGAACTAAGGGGCGGTTTTTCGAGCGGTATCATTTGCCGCTCTTGTCATGGTGGTGTGCGCTGCACTAAATACCGGCCATGTTGTTTCGCCGTCGCAAGCCTGCGGGATTCAAGGAAAAGATGCGGGAGCTTTTATGGCCCCGTAAAGGTTTCCTTCGCCCGATCCGTTACCTGACAATGCGCGTCCTGCGCCTGAGCGCTTCGCCGCATGCGGTTGCCGCCGGCGTCGCTGCGGGTGTCTTCGTCTCGTGGACGCCGTTCATCGGCGTGCATTTCGTCATGGCTTTCGTCATCACCTATTTCCTCTCCGGCAGCATGGTGGCCGCCGCCCTCGGCTGCGCCGCCTTCGGCAATCCGCTGACCTATCCCTTCATCTGGGGCATCACCTGGGAAATCGGGCATCTGCTGTTGAGCCGCGAGGATCAACTGGTAGGTCAGACGGTGGATCTCGCCGCCCTTTTCCACAAGCTGAATTTCACCGAATTATGGAAGCCGGTGCTGGAGCCGATGCTGGTCGGCGCTATCCCGCCGGCGATCGTCACCTCCGTTGCGCTCTATGCGCTGACGTTCTACACCGTGAAGGGTTTTCAGACGCGCCGCCATATACGGCTGATGGAGCGGGCGCGCCTGCGTCTTGCCGTTCCAGCCGGCAACATGCCGAGCATATGAACCCGATCAAGAATTCTTAAGCGACGGAAGGGTCCGGCATGATCATCGGCATTGGCAGCGATCTGATCGACATTCGCCGTGTCGAGAAATCTATCGAGCGCTTCGGCGAGCGCTTCACCCATCGCTGCTTCACCGAGATCGAGCGCGCGCGTTCCGATAAGCGGGCAAACCGTGCCGCATCCTATGCCAAGCGTTTTGCCGCCAAGGAGGCCTGTTCCAAGGCGCTCGGCACCGGCATAGCACAGGGCGTCTTCTGGAAGGACATGGGCGTCGTCAACCTGCCGAGCGGCAAGCCGACCATGCTTTTATCGGGCGGCGCCGCCCTGATCCTCGAATCGCTGCTGCCCGCGGGCCACAGGCCCGCCATTCATTTGACAATAACCGATGATTATCCCTTGGCGCAGGCCTTCGTCATTATCGAGGCGTTGCCCGAGAGCCTCTGATCGCGACCTCGGGCGCTGTTGATCGTGATCTCGGGAGCTGTTGATCGCGACCTCTCGTCGCTTTTGATGTTGTCGCCATTGCCGCAACCGGCCGAAGCCGCTAGAGAGAACGACAGAAAGAATTGCGCCGCCGCGGCGTCTTGAAGGAATAAGACTGCGTGTCCGAAAAAGTCGAAGCCAAGCCGAACGCCCTCTGGGAAAATATCAAAGTTATCATCCAGGCGCTGATTTTGGCGATGGTGATCCGAACGGTGCTGTTCCAGCCCTTTACCATTCCGTCCGGTTCGATGATGCCGACCCTGCTTGTCGGCGACTACATCTTCGTCAACAAGTTCGCTTACGGGTATTCGAAATATTCGCTGCCTTTCTCGCCTGATGTTTTCAGCGGCCGCCTGTTCGGCGCCGATCCGAAGCGTGGCGACATCGTCGTTTTCCGTTTCCCGCCGAACCCCGAGATCGACTATATCAAGCGCTGCATCGGCCTGCCGGGCGACCGTATCCAGGTTACCGACGGCGTGCTCTACGTCAACGGCAAGCCGGTTCCGAAGGTGGCGGACGGTGCGTTCACTTCGGATTACAAGCTCGACCCGGGCGAGGACGTGCCGGTATTCCGCGAAACGCTCGACGACGGCAAGTCCTACGACACGCTCGATCAGTCTCCGGTGTCGCGTGGTGATAACACTCGCGAATTCATCGTGCCGGAAGGCCATTATTTCATGATGGGCGACAACCGCGACAACTCGCTCGACAGCCGCTTCGACGTCGGCTTCGTGCCTGCCGAAAATCTTGTCGGCCGCGCCAGCGTCATCTTCTTCTCGCTCGGCAACGACACCTCCTTCCGCGAAATCTGGAAGTGGCCGACGAATATGCGTTGGGACCGCCTCTTCAAGGTTGTTGAATGAGTAAGGCGCAGACGCTTTCTGCGGCGGACCGCGCAAAGCTTGAAGCCCTGATCGGTCATGACTTCGCTGAAAAGGAACGCCTGGATCGCGCGCTGACCCATGCCAGCGCCCGCACCGAAAAGGGCGGCAATTACGAACGGCTGGAATTCCTCGGCGACAGGGTCCTCGGGCTCTGCATCGCCGAGCTTCTGTTCCGCACCTTCGGCACGGCGGGAGAAGGCGAGCTCTCGGTTCGCCTCAACCAGCTCGTCAGCGCCGAAACCTGTGCTGCGGTCGCCGATGAACTCAATCTTCATCTCTATATCCGCACCGGCGCCGATGTGAAGAAACTGACCGGCAAGCGGATGATGAACGTGCGCGCCGACGTCGTCGAAAGCCTGATCGCCGCGATCTATCTCGACGGCGGCCTCGAAGTCGCCCGCCGGTTCATTCTGCGTTACTGGCAGGGCAGGGCGGTGCGGGCCGATGGCGCCAAGCGCGACGCCAAGACCGAGCTGCAGGAGTGGTCGCACGCGAAATTCGGCGTCACGCCGATCTACCGGGTTGATGAACGCAGCGGACCGGATCATGATCCGCGCTTCAAGGTGACGGTGGAAGTTGCTGGCATTAAGCCCGAAACCGGCGTAGAGCGGTCGAAGCGTGCCGCCGAACAGGTGGCGGCAACGAAGATGCTCGAGCGCGAAGGCATTTGGCAGCAATCGCCTGCCGGAAACTGACGGGACAATGACACAAGAAGAAGAGATCGCGGCCGAAGCTGCCGCAGAAACCAGTGGTCCGACGCATTCGGGCTTCGTCGCGCTGATCGGGCCGACCAATGCCGGCAAGTCGACGCTGGTGAACCGCCTCGTCGGCGCCAAGGTCTCGATCGTCAGCCATAAGGTGCAGACGACGCGGGCTATCGTTCGCGGCATCGCGATCCATGACAATGCCCAGATCGTCTTCATGGATACGCCTGGTATCTTCAAGCCGCGCCGCCGGCTTGACCGCGCCATGGTGACCTCGGCCTGGGGCGGTGCGAGGGATGCCGATCTGATCGTGCTGCTGATCGACAGCGAGCGCGGCCTGCGCGGCGATGCCGAAGCCATCCTCGAAGGCCTCAAGGAAGTCCGGCAGCCGAAGATCCTGCTGCTCAACAAGATCGACCGCGTCAACCGCGAGGATCTGCTGGCACTGGCCGCTGCCGCCAACGAGAAGATCGCTTTCGAGCGCACCTTCATGATCTCCGCCGAAAACGGCTCCGGCTGCGACGACCTCATGGACTATCTGGCGAAAACGCTCCCTGAGGGGCCGTGGTACTATCCGGAAGACCAGATCTCCGATCTGCCGATGCGCCAGCTCGCCGCCGAGATTACCCGCGAGAAGCTGTTTCTGCGCCTGCACCAGGAGCTTCCCTATGCCTCGCATGTCGAAACGGAGACGTGGGAAGAGCGCAAGGACGGCTCGGTGCGGATCGAGCAGGTGATCTATCTCGAGCGCGACAGCCAGAAGAAGATCGCCCTCGGCAAGGGTGGCGAAACCATCAAGGCGATCTCGACTGCGTCGCGCAAGGAATTGTCGCAGATCCTCGAACAGCCGGTCCACCTCTTCCTGTTCGTCAAGGTTCGCGAGAATTGGGGGGATGATCCCGAGCGGTTCCGCGAAATGGGTCTCGATTTCCCGAAATAAGCATGGCAAGGATTTCGTCGGGTTGGCGCCAGCCCTTTGTTTCCGCTTTAAAAATCCGCCTCGCTCATGGAACAAATCCATGCCTTGCGCATTTGTTAACCAACGGCGCGCCGATTTTGCGACGGTAGGGCAACTATGGCGACGTCGAGACCCATCAATTCTTTCAAGACCCCTTGCGAGCAATGTCCTTTGCGGCCCTTGCCGCATTTCAGGGAATTCAGCCGCGACGAGCTGGAATTCGTCTCGAGCTTCAAGAGGGGTGAGCTTGCCGTCGATGCCGGCTCCACGATCCTCGTCGAGGGCGCACATAGCGCTCATCTCTTCACGGTGCTCGCCGGCTGGGGCTTCCGCTACAAGATGCTGGAGGACGGACGCCGCCAGATTCTGAATTATATCATGCCGGGCGACCTGGTCGGCCTGCAGGGAACGATAGCCGGTGAGATGCAGCATTCAGTCGAAGCGCTTTCGCCCGTGTCCCTTTGTGTCTTCGAGCGTGACAGGCTGATGACGCTCTACAACAAACACGCCTCGCTCGCCTTCGACATCACCTGGATCGCCGCGCGCGAGGAGCGCATCCTGGATGAGCATCTCTTGAGCATCGGCCGCCGCACGGCGCTGGAACGAGCAGCCTATCTGATCGCTTTCCTGTTTGAGCGCGGTCGGAAGCTCAATATCTTCAACGGCCGCAAATTCATCCCCATCACCCAGCAGCACATTGCCGACACGCTCGGTCTTTCCATCGTTCATACCAACAAGACCTTGAAAAAACTCAGCGAACGTGGGTTGATCCGCTGGCAGGAGCGCGGCTGCGAGGTGCTGAACGGCGAGGAATTGATGGCGATATCAGGCTGGGAAGGGCTTGGAGAGGGCAAACGCCCGTTCATTTAAAGCGCCTCGCGATCTTTCAGATTCGCTCCTCGCACCTTAGGTCTTTGTTTTGCGCATGTCGTTGTCGCAGACCGCTGCACATTTTGCGCGACATGCTTTGGCCAAGCAGCCTGGTTATGTCTTTTTTAAATGCAGATTAGCGGCAAGGAAAATAAGGTCTGCCGTCATCTTTCCTCCGATTTTGATTCTTATCGACCGGGCAGAAAAATGGTTTATTCAGAAAAGGTGGCGGAATTCACCGATAGCGTGCCATGCGGGGCACCGGAGGGCAATGATGTTGGCGAAACGGCCGGGGCGCTGCGACAGGCGCCCGACGAGGGGCATCGAATCATGACAATCCGTGTTCTGGTTCTTGAAGACAGTCTGATCATCGCGATGGAGGCGGAGGATATTCTACGCCTGGCCGGCGTCGAGAGCATCGATATCGTCGGCAGCGTCGAACAGGCAAGGGCTGCCATTGCTGTGGAGACATATGATTTCGCCCTTCTCGACGTCAATCTCGGCGAGGGCATGAGCTTCGGTTTTGCCCGCCACCTTCTCGATATCGGCATCCCCTTCGGCTTTGTCAGCGGCTATTCCGATACCGGCGATTTCCCGCCCGACCTGCAGCACATACCGCTTCTGGTGAAGCCTTTCGACGAAATGGCGATGCGGGAATTCCTGCAGAGGCTTTTCCCGGCTGTCGCCTGACGCGGTCCATGACGGAAGCCAGCCTTGCACTGCAGCGCGTCTTTCAGACGCGCAAAGGACGCTGTAACGCGTTGAATTATGCAGTAGGATGATTCGTCAGCCGTAAGGACTTCTTTCGATGCAGTGGCAGGACCATGCGATCATCCTGGGCGTCAAGCGCCACGGCGAGACGAGCGTCATCGCCGAGGTAATGACGCGTGATCGCGGCCGCCATCTCGGCCTGGTGCGCTCCGGCCGCTCGCGCGCCATGCAGCCGGTGCTGCAGGCGGGCAATGCAGTGGAGGTCATCTGGCGTGCCCGGCTTGACGAGCATCTGGGCGAATTCCGCGTCGAGCCGGTGACGCTGCGCGCTGCCCGGCTGATGGAAACGGCGACCGCCGTCTACGGTGTCCAGGCGATGGGCGCGCTGCTGCGGCTGCTGCCGGAGCGTGACCCGCATCCGCACCTCTTCGATGCGCTGGAGGTCATCCTCGATCACCTGCACAACCCGGCCGATGCCGGCGAACTCTTCGTGCGTTTCGAGCTTGCGGTGCTGAATGACCTCGGCTTCGGCCTCGATCTTGCCGAATGCGCCGCGACCGGCGCCCGTTCCGATCTCGTCTATGTCTCGCCGAAATCCGGCCGCGCCGTCAGCCGCGCCGCTGGCGCGCCCTGGGCGGACAAGATGCTGCTCCTGCCGCCGTTCCTCAGCATCGAAGGCAATCATGCGGCCGACTTCGATAGTCTCTCGGCCGCATTCCGTCTGACAGGGTTCTTTCTGCATCGCCATGTCTACGAGCCGCGTGGCATCGAGGTGGTAGCTGCCCGCGAGGGCTTCGTTCAGGCGGCGCTCAAGGCGCTTAATCCAGCCTTGCGGACGCTTTCGGATCCGAATGGTGTTTCCGCCTGACCTCCGTTTTTTACGGGTGCAAAACATCCTCCAGATTTGGCGGTTTACCCACTCGTGAGCGCCTCCTATGTCTTCACAGGACTGCCACTCAAGGAGGATCTCATGCTGACCAAGCCCGCATCATCGACAACGATCACGCTCTGGAACGGCCGCGAAATTCCGCGCCTCGGCATGGGATGTTGGGCGATCGGCGGTCCCTTCTTTGCCGGCGACACGCCGCTCGGCTGGGGTGATGTCGACGACGATGAATCCGTGCAGGCGATCAACCGCGCCATCGAACTCGGCATCCGCTTCTTCGACACGGCCTCGAACTACGGCGCCGGCCACTCGGAGGAGGTGCTCGGCCGGGCGATCGGCAATCGCGACGATATCGTCATCGCCACCAAGTTCGGCTTCGCCACCGATCCGGAAACCAAGCAGGCAACCGGCGCCTTCGCCGATGAGGCCTTCATCCGCCGTTCGGTCGAGACCTCGCTGCGCCGCCTCAAGCGCGATCGCCTCGATCTCCTGCAGTTCCACCTCAATGATTTTCCGCTGGAACAGTCGGATGCCGTCTTCGATACGCTGGAGGCGCTGCGCGCCGAAGGCAAGATCGATGCGTTCGGCTGGAGCACCGATTTTCCCGATCGTGCTGCCCGTCATACCAGCCGCCAGGGCTACGTCTCGATCCAGCATACGATGAATGTTTTCGAACCGGTGCCGGAGATGATCTCGGTGATCGAGGGGAAGGGCCTGATCTCCATCAATCGCGGTCCGCTGGCGATGGGGCTGCTGACCGGCAAGTTCACCGCCGACAAGGCTGTGGGCGCCAAGGATGTCCGTGGGGCGGCCCTCGACTGGATGGTCTATTTCAAGGACGGGCGTATTGCCCCGGAATTCGCCGCACGGCTCGATGCCGTC
This sequence comes from Rhizobium sp. WYCCWR 11146, assembly GCF_013591995.1. Lineage (NCBI taxonomy): Bacteria > Pseudomonadati > Pseudomonadota > Alphaproteobacteria > Hyphomicrobiales > Rhizobiaceae > Rhizobium > Rhizobium sp. WYCCWR 11146. Next base: position 60,107 of record NZ_JACCEY010000004.1, read on the forward strand.
CGCGATCTCCTGACATCAGGCGGCCGCACGCTGACGCAGGGCGCGCTTGCCTGGCTCTGGGCACGCTCGCCGCGCACCCTTCCCATTCCGGGCTTCCGCACCGTTGCCCAGGTGGAGGAAAATGCCGGCGCACTGGAGAGGGGACCGCTGCCGGCCGATGTCATGGCAGGAATCGATGCCGCACTCGCGCGCGTGTGACGCTCTAACTCTTTGTTTTCACGCAATTCCGGACGGAAAACCGCTTCGCACTTTTCCTGGAATTGCTTCTATGCTGCTGCGCGACGCTTGAGCGCCCAGCCTTCCGGCCTCTCTTCAACGATGCGGACGGTGTCACCGATCGTGATCCTGCCGCTGCCGCGCGGCGTGACGTTCCAACCGAAGAGCGGGCCGGGCACGCGCCGGTCGGCCGACATGCGGATGCGGCCCATGGCCGGCATCGGGTTTGGTCCCTCGCGGGACCCGGTCAACTGATCCTGCGTCGTCATGATGCAGCGGGAGCAGGGTTTGACGAGATCGAAGCGGATGCCGGCGATCTCGATCGCCGCCCAACGGTCCTCCGCCCAGGCCTCGTCGGTATCGATGACGATGTTCGGACGGAAGCGTTCCATGCCGACACTGCCTTCGCCATGGGCGGCGAGATCGGCATTCAATGCCTTCAGCGAACCGGCCGTCGTCACCAGGATCTGGTAGCCGTCGGTAAAGGTCACGGGCGTGGCTTCGCCGGCCCATTCGGCATTCGCCGTCCGCCGTGCCTGCCCGTCGAAGAAGACCAGGCGCACCTCGCGGCCAAGCCATTCGGAAAGCCGCCGGTTGCTCTCGGGATCGGCGACGGCGGCGTTGACGGCAGATTTCCACACGATCACGTCCATGCGGGCTTCAGGCTGAGGCGGCGCTACCGATATGTCCGTTTTCCCCTGCATCAGCAGCCGAAAGGCACCGGATTCCGGTCGTACCTCGATGCGTGCGAGGTCGGGCAACTCGCGCTGAGTGATGAAGTGCCCTTGCGCATCGGTGATCATCGCCCGCCGGTCGCCGGGAAGCCCATAGGCGTCGATGTCGGCGACGGGCAGCGCAATGCCACGGGCGCTCTTGAGCGGATAGATGAAGAGGTCGCTGACAAGCATGCCGTTCTCCTAGATTTCGTCCATGAATTCCGAGACAAAATCGCGCAGGCTCTTGTCACGCGCGGCCGCCAGCCTGCGGCCGGTCTCGGTCTGGAATCCTTCCGCCAGTTTGAACAGCTTCGTCTGGAAATGGTCAATGGCATAACGCTTGTCATCGAACGGGCGGTTCGCTGCCGTCGGGTCGAACGGATCGTAGAGCCCGGATCCCAGTCGCCCGGCGATATAGAAGCAGCGGGCGACGCCGATCATGCCGATCGCATCCAGCCGGTCGGCATCCTGCAGGATCTTCGCCTCCAGCGTCTCCGGCGCCACCCCGGCCGAGAAACTATGCGCGGTGATTGCGTGGGCTGCGGCCTCGATATCCGCGCCGCTCCAGCCGAGTTCCGCCAGGATCGCCGATGCCTTCTCGGCCGCCAAAGCCGATGCTTTTGCCCGCAGCGGCGAATTCTTCTCGACGGCGACGCAGTCGTGCAGCAGCACGGAAGCGGCAAGAACCCGCCCGTCACCGCCTTCTCCCGCATGGATGCGCATGGCATTCCTGAAGACGCGCAGGATATGGGCAAGGTCGTGCGAGCCGTCGTCGCCGTCGGCCGCATGTGCAATCAGCGCTGCGGCAAGCGTTTCGTGTGGGGAGAAGGCTTCAGCCGCGAACATAGCGCCACCTGTTATGAGGAAGATCGTTTTCCGCCGATAGGGCATCGGCGCGGAATTGAATGCGGGCGGTAAAAGGATGCGACAACGAAGATCTCAGGAATCGCAGCCGATTTTGTAGCGGCTTGCCGTGCGAGTCGCAATCGAGGGTGATCTCAGCGCTTGGCTTTGGGAAGACGCGTCACGCCGCCGTTCTTCGGCGGCAGGGAGAGAAGATGAGGCACGTCGCATGCCGGTCTCGGCGGGCTGATGTGATAACCCTGGATCTCGTCGCATTCCTCGCATTCGAGCAGCGCCAGCTGCTCGGCCGTCTCGACGCCCTCGACAGTGACGCGCATGCCGAGCGCATCGCCGAGCAGGATGATCGCGTGCATGATCGCATGCGCTTCCTTGTTGTCGACGATGTCGTTGACGAAGGATTTGTCGATCTTGATCTTGTCGAAGGGGAAGCTCGAGAGATAGCTCAGTGAGGAATAGCCGGTTCCGAAATCGTCCATCGAGATGCGGATGCCGCGCTCCTTCAGCGCATGCAGGATCGGCAGCACTTCGCTCAGATTTTCCATCAGCACGCTCTCGGTGATTTCGAGTTCAAGCCGCGACGGCGACAGCGCGGCTGCGGCAAGCGCCTCGCTGACATCTTGCGTCAGGTCGCTGCTGCTGAATTGGATTGCCGAAACGTTGACGGCGATCTTGATGCCCTCCGGCCATTGCGCTGCATCGTTGCAGGCCCGGTGCAAAACCCAACGGCCGATATCGACGACAAGGCCGACCTCTTCGGCAAGCGGAATAAAATCCATCGGCGGAACGCGGCCTCGAGCCGGGTGGTTCCAACGGATCAACGCTTCGAAGCCACAGATGCGCCGCTGCACGAGGTCATAAAGCGGCTGGTAGTGCAGCTCGAATTCTTCATTCTCAACGGCTGCTCTGAGGTCCGCCTCCAGTGCGTGGCGCAGCTGGATCTGCGCTTCCATCTCGCTGGCGAAGAAACGTTCGCGTTTGCGGCCGTCCGCCTTGGCATGTGACAGCGCCACGCCGGCATTTTTCAGCAGCATATCGGTTTCCTCGCCATCCTCAGGGGCGATTGCGATGCCCATGGAGACGCTGAGCTCCACCTGTTTTTCGCCGTGGAGGAATGGTTTGGAAAGCTCCCGGCGGATCCGCTCTGCAAGCGCCGTCACGTTCCAGGGCTGCTGCTTGCCCGTCTGCAGGATGGCGAATTCGTCCGAGCCGAGGCGCGCCAGGGTGTTTTCCGAACCGGCCGAGGCTCGGATGCGCTCGGCGACCTGCAGCAGGATCTTGTCGCCGGCCGAAACGCCCATCGTGTTGTTGATCGATTTGAACCGGTCGAGATTGAGGTGAACGAGGGCAATCTGCTGATCTGGCCTACGCTCTGTGAGCGTCGCATCCACTTGCTCGCGGAAATGGATGCGATTCGGAAGGCCGGTCAGCGGGTCGTGGTGGGCGAGATAGGTGATGCGCTCGGCCGCCCTTCGATCCTCGGTAATATCGGCATGAATGGAAATGTTGCTGCCGTCGGAAAGGATAGTCACCATGCTCTGGATGATGCGGCCATCGTCCATCAACCATTCGCGCCGACGGAGACTACTGCTCCTTGCGGTTGCAGAGGAATGTCGCCCGGTCCGCCGGCCGGGCTTGGCGCTGGCGCTCTCCGTGCCGCGCATTTTGGCCGTGAGATCGGCGATTGTCGCGCCGGCAATGACATCTTCGTCCGTCAGGTCGAAGAGCTGGCGGAAGCGGGTGTTGGAAAGCGTCAGCCGCTGGTCGGAGTCGAAGACGCTGAGACCGAGCGGCAGGTTGTTGAGGATGATTTCGAAGAGTTTTTTCTGTCCGTCGAACGCTTGGCTGAGGGCGGAAATATTGCCTCTCAGTGCATGGTTTTCCCTTAGCAGCGTTTCCGCGCTTCTCTCGATTTCGTCATAGTCGCTTTCATGGACGCGATAGGTCGCGATCACAAGATCCATCAGGCGCTGCGCATCGATCGATCCATCGGCGGTGACTGCCTCGGTACATTGCCGCCAGAAGAGCGCTTCAGCTTTCATGTGAATGCGTCTCGCGGGACGACAGCGGAGGGAAGCGTCCTCGTTTGATGAACGTGCCTCATTTCGCCGGACATAGAAGACCTTTCTAAAATGAATACAGAGATTGATTTTGATAAGCTGGACGCCCGCTGGTGATGCGTGAATGCCCATTTTGTATGGGCCGGATTAATATTCGGTTGCAGTGCAGCAGAGACCTCGCTGCGTTAGACGTCTGTTTTATATGTGAAAAATACCTGAAATACGGAGAAAGGCGGCCCCCTGATGCTGGAATAGGCCTGCGCTCGGCATTTCGTTAACTTTTGTCAATCATCGTTAATGAGAAGTTAACAACTTATTGACGCACTGCGCAAATCAGTTTAACCACCGAGTCAACAGTGATTTTCCACGTTCGTATTGCGTACAAACACCACCGGCAAAAGGCGGTGAATGGAGGTTTGTATGACCAGCACCACATCCGTTTCAGACACCTCATATGCATATCTGGCGACGCTTTCGCGTCTCGATGCCAATGGCGATGGCGTCCTCAGCCGCGGCGAACGTGCCGCCGATGAGAAGCCCGGCATCATCAAAGAGCTCCTGGACGAGGACAAGAACAGCGACACGCAGCCGAAATTTTCCGGCAGCCTGATCGCGCTGATGATGGACACGCGCAACAGCGGCACGGCAAGCAGCATCGCCGTTTCCTATCCGTTGCAGCAGACCGCGCCGGCGACCGGCGATCAATCCGACGATCTCTACCGTAACACCTACGGCCAGTTCGACTTCAACGCTGTCGCCTGACAACGGGCATCTCAGTTCGGGTAATTTGCGAGCCGGCCGGCTGGCCGGCTTTTTTGGTCCGATATTGCCTGCATAACCCCGAAAGCGGAATGATTTTCGGAAAGGATTATGCGCCAATTTAAAGTCGTAGCGCGTCCTTAGCGCTTCCTATCGGACGCGCGGCGATCTGGATCAGGAACACCTTCCGGTTTGACACGTTCAGAAGGACAACCGGACGGAAGGAGATCTCCATGAAAGTCATGCGCATTATCGCCGCCTTGAGCCTGCTTGCGGTTGCATTGCCGGCGGGCGCTCAGGACAAGCAGACGGCGGTCGCCAATTTCGTCGGCAAGGACGGCAAGGAAGACGGTCGCGCGCAGCTGACGGCTGCCGCCACTGGCGGCGTCCTGATCGAAGTCGAGATATCGGGACTGCCGGTGAATAAATGGGTGGCCTTCCATGTTCATGAGACCGGCCGCTGCGACGCCGCGACCCATCACGAATCGGCGGGCGGCCACTTCAATCCTGAGAAGGCCGAGCACGGCATTCTTGCCGCCAAGGGTCCGCACGCCGGCGATATGCCCAATCAATATGTCGGGCAGGACGGCGTGCTGCGGGCGCAGGTCTTCGACAGCATGGTCACGCTCGACGGCAAGACCGACGGCATTCGCGGCCGTGCATTGATGGTGCACGCCAATTCGGATGATTATCGCAGCCAGCCTTCGGGTGATGCCGGGGAAAGACTTTCCTGCGGCGTCATTCAATAGGCTATGGCGCAATTCTCAGATCGGCATCGATTAACAACAAAATTGGGAATTCGAAGTGCACAGCGCCGCGGGTCTTAAAAACACCCGCGGCGCTGCAATGTCTTACTGCCGCGTCGGCGTCGGTTTTTCGGCCGTCGCCTTGCCGTTGGACGTTTTTGCCGGCGCGGCATCTGAAGCATCCGGCGCAGCGTCAGGATTGTCGTCGAAGGCGAGTTTCACGCGCTTCACCATGTCACGGCTGATCAGCCACCAGTCACCGGTCTTTGCCCAGTAGCGCAGCGCTACGGAGATCGTGCCGTCACCAAGGCTGTCGATGAAGACGCTGGGTGCCGGTGACGTCAGCACCCTGGAATCGGCTTTGGCAAGGTTCATCAGCCTCTCCATCGCCAGATCGATGTCATCCTCATAGGCGACGCTGATTTTCAGCTCGTTCCGCCGCGTGGGTTCGCGGCTGAAATTGGTAATCGGCGTGTTCCAGAGCGTCGAATTCGGCGCCAGCCGGTAAAGCCCGTCGCCGGTTTTGAGCTCGGTTGCAAACAATCCGATTTCGCGCACCGTGCCGGCCACGCTGCTGGTCTCGATATATTCGCCGACGCGGAACGGCCTGAGGATCAGCAGCATGATGCCGGCAGCGATATTCTGCAGCGTCCCTTGCAGCGCCAGTCCGATCGCCAGGCCGGCCGCGCCGAGGGTTGCGATGATCGAGGCGGTCTGGACGCCGAATTGACCGAGCACGGTGATGAACACCAGGATGAGCAGCGCATAGCGCAGCACATTGGTGAAGAATCGCGCCAGCGTCTCGTCGATACCATGAACGCGCGACAGCCCTTCATAAGCCCAGCGGCTGGCAAAACCGGCGAGCGTCCAGCCAAGGACGAGCAGGATTACCGCTCCGAGGACGGAGAAGGAATATTGCACGGCAAGTGCGCTTGCCTGGCTGAGCGCCGTTTGCGTGGCGAGGAGGACATCGGCTGCCTGCTGTTCCATGATCTGGCCCTGTCGGTTGTGCGTGGTCGGGGGCTAGATGGAGCGGCTGGCGGCAGCGTCAACCGCAGGCGGCGTCTCGGATCGCAAGCACGAAGGGCGCATTGCCGTCGGCATCCACGCCGCGTCCGATTGCCCGCACCGCCGTTACCAGCCTGCCGCTGCGGTCGAGCAGCGCGTCGCCGATCTCGATCAGCCGGGCATTCGGCGTCGCGAAAGGCGAGGCGGCCCGCAGCCGGCGAGCAAGCGTTTCCTCGCTCTGATCGGGTGCCAGCGACAGCGCGGCAATGAGCGCTGCGGCCGGCGATCGCGACACGCCCATCCAGCAATGGATGAGCAGCGGCGTCTCCTGCCGCCACGAAGCGGCAAAGTCGATAATCCCGCGCACATGCGTCTCGTCAGGCGCCACGAGATCGCCTGTGCCCTTGAAGACGATATCGTTCATACCAAGTGTCAGATGGCGCTCGGCCGCGATCACGCCCGGCCGGTGAAAAGCCTGCTCCTTGGCGATCAGGCTGATCATGTCACGCGCCTTGTGGCGCACCGCCATTTCCGCGATGCGCGACAGAGGTGAGACGACGATGAAGGTCACGATACCATCTCCCGCTCGACCTCGATCGCCGCGAAGCGCTCGCAGAACAGCCGCTGCGCTTCGATCGCCGGCAGGGGCTCGATCATGAGCATGTCCTTGCTGATACCGCGCGGCTGGCCGAAGAATTTCTGTGCCTCGGCGGGTTTGAAACCAGCCAGCACGGTCGCCTCGAAATAGGCGGCGATCGTGTCGGCCTTTTTGATCCGGTCCTTGAGATCGCGCGAGGGATGCGGCGGCAGGCCGAAGCGCAGGTGCACGGCGGCTTCCAGCCGCTTTTCCACCGTTTTGTAGCCGCCGCCGACCACCGATTTGAACGGCGATATCATGTCACCGATCACATACTCGGGTGCGTCGTGCAGCAGCGCCATCAGGCACTCCTGCGGCCGCGCATCGTTGAAGCGACGGAAGATATCCTCGACGACGAGACTGTGCTGCGCCACCGAAAAAGCATGATCGCCGGAGGTCTGGCCGTTCCAGCGGGCCACGCGCGCAAGCCCGTGCGCGATGTCGATAAGTTCGACATCAAGCGGCGAGGGGTCGAGCAGGTCGAGCCTGCGTCCGGACAGCATGCGTTGCCAGGCACGCGGAGCTTTCGTCGTTGTCACGCGCTGGCCTCGTCGCCGCTTGTAGGAAAGACAAGGCCGGACCATGCCGGCAGGACGAGGGAAACAGGCGTGTCGCCGGCGAGCAGTGGCGTGCCTGCCGCCATTGCGGCGCCGGCACGGTCGATGCGCACGATCGCAAGTCCATTGCCGCCGTCGACCGAACCGAGTGTTCCCACAGGCTTGCCGGCGGCGGTAATCTCCGTCCCGGTCCCTGGCAGATCTGTTGCGGCGGACACCGTCACGACGCGCCGGCGCGCAGTGCCGCGATGCTGCATGCGCGAGACGACCTCCTGGCCGACATAGCAGCCTTTCCTGAAGGAGAGGCCGCCGTTGAAATCCATCAGCACGTCATGCGGGAAGGCGTCCTGCAGGGCGAAGTCCGATCCTGATGTGACGATGCCGTGGCTGATGCGCAGCGCGTCGTAGAGCGCTTCGCTGCCATCGCCATGTTTGCCGGGCCGGCGGATCAGCGTGATGCCCGCCTTGGCGAAACGGCTGTCTCGGACGCCTTGGCTGTCTCGGACGCCTTGGCTGTCCCGGACGCCTTGGCTGTCCCCGGCGCCCTCGGAATCCTCGCCCCAGGAAACGGTGACGCCCTCTTCGGTGCTTGGCACAAGTGCGACGGCGGCGCGCAGCTTATACATTGTCAGCCGCTTCAGCATGCTGTCGCGCTGGCCGGCATCCGTTTCGATCATGTAGCCGTCGCCGTCCTGCCAGATCATGAAGTCGAACAGGATCTTGCCCTGGGGCGTCAAGAGTGCCCCGGGCCGCGCCTCGTCGGCCTCGAGCGCGACGATATCGGTGGTGATCAGGTTTTGCAGGAAGGATTGGGCTTCCGCGCCGCTGACGAAGAGCAAGGAGCGGTCTTTCAGGAATACGGCTGGCATGGCGGAACCTGTCGCGTTGGTTATCGCTCAGAGGTATGTCTTCATGAGGTGGATCGCAAGCGCCATGCGAAACGTGAAAAGCGCAGGCGAAACGGGCATCAATCGCCCGCTGTGAAGAATTTCCATTTACCCTCAGGCGTAATGCCGAGGCGGTAGAAATTATATCCGCCGAATTCCTGCATGTCGGAGAGATCGCCGGCCGTGACGATGCGCAGCAGCTCGACGCGCTCCGGCGGTGTCAGCGACTTCAGGTCCTTCTCGGCAAAATAGGGCCACACATACATGTCGTCTGCTGTGCCCTGGCCGACATGCACGAAGCCGGTCGAGATGATGTCGAGCATGATGGCAAGGATCTCGTCGCCGTCAGGATCGCCCGACAGATCCTTCAGCGTGCCGATCGGATCGTCGGTCGGTTCGCCGACAGTCACCTGCGTCTGGTCGGCACCAGTGCCCATCAGCGGCCGCAGCCGCTCGAGATCGCCGGATGCGGCCGCTTCGACGATCTGCTCGCGCATCTTGCGAACTGGCTCGGGCACCTTGCTGATGTCGTAGATCACTTCGGTGGGCTTGGAATTATCCTGGGCGCCGGGCGTCTTGTCGACACCCTGACTGTTCTGGCTGTTGACCAGCGGATCGGCCATGGGAACGCCGGGAGTGGTCTGCGGCTGGCTCTGTCCCTGAGCGCCTCCCTGTGCGGGCGGCGTCTCATTAGCCGCCTGGCCGGGGATCTTGTGCAGTTCGGAAAGCGCGTAGGCTGCCGGCGCAAGGAAAACATTGCCGGCGGCGAGGCTGAACGCAAGCAGCACCGGCGCGAGCGAAATTCGCGAAACTTTCTCTTTACCGGTGTGCATCAAACTCTCTGATAACAATTATTGCAGGGTGCGGTTCGCGGAGAATTCGCCGGCAAGCATGCGCTCACGCAGTGAATCCAGCAGGGCTTCGGCGCTCTTTTCCCCATGCAATCTGATCGTCTCGCGCAGCGCATGTGCAATGGCAGCATCCGCGATGATTTCAGGCTCGATCCCGTCGGCCATACCGTCGGCCCAAGCCTCGTTCTGGTACTCCAGAGCTGCCTGCATCTTTTCGTGGACGATCATGTCGTCGATGTCGTTGAGGCTTGCTTCCATTGTTTTTTCCTCAGCACTTCTCATGTCTTACTGCACCGTTAACAACACTAACAGCCTTTTCCCAAAACGACACGTCCGCTTGCGAAAACAGGTTAATTAAACGTCAATTTCCAAAGCGCGAGGTAATTTCTGTGGCAAGTGTTGCACCTTCGTTACGGTAGCGCTCTTCTGCCACGATGGCCGCCGGGGTGCAATCCGCATAGACCGAGGCGAAGGCACGATAGCCGCGATTGAAGGCCGCTGTCAGCTTTTCCTTGCGCTGCGGCTCGTTGCCGGTCTCCGAATCGAGCAGCTGCTGCATGCCGTTTCGCCACTCGTCGCCACCCGCCGCCTTGCAGAGCGTTCTCAGATAATGCACCGAACCCAGCACCTCGGCGAACCGCGCCAGCTTGTCGTCATAGGGCACGCTCACGATCGGCGGTGCAATCTCCTCCTCCTGCGGAGGCGGCGTATTCTTGCCCTGCGCCATCGTGGGGCCGGCGAGCACGAGCAGGGACAGAAAAACGCGTCGAACGGGAATCATGCTCACAGTTGATACGCTCAGCATGACGGCAACAAGGCGTGCTTTGAAGTTTCCACGCCTATTCGCCGCCCGCCAGCCGCTCCGCGCATTCGAGCACGCTCTGCGGTACGGGCAGTTGCCGGATTTCCTCCACCGTGTACCAGCCGAGGGCTGCCGCATCGTCGGCGGCTTCCGCCACGGCATCCCGATCCGCATCGACGCGAAAGACCGACAGTAGGAAATGGCTCTTGACGCTGCCGTCGGCCGCATGCGTCTTCAGGTCGTAGGTCGAAAACAGCCGCGGATTACGTGCCGAAATGCCGGTCTCTTCATGGAGTTCGCGCAATGCCGTTTGCTCCGGCGTTTCGCCGGGCTCGGCCCGTCCGCCGGGAAAGGCATACATGTCTGCGGAGGGCGGATTGCGCCGCAACACGAGGAGGAATCGTCCGTCGCGTTCGAGAATGGCGGCGGAGCCGGGTTTGGCGGTGGAGATCATCGGAGGCTGCTCTTGCTGTGATGGCCCATCTTATCGGAGGAATAGTGCGACGGGGATTCGAAAGGTGCTTCCGTGACCTACATCATCTTTGCGTTTGCTGCTCTCTTCGAGATCGCTGGCTGCTTTGCCTTCTGGGCATGGCTGAAGCTCGAAAAGTCCGTCTGGTGGCTGGCACCGGGCATGGTCTCTCTGGCGCTTTTCGCCTGGCTTCTGACGCTGGTGCCGAGCGAGGCTGCCGGCCGTACCTTCGCGGCCTATGGCGGCATTTATATCCTCGCCTCGCTGCTCTGGCTATGGCTGGTCGAAGCTCGCGTGCCTGATCGTTACGATATCGGCGGCGCGCTGATCTGCCTTGTAGGCGCCAGCCTCATCCTCTTCGCACCGAGAGGCTGAGGCGCCTTGACCGGGCGCAAGCGGGGTGCAAAGACAAGCCGATGTGTGGACGTTTCGCCCTGACAAGCTCCAGCGCCGACCTGCGCGAATTCTTCTCCGGTCTCGATCTCGACGATTTTCCGGCGCGCTACAACATCGCGCCGACGCAGCCGATCCTCGTCGTCATGTCAGGCGAGGGCAGGGAGCAGGGCAGCAATTTGGCCGACCGGCGCGCCGTGCTCGTGCGCTGGGGCCTTACGCCGGGCTGGGTCAAGGATCCGAGAGATTTCCCGCTGCTGATCAACGCGCGCTCCGAAACCGCGATCGGCAAGGCCTCTTTCCGCGCCGCCATGCGTCATCGCCGCGTGCTCATTCCGGCCTCCGGTTTCTATGAATGGCATCGCCCGCCAAAGGAAAGCGGCGAGCGGCCGCAGGCCTATTGGATCAGACCGCGCCAGGGCGGGGTCATCGCCTTTGCCGGGCTGATGGAGACATGGTCCTCGGCCGACGGCTCCGAGGTCGATACCGGTGCGATCCTGACGACATCAGCCAATTCAGCCATATCGGCGATCCACGATCGCATGCCTGTCGTCATCAGACCTGATGATTTCTCGCGCTGGCTCGATTGCAAGACGCAGGAACCGCGTGAGGTGGCCGACCTGATGCAGCCCGTTCAGGACGATTTCTTCGAGGCCGTCCCGGTCTCCGACAAGGTCAACAAGGTCGCCAATATGGGTCCCGACCTGCAGGAGCCCGTCGCCATCGAAAAACCGCTGAAGGCGCCCGACAAGCAAAAGTCTGACGACGGCCAGCTCAGCTTCTTCTGAAACGGGATCGGTCGCATCTGCAGGCGGCGACCGATTGGCACCGACGTCTCACATAGGCGGCGGCGATGCGTCGCTTCGTCCAATCTGGTTTTTCGGGTTGTGCTTATGTCGCCAGAGCGTGGTCGGAAGACTTCCGGCGATCGCCTCGTCATTGGCTTCGTCAGCGGTGCCTAACGCATGTAACCCGAAAGCACGCATGATTCCGATTTGAAGCCTTCCGCCTCAAGCGGATTTTTTGACGCCGGTCGGCTTATGCTTCGCCATCAGCGATGCTGCGGCAACAGCCTTCAGGCCGACGGGGCGATAGTTGGCGGCGAGGTCTGGCTTGGCCGCCTGCTGTTCGCCGGTACTGCTCTTCTTCGAAGTCACGATACTCTCCTTGCGTGGTTCTTCCCTGGGTATTTTCTAGTTTGATGTTTCGTCACGAATAGCGACAAAACGGGGGCGTAGCTTATCAGGATTTGTAAACGCCCACCATAATTCGCGAGGCTTAACTGAAGCCTACGTTGGTTAATACTTACTGAAGAGAGCAGTTCCAATAAAAGTCCGAAAGCGGTTTTTTGGGAAAAGCGCGCAACGGTTTTCACCCGGATAAAGCGCATGCTTTTCCCGGGGATCCGTCAGAACGAAGGGAGAGAAGCATTTCCGTCATTCGAAGAAATCCGGAAATGCTCGTGAGATCAGATGTGCCGACCGATATCGTCGTCGCCGATGCCGGGTTCCTCGATCGTCAGCGTCCCGTATTTCCGCCGCCATTTCCGCGCGCCGAAGGGAAGCGATATGAGGTAGGCGGCAACGGTGAAGACCATCACTTCCCAGGTGTAGCTCATCAGCAGAGCCACGTAGAGCACGACGCCGAGCATCATCGGCAGCACGAGATCGCGCCGCAAGCGGTTGCCTTCCGATTTGCCCGACCAGACCGGCAGCCGGCTGATCAGCAGGAAGGCGATGAGCACGGTGTAGATCGACGAGAGATAGGCGAAGGTGCGGTCCGTCGCCAGCCCGAGGAAGCCGAGATAGACCGGCAGCAGCACCAGCATGGCGCCGGCCGGCGCCGGCACGCCGACGAAATATTCCGATTGCCAGCTTGCCTTGTTCTCGCGTTCGGCCATGACATTGAAGCGGGCAAGGCGAAGCCCGGCGGCGATCGCATAGATCAGGGCAGCGATCCAGCCGAGCGAACGCGCCTGGTCGAGCGCGAAGACATAGACGACGAGGGCGGGTGCGACGCCGAAATTGACGATGTCGGCAAGCGAATCCATCTGCGCGCCGAACTTCGAGGTCGCCTTCATCAACCGCGCCACGCGCCCGTCGATGCCGTCGAGGAAGGCGGCGAGCAGCACCATGGAGACGGCGAGCTCATAACGATTCTCGAAAGCCAGCCGGATGCCGGTCAGCCCGGCGCAGATCGCCAGAATAGTGATGAGGTTCGGAAAGACGAGCCGGAGCGGGATTTCGCGCAGACGCGGGCCGCGGGCGGAATCATCCGGCCCATTGGGCTCGAAAGGCGGAAAAGGCGTTTCCATATCGCGTTCCAATCGTTCCTAAGGCAATTCCAGCAACAGTGCGTAGCGCTTCTGCACTTCCGTGAAAAGCTGAACCGCTCTAGCTGCGACGGCTGATAATGGGACCCTTGGCGGAGGCGAATTCGGCGATGACGGTTTCTCCCGCAACCGCCGTTTGGCCGAGCGAGACGCGGGGCGCGGCACCGGCGGGCAGGAACACGTCGAGCCGCGAGCCGAAACGGATCAGCCCGAAACGCTCGCCGGCATCCAGCGGCTCGTTGGGGTTTGCCCAGCAGAGGATGCGCCGTGCGACGAGGCCGGCGATCTGCACGACGCCGATCTGGCCGTGGCCGGTTTCGATCACCAGCCCGTTGCGCTCATTGTCTTCGCTCGCCTTGTCGAGCTCGGCGTTGACGAAGCTGCCGGAGCGGTAGTTGATGCTGACGATGCGCCCGCGCATCGGCGCCCGGTTCACATGGCAATTGAAGACGTTCATGAAGACGGAGATGCGCAGCATCGGCTCGGGGCCGAGGTTGAGCTCGGCCGGCGGCGTCACCATCTGGATCGCCGACACCTTGCCATCGGCGGGAGAGATCACCAGGTCGTCGTCCTGCGGGGTCACGCGCTCCGGATCACGGAAGAAATAGGCGCACCAGAGCGTGAAGATCATGCCGATCCAGAAGAGCGGCTCGAAGATCCAGCCCAAGACCAGCGACGCGACGAAGAAGGCGGCAACGAAGGGATAACCCTCCTTGTGCACGGGGACGATCGTGTTGCGAACCGTGTTGAACAGGCTCATGGCTGCCGGTCTCCTTGCGTTTTCATTTTTGCTGGTTAGCGAAAAACCGTCTCTGGGGCAATGCTGTGGCCTCGGCCCTGGTTCCCACGCCGGGTTTCTGAACAACAAAAGTCGGCCGGCGTCGGTTTCCCTTGTCAGCTTGCCGGAGCAAGCCGCGTTATCACGCCGAGGTCGTCGCTTTCGCGCACCTGCTTGAGATGTTCCTCCGCCTGTGTCGCCTCGCGCTGGCGGTTCCACATCGAGGCATAAAGACCGTTCCTTTCGAGGAGGGCGGCATGTGTTCCGCGCTCGGCGATCTCGCCGCTTTTGAGCACGATGATTTCATCGGCGCTGATGACAGTCGAAAGCCGGTGGGCGATGACCAGCGTCGTGCGGTTCTTCGAAACCAGGTCGAGTGCCTCCTGGATCTCCCGTTCCGTGGTCGTGTCGAGCGCCGACGTCGCCTCGTCGAGGATCAGGATCGGTGGCGCCTTGAGGATGGTGCGGGCGATCGCCACCCGCTGCTTCTCGCCGCCCGAAAGCTTCAGCCCGCGCTCGCCGACCTTGGTTTCGAAGCCCTCGGGCAGCGTTTCGATGAAATGCGCGATCTGCGCCACCTCGGCGGCGGCAAAGACCTCGCCGTCGCTCGCCGATGTGCGGCCGTAGCGGATGTTGTAGGCGACCGTGTCGTTGAAGAGCACTGTATCCTGCGGCACCATGCCGATCACCGAGCGCAGGCTCTTCTGCGTCACCGTGCGGATATCCTGGCCGTCGACGGTGATTGCGCCGCTCTGAATATCGTAGAAGCGATAGAGCAGGCGCGACAGCGTCGATTTGCCCGCACCCGAAGGGCCGACGACGGCGACCGTCTTGCCGGCCGGCACCTCGAAGGAAATGCCCTTCAAGATCGGACGGGCCGCATCATAGGCGAAATGCACGTCCTTGAAGGAGATCGCGCCCAGGCCGATCCGAAGTTCGGTCGCATCGGGGGCGTCTTTGACTTCGGTCTGCACCTCAAGCAAATCGAACATCTGTTCGATATCGGTCAGCCCCTGGCGGATTTCGCGGTAGACGAAGCCGATGAAGTTGAGCGGTACGGAAAGCTGCAGCAGCATCGAATTGACGAAGACGAAATCGCCGACCGTCTGCTCGCCGCGCTGCACGGCCAGCGCCGACAGCACCAGCATGATCGTCGTGCCGATGCCGAAGATGACGCCCTGGCCGAAGTTCAGCCAGCCGAGCGAGGTCCAGACATCGGTCGCCGCCTTTTCGTAGCGTTCCATCGATTTGTCGAAACGCTTTGCCTCCATCTCCTCATTGCCGAAATATTTGACCGTCTCGAAATTGAGGAGAGAGTCGATCGCCTTGGTGTTGGCGTCGGTATCGCTGTCGTTCATCGACCGGCGGATAGCGATGCGCCAGTCGGATGCCCGGATCGTGAACCAGATATAGGCCCACACGGTAAAAGCGGTAACGGCGAGATAGGAGAAGCCGTAGCCCCACCAGAAGATCACCGCCGTCAGCAGGAATTCGATGACGGTCGGGACGGAATTGAGGATCGTGAAGCGCACGATCGTCTCGATACCCTTGGTGCCGCGCTCGATGATGCGCGATAGCCCGCCGGTCTTGCGCTCGAGATGGAAGCGTAGCGACAGCTCGTGCATGTGCACGAAGGTCCTGTAGGCGAGCTGGCGCACCGCATGTTGTCCGACACTGGCAAAGAGCGCGTCGCGCAGCTGGTTGAGGCCGAGCTGGATCAGCCGGGTGATGTTATAGGCAATCACCAGCGCGATGGCGCCGGCCAGCAGCGGCGGCACCGAGCCCGCAAGATCCATCCTGCCGTTCAGCGCATCGGTCGACCACTTGAAGAAATAGGGGACGAGCAGCAGGACGAATTTGGAGATCAGCAGAAAGACCGAGGCCCAGACGACGCGCATCTTGAGGTCTGGCCGGCCGGCCGGCCACATATAGGGCCAGAGGTTGAGAAGCGTCTGCGGCAGGTTGGATTCCGAGACTGTCTTGCCGTTTGCCATGATTGTCTCCAGCCCGGATGGGCTTGCCGCGATTGCGGCGCTTCGATGCCGGCAAGAGCGCGGAACCGGGACGAGCCTGAAAGCGCTTCCCACAACCCGCAGCCGCCACCGCCAGATAGGGTGCCGGGCGGACGAATACAACAATTGCTGGGGTAAGGAAACGACGAGGCCGGGCGCTTATCCCGCCCGGCCTTGCCGTGTTGTTTTGCAGCTTAGAGATGCTGGCCGGACATGCGCTTGCGGTGCAGCTCTTCGGCGTTCGGCAGTACATCCTTCGGCAGGCCGAAAATCTGGCCAGGGCGGATGCGATCGGGATTGATGATCTTGTCCTCGTTGGCGATGTAGATTGTCGTGTAACGAACGCCGAGGCCATAGGTGCGGCGCGAGATCTGCCACAGCGTGTCGCCGCGGCGAATGATGACCGCCGCATTGTTCGCCGTCAGCGGCGCCTGTTCGATCGTCTTCGGCTGGTTGCTTCCGACCTCGTTTGCAGATGGCGTTGCCGGCGCGGGTGCAGCGGTGAGTTCGGCGATCATCCCGCCCAGTCTTTCGAGCGCGGCACCGACGGACTTCGCATCCCCAGGCAGGCCCTGCAGCAGCTTCAGCGCATTGCCGGCGATCTGCGAGGAGGAACCGGACGCTTGCTTGAAGACATCTGGCGCATCAGCGGCCGGACGGAAGTCGGCGACGGAGCGCAGCGCGAATTCCGTTGCCGAGCGCGCCGCAGCAAGCTGCTCGGCACTGGGCAGCTTGCCATCGGCAAACAGTCCCTTCAGCAGGCCGAAGGCCTTGCCGACTTCGACTTTGAGTTTGTCGAGCTCGCCTTCGTCGAGCGGCACCATCGAGGGAGCACCGTTGGCGTCGGCGGGGGCCGATTGCGCGGCGACTCTCACCTGATCCCCGGCCGGGCGATTGAAATTCACCGCCGCACGCACGATCACCTTGCCTGCGGGATCAACGACATCGACGCGGATCTTGTGGTCGCCGACTGAAAGCGCCACCACACCGTCGATGACGAAATGGCCGTCGGAGCCGGCCGTGTCCTGGCCGACGAGGCTGTCGTCGGCATAACCGATGACCTTGGCATTGGAGCGCGTCGTACCGGCAATGAAGATCTTGTTGCCCTCGATTTCGACGGCATTGACCATCACATCGGGCACATTCGTTTTATCCGGTGCCGTAGCTGCGCCATCCGGGGAGGTGTCGGTGAGGTTCGGCGTCTGCAGCGCCAGCTCGCCGGTCGGTGCAGCTGTTGCAGCAGGCGCATCCGAGCTTTCGCCGGTTGCCGGCTTGTCCGCAGGCGGCGCCATCGGATTGGAGGCATCCGCAACTTCGGTTCCAGCCTTCGGCGCGGTAATGATGCGGCTCGCCGTGCCGGGTTTGGAAACCATGGCGAGCAGATTGGCGCCATTGCCATCCTTCGGCACGGAAATGGTCGCGACTTCTTCGGAAAGCGTGCTCTTGCCGTCCTTGCCCGTGAACTTGAGCACGAGCTGGTGGTCGCCGGCCGGAAGCGGATCGTCGAGGACGGCAGCAAAATCGCCGCTCGCATCGACATTGGCCGTCGTCACCACCTTCTCGCCGTCGAGCACCTCGAGCTTGCCGTTCGGCTCGGCGGAACCGGCAATCACCGTCGATCCGTCGGGCTCGACGCGCAATACGTCGAAGGCCGGAATCTTCGGGCCGGTATTTTCCACTGCCGTATTCGCCCCAGGGGCGGTCTCCGGCGCACCGGTCAGCGCAACCTCGGCCTTGGCGATCGCGGCAAGCGCATCGGCGATGTTCTCGGGCAGCGACTGGACGATGGCGAGCGCCTTCGCGCCACCGTCCTTGGCCTTGGCGGCAAGGGTCTGGGTCGCGGGATCGAGGCCCTCGGGAATGGTGAAATCGGCAAGCACGGTCAGCGCGTTGACGGCTTTGGTCTTGGCGGCGGTGAAGACATCGATGGCCGGGCCTTTGCCGTCGGCAAACAGCGCCTTGAGCTCGCTGAGCGATACGCCGGCATCGGCCGAAAGGCGACCCACTTTGTCGGCGACCGCAGCCGCGTCGCCCACGGCGGAGCGCGATGTCTTTGCCGCCTCGTTAACCGTGTTCTTGACCTCCGTGCTCGCCTGGTTGATGGCGTCTCCGACCTTGGTCGCATCGCCGCCGATGCGCGGCATGACGACAAACACCATCAGTAGGATTGCGATTGCGAGGACTGCAAGAGCCAGCAAGCCGGCACGGTTCTTCATCATTATGTCTCCCAAGGCGGCAATTTGCCGTAATACCCAAAATTGCTAGCGATTCCCGTTGCTTTCCACAAGCATTCAAAGCAATTAGGCAAGCTAGGCACGCTGCTTTTCAGTCAATTTTCTTGACTGCATTGAAATGGAATAGTTGTTTTGCCCTCATGACCGAACAATCTGTATCGATTCGATCCATCTGCGTTTACTGCGGCTCAAGGCCGGGACGCGATCCTTCCCACATGGCGGCCGGGCGTGCTCTCGGAAGAGAGATCGCCGAATACGGCCTGCGCCTCGTCTATGGCGGGGGTACCAAAGGCATCATGGGCGCGGTTGCCAGCGGCGTGCTTTCAGGCGGCGGTCAGGTCACGGGCATCATTCCCGAATTCCTGATCGATATGGAAGCGACTCGCCACTCGCTCGGTCAGCTCAACGAACTCATTGTAACCCCTGACATGCATGCGCGCAAACATACCATGTTCGAGCGGTCCGATGCGTTCGTGGCGCTGCCCGGCGGTATCGGTACGCTGGAGGAGATCGTCGAGATCATGACCTGGGCGCAGCTCGGACGCCACGAGAAGCCGATGGTCTTTGCCAACGTCAACGGTTTCTGGGATCCGATGATGGAACTGATGCGCCATATGACCGAAGAAGGCTTCCTGCACACTGCCCACCGGGTGCAGCCGCTCGTCGTCGACGAGATCTCCGGCATCATTCCGGCGATCATGGCCCAGGCAGCCCAGCTCGCCGCCGATCGTGACGGCGAGGACGAGGTGATTTCGAAGATGTAGGGGTTCAATGCATGTCGCCCAAAAGTGTCCAGCGGTTTTGGGACAAAGACATGCCTAAAACAAAGACCTAAAGCGCGTCGCATGAATCCGATTCGACGTGACGCGATTTAGCGCCTCAGCGCGCCCGGCTTCCCTTCAGCATCGACCAGCTATAGAGGAACAGCCCCGCCCAGATCAGCGGGAAGGCAATCATGCGTGCCGTGCCGAATGGCTCGTGGAAGACGAAGACCGCGATCAGGAAGATCATCGTCGGCGCGATATACTGCATGATGCCGATCGTCGAGAGTTTCAAGAGCTTGGCGCCGTTCGCATAGATCATCAGCGGCACGGCGGTGATGACGCCGCAGCCGAGCAGCAGGGTCGTATCTGCAAGACCGGTGCGGTAGAGGTGGCCCTGGCCGCCGAATTCGAGATAGAGGATATAGAGGACGGCCGGCCCGCTGAGGATCAGCACTTCGAGGAAGAAGCCCTGGTTCGGCCCGAGCGGCAGCGTCTTGCGCAACAAGGCGTAGAATCCCCAGCTGATCGCCAGCGTCAGCGCGACCCACGGGATGCCGCCGCTGTCCAGCGCGAGAATGGCGACGGCAAGCGCCGCAAGCGCGATCGCCGCGATCTGCAGCGGCTGCAGCTTTTCCTTGAGGAACACAGCGCCAAGGAAGATGCTGAACAGCGGATTGATGAAATAGCCAAGTGCTGCGTCGAGCGAATGGCCGGCGCCGATCGCCCAGACATAGGTGCCCCAGTTGACCGTAATCAGCGACGCCGTCAGCGCCGCCATCGCCAGCATGCGCGGCGAGCTGAGTGCTGCGCGGATGTCCTGTGTGCGCCCGAGCACAATCAGCACGATGCCCGCCAGCGGCAGCGACCAGACGATGCGATGTGCGATCACCTCGGCCGGCGAGATATGCGCCACCGCCTTCATGTAGATCGGCAGGAAGCCCCAAAGCAGATAGGCCGTCAGCGCGAAGGCGAACCCGCGCGGACTGTCTTCGTTCTTCGCCAACGGAACGGATGCATCGGTCGACATCGGTGTTTCCATCTTTGTTCTTCTTCTGATCCGGCCTAGCTTAAGCGCCGTGAATAGGCCAATTCATTTCGTTGAATGAAGCGTGAGAGGATTTGAAGCGGGAGACGACGCGATGATCCGACGCCCGGCGACGGAAGGCCGAGTCCGAAGGAAACGAATGGTATTCGGGCGAGGGGCGGGGACCCCGTCGCCGGACCAGCAAAATAGGTTTATTCCGCCGCGATCTTGCCCGCCAGCTGCCGGTTCTTCATCAGCTTGTAGATGACCGAATCCATCAGCGCCTGGAACGAAGCGTCGATGATGTTCTCCGAGACGCCGACTGTCCACCAGCGCACGCCGTCGCTGTCGGTGGATTCGATCAGCACGCGGGTGATCGCCTCCGTGCCGCCGTTGAGGATACGCACCTTGAAATCGGCAAGCACCAGATCGTCGATCTCGTGCTGGTATTTGCCGAAATCCTTGCGCAGCGCGAGGTCAAGTGCGTTGACCGGGCCTTCGGCATCGGCAACCGACATCAGCGTCTGGCCGTCGATGGTGATCTTGACCACCGCCTCCGAGACGATCTTCACACGGCCAAGACTGTCGAAGCGGCGCTCGATCATCACGCGGAAACCTTCGATGGTGAAGAATTCCGGGATCGTGCCGAGCGTGCGGCGCGCCAGCAGCTCGAAGCTCGCATCCGCGCCCTCATAGGCATAGCCGATGGATTCACGTTCCTTGACGATCGAGATCAGCAGGTCGAGCTTCGGATCGTCCTTGGCGACCGCGATGCCGCGCCGCTTCAGCGCATTGATGAAGTTCGCCTTTCCGCCCTGGTCGGAGACCATAACCTTGCGGAAGTTACCGACGGTTTCCGGCGGCACGTGTTCATAGGTTCGCGGATCTTTGAGCAGGGCCGATGCGTGGATGCCGGCCTTGGTGGCGAAGGCGGAGGCGCCGACATAGGGCATCTGGTGGTCGGGCGAACGGTTGAGCAGTTCGTCGAAGGCATGCGAGAGCCGGGTGAGGTTGAGCAGCCGCTCCTCGTCGATCGTCGTTTCGAAACGTGTGTTGTAGGCGCTCTTCAGCGCCAGCGTCGGGATTAGCGTCACCAGATTGGCATTGCCGCAGCGCTCGCCGATGCCGTTCAGCGTGCCCTGGATCTGCCGGACGCCGGCTTCGACGGCGGCAAGCGAATTGGCAACCGCCTGGCCGGTGTCGTTATGCGCATGGATGCCAAGACAGTGGCCGGGAACGCCTGAGGCAATCACCGCCTCGACGATGGCGCGCACCTCGGGCGGCTGCGTGCCGCCATTGGTGTCGCAGAGCACGACCCAGCGGGCGCCGCTCTCATAGGCCGTCTTGGCGCAGGCGAGCGCATAGGCCGGATTGGCCTTGAAGCCGTCGAAGAAATGCTCGCAATCGACGATCGCCTCCTTGCCCGCGCCAACCGCCGCCTTGACGCTTTCGGCGATGCATTCGAGGTTTTCCTCGTTGGTGCAGCCGAGCGCCACCGCGACGTGATAGTCCCAGCTCTTGGCGACGAAACAGATGGCATCGCTTTTGGCCTGAAGCAGCCCGGCAATGCCGGGATCGTTGGAGACCGAAACACCCGCCCGCTTCGTCATGCCGAAGGCGACGAAGCTGGACTGGCTGGTGCGCTTCTCGCTGAAGAAGGCGGTGTCCGTCGGATTGGCGCCGGGATATCCGCCCTCGACATAATCGAGGCCGAACTCGTCCAGCATGGCGGCGATCGCAATCTTGTCCTCGACGGAGAAATCGATGCCGGGCGTCTGCTGCCCGTCCCGGAGCGTCGTGTCGAAGAGATAGATTTTTTCCTTGGTCACCACGATGCCTCCCAGGCATTGACTGCTTTTATGTGCGGCATCAGTCTTGCTTCCCGGCAAACTTATCCGTCGCCCGGATCAGCTGATCGAGAATCCCAGGCTCCGAGTAGGCATGGCCCGCGCCCTCGATCAGGTGGAATTCTGCCTTCGGCCAGGCCTTGTGCAGCAGCCAGGCATATTTGGCCGGGCAGGGCATGTCGTAGCGTCCATGTACGATGACGCCGGGAATATCCCTGAGCCTGCCGGCATCGCGGATCAACTGTCCCTCGTCCATCCAGCCGGCATTGACGAAGAAATGGTTCTCGATGCGCGCAAATGCATAGGCGAATTCCGGCTCCTCGAACTTGAAGCTCGTCGAAGGTTCCGGCAGCAGCGTGATCGTTTCGCCTTCCCAGATGCTCCAGGCCTGCGCGGCCGCGAGGCGCACGTTCTTGTCCTTGTGTTTCAGGCGGCGATGATAGGCATGCATCATCTCATGCCGCTCTTCC
Source organism: Rhizobium sp. WYCCWR 11146 (assembly GCF_013591995.1). NCBI lineage: Bacteria > Pseudomonadati > Pseudomonadota > Alphaproteobacteria > Hyphomicrobiales > Rhizobiaceae > Rhizobium > Rhizobium sp. WYCCWR 11146. The sequence continues at coordinate 82,533 of NZ_JACCEY010000004.1, forward strand.
GGCGGAATGGGCGCGATGAACCGCTCCCACTTGTCAGGGAACATCTCCGAGACGCCGAATTGGTAGTACCAGTCGAGCTCCGCCTTGGTCATCGTATAGATGCCGCGCAGGATGAGCTCGGAGACGTGCTCTGGATGTGTCTCGGCATAGGCGAGCGCCAGCGTCGAGCCCCAGGAGCCGCCGAACACCTGCCAGGTGTCGACGCCGGCCATCTCGCGCAGCCGCTCGATATCGGCAACGAGGTGCCAGGTCGTATTGGCATGGAGTTCCGCATGCGGCGTTGACCTGCCGCAACCGCGTTGATCGAACAGCATGACGTCGTAGAGAGTGGGATCGAAGAGCCGGCGATGGGCGGGCGAGATGCCGCCGCCCGGACCGCCATGCAGGAAGACGGCAGGCTTGGCGCCAGGCGTACCAGAGCGCTCCCAATAGATCACATGGCCGTCGCCGACATCCAGATGGCCGGAAGCGTAGGGCTCGATTTCGGGATAGAGGGTGCGCAACATCTCGGTCATATCTTCACGCCTTTTGCGGGCCAGACTTCCGTGTCGTGGTCGGGATGCTGGAAGGAGATGATCGCCTCCTGCCGTGCGTAGAAATCCTGATCCTTCAGCACCGGCGCCTTGAAGATTTTCTCGACCCAGGGCAGACGGGCCTCGTAGTTGACCTGGATTAGCGGTGCGAGGTCGCTACGGTCGTCGAAGGTGCCGATCGCAAGCTCCAGCCCGCCCGGATGACGATAGGTCATCGGCGTGCCGCAATCGCTGCAGAAGCCGCGTTCGATATTGACTGAGGATTGGAAGTAGCTCGGCGCGCCGCGCGTCCATTCCATCCCTTCCTCAGGCGCGGTGACGAGCGCCGAGAAGAAACCGCCGAACTGCTTCTGGCACATGCGGCAATGGCAGATCGAGGGGCGTCCTAGTTTGCCCGAGATGCGGAAGCGCACAGCGCCGCACTGGCATCCGCCTGTCTTTATCGTGTCCGTCATGAGCTTTCTCCGAGGGGCCAGCTTTTCGTGTCGTGGTCGGGGTGCTGATGGTTGCTTGCCGCGATCGCGTTCTCGCGGTCGGGCGTTTCAGGCTGTGGTTCCAGCGGCAGGCCATCCAGCGCGTGAAACCAGGACATCTTCTGGCCGGTGTTCGATTGCATCACCGGCTTGACCGCATCGGGATCGTCCAACGAGCCGAGCGTGATGTTGATGAAGTCCGCTTCGGGAATATCGTAGAACAGCGGCGTGCCGCAATCGCCGCAGAAACCGCGCCGCACCAGATCCGAGGACTGAAACCATTTCGGCGCGCCGCGCGTGAAGGTAAAATCGCTGCGCATCACGCCGGCAAGCGGCATGAAATAATTGCCCGCCGCCTTCTGGCACATGCGGCAATGGCAAAGATGGGGATAGCCGAGTTCGCCTTTGGCGCGGTAACGCACTGCCCCGCACTGGCACCCGCCGCTTCCGTCCGCTTCCGCCATCATCCGAGCTCCTTGGGTGGCCATGCCTGCGTCTCATGATCGGGATGCTGGTAGGAAACGAGTTCGTGCAGGAAAGAGCCCGCCGTGAGATCCGCCTCGGTTCTTTCTCCGGGCAGTTCGTGCAGATGATCGACGAATCCGATCTTGCCTTCCACGCCCCATTGAATGGTCGGCGGAAACGCCGAAGGATCGTCGAAGGCGCCTGCGGCGATCGCCATTCCATCTGGTGCCTCATAGGTCAGCGGCGTGCCGCAATCGCCGCAGAAGCCGCGTTCGACGAAATTGGAAGAGCGGAATCTTTTCCGCTCGCCGCGTGTCCATTCGAAATCGGCGCCGCGCACCGAGACCAGCGGCGCATAATAAGCACCGAACGCCTTCTGGCACATGCGGCAATGACAGATCGACGAATCCTTGATGTCGCCGTTGACGCGGAAACGGATCGCGCCGCATTGGCAGCCGCCGGTATAGCTGGTCATCTCTTGACCTCCCACGTCGTGACGCGCTCGCCCGTCACCGGATCCTTGCCGTCTTTCAGCTGGATGCCCTTCGCCGTCAGCTCGTCGCGGATCTTGTCGGCCTCAGTGAAGTTCTTCGCCTTCAGCATTTCGAGACGCATTGCGACCAGCGCATCGATTGCCGATGCGACGGCTTCGTCGATCTCCATCTTTTTCGGCAGCAGGCCCAGAAGGTCGGCCGTTGCCGCAAAGACGGCACGGGCTGTGGGATCCGCATGCGCGGCCTGGGCCAGCGCATGCAATGCCTGCACTGCCGCGACCGTATTGAGGTCGTCGGAAAGCGCGTTCAGCACGGTTTCATCGGGCGCCGCATCGCCGGCTTCGGCCGCCGGCCATTTGGCGAGCAGACGTTCGGCTTCTTCCAGTCGCTTGATCGAAAAATCGATAGGCTCGCGGTAATGCGTCATCAGCATGGCAAGGCGCAGCACCTGACCTGGCCATTTGCGGCCGCCGAAGATTTCCGTCTGCAGCAACTCGTTGATGGTGACGAAATTGCCTTCGGATTTCGACATCTTGCGGCCTTCGACCTGCAGGAAGCCGTTATGCATCCAGACATTTGCCATCACCTCGGTGCCGTGGGCGCAGCGCGACTGGGCGATCTCGTTTTCATGATGCGGGAAGATCAGATCCAGCCCGCCGCCGTGAATGTCGAAGACATCGCCGAGATAGCGCTTGCTCATCGCCGAGCATTCGATGTGCCAGCCGGGCCGGCCGCGGCCCCATGGGCTCTCCCAGCCGGGCTCGTTGTGGCTCGACAGCTTCCAGAGCACGAAATCGCCCGGGTTCTTCTTGTGCGCGTCGACGGCGATGCGCGCGCCGGCCTGCTGCTCGTCGAGCGGGCGCTTCGAAAGCTGACCGTAATCCGCCATGGATTTGGTGTCGAACAGCACTTCGCCCGATGCGACATAGGCATGGCCGTTGCCGATCAGCTTCTCAATGATCTCGGTCATCTCGACGATATTGTCGGTGGCGCGCGGCTCGAAGTCCGGCTCCAGGCAGCCGAGTTCGGCGACATCGGCGTGAAATTGCGTCTCGGTCTTTTCGGTGACCGCCCGGATCGCCTCATTGAGCGGCAGACCCGGATGGTCGCGGAGCGCGCGCGCATTGATCTTGTCGTCGACGTCGGTGATGTTGCGGGCATAAGTGACGTGATCTTCGCCATAGACATGGCGCAGCAACCGGAACAGCACGTCGAAGACGATGACCGGCCGGGCATTGCCGATATGAGCGAAGTCATAGACGGTCGGGCCGCAGACATACATGCGGACGTTGTTGGGATCGATCGGCGAAAACACCGATTTTTCCCGTGTCAGCGTGTTGTACAGCTTCAGTTCCGGCGTCGCGTCCATTTCACTCTCCCAAATGCACGATCAGAAAAATATCGCGACCGGCGGACCGGGGCGTTTCGCATCTTGACTATTTGGGAGACGAAAACGGCCGGGCCAGCGCTCGCGCTAGCGAATAATCTTCCGGCAGATAATGCAGATAACCGTTTTCATGGCGGGTTTTATGGCCCGGTTCGCGCCTCCGGTCAAGGGGGCGAAGCGCGATCCAGCGGCAACAGGATCCATCCATCCGATGAATCGATTGCAGCAACCAACGTCTTCGAAACCAGTTGGCCCGCTCTTCAAATTCGGCCGCCATTTTCCGAGCACAAATCTCGCATAGCCAGTTGAGAAACTGTTGAAAATAGGGAGGAAGGGATGCGGAGACTTGCCCGATCGACGATCGGAGCGACTGCAGTTCTGGTGGTCGCATTCGCTGCATATTTCGCATACGATTTCGGGATGCTTCGCTTCAACAATCCCTCTCTCAGCAACTATCCAATCCAGGGCATCGATGTCAGCCATCACCAGGGCGATATCGATTGGAAGGCCGTTGCCGCGCAGACGAATGTCCGTTTCGCCTTCATGAAGGCGACCGAAGGCGGAGATCATCGGGATTCCAAGTTCGCCGACAACTGGCAGCGCGCCAGAGATGCGGGAGTGGTCAGGGGCGCTTATCATTTCTTCACCTTCTGCCGCCCGGGCAAGGATCAGGCGCAGAATGTGCTCGCGACCGTGCCGAAGGAGCAGGGAACTCTGCCGATCGCCGTCGATCTAGAGTTTGTCGGCAATTGCAACAAAATCCCGACGCTCGAGGAAATGGTTGCCGAGGTGAACGCCTTCTTCACCGAGCTGAAGGGCGCTTTTCCGGAAAAGCCTATTTTCTACGTCACGCAGGAGTTCTTTGATCAATATCTGAAAGGCAATGAATCACGCTTCCCCGACCACTATCTGTGGCTGCGCAGCGTGTTCAGAGAGCCGAGGCAGGAAGAGTGCAGTCATTGGTCGATTTGGCAATTTGCCGATAACGGCACCTTGGACGGCATCCAGGGACCGGTTGACCTCAATGCGCTATGCCCGTCGGAAACGGGCCTGGCGCATCTGTTCCCCGCCGTTGCAGCGAATTGAAACGTCTACAGCGCCGCGCGTCTTTTAAGACGCGCAAAGGACGCTGTAGCACTTTGAATAGCTGCATAATTTTGTCCTTAAATCGATTCCGATTTAAGGAATTATGCAGTGGCTTATTCGGGCAGCCGGTAATCGACGAGCTTGCTCTCCCGGACGATAAACAGCTTGCCCGTCTCCGTCACACCAGGCCCGAGCAACGGCAGGATCGCATTTGCGACCTCGGAGGGATGCGGCAGCGACTGCGGATCTTCGCCGGGCACCGCCTGCGCCCGCATCGCCGTGCGCGTGGCACCCGGATCGACGCTGGTGATCCGCAGCGGGGTGCTTTGACTTTCGCCGGCCCAAGTGCGTGCCAGCGCCTCGACCGCGGCCTTGGAAGCGGAATAGGCGCCCCAGAAGGGGCGGCACTTGTGAGCGGCACCCGAAGACAGGATCACCGCACGGCCGGCATCGGAGCGGGCCAGCAGCGGGTCGACCGAGCGGATCAGCCGCCATGTCGCGGTGACGTTGATGGTCATCACCTTCTCGAACACTTTCGCTTCGATATGGCCGATCGGCGAAATGACCCCAAGCACGCCGGCATTGGCGACGAGGATGTCGAGTTTGCCCCAGCGCTCGAAGATCGAGCCGCCGAGCGTATCGATCGCATTCATGTCGGCAAGGTCGAAGGGCACGAGCGTCGCCGTGCCGCCGACGGCCTTGATCGCATCGTCGAGATCCTCGAGCCCGCCGACCGTGCGGGCGCAGGCAATCACGTGGGCGCCGGCTTTGGCAAGTTCCAGCGCTGTGAAATAGCCTATGCCGCGCGACGCACCGGTGACGAGTGCGATCTTGCCCTCAAGATTGATATTCATGATGTCGTGTTCCCTCACGAAGGGAGAGGGGTTCGATTGAACCCCTCGGGATGGGACAATGGAAAAGCCGGCGCGCCGTGTCAGCCGTTGCTGGCAAGCATCGAAATCTTGTTGCCCATGGACTCGCCGTTCTTGTCGAGCAGGCGGGTCGGATAGTCGCCGGTAAAATAGTGGTCGGTGAACTGCGGCCGAGCCGGGTTGCGATCCTCACCGCCGACAGCGCGATAGAGGCCGTTGATCGACAGGAAGGCGAGCGAATCTGCGCCGATATATTTCGCCATGGCTTCGACATCGGCATACTGGTTTGCCAGCAGCTTTTCGGCATCGGGCGTGTCGATGCCGTAGAAATCCGGGAAGAAGATCATCGGGCTCGCGACGCGGACATGGACTTCGCGCGCCCCGGCTTCGCGGATCATCTGGACGATCTTGAGAGACGTCGTGCCACGCACGATGGAATCATCGACCAGCACCACGCGCTTGCCTTCGATCATCGCCCGGTTGGCGGAATGCTTCAGCTTCACACCGAAGGCGCGGATCTGCTGCGTCGGCTCGATGAAGGTGCGCCCGACATAATGGTTACGGATGATGCCGTATTCGAAGGGAATGCCGCTCTGCTGCGCATAGCCAAGCGCCGCCGGCGTGCCGCCATCCGGCACCGGCACGATAACGTCGGCATCGACGGGCGATTCCTTGGCGAGGTTCATGCCCATGTGCTTCCGCGTCGTATAGACGTTGCGGCCGCCGACGACCGAGTCCGGGCGGGCGAAATAGACATATTCGAACAGGCAGAGGCGCTCCGGCTGCGGCTTGCTGGGCTTGCGCGCATCGATGCTGATCGAGCCGTCAGCCTGGATTTCGCAGATGACGACCTCGCCGTTCTCAACGTCGCGGATGAACTTGGCGCCGATAATGTCGAGCGCGCAGGTTTCCGAGCAGAAGATCGGCTTGCCGTCGAGTTCGCCCATCACCAATGGGCGGATGCCGGTCGGGTCGCGCGCGGCAATCAGCTTCGTGCGCGTCATGGCGAGCATCGAATAGCCGCCTTCCATCTGGCGAATGGCGTCGATGAAGCGGTCGGACGTGGAAGCGTGGCGGGAACGGGCGATGAGGTGAAGGACGACTTCGGTATCGGAGGTCGACTGACAGATGGCGCCGGTCGCGATGATCTGGCGGCGCAGCGTCAGGCCGTTGGTGAAATTGCCGTTATGGGCAATGGCGATGCCGCCTTCTTCCAGTTCGGCAAAGAGCGGCTGCACGTTGCGCATGGCCACTTCGCCGGTTGTCGAGTAGCGGGTATGACCGATCGTAATGCTGCCGGGCAGGCGGGCGAGCGTCATCGGATTGGTATAGTGGTCGCCGACAAGGCCCATGTGGCGCTCTTGATAAAAGCGCTTGCCGTCGAAGGAGACGATGCCGGCCGCTTCCTGCCCGCGGTGCTGCAGAGCATGCAGGCCAAGAGCCGTGAGCGCGGCGGCATCAGGGTGTCCCAGAATTCCGAAAACCCCGCATTCTTCATGCAGCGTATCTCCGTCGAGCGGATCGTCGGTCGGGAAGGAATGGGACTGGTTCATTTCTGCGGGCCTCTGCTCTCACAAGAATGGATCGGCATTTCCAGAAATAGCTGAGCCCGACGGAGCTGGAATGCTCGGCCGGACCCTCATTTCACGTCCCGCTCAAATGGCGATTGCCGGATGGCGGGTCAAGCTCTTGAACACTGTGTCAATTCGCCGGCTGCTGCGCGCCGTCTGCGGGCGCGGTCGGTGCGTCTTCCGCCGGAGCCTGGTCGCCCGTCGGCGGAGTGGTACCTTCGGCGCCCTGTGCCGGCGGCTGCAGCTTATCACGGATGCTTTCCGGTATCATCTGGGCAAATTGCTCCGGCAGAACCGATTTCAGCTTCACGACCATCGAATCCAGGAAGGGCTTCGACTTCGCTTCGTTGACCCAGGCCGGACGGTGGTCGGCATCGACGAGCCAGTTCCAGAAGGCGACGGCGACGACGAGGAGCAGCACGCCGCGCGCTGCCCCGAACAGGAAGCCGAGTGTGCGGTCGAGCGCGCCGACACGGCTGTCGATGATGAAATCGGCGATCTTCATCGTAATGAAGGAGATGACGATGAGCGCGATCAGGAAGACGACCGCTGCCGAACCGACGATCGCGATGCGGTCGTCATCGGTGTATTTTTTCGCATAGGGCAGCAGGTAGGGATAGAGGTAATAGGCAGCGGCGGCCGAACCGCCCCAACTCGCGATCGAGAGGATCTCGCGCGAAAAGCCGCGGACCATCGCCAGCACGGCGGAGAAGAGCACGACGCCGATGACAATACCGTCGAAAATCGTAATGGGCATGTAAATTCAACTCCAGGACTGCCGCTTGGCGGCCGTGTCGTGCCTTATCGTGTGCTCCTATATCATCACCACTCTTGGCAATGAAAGGATCAAACGTCGTCTTCCACACGTAGCGCCCCCTTCGATCCGGCGATGCGCGCGACCAGATCCGGCAGGCTTGCGACTTCGCTCCAGCGCCCGCCGGAGCCCTTCGGCAATTCGGTGGAGGCGGACGGAAGCAGCGCTGCGGAAAATCCCAGCTTCTCGGCTTCCTTGAGACGCTGGGCGGTGTGCGCAACCGGCCGGATGGCACCCGACAGGCTGACTTCGCCGAAATAGACGCAATCGGCAGGAAGGGCAATACCGGCAAGCGAGGAAACGAGCGCCGAGGCGACGGCAAGATCGGCCGCCGGTTCGGAGATGCGGTAACCGCCGGCGACGTTGAGATAGACGTCGTGCTGGCCGAGCCTGACGCCGCAATGGGCTTCCAGCACCGCAAGGATCATCGACAGCCGTGCCGAATCCCAGCCGACCACGGCGCGCCGCGGCGTGCCGAGCGAGGTTGGGGCCACCAGCGCCTGCACCTCGACGAGAATGGGGCGGGTGCCCTCCATGCCGGCGAAAACGGCAGCACCCGGCGATTTTTCGTTGCGCTCGCCGAGGAAGAGTTCCGAGGGGTTGGCGACTTCGCGCAAGCCTTTGTCTGACATTTCGAAGACGCCGATCTCGTCGGTCGGGCCGAAGCGGTTCTTGACCGTGCGCAGGATGCGATAGTGATGGCCGCGATCGCCTTCGAAATAGAGCACGGCGTCGACCATGTGCTCGACAACGCGCGGGCCGGCGATCTGCCCGTCCTTGGTCACGTGGCCGACGAGCACCATGGCGGCACCCGTCTGCTTGGCGAAACGGATCATTGCCTGCACGCCGGTGCGCACCTGCGTCACCGTTCCCGGCGCGGATTCGGCAAGTTCGCTCCATAGCGTCTGGATAGAATCGATGATGACGAGGTCCGGCCGCTTACCCTCGGCGAGCGTCGCCAGAATATCCTCGACATTGGTTTCGGCCGCCAGCATTACGTCGGTATCGGCCGCCGCAAGGCGTTGCGCCCGCAGCCGCACCTGCGCCACGGCTTCTTCGCCGGAGACGTAGATGATCTTGTGGCCGCGCCGCGCAAGGGCGGCGGCGGCCTGCATCAGCAGCGTCGATTTGCCGATGCCGGGATCGCCGCCGATCAGCACCGCGGACCCGCGCACGAAACCGCCGCCGAGCGCCCGGTCGAGCTCCGACATGGCGGTATGGATGCGTGGCGCCTCCTCGATCTCGCCGGAAAGTGCCGTCAGCGCCACCGGTCGGCCCTTCTTTGGCGTCTTGCCGGGACCGGAGCCGATCCCGCCCATCGGGTCTTCCTCGACGATGGTGTTCCACTCGCCGCAGTTCTCGCATTTGCCGGCCCAGCGGTTATGAACCGTGCCGCAACTCTGGCAGATGAATTGTGTTCTGGCCTTCGCCATCAAATACTCTTTCAGTCCGGGTTCGCGAGTGAAGCGACGCGCCGCTTCATCGAATCATTGTCGTGCTTGAGATAATGGCTATCGCAATGGATCAAAACTAATGATTTCCCCATCAGCGCACCCATGCCTATCCTTTGCTTCTGCTTATCTGGAATGGTGAAGATGTTCGATTATTCGTTTGCGCACTGGCTTGCATTTCTGTCGGCGGCGGTTCTGCTCAATCTCTCGCCCGGCCCCGACATCGCCTTCATCCTCGGTCACACGATGAGAAGCGGAAAACGTGCCGGTTTTTCGGCGCTGTTTGGCGTCTGGTCCGGCGCCTGCCTGCATGTACTGATGGCTGCACTCGGCCTCTCCGCCATACTTGCCGCTTCCGCTGTCGCCTTCTCCACGGTCAAATGGATCGGCGCCGCCTATCTCGTCTGGCTCGGCATTCAGGCTTTGCGCTCCGGTGGCGGCGATGGCCTGATAAAGGCTGCTGGTGAAAGTTTGCCGGTTGCAAGAATCTATCGGCAGGGAATTCTGGTGTCGCTGCTCAATCCGAAAGTGGCGATATTCTTCCTGGCCTTCCTGCCGCAGTTCGTCGTCGAAGGGGCAGGGCCGGCATGGGCACAGCTCATGCTGCATGGCGCGCTCATCATCGTCGTCGCCGCCTTCATCGAACCGCCGCTCGTCCTTCTCGGCGGGCGCCTTGCGGATGCAATCAGGCATAATCAAAAAGTCGGACTCTGGCTCGACCGCGGCCTCGGTGCGCTTTTCCTCGCGCTCGGTGTCCGTCTCGCCTTCAGCAGCCGCTGAATAGAAAGGTCGTTATTCCTCGGCGACGTAGCGCCGCTCGTGGCGGAGCCCCATGCTGGTCAGGATCTCGTATCCGATCGTGCCGCATGCCCGCGCCACGTCGTCCACCGGCAAGTTCTTTCCGAACAGCTCGACATAGTCCCCGGCGCGCACGGCATTGTCAGGCAGGTCGGTGATATCGAAGATCGTCAGGTCCATGGTGATCCGGCCGGCAACCGGAACCTTGTGTCCGGCGATGAAACCTTGCCCGCCTTGCGGCACCACCTGGCGCAGTGGCACGCCGCCGCTCGACTGGCTGCGCATGTAGCCGTCGGCATAGCCGGCCGAGGCGATCGCCAGCCGGCTTTCGCGGCCAAGCTGCAGCGCCCGCCCATAGCTGACGGTCTCGCCGGCTTCGACGCTACGCACCTGGATGATGCGCGCTTCCGCCGTCGCCACCGGCCGCATCGGGTTCGCGATGCCGCTGACCGCTTCGCCGCCATAGAGCGCGACACCGGGGCGGGTCAGGTCGAAGTGATAATCCTCACCGAGAAAGATGCCGGCCGAGGCTGCAAGACTTGAATCGATGCCTTCATAAGCGGCGCTAACCCTGTGGAATGATTCGAGCTGCTGCCGGTTCATCGCATGGCTGGGATCGTCGGCGCAGGCGAGGTGGCTCATCACCAGGACAGGCGCGAAGCTCGCAGGCCGTGAGACGTCGTCGGCGAGCGCGATCGCATCGTCGATATGCAGTCCGAGCCGATTGAAGCCGGTATCGACATGCAGCGCGCAGGGGTAGTCGCCGTAATCGGCAAGCACCGCCATCCAGAAGGCGAGCTGTTCGTCGGAGGAAATCACCGGCACCAGATCATTGTCGAAGAAGCGCCGCTCGGTGCCGGGCCAGATGCCTGAGAGCACGAAGATGCGCGCATCAGGTGCATAGAGGCGAAGTGTTACGCCCTCGTCGACGGTCGCGACGAAGAAGTCGCGCGCGCCGGCCATATAGAGCGCTTCGCCGGCATCCTCGATGCCCATGCCATAGGCATCCGCCTTGACGACCGCCGAGGCGCGTGCCGCACCGGAGCGGCGCGCCATGTCGCGCCAGTTCTCCGTCAGGGCGGTCAGGTCGACGGTCAGCCGCAGGCCTGCCGAGGCAAAATTGTCGTCTTCGGGGGCGTCGAATAATTCGCTCATGATCCGCATCGAAAAGAGGCCGGAGAAGGATTCTCCGGCCAGTTTAAAGGTCAACTATGTCAAGGGAAAGCCCGGCGCTGCACGCAGCATCCGCGCGATCAGTGCTCTTCATATTGGGTGAAGGAGGGATCGGCGAGATCGGCAAAACGCGTGAATTCCGCCTGGAAGGCGAGCTTCACCGTGCCTGTCGGCCCGTGGCGCTGCTTGGCGATGATGACGTCGGCCGTGCCCTTCACCTTGTCGAACAGCGCTTCCCATTCCGGATATTTCGGATCGTGGATGTCGCGCGGCTCCGAATTCTTGACGTAATATTCCTCGCGGAACACGAAGAGCACGACGTCGGCGTCCTGCTCGATCGAGCCGGATTCGCGAAGGTCGGACAGCTGCGGCCGCTTGTCGTCGCGGCTTTCGACCTGACGCGAGAGCTGCGACAGCGCGATGATCGGAACGTTGAGCTCCTTGCCGAGCGCCTTGAGGCCGGTGGTGATCTGGGTGATTTCCTGCACGCGGTTGTCGCTGGATTTGCCCGAGCCGGTCATCAGCTGAATGTAGTCGACCACAAGCACGTCGAGGCCGCGCTGGCGCTTCAGACGGCGCGCGCGGGCCGAAAGCTGGGCGATCGAGATGCCGCCGGTCTGGTCGATAAAGAGCGGCACCTTCTGCATCATCATCGAGCAGGCGACGAGCTTTTCAAAATCGGCATCGTTGATGTCGCCGCGGCGGATCTTCGAGGAGGAGACTTCCGTCTGCTCGGAGATGATACGGGTGGCGAGCTGTTCCGACGACATTTCGAGCGAATAGAAACCGACGACGCCGCCGTTCTTTGCCTTCATGCTGCCGTCCGACTGCACTTCGCCTTCGTAGGCGGCGGCGATATTGTAGGCGATGTTGGTGGCAAGCGAGGTCTTGCCCATGCCGGGGCGTCCGGCAAGCACGATCAAGTCCGACCGCTGCAAACCGCCCATCTTGGAATCCAGCGAATGGATGCCGGTGGAAATGCCGGAAAGTCCGCCGTCACGTTCCTTGGCGACGGCCGCCATGTCGATCGCCAGCGCGACCGCATCGTTGAAGGCCTGGAAGCCGCCGTCGTAGCGGCCGTTTTCCGCCAGTTCGAAGAGGCGGCGTTCGGTATCCTCGATCTGCGACTGCGGCGGCATGTCGAGCGGCGCGTCATAGGCGATGTTGACGACGTCCTCGCCGATGGTGATCAGCGCCCGGCGCAGCGCCAGATCGTAGATCGCCCGGCCATAATCCTCGGCATTGATGACGGTGACGGCATTGCTGACGAGGCTCGCCAGATATTGCGAAACCGTCATGTCGCCGACCTTCTCGTCGGCCTTCAGGAAGGTCTTGATCGTCACCGGATTGGCGATCTTGCCCATGCGGATAATATCGCCGGCAACCTCGAAAATCTTCCGGTGCAGCGGTTCATAGAGATGGATCGGCTTCAGGAAGTCCGACACCCGGTAATAGGCGTCGTTGTTCATCAGGATCGCACCGAGAAGCGCCTGCTCGGCTTCGATATTGTTGGGCGCTTCGCGGTAGTGCTGCTCTGACGAGGCAACAGCTGTAATCTTTCGAGCGGCGTCGTTCATCATCATCCGTTCTGTCTTTTTCCAGTTCCGGATTTGCAATTCCGGACGCGAAAATCAAGAGGCTACGAAAGGAGCGGGGGCTCGCTTCGCCTAAATCCTGAACGCTGTGCACGTTGTTCGACTTCTCCACAGTCTTGGGCGACATAAAGGAGAAATACTGGCAGTGTCACCCGCACGACACGGCATGGCGCCGACTCAGCCCATCCGTTTCGGAGAACGCTACTTTAGCGCGATGCGATAAGGCACGCAGCAAAAACATCCGGAAAATCCCCTTAAAAGAAGCGAGCCGATCGGCGGCTCATATCGAAGGGACGGAAACGAAAAAGCCCGGCGCGATGGCCGGGCTTTCCCTCACGCGGATCGCTCCGACGAGAATTATGCTTCGTCTTCGTCGACGCCGTCGGCTTCCGGATCGAAGAAGTCTTCCGGACGCAGCGCGTCTTCGTCGACGCCGTAGATCGCGTCGACCGAGGTGAGTTCTTCGCCCTTGGACTGGCGCTCTGCCTCTTCGGCAGAACGGGCAACGTTCAGCTCGACGTGGATTTCGACTTCGGCATGTAGCTGCAGCTCGACCTTGTGCAGGCCGATCGACTTGATCGGCGTGTTGAGGTGAACCTGGTTGCGGCCGATGTTGAAGCCTTCGGCGCCGAGAATATCGACGACGTCACGGGCAGCAACCGAACCGTAGAGCTGGCCGGTTTCGCCGGCGGAGCGCACGACGATGAAGGACTTGCCGTCGAGAACGTCGGCGACCGTCTGGGCTTCTGACTTGCGCTCGAGGTTGCGGGCTTCGAGCGTCGCGCGCTCGGCTTCGAAGCGGGTCTTGTTGGCAGCGTTGGCGCGCAGCGCCTTGCCGAGCGGCAGCAGGTAGTTGCGGGCAAAGCCGTCGCGAACCTTTACGGTTTCGCCCATCTGGCCGAGCTTGGAGATGCGTTCGAGAAGGATGACTTGCATTTTCTTTTTCCTTTCTTGTGTCTCAGATTTTCGTATCGGATTGTTTGGGGGCATCAGCATCTTTCGTCGGGGTCAGTGCGATCGCCTTGCGCGTATCGCTGAGACCGAGGACGAGGATGAGGAGAGCTGGCAGCAGCATGAGCATCGAGGCCAGATAGCAGAGGATGAGGGCTGGTATGCGCCAGTCCTTGCCGCGCGTGCGGAAATGCAGCGAGGCGAAACCGGAAAGCATGAAACCGGCACCGAAGGCGCCGATCACGGTCGCACCGACCAGCGCCGGGACGCCGCCGAAAAAGCAGGCGGCAAGTCCGGCCAGGAAGATGAAGATCGAGTTGCGGTTCATCCGCAGCGACGAGGGAATATCCTCGCGCGGGCGAAGGCCGCGGCCGGACGCTGAGACGATGCGCACGGCGAAATAATAGGCGGCAAACAGCATGCTGACCCACATGCCGCCCTGCAATGCCGGCAGCATCAGCAAGATCAGCGACTTGGTCTGCGCGGTCGCTGCCGGATCGGGCATGAATTCCGGCTGCTGCTGCTTGAGCGAGGTGATCAGCAGATCGACGATCGGATCGGTGATCTCAGGCCCGTAGCCGATGATCACGCCGATGACGATGACGGCGAGCGTCACCAGACCGCAGAGATGCAGCAGGATATCGGAGAGCGGATACCAGGCAAGCAGATGGTCGGGGCCGCCGAGTTCGGCGGCTGGACGCGCCAGATTGGCGAGATGGCTGAGCCAACCGGCCGGCAGCAGCGTCACCATCGTCATGATCAGCGCGAAGGAAGGCGAGATCAAGATCGCGCCGAGTGCCGCGGCGGTGACGACGGCCGAGACTGCGGCGGCATTGCCCCAGCCGAGCCCGACGATCAGGATCGGCAGAGCCGAGGCCGTATAGAGAAGCGCGCTGAAAAACGACGGCTGCATGCTCGCGCCCAGCACCAGCAGGGCGGCGGTCAATCCGGCGAGTGCGCCGATCAGCAGTGTTTTAAGTCGTTTCAAGGTCGCTGTCCTGCTTCATCAAGCAGTTAGAGGATGTTGCTGAATCAAATTCAGAAACGTCTCAACATGGGTTTTAAGAGTTCCGATCCGCGCCCATCGCGGAAGGGAGAAGGGAAGGCACGAATGCCTTCCCTCAAGAGTGTGTGCGTCGGCCGATGATCAGGCGACGACGTAGGGCAGCAGGCCGAGGAAACGGGCGCGCTTGATCGCCTGAGCGAGTTCGCGCTGCTTCTTCTGGGAAACGGCCGTGATGCGGGACGGAACGATCTTGCCGCGCTCAGAAATGTAGCGCTGCAGCAGGCGTACGTCCTTGTAGTCGATCCGCGGTGCGTTGGCGCCGGAGAACGGGCAGGTCTTGCGGCGGCGATGGAACGGGCGGCGGACCGGAGCGGAGGAAGTTTCAGACATATCTCAGATCTCCCTTATACACGGTCTTCGCGCGGACGGCGCGGACGGTCGTCACGGTCGCCGAAGCCACCTTCACGCGGCGGACGCGGGCCGCGGTCACGATCACCGAAGCCGCCTTCACGCGGGCCACGGCCGCCTTCGCGCGGACGGTCGTCACGGTCGCGCTTCTGCATCATGGCAGACGGACCTTCTTCATGCTTCTCGACGGCGATCGTCATGTAGCGAAGAACGTCTTCGCTGATGCGCATCTGACGTTCCATTTCCTGGACGGCAGCAGCCGGTGCATCGATGTCCATCAGGGCGTAGTGCGCCTTGCGGTTCTTCTTGATGCGGTAGGTGAGGGACTTGAGGCCCCAGTTCTCGATACGCCCGACCTTACCGCCATTCGCTTCGATCACACCCTTGTACTGTTCTACGAGGGCATCGACCTGCTGAGCGGAAATATCCTGCCGGGCAAGGAATACATGTTCATAAAGAGCCATGACAGCTTTGCCTTTCTTGCGTTTGGTTCAACCCGATATTCGGCGGCTAAGCCTCAACGACTGCTCCTGATTGGGCGGACCCAGGCAAGAAAGCGTTTCCGAGACGGTCGAGAGCGGAGACACGGGAGGCTGGAACGCTTCCGTTCCGAACGATTTCTGTGAGAAAACCGGCCCTCCGTTCAGCCACCAGCCAGAAGACCGGGTTAACGAACAGGGCGGCTTATACGGATTTTTTGGGCAAAGGCAAGCGCAATCGGACACCCGAACCCGATGCCGGCCAATGGTCGGCATCGGGCAGGCGCCAAACAAATAGGATCAAAGCGTCAGCGGATACTGCCGGTGCACCTTGGCGATTTCCGCCAGGATCTCGTTCGAAAGCGTAATGTCGGCCGCGCCGATATCGATTTTCAACTGCTCCATCGAGGTCGCGCCGATGATGGCCGAAGCCATGAAGGGCTTGGACAGGCAGAAGGAGAGCGCCATTGCTGCCGGGTCGAGGCGGTATGTTGCGGCGATCTCCAGATAGGCTTTGGTCGCCGGCTCCTGCAGCGGCTGCAGGCGACCGCCGATATCGTGGTTGATCGAGCCGCGCGAACCCTTCGGCCTGCCGCCATCGACATATTTTCCGGAGAGGATGCCGCCGGCGAGCGGCGAATAGGCGAGCAGCCCGACATCCTCATGATGCGAGAGTTCGGCGAGATCGAGGTCAAAATGGCGGTAGAGCAAGTTGTATTCGTTCTGGACGCAGGCGACCCGCGGCAGGCTCTTCTGTTCGGCGAGCGTCAGATATTTCTGTATGCCCCAGGTGGTTTCGTTGGAAAGGCCGATCGCGCGGATCTTGCCTTCCTTCACCAGCGCGCCAAGCGTTTCCAGAATGTCGAGCATATTGGCGACGGCCTCGTCGCGGTCCTGGTTGAAGGGATTGTAGCTCCAGTTCTGACGGAAATGGAAATGGCCGCGGTTCGGCCAGTGGATCTGGTAGAGGTCGACGTAATCCGTCTTCAGCCGCGCCAGGCTGGCCTCGAGCGCCAGGCGGATATTCTTTGCATCGGCACCTTCGCCGCCGCGTATATAGTCGCGGCCGCGGCCGGCGACCTTGGTGGCGAGCACGATATCGCCGCGCTTGCCGGTCTTCTCGAACCAGCTGCCGATATAGTCTTCCGTCCAGCCCTGCGTAGCGGCCGAAATCGGGGTGGTCGGATAAAGTTCGGCCGTATCGAAGAAATTGACGCCCTTTTCGACGGCGTAGTCCATCTGCGCATGAGCATCGGCTTCGCTGTTCTGCGAACCCCAGGTCATGGTGCCAAGGCAAATCTCTGAAACGGAAATCTCGGTGCGGCCTAGCGAATTGTACTTCATGGAAAAACCTTGGGAGAGAGGTGACAGCCTTGGGCGGGTTCGCGCAAATCTAGGCTGGATTTGGCGGAGCGCAAGAGCAAAAACCGGGCATTTGCGCCAGTGCGAAAGGCTTTGCGGATAATGAGCCGCCACTTGACTCTGCCGGAAAGAATGTCAATTGGAGGCAAAACAGCCTCAAGGGGCGTATTCAGGGCATCAGCCAGGGAACATGAGAATGACCATTGCTTTCACTTTTCCCGGCCAGGGCAGTCAGGCCGTCGGTATGGGCAAGGATCTCGCCGAGAATTTTGCCGAAGCCCGCGCCGTTTTCCAAGAGGTCGATGAGGCACTCGGTGAAAAGCTTTCGGACGTCATGTTCAACGGTCCCGAGGATACGTTGACCTTGACGGCGAACGCCCAGCCGGCGTTGATGGCCGTCTCGATCGCCGTCGTCCGCGTTCTGGAGGCCAAAGGGCTGGATCTGAAGTCGAAGGTCGCTTACGTCGCCGGCCACTCGCTCGGCGAATATTCGGCACTTTGCGCCGCCGGCACCTTTTCGCTTGCCGACACCGCGCGGCTGTTGCGCATCCGCGGCAATGCCATGCAGGCGGCCGTTCCCGTCGGCGTCGGCGCCATGGCCGCGATCATCGGCCTCGAACATGCCGACGTCATCGCCGTCTGCGAAGAGGCGTCCGCCATCGGCGCCTGCCAGATCGCCAACGACAATGGCGGCGGCCAGATCGTCATCTCGGGCGAGAAGGCAGCCGTCGAAAAAGCGGCCGGCCTTGCGACCGACAAGGGCGCCAAGCGCGCCATTCTGCTGCCGGTCTCCGCTCCGTTTCATTCGACACTGATGGCGCCTGCCGCCGAGGCCATGCGCGAAGCACTGGCAACGGTTTCAAAATCCGATCCCATCGTGCCCCTCATTGCCAATGTCCGTGCCGCCCCGGTGACCGGCGCCGATGAAATCGTCAGCCTGCTGGTCGAGCAGGTGACCGGTCAGGTTCGCTGGCGCGAGACGGTGGAATGGTTCGCCGGAAATGGCGTCACGACGCTTTATGAACTCGGTTCCGGCAAGGTGCTGACCGGCCTTGCCCGCCGCATCGACAAGACGATCAATGGCATCTCCGTCAACGGTCCGGCGGATATCGACGCGGCCGTCGCCGCCCTCATGGCCTGATTGGTATCCCCGGACACCGGATTTGGTGTCGCTGTTATAAGGAACGTTTCCATGTTCGATCTTTCCGGCCGCAAGGCTCTCGTCACCGGCGCATCGGGCGGTATCGGCGAGGAAATCGCCCGCCTTCTTCATAAGCAGGGCGCCGTCGTCGGCCTGCACGGCACCCGCGTCGAGAAACTGGAAGCGCTGGCCGCCGATCTCGGCGAGCGCGTCAAGATCTTCCCGGCCAACCTCTCCGACCGCGATGAGGTCAAGGCGCTCGGCCAGAAGGCCGAGGCCGACCTCGAAGGCGTCGACATCCTCGTCAACAATGCCGGCATCACCCGCGACGGCCTCTTCGTGCGCATGAGCGACGAGGACTGGGACAGCGTCATCGAAGTGAACCTGACGTCGACCTTCCGCCTGACGCGCGAATTGACGCATCCGATGATGCGCCGCCGCTATGGTCGCATCATCAACATCACCTCCGTCGTCGGCGTCACCGGCAATCCAGGCCAGGCCAATTACTGCGCCTCCAAGGCCGGCATGATCGGCTTCACCAAGTCTTTGGCGCAGGAAATTGCCACCCGCAACGTGACGGTCAATTGCGTCGCACCCGGCTTCATCGAGAGCGCCATGACCGGCAAGCTGAACGACAAGCAGAAGGAAGCGATCATGGGGGCGATCCCAATGAAGCGCATGGGCACGGGTGGCGAGGTGGCTTCGGCGGTTGCTTACCTTGCGTCCTCCGAGGCTGCCTATATGACGGGCCAGACGCTGCACGTAAACGGCGGCATGGCGATGATCTGAAACGACAAACTGTTGGCATGGGAATAATTCTGCCAATAGCATGTTGAGCAATCACGAACCGTTGATTTTCTGGCTTTGCGGCAGACATAAAGCATGTTAAGCGGGCCATGACTGTGAACAGTCGTCCCGAGAAAGCAGACGGACCGGCGGGCTTTTTGCAAGCCTGGGACATCTCTGAAGCCGGGTAAACGAGTTTGCCGAGGATGTCTGAAAACATCGCAGGCTGAAACAGGGTAGGGGTGCCGTGATGGCATTCCGATCAGGACATAAGGTCGAGGAAACCGACATGAGCGATATCGCAGAACGCGTAAAGAAAATTGTTATTGATCATCTTGGCGTTGATGCCGACAAGGTCGTCGAGAGCGCCAGCTTTATCGACGATCTGGGCGCTGACTCGCTCGACACGGTCGAACTTGTCATGGCTTTCGAAGAAGAATTCGGCGTTGAAATTCCTGACGACGCTGCCGACTCGATCCTGACGGTCGGCGATGCAGTGAAGTTCATTGAGAAGGCCCAGGCCTGATCCTGTGAATTTGAGAAAGGGCGGGCCTGGAGTCCGCCCTTTTCTTTTCGGCATATTTCTCCATAGAACATAAGAGACGGGGGAAAGCACGCGATGAGACGTGTCGTCATCACCGGTACCGGCATGGTATCACCCTTGGGATGCGGAACCGAGGTGACCTGGTCCCGGCTGCTTGCCGGTCAGAACGGCGCCCGCCTCGTCACCGAATTCGAGGTCGACGACCTTCCCGCCAAGATCGCCTGCCGTATTCCTATCGGTGACGGCACCGACGGCACCTTCAATGTCGATCAGTGGATGGAGCCGAAGGAACAGCGCAAGGTCGATCCCTTCATCATCTACGGCATGGCCGCCGCCGATATGGCGCTTGCCGATGCCGGCTGGCATCCTGAAACCGATGAGGACCAGATCGCCACCGGCGTGCTGATCGGCTCCGGCATCGGCGGCATCGAAGGCATCGTCGAGGCGGGTTACACCCTGCGCGAAAAGGGCCCGCGCCGCATCTCCCCCTTCTTCATTCCCGGCCGCCTGATCAACCTCGTCTCCGGCCAGGTCTCGATCCGCCACAAGCTGCGCGGACCCAATCATTCGGTCGTCACCGCCTGCTCGACGGGTGCGCATGCGATCGGCGATGCTGCGCGCTTGATTGCACTTGGTGATGCCGACGTCATGGTCGCCGGCGGCACGGAATCCCCCGTGAGCCGCATTTCACTTGCAGGTTTTGCCGCCTGCAAGGCGCTGTCGACCCAGCACAACGACGATCCGCAGAAGGCGTCGCGCCCCTATGACCGCGACCGCGACGGCTTCGTCATGGGCGAAGGCGCCGGCATCGTCGTGCTCGAGGAGCTGGAACACGCCAAGGCGCGCGGCGCCAGGATCTATGCCGAAATCGTCGGCTACGGCCTGTCGGGCGACGCCTATCACATCACCGCGCCCTCCGAAGACGGCGAGGGCGCCGGCCGCTGCATGGCGATGGCGCTGAAGCGCGCCGGGCTGACGCCGGCCGATATCGACTACATCAATGCCCACGGTACCTCGACCATGGCCGATACGATCGAACTCGGCGCCGTCGAGCGGCTGGTCGGCAATGCGGCGTCGAAGATCTCCATGTCCTCGACCAAGTCGGCGACAGGGCACCTTCTCGGTGCTGCAGGCGCCATTGAGGCGATCTTCACCACGCTCGCCATCCGCGACAATATCGCGCCGCCGACGCTCAATCTCGACAATCCCGAACGGGAGACGGCGATCGATCTTGTTCCGCACAAGGCGCGTGAGCGAGACATCAATGTGGCGCTGTCCAACTCGTTCGGGTTCGGCGGCACGAATGCATCGCTCGTACTGCGCCGTTACGCGCAATAAGAGTCCTGCAAGCGGTGTGACGGGTCTCCCTTGCACCGCAGACCGGCCGTCCTCTACGTTGCGTAAGAGGGCGTGCGAAAGCATAACGACCGTCAGCGGCGTCGTTGAACGGCGGCAGAACCTGCTTTTGCCGCATTGCTTCGCGAAATAGCGAAGTGAAAGTCAAGTTTTAGAGGATTGCCGGTGAGCGATACGACGAAGCAGAGCAACGATACCCAGGCGCAGAAGGGACCGATTATCCCGAAGTCGCCGAGCGAAGCCCTGCGTCCGGAGCGCGTTCCGGAGCCGCCGAAGCGGTCCAAGAAAGCCCGCGGCCAGGTCGTTCTTTTCCTGAACTTCATCATGACGATGGCGGTTCTCGTCTGCGTCGTCGCCGTCATCGGCTTCTACTACGCCACATCGACCTATCGGAACCCGGGTCCGCTGCAGACCAACACCAATTTCATCGTCCGCAACGGCGCAGGTCTGACCGAAATCGCCTCGAACCTCGAGCGCAACGCGATCATCAGCGATGCCCGCATCTTCCGCTATCTCACGGCAACGCATCTTTCTGCCGGTGAGAGCCTGAAGGCGGGTGAATACGAGATCAAGGCGAGGGCCTCCATGAGGGATATCATGGAGCTGCTCAAATCGGGCAAGTCCATTCTTTATTCCGTTTCCTTCCCTGAGGGTCTGACGGTCCGCCAGATGTTCGACCGCATGCTGCAGGATACTGTTCTGGAGGGCGACTTGCCGGCGGCATTGCCGACCGAGGGCAGCCTGCGTCCGGATACCTACAAATTCTCGCGCGGCACCAAGCGCTCGGAAATCATCGAACAGATGGCGGCTGCGCAGCAGAAGCTCGTCGATCAGATCTGGGACAAGCGCGACCAGTCGCTGCCGCTGCGATCCAAGGAGGAGTTCGTGACACTCGCCTCGATCGTCGAAAAGGAAACCGGCGTTCCCGACGAGCGAGCCCATGTCGCCTCCGTTTTCCTGAACCGGCTCGGCAAGGGCATGCGCCTGCAGTCCGACCCAACGATCATCTACGGCCTCTTCGGCGGCGAGGGTAAACCGGCCGACCGGCCGATCTACCAGTCGGACCTGAAGCGGGACACACCTTACAACACCTATGTCATCAAGGGTCTGCCGCCGACGCCGATCGCCAATCCCGGCAAGGATGCGCTGGAAGCCGTCGCCAATCCCTGGAAGACGCAGGATCTCTATTTCGTCGCCGACGGCACCGGCGGCCATGTTTTCTCTGCGACGCTCGAGGAGCACAACGCCAACGTCAAGCGCTGGCGCAAGCTCGAAGCCGACAAGGGTTCGGACCCGAACATCGCAGTCGACGGCCAGCCGGAAGAGCAGCCGGCGGATAATGGCGCGACCGTCGCGCCGCCGAAGAAAAAGAAGATCAACTGAGACTTTCGGGAGGCTCGCATGGCTTTGCAGTCCATGACCGGTTTTGCGCGGCGCGAGGGAACGAGCGGCCGCTGGCGCTGGGCATGGGAACTGCGCTCGGTCAACGGCAAGGGCCTCGACCTGCGCCTGCGCCTGCCGCCCGGTCTCGAACGCATGGAGGCAGAGGTCCGCCGCCTCGCCGGCGAAAGCTTCAGCCGCGGCAACCTGCAGGCATCGCTATCCGTCAGCGCCGACGAGAACCGTTTCGAGGCGGTGCTGAACAAGGAGGCTCTTGCCGCCGTGCTGGCCATGCGCGAGCAACTGGACGGTGTCATCGATCCGGCGCCGCTGAAGCTCGATACGCTGCTTCTGGTGCGCGGCATCGTCGAATTCCGCGAAAGCGAGGATGGCGAGGAGGCGCTTGCCGCCCGTGACGCCGATATCGCTGCCGGCCTGCTGGCCGCGCTTGCCGATCTGCGAGCGATGCGCGAACAGGAAGGGTCGGCGCTGGCCCGCATTCTTCACGACCACGTCACGACGATCGAGGGACTGACACGGACGATCGAGGCCGATCCGTCGCGCTCGCCGCAGGAGATCGCCGCGCGGCTTGCCGCGCAGGTCGCCCTGTTGATGGACGGCATGGCCGCGCTCGACCGCGACAGGCTGCATGCCGAAGCCGCGCTGTTGGCGACCAAGGCGGATCTGCGCGAGGAAATCGATCGTCTGAAGGCTCATATCGCCGCAGCGCGCGATCTCCTGGTGAAAGGTGGCCCCGCCGGGCGCCGGCTGGACTTCCTTGCACAGGAATTTAACCGCGAATCGAATACCATCTGCTCGAAGTCGAATGCCTCGGCGGTCACCGCCGCCGGCATCGAGCTGAAAGTCGTGATCGACCAGTTCCGCGAGCAGGTCCAGAATTTGGAGTAAGACATGAAACCGGCGAAATCCTCGCCCGTGCAGATCGCCCGCCGCGGTCTGATGCTTGTCATCTCGTCGCCATCCGGCGCCGGCAAGTCCACCATCGCGCGCACGCTGCTGGAGACCGACAGGCAAATCGGCCTTTCGGTCAGCGTCACCACGCGCCAGCGCCGTCCGAGCGAAGTCGAGGATGTGCATTACCACTTCAAGAGTGTGCGCGAGTTCGAGCGGCTGCGCGATAGCGACGCGCTGCTCGAATGGGCCGAGGTGCATGGCAATTTCTACGGCACGCCGCGCGAGCCGGTCGAGCAGGCCATGGCCGAAGGCCGCGACATGCTCTTCGACATCGATTGGCAGGGCGCCCAGCAATTGCAGGAGAAGATGTCGGCCGACGTCGTCTCGATCTTCGTGCTGCCGCCGACCATGACCGAGCTCCAGTCGCGACTGCACCGCCGTGCCGAGGATTCTGAGGAGGTCATCCAGACGCGTCTCGCCAACAGCCGCGCCGAGATCGCCCACTGGCGCGAATACGACTATGTCATCGTCAATGACGATCTCAACGCCGCCCTCGACGCCGTCCAGTCGATCGTCAAGGCCGAACGCCTGCGCCGCGACCGCCGCCATGGCATGTTCGACTTCGTCCGCGAGTTGCTGGAAGAGACGCCGTCGCTTTAAAGCATGTCGCGCAAAAGTTTGCTGCTGTTTTGCTATAACGACATGCGTATAAACAACGACCTAAAGCGCGACGAGCGAATCTGCAAGATTGCGACGCGCTTTAGCGCATTTCCTGGGAAAGCCGCTTCGGACGTTGCTGGAGTGCCTACAGGCTGTTTGCGAGAAGGCAGAATTCCTCGACGGACAGGGTTTCCGCCCGACGCGCCGGATCAATCCCGGCCTTGACGAGCAGGCTCTCGCCGCCCAGCGGTTTCAGGCTTTGGCGCAGCATCTTGCGGCGCTGGCCGAAGGCCGCCTGTGTCACCTTTTCCAGATTGCCGACAGCGCAGGGGATGGGATTTTCGCGGGGGGTCAGTTGCACGACCGTCGACGTCACTTTCGGCGGCGGTGTGAAGGCCTGCGGCGGCACGTCGAAGGCCATGCGTGCCTCCGTCCGCCAGCCGCAGAGCACGCCGAGACGGCCGTAGTGGTCGTCGTCTTCGTTGGCGACGATACGCTCGCCGACCTCTTTCTGAAACATCAGCGTCAGCGACTGCCAGAACGGCGGCCAGGCTTTCGGCAGCAGCCAGTTGACCAGCAACTGCGTGCCGACATTGTAGGGCAGGTTGGCAATGATCTTGATCGGGCCTTGCGGCGCCAATGTCTCGAAATCCGTCTTCAGCGCATCGCCTTCGATCACCTCCAGCCGGCCGGGGTAATGATCGGCGATCTCGGCAAGCGCCGGCAGGCAGCGTGTATCCCGCTCGATGGCGATAACCTTCCTGGCGCCGAGCGCCAGGATCGCGCGCGTCAGCCCGCCGGGGCCGGGGCCGACCTCGAAAACGGTCGCATCCTCGAGCGTTCCCGCCGTGCGGGCGATCTTCTGCGTGAGGTTGAGGTCGAGCAGGAAGTTCTGCCCGAGCGCCTTGCGTGCATCGAGGCCGTGACGCTGGATGACGTCGCGAAGCGGCGGCAGGCCATCGAGTGCTGCCATCAGCGGCGGCTTTCCGCGCTGCGGCCGAGCTGGGCGGCGAGCTTCAGCGCCGCAACGAGGCTGTGCTCGCGCGCCAGTCCCTTGCCGGCAATGCCGAAAGCGGTGCCGTGATCCGGCGAGGTGCGCACGAAGGGAAGCCCGAGCGTCACGTTGACGCTGTCGTCGAAACCAAGTGCCTTGGCCGGGATCAGCGCCTGATCGTGATACATGCAGACGGCGACGTCGTATCGCGCCCGCGCCTCGTCATGAAACATCGTATCGGCGGGCAGGGGGCCGATCGCATCGATGCCCTCGTCGCGCAGGCGCTCGATCGCCGGACGGATGACATCCTCGTCCTCCGTACCGATCGCCCCGCCTTCGCCTGCATGCGGGTTGAGGCCGGCAACGGCAAGCCGCGGCGCCTCGATGCCGAAGCGCTGCCTCAGATCTTCATGGGCGATCCTGCAGGTTTCCGTGATCAGGTCGCCCGTCAGCGCCTGCGGCACGTCGCGGACCGGAATATGGATGGTGACGGGAATGGCCCGGAGCTTCGGTCCAGACAGCATCATCACCGGTGTCACCGGCCGGCCGGTCGCCCTGACGGCGAGATCGGCGAGAAATTCGGTATGGCCAGGAAACCGGAAACCCGCCTCGTAAAGCACGGCCTTGGCGATCGGATTGGTAACGACTGCGAGCGCCTCGCCGTCAATGACAAGCGACACGGCTTTCTCGATCGACGCAATCGTGCCTTTCGCCGTTGCCGCATGCGGTTCGCCGGCCACGACCTCGATACCGGCCGGTATGGTCATGACGGGCAGCGCATCGGCAAACATGCCGGCGGCCTTGCCGGCTTCATCAGTCTCGCGGATCGAGACCGCCAGATTGAGCTGGCGGGCTCTCAACGCCAGAACATCGGGGTCGCCGATCAGGAAGAAAGGCGGCAGCCCGAGTTCACGCCGCCGGAGCCAGGCCATCAGAGTAATATCCGGCCCGATGCCGGCGGGGTCGCCCTGGCTCAGCGCAAGCGGTCGCGAAAACGGTATCGCCATTGTCGGTCAGCGATAGGCGATCTGCGCCTTTTTGCGCAGTTCATCCAGATATTTCTTGCTGTTTTCGTTTTCCGGGCTGGCGTCCTTGCCGCCCTTGGACTTGTCGAGATCTTCCTGGCGGAAGACCATTTCGGCGGCCTGGTCGTCAGAAACCTGCCGCTGGCTGCAGATTGCCAGATATTCGACGCCCTTGTCGGTGACGCGGGTCCCCGTCGTGTTGCCCTTGGCCTGCTCGACCAGCGGCTTCCAATCCGGCGGGATCTCGGGGGCGAGCAGGCGGCCGAGATCGCGCACGGAAACGTCGCGCATCGTGGCAGCAAACACCTTTGCCTGATCGCAGCCCGGAAATTTGGAGCGCGACGCCTCGGCCTCGCCCTTACGCTTGCCGGTGATGGCGCCGCGCTTGGCTTGCGGAATGACGAAGATGATCTGCTGCAGCATATATTCCGTCGTGACCGGCTTCTGCTTGTTGTTCTGCATCATGCGCGAGACGAGATCATAGTTCGACAGCCGCGAGGTCGAGCCGTAGCGGGCGTTGACGACACGCGGCCAGCTCATCTGCACGGCGATGAAACCCTTGAAATGATCGACGCCGACGCCGGCGCGATCGAGGATCTGTGACATCTGCTCGGGGGAAAGCTTGTTGCCGCTCGAAAAGCGCGCGAAAGACGCATCGACGTCCTGCTGCGAAACCGACATACGGACGCGGGTGACTTCCTGCCGCTTGAGCGTCTCGTCGATCAATTGCTCCTGGGCGGTCTTGGCATCGGCCTTCGTATGCTGCAGGCGCAGGAAGGCCTGGCGCTTGGCGACATCGCCGCTGGTAATGGCGGTGCCGTTCACCACGGCCTTGACTTCACTGACCGCAAGCGCTGGACCGGCAAGGCCTGTCAGCAATGCAAGCGCTGCCCCGGCGAGGAACTTGGTTATGGCTTTTTTCGCGTCAATCATCTGTTGACCTCCCGATAGCGCCGCGAGACGTTGTTCGCGGCGTTCTTACCACAGTGCGAGACACGCTGAAATCGCTTCCATCACGGCGCGAAACCCCTATGCCTCAGATACCGACTGGTGGCAATGTCCTGCACAGGCTTACGGCGAAAGAATGGCTTCAGGCCATGTTTGCGCCGATCGCCCGTCATTCGAGGGTGTCGGAACCGATCTTGATGTCGCCGAGCGTGCGGAAGGTCAGCCGTGCGCCGATCGTCCAGTCGCTTCCTGACTCGTCGTCGGAATCTCTGCTGTCCGTATAGGCGATCGTGAAGATCGTGCATTCGTCGTCATAAGAGAGGCCGATCGTCCGCCGACTGATCACATCATTGTTCAGATCCCAGGCAATGCCGCCGAAAATCGACCAGTAATCCTTGAACTTGACGGTGCTGTTGGTCTGGATCTCGTCATTGTCCTCGGCGAAGCCATATTCCGGCTGGGCGCTGAGATGAGTGTAGGTCAGCTGTGTTGAAAAGGTGTCGTTCTGGTAGGCCGTCGTCAGGTCACCGCGGCGGAATTCGAAATCTTTTTCGTCGAGCCGGTAGGAAGCTGCGACGGAAACGCCGTACGGTGTTTCGACGCCGCCAAGGCCGACATAATCGGAGCGGTCGGTTTCGAGGCCCGAATCCGCGCCGACGTTGACGAGGTCATCGGTCGCAAACGAGTTCTGGCCGGCGATCTGATAGGATTGGCCGAAGATGCCGTGCAGCTTGTAACCGCTGTCGAATGTACCGGTGTACTGAACGCCGATATTGGCGCGAGTACCGCCTTCGACCCGGTCGTAGCCCGAGAACTTGTCGCGGTCGAACAGCGAGGTGGCGTCGAAGACGAAGCTTTGCGCATCCTCGTTCGGCAGGCGGCCGGCGAGCTGCTCGTCGGGGCGGGCATAGACCTGTGCGATCGGCTCGAGGATATGGGTGCTGTTATCAGTCGTCATCAAGATCGGATAACGCATCTCCAGCCCGGCTGTGAACATCGAGCGGGTGGCGGAATTGCCGTCGACATAGTTGCCGGTGTAGCCGGTCGGATCGTCCATGTTCAGCGCGAAGGCATCGCCGCGCGCGGCCAGCAGCGGTGTGATTACCAGGCCGGTCGGCGTGACGTAGGTGCGCTTCCACTGCAGCTCGGCAGTCAGCCGCGAAGTCTGGCCTTTCAGGCCGCGGAAACGGTCGAAGCCGTCGACGGTATAGAAGTCGTCATGTGTGCGCGAAATATTCGTCAGGTTGACATCCGCCGAAAGCTCGCCGCCGGCAAGCGGCTGCGGCGCCACATAGTGATAGTCCAGCGACGGATAGACGATCGCCTGCTGCTTTTCAGCGGTATTCGTCCGATCGGCATCCTGGACGTCGAAATAGAACGCCCGCATGTCGAAATAATTGCGTTTCCCGAGCCCTGTCAGGTAGATCTGGTTGGTACGATCCGTACCGGTCAGGCCCCGCAGCTTATACGTTTTCGAGAAATTGTTGTCGCTCTGCGTCATGACGTCCCAGCCGAACGTCCAGCGCGGATTGATGCGGAAGTCAGCCTTGGAAGCCACCATGCCACGTTGCTCGGCTTCGGCATCGCTTGTGCCGGAGCTGAAGTTGCCCGGTTTTGCCTGGTCGATGCCGGCGACGCGCAGAATATGCGTGCCATTTTCGAAGCGTTGGCGAAATTCACCTTCGATGAGGAAGCCCTGGGCAGTGTAGCCCGTGGCTGTGACCGTCGCGTCCATGCTCGGCGAGATCACATAGTAATAAGGAACGGAAAGACCGAAGCCGAGATTCTGCGACAGGCTCATCGTCGGAAACAGAAAGCCGGATTTGCGTTTCACCGTATTGTCGGGAACTTCGATGAACGGCAGGAAGGCGATCGGATGGCCGAGCAGCTCGAAGCGCGCTCTCTCCAGACGGATCGTATGCGTCTCGCCGTTCTGGATCACCCGCTGGGCTTTGACCTGCCAGAAAGGGGCGCGCTTCGGATCTTCGGCGCAGGGAAGGCAGGCCGTGTAGACGCCCTTGTTGAGAATCATCATCGTGCCGCCGACGCGCTCGCCGCTTTCGGCAACGATACGCGTGTTGTCGGCGGTCTCGATGCGCAGCGAGTTCAGGAACCCGTCGGCAAAATTGTCGGTCACGTCAAGGTCGTCGGCATAGATGCGGTTGCCGTCGGGGCTGACGAGCTCGACATTGCCGAGCGCCATCATCCGGCCGGTCTTCTGATTGTACTCGACCTTCTGCGCGACCATTCTATAGCCGCCATAGTTGATCTGCACGCCGCCGACCGCCGACACCAGATCGGCGTCACGGTTATAGACCAGTTCATTGGCCGAAAGCAGAAGCTTGGCCCCTTCGGGGATCTTCTTCTCTATATCTTGTTCGGGCGCGCTGGCCTGGCCGAAAGATGCCGGGGCGCTGCCAAAATAGGAACATAAAGCCGCACCGACAAGCAGGGCAACCAACTGTTTACTAAAATACTTGCGGTCGCCTGCCGCCACTAGCCGTCCTCCTGATGAAGCAGAATAGTCGTACCCAAAGCCAGCGCGACGACCACCGGTATCCACGTCGCCACGAAGGGGGGCACGACTCCACTGCTTCCGAATGCCTTTACAAGCACGGTGATGACATAAAGCATGAAGCCCGAAAGGATGCCACCCAGAATCACGGAGCGGGATTGGTTGAACCGGCTAAATTTTAGGGACACTGTTGCGGCTATGAAAGTCATGGCCACCAGCAGCAATGGCTGGGACAACAGGGAGTTGAATTGCGTCTCCAGCGCCTTGGTCGAGATGCCGAAGGATTTGGCCGCCGCAATCCGGTTAGAAAGGTCAAAGAAACCAATTGTTTCCGGCGCTGTCAGCCGCTCCTGGACGAAGTCCTGTTTCAGATTGGTGCGAAGTTGAACCGAAGCTTTACGCACGGGGATTTCGCCAGGCTTGCGCTCGACAACCGTGTTAAGTTGCCAGTAACCATCTTCCAATTTTGCAGTGGCGGCGTCCTGTCTCAGAATGACCTGACCGCTTGAATCGAAATGGATCAGCACCGCGTCGATCAGCTTGGTTCCGTTCTCCTGGACCGTCTGGGCGCCGATGATGACATCGTCCCGGCCACTGATCTGGCGCAGCCACGGAATCTGCGGCGCCTTGCGCAGAACCGCGTTCTCGCCGCGCCAGTCGGATTCGACCAGCAGTGCCTGGCGCTGTCCCCAGGCGGCAAGCGGGTTCAGCGCCGCCATCGTCAGCAGGCCGAGCGCCAGCGAGCCGGCGATGAAGGGGAACATGAACTGCCAGACCGAAATGCCGGCGGCGCGCGTGACGACGAGTTCATATTTGCGGTTGAGGCCGATCAGCACCGTCATGCCGACGAACAGCGCGATGAACGGCACCGTCTGCTGCAGGATGAGCGGCAGGCGCACCGCGGTCATCAGGACGCCGCCGCCGATCGTGTAGCCGGCAAGGCCGGACATGCGGCCCGCCGTCTCGCTGAAATCGAGGAGGAAAGAAATCGCCGAGACGCCGATCAGGAACCAGCCCGTCGTCACCAGATAGCGGCGAAAGAAATAACGCGACAATGTCCCGAACATCATTGGGCAGTGCCCCCGCCGGTCCTGCCGGTTGCGGCAAGCAGCCTTTCCTGCATCCGCCTCCAGAAAGACGAAATCCGGTCGCGGATGAACGAAGGCATGACCAGTCGTTTGTGCAGGCCGAGGAAGACGATCGAGATGATGCTGCTGACGATCGGGATGGCGTAGAGGACGGCGATATATTCAGGATCGGTATCGATCTGATTGGCCGCGTAGAAGGCCGCCCATCGCATCGCGAAGGCATAGGCGAGAGCGCTCACCATCGGATGCAGCCGCGCTTCGCGGTGTGAGCGCGCATCGCCGGCGATCGCCAGTGAAAACAGGGCAAAGACGACAGGCAGGATCCAGTCGGTCAGCCGCCGATGCAGTTCGGCGCGGTAGCTTTGCGGCCGGATCGTATAGTCCTTGTCGGCCGGATCCGGATTGAACAGGAACCACAGGTCACGGTCGCTGGCGCGCAGCGTCGCCTGACCGCGATTCTCCGTCATGTCCGAGAGGTCGAAGGAATAGGAATCGAAATTGATGACCGAGACGTTGCCGTCGGGCGTTTTGCGGTGCACTTCGCCTTGATGCATGATCAGCGTCGTGCCCGTGTCGTCGACCGCGCCTTCCTTCGCATAGTAGATCAGTTCGTAGGCCGGGTCGCGCTCGTCGGCGACGAAAAGGCCCTTCAGCATGCGGCCCGCCATCCGCTGTGAGATCTGTACATAGAGGCCTTCATCGAGTTTCCGGAAGGTCTTTTCCTCGATGACCGAAGAGAGGAGGTCAGCATAGGTCTCGGCGATCATCTGGCGCACGACGGTCTTTGCGCGCGGCTCGACGACGTTGTCGACGAAGAAGGAAAAGACGCTGATGACGGCGGCAAGCAGCAGGATCGGGCGGATCAGCACGCTGCGCCGCGCCCCGGCCGCATCGATGACGGTGAGCTCGGAATCATTGTTCATCGTCGTCAGCGTCTGGGTGATCGCGATAACGAGAGCGAAGGGCAGCACGACAGGAATGATCGACGGCAGAATCATCGTCGCCAGCTTGGCGAACGAGCCGATCGACTGGCCGCTGTCGGTGACCAGATTGATGCGCTGCAGAACCTGAGTCGTCCAAATGATCGCCAGAACGGGCAGGAGCGCCACGAGAAACATCTGGCCGACGCGCCGTAATATGTATGTCTCGAGTAGTTTCATGCCTGCCCTTGAAAGCACCTGCACGCCCAAACGGCCTTGCAGGAGAATCCCTCTACGCTCTTTGTCGCGCTTTTGCGACAAGCTGGTGTCAAAAATTCATTCAAATTTCAGAATTTTTTTGATGCTGTTGCGACTCAGTTAACGCCAGCAATGCGGCGAAGACGACAAGCGAGGAAAGCCATCCAAGAACTACGTCGGAAAGGTAGTGTGCGCCGAAGGATAGCCGCATCGCCGGGGTGAGGATCGAGATTGCCGCCACGGGCGGTACCAGCGCATAACGCAGGGATTTCGGAACGAAGAGCAGAAGGCAGAGAAGCCAGCCGGCACTCGCCGCCTCGCCGGAGACGAACGAGCAGTTCGAAACGCATTTTCCGGCAAGCGAACCTGCCTCGACGAAATGCAGAGCACCGCCGAAAATGTCCGTCTGTATCGGCCGCGGCCGGCCCCAATGTTCCTTCAGGACGACATTGACGAGCAGCACCGGCCCGATCAGCAGCGTTCCGAGCGCGACTTTGAGCTTTTGCGCGCGCTGAGCGTTGAAGGTCGCGCCATGCTGCTGGTAGCATTCGACGAGTTTCCACACCATCACGATCGCCACCACATAGGGCAGGCGGAAGAAGATGGTGCGCAGCAGGTCGAAGGCCGCGACGTCGCGATAGGGAAAGCCGCCGCAGATGCTCCCGGCAGCAGCAGTCGCGTCGCAATCTGCGCCCACGAAAAAAAGCTGGGAAAAATAGATGTCTATTCCGGGAAAGGCGCGGAAGACGGCAAGCAGCGCCCACCACATCCAAAACAGCAGCATGAATGCGCCGAAAGTCGTTTTCGGCAGGCGGATTGCCAGGCCCCGCCATCGATTTTTCGAAAAAACTGTCAACGCGAATATCTACGAAACTGACGAAAACATGAGAGCCCTGATGGCTGCGGGCGACCATAACAATTGTCGCAAGCCATTGACAGACCCGCCAAACGCGAAATTATCCGCGAGGGACGGATTTCAAAGAATCCCAGCGGAGAAGACATGTCAGTAAAGTTGGAAATTTCATTCTCGAAGTCGGCAAAGCTCAATGGCGGCCTGGCGATCCTGTTGAAGACCGCGGAGGCCGACAGCGCTGCCGGCGCTGAAACAGTCGACCCGGCAGGCGTGATCGCCAAGGCTGCGAGAATCGCCCGATTCTCCGCGAAATCCATGGGTGCGCTCGATATCGTCGCACCCGAAGGCGCGCCCGTTGAGCGCATCGTCGTCATCGGGCTCGGCAAGACCGCCGAACTCACCGCCCATGACTGGCTGAAGGCCGGCGGTGCTGCCGCATCGAGAATCAAGAACACCGACAAGGCCGCTGTCTTCATCGACGTGCCTGGCCTCGAGACCAGCGCACGGGCAGCCGCCGATTTTGCGCTCGGCATGCTGCTGCGCGCCTATAGCTTCGATACCTACAAGACGAAGAAGGGCGACGAGGAAGAAAAAACGCCGAAGTCCGTCAAGGTGACGATCGTCACCGCCGATCCGGGTGGTGCCAAGAAGGCGTTTTCCGATTCCGAAGCGATCGCCGGCGGCGTCAATCTTGCCCGTGACCTCGTCAACGAACCGCCGAACGTGCTCGGCCCCGTCGAATTCGCCGCCAAGGCGAAGGAGCTGGAAAAGCTCGGCGTCGAAGTGGAAATCCTGACCGAGAAGGAGATGCGCCGTCTTGGCATGGGCGCCCTTCTCGGCGTCGCCCAGGGCTCCGTGCGTCCGCCGCGCCTGGCGGTCATGCAGTGGAAGGGCGGCAAGGGCAAGGATCGCCCCGTCGCCTTCATCGGCAAGGGTGTCGTCTTCGATACCGGCGGCATTTCGATCAAGCCGGCCGCCGGCATGGAAGACATGAAGGGCGATATGGGCGGTGCGGCAGCCGTCACCGGCCTCATGCATGTGCTCGCCTCCCGCAAGGCCGCCGTCAACGCGGTCGGCATCATCGGCCTGGTCGAGAACATGCCTGACGGCAACGCCCAGCGTCCTGGTGATATCGTCACCTCGATGTCCGGCCAGACGATCGAGGTGATCAACACCGATGCCGAAGGCCGCCTCGTGCTCTGCGATGCGCTCTGGTACTGCAACGACCGCTTCAAGCCGCAGTTCATGATCAATCTCGCCACGCTGACCGGGGCGATCGTCGTGGCGCTCGGCAATGTGCATGCCGGCCTGTTCTCCAATGACGACCAGCTTTCCGCCCAACTGACGGCAGCCGGTCTTTCGAGCAACGAAAAACTCTGGCGCATGCCGCTCGGCAGGGATTACGACAAGCTGATCGACAGCAAGTTCGCCGATATGAAGAACACCGGCGGCCGACAGGCCGGCTCGATCACGGCCGCGCATTTCCTCAAGCGCTTCGTGCAGGACACGCCTTGGGCGCATCTCGATATTGCCGGCACGGCGATGGGCTCGCCGCAGGACGAGATCAATCAATCCTGGGGTTCCGGCTTCGGCGTGCGCCTGCTCGACGAGCTCGTTCGCGCCCATTATGAATCCTGATGACGGACGTTCTCTTCTATCATCTGACCGAATCCAGGCTGGAGGACGCGCTTCCGCCGCTCATCGACAAAAGCGTCGAGCGCGGCTGGCGCGTTGCCGTCCAGACGCGCGAGCCGGCGCGGCGTGATGCTCTCGATCAGCATCTTTGGACTTTCCGCGAGGAGAGCTTCCTGCCGCACGGCACCGACGAGGCGGATTTCGCCGAAAGCCAGCCGGTGCTTTTGACGGTGACGCCGGACAATGCCAATGCGGCGACCGTGCGTTTCATCGTCGACGGCGCCGAGCCGCCGCCGGCTGATGGCTATGAGCGCATCGTCTTCATGTTCGACGGTCACGACCAGGAGCAACTGGACGCCGCCCGTGCGCAGTGGAAGAAGCTGAAAGGCGAGGGGCACACCCTCACCTATTGGCAGCAGACACCGGAAGGGCGGTGGGAGAAGAAGGCCTGAGCGTTTCGCCACGACGCTGCAGCGCCGCGCGTCTTTTCGAGAGCCGCAAAGGACGCAGCAACACTTTGAATTGCGGCATGAAGCCGTCGCCGTCCAACTTCGCTCTCCCGGCCAGCGAACGCCGCTACCGTGTCGAACCTTTATCCTCGTCGAGATTTGTCAGGATATTGAGGGGTACGATCCCGCCAGCACTTTCCGACGCGTCGAGCGCTTCGACTGCCAAAACATGCTTTCCATTCGGACTGACAAAAGCGAATGCCCACGCCTTGTCGGCGAAGGTGCTGACCGGCATTTCCGCCCAGCCGGCTTGATGGACAAGGCGTTCGGCATAATAGACCTTGATGGCCTGCGGGTCGGTGGTGCTGGCGAGATTGCGCGCCAGGATACGCATGGACTTCTCTCCGAACCGCCCTTCCAGTTGGCCCAGCACCTTGCGGGTGGCCTGCCAATCCTGGGCCTGGGTCGCCGATCCGAAGGAATATTCCTCGGATCGGGAAACGCCCGGTGCATCAGGCGGCATGACGGCCTCTTCGCCTGAACATGCTGCAAGGCCGAGAAGCGGCACCACAAGGGTGCCTATCTTCAAGACGCGGAAAAATCGGCCCTTGCGGCCAATTTTGTTGCTCATGAGCGGCTGCCCCCGAACACGATTGCCATAGGCCGGCAAATCTTGCCGGTTTCTATGACGTTATTGCGACGCTCAATCGTGGAAGGCGTCGACGAATTTCCGCTTGCCGAGCATGAAGGCATCGGCGACGTGGCGCAGCGGCGCGAGATCGACGTCCGATTTGCCGGCCTTGATGATTTCGGCAAAGCGACGGTAGAGCGAGGGATATTCCTGCTCCGGCTCGGCGAATCTCAGCGCGCCGTCGATCAAAAGCTTGGCGCCGCCCTCGGCGAGCACCATCTGGCCGGCTGCCGTCTCCGCGACGATGTCCCAGCTCTGCTTGCCGGTCTGGCGCCAGTCGAATTCGGCGTGAACCGGCAGGCCGTCCGCATTGCGGAAGTGAATGTCGGCCGCGATCGGCGCGTCGCGGTTGTCGGGAAATTCGAGCACGGCCTCGGTGATGAAAATCGGCCGTGGCAGGATATGGGTGACGATCGACAGCGCGTTGATGCCGGGATCGAAAACGCCGAGGCCGCCAGCCTGCCAGATCCATTCCTGGTTCGGATGCCAATGGCGGACATCCTCCTTCCAGATCACATGCACGCTTTTGATCGTCGTCGAGGCAAGAAACGCCTTGGCAGCCTCGACGCCCGGTGCATAGCGCGAATGCCAGCTGGCAAAGAGCGACGCACCCTGCTTGTTTGCCAGCGCTTCGAGGTCGGCCACTTCGCTGAGCGTCGCGCCGGGTGGCTTTTCCAGGAAGACGTGCTTGCCGGCGACGAGCGCCTTATAGGCCGCCTCGTAGCGATATTGCGGCGGCATGCAGAGCGAAACGGCATCGATCGAGGGCTCGGCATCGAGCATCGCTTCGATTGCCGTATAGCTCTTGACGCCTTCGACCGTGCCGTGGCGGCTTGCCGTGGCGACGAGTTCGAAATCCGGGTTCTTGGCGACGGAGGGAAGGTGCTGGTCGCGGACAATTTTGCCGACGCCAACGATGGCGAGGTTGATGGGGGACATGGTGTTTCGCTCCAGCCTATGAAAAGTATGACTTATTGGGTTCTTTTTTTTAGCAGAAAGAGGAACGCCGACAAGCTCTCCCTCTTGATTCTTTGCATGATGGCATTCTACCGCATGATAGTTTGGCGAAGGAAACTGTAGCCCATCGCTGCGCGGGCGGCGCGCTCTTCGGAATTGCCGTCGCCGCCATGCCCACCGGAGCCGAATTCATGGAAGAGCGGCCGGTGTCCTTCTTCCTCCAGCCGCGCGGCAAAGCGGCGCGCATGCGAGGGATGCACGCGGTCGTCATTGGCGGAGCTTTCGATGTAGATCGGCGGATAGCTGACCTTGGTCGCCGGCCCAACATTGTGAAGCGGCGAATAACCGAGCATGAAATCCCGGTCCACCGGCGTCTCCGGATCGCCATATTCGTCCATCCAGGCTTGCCCTGCGCTGAACAGGTGGAAGCGTGTCATGTCGAGAACCGGCACCTGGCACCAGACGGCACCGAAATCGTCGGGATAGCGCGTCAGCATCACGCCGGTCAGCAGGCCGCCATTGCTGCCGCCCTGGCAGGCAATCCGCGACGGCACTGTATAGCCGCGGGCGACGAGATCGCGCGCGATGGCGACGAAATCGGCAAACGCCCGGTCTCGCCCCTGCCGCTTGGCGCTGCGATACCAGTCGGGCCCGAATTCGCCGCCGCCGCGAATATAGGCCTGCACATAGGCGCCGCCTTGTTCCAGCCAGCGTCCTGTCACGCCGGAATAGCTTGGCGACAACGGGACATCGAAGCCGCCATAGCCATAAAGCAGCACCGGCAGCGCGCCCTTCGTCCATTGCTTCGGCAGGACCAGCCGGTAGCTAACCTTCGTTCCGTCCTCGGAAACAGCCTCCAGCAGTTCGGATGACATATCGGTCGCATCGAAATAGCTCGGCGCTGCCGCGACGAAAATCGGTTCGGCCTCTCTGCTGCGATCCGACAGCTCGAGGCGGTAACAGACGGGCGGCTGCAGGAAGCCCTGGCCGACGATGTGGAGCGTATCGTCGCCAAGATGCAGATCGGCATGGAGTGGCCTGAAGTGAGCCGTCTGCATATCCGCCGGCAGTGCGATCTCGCGCTGCTCGGCGTCGGGCCTTGTCAGGTCCAGCACCATGAGACGCGGACGCAGCCGATCGGAGATGATGAAGACGCACCACTCTTGCATCAGCATCATCTGCGCGATGGACTGGCCCTCGCCGGGCTGAAACAGGATCCGCTCCGGCCCGAGCAGGGCCGTCTCCGAGGCGGGATCGAAGCGTTGCAGCACGAGGCTGCCGGTCGCAACGCGTTCATCGGTCTTTGCCCGCCAAAGGCAATGATCATGATTGAACTGGAAATCGGCTTCCTTAGGCAGATCGATGCGCCGCTGTGTGCCGTCATTGGCGATCAGGAAAGCGCTCGCGACGCCGATTTCGTGGGCGGCGACGAAAATATCGATCAATCCGCGATCCGCCGAAGCGCCTGATAGGGCAGGGTCGATGACGAGATTGAAGCCGTAGACGTCCTCGTCTGCTGCTTCGAACATGACGGCGGCATCTTCCGGTCGCTGCCCGCGCTTCAATCGCCGTCCGACGCGCGGCCATCCCGAGCGGGTCGCCGAAGATCGGTCGATGGAACCGAAATAGCAGATTTCGTCACGGCTCAGCCAGGTGGCATGCGATCGTGCGGCCGGTGTATCGAAGCCGCCCTCGACGACCTGTTTCCGCTCGGCGTCGAATTCGAGCAGCCGGAGAAGATCGGAGCCGCCGTCCGAAAGCGTGAGCAGCACCCGCGTCGGCTCCCGTGGGCTGGTGACGGCGCCGCGCCAGTTCCAGCGCTTGCCTTCCCTGACGCAGAAGGCGTCGAGATCGAAGACCGGCTCCCAGTTGGCATCAGGCAGCGGCTCCTGATCTGCCGGCAGGCGCAGCCAGATGCCGAGAGGATTGTCCTTGCTCTGGCGGAAATCGAACAGCCACTCGCCTCTGCGCATCGGAACGATCAACCTGTCCTGCCGCTCCATCAGCGCCTTGATCGCGTCGCGATCCCTCTCGAATTCAGGTGTTCTCAGAGCCGCGTCGGAAACCCGGTTGTGCTCGTCGATGAACTGGCGGGTGCGCGGATCGTCGTCCGTTTCGAGATGAAGGTTCATATATGACCTGCCGGCTTCTGTTGACGTCGGACAGATCTAGGCAGCCGGTCCCGACTTGGCAACCCGCCTTGCAGCGTCGCGCGTCTCTTCAGACGCGCGAAGGACGCTGTAACACTTTGAATCTAAGCATCGGCCCGATGCGCTAGCGGATCGTCACGAAATCGGCCGAGGCGACGACGGTGTTCGGCACCTCGGTCTTCTTGAATTTCAGCGTCACCACCTTGTAGCCTTCGGCTTCGAGCCTAGAGAGCAGGCTCGGCAGCATCGTCACCGTGCGTTTGTGGATGTCGTGCATCAGGATGATGCCGCGGCCGCGCTTGTGTAAAAGGTTCATCGTCCGCTGCGTCGCGGAGACCCGCGTCGTGGTGAAATAGTCCTTGCTGTCGATGTCGACATCCATGACCACCATGTCGCGCATGGCGATCGCGGCGCGCAGCCTGTGGCTCTCGGCAAGATAGGGGAAGCGGAAGAAGGAGACATCGGTTCCCGTCGCCTTGGTCACCGCCAATTCGCCCTTGATCACCTCGGCCATTGCCGCGTCGAAACTCAGCGAACTCAAGTTGGCGTGGTCATAGGTGTGACTGCCGATCGTGTTGCCGTTCTCAGCGACCTTGCGGGCGAGCGCCGGATGCCTCTCGGCCATTTCGCCGACCATCATAAAGGCACCCTTGACGCCGAACTGGTCGAGGATTGCCAGCACCTTGTCCGTCCGGACGGGGATCGGGCCATCGTCGAAGCTCAGGATCACTTCCTTGTCCTGCAGCTTGAGATCGGAAAGCGAGGAAACCTCCAGCGTCCGCCCGGCCAGATGATGCGGACCGGCAAGGCGCGGCACCGCATCGTCGCCGGTATAGGCAAGCGCCCGTCCCTCGGGCGCGATCACCGATGAGGTCTTGATCGAAGTATCGGGAGCGGCTTGTCTGGTGGTGCTGCAGGCGGAGAGGGCGGCCGTGAGGGCCATGCAGGACAGAAGGAAAAAACGATACATGGAAAGGGCTCAACAAATCGGTAACGAATGTTGAGACAACCTTTCGAATTATGGTTAACGATCGGTTGATAATGGCCGAAATTGCGTTGATGCGCGGCACTTCGCCACGCTTTAGATAACGCTTGTGGCTATCCCGCCATCGCTTCTTCGTATTCGGCAGACAGCATCAGCCAGTCTTCCTCGGCGGCAGCGAGTTTTGCCGCAGCTTCGCCGCGCTGCTTTGCCTTCTCGGCGGCCTTGGCTGGTGTTTTCTCGTAAAGGGCCGGATCCGCAAGTTCCGCATCAAGCGCCTGAATCTGTTTCTCCAGCTTCGCCGTCAAGGATTCGATTTCATTGATCTTTTTCCTGAGCGGCGTCAGCGAGGCGCGACGTTCGGCATTGAGCTTGCGCTGGTCGGCCTTCGACGTCGCGTCTTCAGTCAGCTGCGGCTTTTCTTCTTTTTTTTTACCTGAAGTGACGATGAGGTCGCGGTATTCGTCCATGTCGCCTTCGAAGGTCGTCACCGTACCGCCATTGACCAGCCACAGCCGATCGACCGTCGCCTCGATCAGATGGCGATCGTGCGAGATCAGGATGACGGCGCCTTCGTAGTCGTTCAGCGCCTCGATCAGCGCGCGGCGGCTGTCGATATCGAGGTGGTTGGTCGGTTCGTCGAGGATCAGCAGGTTGGGCGCATTGAAGGCGGCAAGCCCCATCAGCAGGCGGGCTTTTTCGCCGCCGGAGAGATCCTTGGCGGCCGTCGCCATCTTCTCGGTCGCAAGCCCCATCTGGGCGACGCGGGCGCGCACCTTGGCTTCCGGCGCGCCGGGCATCAGCCGGCGCACATGCTCCACCGGCGATTGCTCGGGAATGAGGTCGTCGAGTTGGTGCTGCGCGAAGAAGCCGATCTTCAGGCTCGGCGCGATCTTCACTTCGCCGCTCTCCGGCGCCAGCCTGCCGGAGATGAATTTGGCGAAGGTCGATTTGCCGTTGCCGTTCGAGCCGAGCAGGGCGATGCGGTCGTCATTGTCGATGCGCAGATTGAGGTTCTTCAGGATCGGATTGCCGGGCTCGTAGCCGACGGCGCCGCTCTGGATCGCGACGATCGGCGAAGCCGGCTGCTTTTCCGGCTCGGGAAAAGTGATCGGCTGTACGTGGTCCTCGATCACCGCGGCGACCGTTCCCATGCGTTCTAGCGCCTTGACGCGCGATTGTGCCTGCCGGGCCTTGGAAGCCTTGGCCTTGAAGCGGTCGATGAAGCCCTGCAGATGTTTGCGCGCCGCGTCGTTCTTGGCCTTGGCCTTCGTCTGCAACTCGTCGGCTTCCGCCTTCTGCCGCTCGAACTGGTCATATCCGCCGCGATAGAAGGTGAGCTTCTTCTGGTCGAGATGGACGATCGCATTGACCGCGTTGTTCAACAGGTCGCGATCGTGGCTGATGATGATGACGGTGTGCGGATAGCGCCTGACATAATCTTCCAGCCACAGCGTGCCTTCGAGGTCGAGATAGTTGGTCGGCTCGTCGAGCAGGAGCAGATCCGGCTCGGAAAACAGCACGGCGGCAAGGGCGACGCGCATGCGCCAGCCGCCGGAAAAAGAAGAGGCGGGGCGGGCCTGCGCCGCCTTGTCGAAGCCGAGGCCGGCAAGAATGCTCGCCGCGCGCGCTTCGGCCGAATGCGCGTCGATATCGACAAGGCGCATCTGGATTTCGGCGATGCGGTGCGGATCGGTTGCCGTTTCCGCCTCGGCAACGAGGGCGGTGCGTTCCTTGTCCGCGGCAAGCACGATCTCGATCAGGGCGTCCTCGGTCGCCGGCGCTTCCTGCGCCACCTGGCCGATGCGTGCGGCCTTCGGGATCGACACCGTTCCGCTCTCCGAGCCGAGATCGCCGGTGATGACGCGAAAAAGCGTGGACTTGCCGGCGCCGTTGCGCCCGACGAGCCCAGCCTTCGTGCCTGAAGGCAGCGAAACGCTGGCATTGTCGAGAAGCAGGCGCCCGGCGATGCGGGCGGAAATATCGGTGAGCGTGATCATGGCCGGCGTTTTGGCCGAAAGCGCTCGCCAAGGCAAGAGCGCTTATCCCCGCACCAAGCTTGCTTGTGCGCTGACAAGCTTGCTTATCCCCGGGACAAGCTTGCTGGTCCCATGGCAAAGCGCGCTTGTCCCGCGGCAAAACTGCTTCGTCCGCCGCCTCAGCGGCCGAAAGCCTGCACCGGTTGTCGGGGGTTCGACTGCGCGGCGAGAAGCGCCACGCGGGCATTGG
The DNA here is from genome assembly GCF_013591995.1 of Rhizobium sp. WYCCWR 11146. Classification (NCBI taxonomy): domain Bacteria; kingdom Pseudomonadati; phylum Pseudomonadota; class Alphaproteobacteria; order Hyphomicrobiales; family Rhizobiaceae; genus Rhizobium; species Rhizobium sp. WYCCWR 11146. The sequence goes on from NZ_JACCEY010000004.1 coordinate 123,927, forward strand.
CCTGCAATTGTCCCGGGGTTGCCGCATCGGTGCTGAGCGCCACGCCGATCGAGATGGTGAGCCTGCCGGGATCGGCCTTGTCGGATGTCGCGAAGACCAGATTGTCTTCAACGGAGGCGCGCAGGCGTTCGGCAATCGTCATCGCATCCTGCATGCCGACATTGGAAAACAACAGGGCGAATTCGTCAGCCTCTGTGCGGGCGACGAAATCGTTTTTCTTGACCGACTTGCTGAACAGGCCGGCGAGCTTCTTCAGGAGCTTGTTGCCGGCCTGGGTGCCGTATTTGTCGTTGAGATCGGTGAAATTGTCGATATCGACCATGATCAGCGCGCTGCCGGCGGCACCTTCTTCTCGCTTGTAGAGATCGGCGATCGTCCGGTTCAGTGCGATGCGGTTTGGAAGTCCGGTGATCCTGTCGGCGATCGCGGCCGATTGCATCGCCGAAATGCCGCGCTCCAGCGTTTCGAGCGTCTTGATATCGTCCAGCAGCTTCGCGCCGATTTCCATCTCCGCCGCAAGAACGGTCGAAAGCGAGGCAGTGAGGTAGTCGATCTCGCTGAGGAAGGCGGCAAGGCTCTGATCGTCATGGCCGGACACGGATTTCAGGATCGTGCCGCAGGCGCGCGCAAAGGCGTTCTTGTGCTTCAGCCCTTCGGCAAGCCTTTCCGCCACGTCGCGCAGCATCCGGCTCGCCTCGTTTCGGGATGTCTCGCCCGCCAGCCCGCAATGGCCGACGAGGCGGTATTTCAGGCCGAGTTCGTCGAGCATCGGCTGCTGCGGATGGGACCCGAGTGCCGCGATATCCTGCGCAAGCCCGGCATTGAGCCCGATGATCGCCTCGTGAAAGAGCTCGTAGTTGCGCGGGAGTGCCGCGACGTTGAGGCGCGCCATATGCTGGGCGATCTTCTGAATATCCGCCATCGGCGCGGCGCGCGCAGCCTCGCGCGGCACCAATGCGTTTGCGTTTGCGCTTGCATTCTGCATGACGATCCCTTGCAGCCCGGCCTCATCTCTCACATCCGCTATGCCCGCAAGCTTTTAAGAGAGGCTGAATTTTCAACGGGAAGCCCGGGATTCGCGGGTGGAACCGGCAAAGGCGGTTAATTCAGTCTTGATGGCCGGAACATGATGCCGAGAATTGTGAGTGGTCATCATGTTCTAGCGTTTAACTTAGATCGGGCCTCACATCCATTCGCGGCCCTCGCTGCGCAGGAAGTAGATGAGATCAAGCGTGAGGCTCGGCTTGCCGAGCGCCGTCAGCGTCATGTGGCACTGGCCGCGATGATGGGTCTGGTGGTTGAAGAAATGCGCGAGCGCTGACGACAGAGGCTGGGTGATCTCGGCCGGCTGCACCACCGTTACATAGGTGAAGTTGGCGGCAAGCGCCGCCTCGTCCAGCATGCCCGTCCAGGCAATGATACGCTCGTCCTCGGCTTTGCGGGCGGCGGCAAGCGCATCCCGATCTTCGAAGAGCACGGCATCGAGTGTCGTCGGTGCTTCGCCGGTGCCGGTGAAGCGCTTCATCCATATCCGGTCGGCAACGATCAGATGATTGAGCGTGCGATGCAGCGAGCCGAAGAAGGCGCCGCAATCATTACGGAACTCTGTATCGCTAAGTTCGGCCGCAGCTGCATAGACTTGCGTGTTGGCCCAGCGATTATAGGCGGCGAACATCCTGTAATGTCTGAGCATTCCGTCCCTCCCGGTTTGGTCGCGGCAGTCTAGCTCGTTTTCCCGGAAATCGCAGTGATGCGCCCATGAAATTTCCTGATTTGATCGCAGCCGCTTTCTGTCGTCGAATGCATGGAGCTGCGATCTCGAAAGGACTGTTATGACCAGAGCCCTCTATTCCCTCTGCGGAGCCGACGAGCGGCGCTTCTTTTCGCCCCATTGCTGGAAGGCGGTGATGGCGCTGGCGCATAAGGGGCTCGATTTCGAGGAGATTCCGACGACTTATGCCCGCATCCGCGCGATCGGCGGCGGTGTCTCGTCGATCGTGCCCGTTCTCGACGACAACGGCCGGCTGATCCCCGACAGTTTCGACATCGCCCTCTATCTGGAAGAGGTCTATCCCGAGCGGCTGTCGCTGTTCAACGGCGAGGGCGGCAAGGCGCTGTCGCGCATGGTGGAAGGCTATTCGCAGATGATCATCCATCCGGCGATCATGCGCATCGCCCTTCTCGACATCCATGCGAACCTCGACGAGGAAGACAAAGCCTATTTCCGCGAAAGCCGGGAGGCTCGGCTCGGCAAGCCGCTGGAAGTGATTGCCGCCGACAGCGAAGCGGAGAAGGCGTCCTTCAGCGCCAAGCTCGAGCCGTTGCGGCATATGCTGAAGTTCCAACCCTACGTCGGCGGGCAAACGCCGCTCTTTGCCGACTATATCGTCTTCGGCGCGCTGCAATGGCTCCGTGTGTCGGCCGGTCTCGCCATGCTAGCCGCCGACGATCCCGTCATGGCCTGGTTCGAACGCTGCCTCGATCTTCACCAAAGCCGCGGCAGGACTGTGACAGCGGCGTGAAATTGCCGCCTACCTCTTGTTTTCGGGCGTCGGGGCGGGTAAAGACCGCCCACTTTTCCCGAGAAAACAGAGGATTTGACTATGGCGATTGAACGCACCTTCTCGATGATCAAGCCGGACGCGACCAAGCGCAACCTGACGGGCGCCATCACCAAGATGCTCGAAGATGCCGGCCTGCGTGTCGTCGCTTCCAAGCGCGTCTGGATGAGCCGTCGCGAAGCCGAAGGCTTCTACGCCGTTCACAAGGATCGTCCCTTCTTCGGCGAACTGGTCGAAGGCATGACCTCCGGCCCGACCATCGTCCAGGTGCTGGAAGGCGAAGGCGCGATCCTCAAGAACCGCGAGATCATGGGCGCCACCAACCCGGCAAACGCTGACGAAGGCACGATCCGCAAGGTTCACGCTCTGTCGATCGGCGAAAATTCCGTTCACGGCTCGGATGCTCCGGAAACGGCTGCCCAGGAAATCAAGTACTGGTTCTCCGATACCGAAATCGTTGGCTGAGGCCACGCTTCGGCATTCGCCGGCAATATCTTGAATTGACTCTCTAAAAAGCCGGGGCCTTGCTCCGGCTTTTTCCATGCATTTCTCTATGCCGGGCATTTGTCGGTGTTCGAGAAATCGACGCTGCCGTCAGGCTTGAAGACCTCCGGGTTCTTGTCATAAAGCGCGCCGACGACGAGCGGCTTGCTCGGCAGGACGGTCTGGTCGAGGTCGGACCGAAACTCAGTCTTCAATTCCTGCAGCACCTTGCCGTCCTTGTCGACCAATCGGACACTCACGGAATAGGGACGATCCTTGCGCACGCAGTGCAGGTTTTCGCTCTGCAGCGCGATCTTGTCGTCGATCGGATAGATCTTCTGGTTCAGCACCAGCGGATCGCCTCCTTGCGGATTTTCGAATTCGGCGATGATGACCGAACCGTCGGGGATGGGCCCCGTCTTCTTCAGCGTCAGCAGATAGGTGGCGCTCGCCACCCGATAGTTGAAGACGAAGAGATGGCCGGTGACCTCGACCAGGTTTTCAGCCTGGCGCTGGCAGGCTGACAGCATCAGCCCGGCCACCACCGCCATCACGATCCAATGCTTTCTCATGGCGTCTCCTCCTCCTTCTTGCGGCGATAGTGACGGTTCGCCTTGGCGCGGTTGCCGCACACCGCCATGTCGCACCAGGCCCGGCTTCTGTTCTTGCTGCGGTCGATGAACAGCCAGCCGCAATTGCCGCAGATCTTCATGCGCTCCGGATCAGGCATGGCGATCAGCCGCAGCACCGAATGGGCGGTCGCCGCGGCCAGGCTGTCGGGGCCTGCGTCGCGCAATGTCTTCGCCAACGCTTCCAGCAACCCGGCCAGCAACTGGTCGTCGCCGCCATTCAGTATACGCTCGCGGAAATAGAGGTCGATCACTTCCCGCAGCGCGATGAAATCCGCCTCGTTTTCCGCCGCCACCGGCACGATGTCGCCGAAGAGGGCGCGCTCGGCGCAGAATTCGGCGGCGGCGCGCGGAAAGCTCCGCATCTGGTCCCTGACCGCGAAGCGGTCGATCCGCCGCGTTGCATCGTGGCGCAGAACGACGCTGTTGACGACATCGAGTGCCAGCACGCCGCCGGCAAAGCGGTGAGGAGTCCAGGAAAAGCTCATGGTGAAATTATAACTGGTGAAATAGGTTTTACCAGTTATAATTTTGGTGACGCGGAGTGTCTGGAATGGCTTATCTTCTGCAGCAGCTGGCGAATGCGGTTCCGCTGGCCGCCCTCTATGCCGCGCTTGCCTTCGGTTATGCCGTAGCCTTCGGCGTGACGAAGCGGGCCGACATCACCTATGGGGCGATCTTTGCCTTCGCGGGCCAGATCCTGCTGCTCTTCACCGAACTCGCCTTCAACCGCTTCTGGCTGGTGCTGCCGGCCGCCCTTGCCGTCGGCGCCTGCACTTCCATCGTCTATTCGCTGGCGGCGGGCCTATGGATCGGCCGCTCGATCATGCTGCCGCTGGTCAGCAAATCGCCGAATACGGTCATCGTCGCTGCCCTCGGCATCATGATCGTCCTCATGGAGACCGCCAGGCTCGCCGCCAATACCCGCGCCATCTGGTTGCCGCCATTCCTGAACGACACGGTCGTCTTCTGGAGCGACGGCCCATTCAAGGTGACGCTCACCCATATCCAGTTGATCAACACGGCACTGATGTGCGCCATCGTCGTCCTGGGTACGCTGATCCTCAGGCGCACGGCCTGGGGCCGCGTCTGGCGCGCCGTTACCGATGATCCGCTGGCAGCCGAACTCTGCGGCACCAGCGCCAACCGCGTCTTTCTCGTCGCCTATGGGGCCGCAGCCCTCGTCGCCACCATCTGCGGCATCCTTGCGACTTTCTACTACGGCTCGATGGATTTCGGCGCCGGCCTGATGTTCGGGCTGAAGGTGCTGCTGATCGCGGCGGTCGGCGGCTATTCCGATCCGTTGCGCTCGGCGGGCGGCGCTGCCGGGCTTGCCGTCGTCGAAACCATGTGGGGCGCCTACGGCCCCTTCGTCTGGCGGGATCTGGTCGTCTTCTCGCTGCTCGTCCTGCTCTTGGTCATGAGCCGCAGGGAGCGCGTGGTGCTCTAACTTATTTCCACTTGTCGCGGGCTGCGTCGTCGGCGTCTTTCGCCGCGACCCAGTCGCCGGTGGCGCCATCCCTGGCGTGCTCCTTCTTCCAGAAGGGGGCTGCCGTCTTCAGGAAGTCCATGACGAAATTGGCGCCGTCGAACGCCGCCTGCCGGTGCGGTGCGGCTGCGACGACGAGCACGATATTCTCGCCGGCTGCGATCTTTCCATAACGGTGGATGGCAGTCAGGCCGAGAAGTCCGAAACGCGCAATGGCAAGATCGCCGATGCGCCGCATCTCCGCTTCCGCCATGCCGGGATAGTGCTCGAGTTCGAGTGCCGCCAGCGTCCCGCCTTCATCGCGGCAGAGGCCGGAAAAAGTGACGACGGCGCCGATCCCGGGTTTGCCCTTGGAGAGGCGATCGACCTCGGCTTGCAGGTCGAAATCCTCATGCTGGACGCGGATGGTGGGGGTGATGGTCATGATAACATCCCCAACTGCTTTGATGTCGTAGCGGAGGCTATGGAGAGGGCGTGCCGCGCCAACCCCCCTCTGCCCTGCCGGGCATCTCCCCCACAAGGAGGGAGATGACGGGCGGCTTGACCATCGTGCCCATCTACAGTTTTGTCGGGCTGCGACGTTGATTGCTTGGGGAAGTTCGTACTCCCAGCCAATCTCCCTCCTTGTGGGGGAGATGCCCGGCAGGGCAGAGGGGGGTAGCGACACGGCACCACCATCACCGGCTCATCCCCCCGTCATCGGCGGAAATATCCCGATTTCCCGCGCACCCGATATTGGCTCGTCATGCTCGACATGCTCCATGTCGAGCGCCACGCGGATCACGTCGGGATATTGAAGTGCGGTCTCATATTCCTCGCCCAGCGTCTTCAAATGATTCAACAGATCGGCAACGGTGACGACGGAGGAGGGGAGGTCGATCTCCTCCTCGCCCTTGCCGATGCGCTCCCGCACCCAGGCGAAATAGACAAGCCGCGTCATTCCTCGTCATCCACGATATGTTTCACCCCGGCGCGGAAATAGTCGTAGCCGGTATAGATGGTCAGCAGCGCCGCGATCCACAGCAGCGCGATGCCCGTCTGCGTCGTATAGGGGAAAATCTCGTCGCCGGCCGGGCCGGCGAGCAGGAAGGCGATGGCGACGAGCTGCAGCGTCGTCTTCCACTTGGCGATCCGCGTCACCGGTACGCTGACCTTCAGCGCCGCCAGATATTCGCGCAGCCCCGACACCAGGATCTCGCGGCAGAGAATGGTGATCGCCGCCCAGATCGACCAGCCGGCGATGGTCTGGTCGGCCGCGACCAGGAGAAGGATCGAGGCGACAAGCAGCTTGTCGGCGATCGGATCGAGCATGCGGCCGATATTCGACGTCTGGTTCCAGATGCGCGCGAGATAACCGTCGAGGAAATCGGTGAGCGAGGCGATGACGAAGATCCACAGCGCCACCCAACGCGCCGTATTGCTGATCGACAGCCTGCCCTCGATGAAGAAGCAGAGAACGATCAACGGTACGGCGAGGATGCGGCCGTAGGTCAGAAGATTGGGAATGCTGTACGCACGCGATGCCATGGGATCGTTTCTCTGAATTGATGCACCGCTACAGCGCCGCGCGCCTTTTCAGACGAGCCAAGGACACTGTAACACTTTAGAACCTCCGCATCATGCTCGGGCCGATGCGGTAGATGACGGCTTTGGCTGCGGACCGTCAACATTCTTTCTGTCTTTTCACCGCCTTTGCGTGGAATTTGCGACGGACGCCGGTTATTTCGCGGCGTCGTCATGGAAATGGTTATAGACCTGCCTGGCGACGGCTTCCGATATGCCTTCCACCGCCATCAGGTCGGACAGGGCGGCGCGCGAAACCGCCTTCGCCGTGCCGAAATGCTGGAGCAGCGCGCGTTTGCGCGACGGGCCGATGCCGCCGATCTCGTCGAGCGGGTTCTTGATCATTTCCTTCTTGCGGCGTGCCCGGTGCGAGCCGATCGCGAAACGATGCGCCTCGTCGCGCATGCGCTGGACGAAGTAGAGCACCGGATCGCGCGGCGGCAGGGTGAAGCTCTCGCGTCCCGGCGGGAAAAAGCGTTCGCGCCCGGCATCGCGGTCGACGCCCTTGGCGATGCCGATCGCCGTCACGCTGTCGGTGATGCCGAGTTCGGCAAGGATGGCGCGCACCGCCGTCATCTGTCCCTGGCCGCCGTCGATGAGGATCACATCGGGCCAGGTCGGGAAGGGCATGTCGGCTGCATCGGGGGTGGCCACGTGCGCCGTCCGGTCAGGGATGCCTTCCTCCTTGATCAGCCGCGAGAACCGCCGCGTCATCACCTCCTTCATCATGCCGAAGTCGTCGCCGGGGGTGATGTCGGTCGATTTGATGTTGAACTTGCGGTACTGGTTCTTGACGAAACCTTCCGGCCCCGCGACCACCATGCCGCCGACGGCATTGGTGCCCATGATATGCGAGTTGTCGTAGATCTCGATGCGCTGCGGTGCATAGGCAAGCCCGAACGTTTCCTTGAAACCTTCGAGCAGCCGCGACTGCGACGCCGTCTCGGCAAGCTTTCGCCCATGCGCCTCGCGTGCATTGCCAACGACATGGTCGACCAGATCCCGCTTCTCGCCGCGTTGCGGCACCAGGATGGAAACCTTGTGGCCGGCCTTTTCGCTGAGTGCTGCGGCCAGCAGCTCCAACTCCTCCACCGTCTGCGACAGCATGATCTGCTTCGGCACCGGCTTGTCGTCGTAGAACTGCGCGAGGAAGGAATTCAGCACTTCGGCGCTCGAAAGCTGCGGATCGGCCTTCGGGAAATAGGCGCGGTTGCCCCAGTTCTGGCCGGTGCGGAAAAAGAACACCTGGATGCAGGAGATGCCGCCCTCATGATGGATGGCGAAAACGTCAGCCTCCTCGACACCGGCCGGATTGATGCCCTGATGGCTCTGCACATGAGAAAGTGCGGCCAGGCGATCGCGATAGATCGCCGCCCGCTCGAAGTCGAGGTCCTCGGCCGCCTGGTTCATCGCCTCGGCCATATGCGACTTCACCTTCTGGCTCTTGCCGGACAGGAAGTCCTTCGCCTCCTGCACCAGTTCGCCGTACCCCCCATCGCTGACCTCGTGGGTGCACGGCCCGGAACAGCGCTTGATCTGGTAGAGCAGGCAGGGTCGCGTGCGCGTTTCGAAGACGCTGTCGGTGCAGGTGCGGATCAGGAAGGCGCGCTGCAGCGAGTTGATCGTCCGCCCGACCGCGCCGGCCGAAGCGAAGGGTCCGAAATAGTCGCCCTTTCGCGCTCGCGCACCGCGATGCTTGAAGATCGCCGGCGCCCGGTGGTCGCCGGTGATGAGGATATAGGGAAAGGACTTGTCGTCGCGCAAAAGCACGTTAAAGCGCGGCCGCAAGCGCTTGATCAGATTCGCTTCCAGCAGCAGCGCTTCGGTTTCCGTGCGCGTCGTCACGAATTCCATGTTCGCCGTCTGGCGCACCATCTGGGCGATGCGGTTGGAATGGACGCGGCCGACGGCGTAATTGTTGACGCGCTTCTTCAGGCTGCGCGCCTTGCCGACATAGAGCACGTCGCCCTCGGCATTGAACATGCGGTAGACGCCGGGACTGTTCGGCAGTCGCTTGACGAATTCGCCGATCAGTTCCGCGCCGAGGAGCCCGGTTTCATTGAGGCTGCCCGCATTCCAGTCGACAGCAGCCGCAAGCGGCGCGGCGACGGAAGCGTCGCCTTCCACCTCGATATCGTCTTCGCTCTCGTCCGTGTCGTCGTAGAGAACGCCGCCATCCGGCAGCTTTCGTCCGTTCATTCCGTAATCTCCGCCACATCGGGCGTCTGCCAGGCGAGGTGCTGGCCGCCGTCGAGGGCAATCATCTGGCCGGTGATCGAGGGCGTGTCGTAAAGGAAGCGAATCGTTTGTCCGAATTCCTCCAGCGCCGGCCCTCGCTGCAAGATAAGGGCTGAGACCTGCGCTTGGAAGTCCTCCATCGCCTGCCGCTCGCTCGGCATCGAGGGGCCGGGGCCGATGGCATTGACGCGGATGCGTGGCGCCAATGCCTGTGCAAGCGTCTGCGTCGCCGTCCACAGCGCGGATTTGGAGAGGGTATAGGAATAGAAGCTGGGCCTCAGCGCCCAGACCCGCTGGTCGATGATATTGACGATCAGCCCCGCTGCCTCAGTGGGCATCTGCTGCGCGAAGGCCGCCGCAAGGATAGAGGGCGCACGAACATGCAGGTCGAAGTGCAATGCCCATGTGGCGGCATTGAAACTACGCGCGGAATCATGCTGGAAGACCGACGCATTATTGATGAGCAGATCGAGGGGGCCGAGCGCTTCCGACGCCTTGGCAATGAGCTCTGCCGTTTCGCCGGTATTGGTGAGATCGGCCTGAAGGGCGATTGCCCGATATCCCTTCTGCCGCAATTGCGCCACCAGCTCTTCGGCCTCACCGATGGAGCCGTTCGCGTGGATGGCAACGGAAAAGCCATTTGCAGCAAGGTCTTCGGCGATTGCCCGGCCTATTCTTTTAGCAGCCCCTGTTATGAGGGCCGAGCGAAGTCTTTTGTGGTTCAAAATCGTGCCTTCTGATCCCGCGAGTCTGTCTGCAGACTATATAGGCGCCGGCGGAGATTATATAAATAGGCCGTTGCGGTTGCGTCGGGGAGGGGTATTCTATGTATTATTTAAGAATGCGATTTCTTAAAATAAGTATTTTAAGTTTAACACTTCAGTAGGGTTAATGAAATGTATGTTGCGCTAAAGCAACATCGAATTTCAGCCATGCGGCAGCCACAATGATATCACAATTTGGCTCTTTCAAATCCGCATTTGAGTTCCAATTTCAGTCTCGATCCGGAAGGGACATCTGGCAATATCCCGCCAATGCTTCACTGATAGACAGATGACAAGCGGCGCGGGACTGAAAGGAGATTAAGTATGCGTGTACTCATTGCTGGCCTCATGGCCTCCGTTTTTGCAATTGCGGGCGTCTCGGCAGCTCAGGCGGCCGATGCCGTCGACCAGATTCCGGAAGCACCGGTCGCCCAGGACGCACCAGTCAAGCCGGCAGGCAACTGGGAAGGCTTCTACCTCGGCGGCGCCGGCACCTACAACATGGGTGACTTCGGTTCCGACCGCCACACCTACGGTTTCGGCGGCCAGGTCTTCACCGGCTACAACTGGCAGCAGGGCCAGATCGTCTACGGCGTTGAATCCGATCTCGGCTACAGCGGCGACGACGTCTCCTCAGGCGGCGTCAAGAACAAGTACGGTTGGAACGGCTCCGTCCGTGGCCGCGTCGGCTACGACATGAACCCATTCCTGCTCTACGGCACGGCCGGTCTTGCCATCGGCGACGTCAAGGTTTCCGACGACACCTCGGACGAAAGCAAGACGAACTTCGGCTATACGGTCGGCGCCGGCGTCGAAGCCTTCGTGACCAACAACATCACGACGCGCCTCGAATATCGCTACACCGACTACCAGAGCAAGGATTACGACCTCGACTCCGGCAGCTTCTCGCGCGGTTACGACGAGAACAGCGTCAAGCTCGGTATCGGCGTCAAGTTCTAAGCTGGTTGAATATCCGAACATGGAAAAGCCGGGCACGTCGCCCGGCTTTTTGCTGTCTGCTCGTTGCTCCAGATGCTGAGCCCGCTCAGCCCTCAGACTTGAGCTCGCTGTGGGCCGGGAATTTCTTGTCGAACTGCCGCTGCCAGTCGATCAGCGGCGCATGATCGGCTTCCCACTGGTCCTTGAAGCGCAGCTCGAGATAATCGAGCGTGGCGGCCAGCGCGAAATGCCCGCCATTGAGCTTCTTGCCTGTTTTCGGCGGATTGGCGCTGAGATGAGCGAGCCCGCTCGTCGCCTTCTTCCACTGCCGGTCTATCCACGGCTGATGAACCTTTTCCTCGTCGCGGAAGCGCCGCTCGTAGACGATCGCCAGCAGGCAGTCGCAGATGCCGTCGCAGAGCGCCTCGATGATTTCCGCATCCGTGCGCTTGCCGTTCTTCGAAGGGTAGAGCCCGCCCTTCGTCAGCCGGTCGAAATAATGCATGATCGCCACGCTGTCGTATATCGAGATCCCGTCATCGGTCAGAAGCGTCGGGATCTTGCCGAGCGGATTGTTGTCCACCAGGATCGCCGGTCCGGTATTGGTGTCGACCCGGATGGCGTTTACCTCCAGGCCCAGAAAATGCGCGGCCATCCGTACCTTGTTGGAATAGGGCGAGGCGGGCGAACAAAGGAGCTTCATGGGACACCTGATGAGACTGTGGAACTGCGGCGCGGACTATTCCCGAAGCGGGTTGCCCGGTCAATCGTCTTTGACCGCCTTGTTCTCGCCGCGCAGCCAGAAGGCGCGGTGCGAGGCAAAACGGTCTTGCGCCAGATGGTCCTTCAATGCGGGCAGCAATTGGTGCAACTCATCCTTCAGCGTGAAGGGCGGGTTGACGATGACGAGGCCTGAGCCCGTCAGTCCCGTAATGCCGCGGTCGCTGCGAACGGCAAGTTCGGCGCAGAGCATCTTCGGGATGTCGAGCGCCTGCAGGGCCTCGTGGAATTCCTTGATCGGCGCGCCCTTCTTCAGCGGATACCACAGGCAATAGGTGCCGCCGGGAAAGCGCCGATAGGCCTTTTCCAGCCCCTCGGCCAGCCGCTGATATTCGTCCTCTTCCTCGAAGGGCGGATCGACGAGGACGATGCCGCGCTTCTCCTTCGGCGGCAGATGCGCGCCGAGCGCCAGCCAGCCGTCAAGCTCGGTGATGCGGGCATGGTGATCGCCCTCGAACAGCCGGTGCAGCCTGACATAGTCCTCTGGATGCAGTTCCATCGCCGACAGCCGGTCCTGCGGCCGGAACAGCATGCGCGCAAGTTTCGGCGAGCCGGGATAGAAACGGATGCCGCCCTCAGGATTGAGTTCACGGATCGCCGAGAGGTAGGGCTCCAGCAGTTCGGAAACCTGAGGGCCGAGGTCTGCCTCCATCAGCTTGCCGATGCCATCGAGCCATTCGCCGGTTTTCTGCGCTTCTTCCAAGGAGAGGTCGTAGAGCCCGATGCCAGCATGCGTGTCGAGCACGCGGAACCCGCCATCCTTTTTCTGCATGTAACGGATCAGCCGCGTCAGCACGACATGTTTCAGCACATCGGCAAAGTTGCCCGCGTGATAGATGTGGCGGTAGTTCATTTTCGCTGATGTCCGTATGAATTCGCGTCATGGGAAATTTTTGTGGCTTTTGGCCGTGCAAGCCTTGGAATATACAAATGCCATGAACATTGCGACCCCCATCCAAGCCAAATCAGAAAAGCCGGACAACAGGGTGGGCCACACGGCCTGTCCGCATGACTGTCCCTCCACCTGCGCGCTGGAGGTCGAGATATCGGAGGATGGCCGCATCGGCCGTGTGCGCGGCGCGGGCGACCATTCCTACACGTCGGGCGTCATCTGCGCCAAGGTCGCCCGTTATGCCGAGCGGCTCTACCATCCCGACCGCCTGATGCATCCGCTACGCCGCGCCGGCGCCAAGGGGGCAGGGCAGTGGCAGCAGATTTCCTGGGACGATGCGCTGGATGAGATCGCCGAAGCCTTTGTGAAGTCCGAGGCAAGGGACGGCAGCGAGGCGATCTGGCCCTATTTCTACGCCGGCACCATGGGCTGGGTGCAGCGCGATTCCATCGATCGCTTGCGTCATGCCAAGCGCTACTCCGGCTTCTTCTCCTCGATCTGCACCAACCCCGCCTGGACCGGCTTCACCATGGCGACCGGCACGCTGCGCGGTCCCGATCCGCGCGAGATGGGCCGCACCGATTGCGTCGTCATCTGGGGCACCAACGCGGTGTCGACCCAGGTCAATGTGATGACCCACGCCATCAGGTCGCGCAAGGAGCGCGGCGCGAAGATCGTCGTCATAGATATTTACGACAATCCGACGATGAAGCAGGCCGACATGGCGCTGATCGTCAGGCCGGGTACCGACGCCGCACTCGCTTGCGCCGTCATGCACATCGCCTTCCGCGACGGTTACGCCGACCGCGCGTACATGGCGAGATACGCCGATGATCCCGAGAGTCTCGAAGCGCATCTGAAAACGAAGACGCCGCAATGGGCCGCTGCCATCACCGGCCTTTCGGTCGAGGAGATCGAAGCCTTCGCCAGCCTCGTCGGCACGACGAAGAAGACCTTCTTCCGCCTGGGTTACGGCTTCACCCGCCAGCGCAACGGCGCGGTCGCCATGCATGCGGCCGCCTCGATCGCCACCGTTCTCGGCTCCTGGCAATATGAGGGCGGCGGCGCCTTCCATTCGAACAGCGATATCTTCCGCATGAACGGCGCGGAACTGACCGGCCGGTCGATGAAGGATGCCGATATCCGCATGCTTGACCAGTCGCAGATCGGCCGCGTGCTGACCGGCGATGCCGTGGCGCTGCGCCACCGCGGTCCGGTGACGGCTATGCTGATCCAGAACACCAATCCCGCAAACATCGCCCCCGAGCAGCGCCTCGTCAGACGCGGCTTTGCCCGCAAGGACCTCTTCGTCGCCGTGCATGAGCAGTTCATGACCGAAACGGCCGAGATCGCCGATATCGTCATCCCGGCAACGATGTTCGTCGAACATGACGACATCTACCGCGCCGGCGGCCAGAACCATATCCTGCTGGGGCCGAAGCTGGTCGAACCGCCGCCGACCGTGCGCACCAATCTCTTCGTCATCGAGGAACTTGCCAAACGCCTCGGCGTCGCCGATCGCCCCGGCTTCGGCTTCACCGCCCGAGAGATGGTCGACCGCATCCTCGAATCGAGCGGCCTGCCGGGCTACGACCATTTCCTCGAACATAAATGGTTCGATCGCCAGCCCGCTTTCGAGGAGGCGCATTATCTGAACGGTTTTGCCCATCCGGATGGCAAGTTCCATTTCCGCCCGGACTGGATCAATCAGCCGGCGCCGAACAAACCGCCGGCCGCGATCGGCGCGCTCGGTCCGCACGCTGCGCTTCCGGCCTTCCCTGATCAGGTCGATGTCATCGAAGTCGCCGATGCCGAGCATCCCTTCCGGCTCGCCACGTCGCCGGCGCGCAACTTCCTGAATTCGAGCTTTTCCGAGACCAAGACCTCCCGCCAGAAGGAAGGCCGCCCCGAGGTGATGATCAATCCGGCCGACGCCGAAGCCAACGGAATCGTCCATGGCGATCTTGTCCGAATCGGCAACAGCCGCGGCGATCTGCGCATCCACGCCCGTATCACTACCGAAGTGAAGTCAGGCGTGCTGATTGCCGAGGGCCTCTGGCCGAACAAGGCGCATGTTGACGGCGAGGGCATCAACGTCTTGACCGGCGCCGACCCTGTCGCGCCTTATGGCGGGGCGGCCGTCCATGACAACAAGGTCTGGCTTCGCAGGGACGCAGCATGATGCAGCCGAAATCACGCGTGAAGATCGTCAGCGAAGAAACACTGTCGAATGGGTGGACGCGGCTGAGCAGCTACCTCCTCGACTATATCGACCGCAAGGGCGCAACCCAACGGTTGAAGCGGGAGGTCTACCACCGCACGCCGGCCGCCTGCATCCTGCTTTATGATCCCAAGCGCGACCTCGTCGTTCTCGTCCGCCAATTCCGCCTCGCCGTTCATCTCAACGGCGATGCCGCCTGGATAATCGAGGTGCCGGCCGGCCTTCTCGACGATGACCATCCCGAAGCGGCGATCCGTCGCGAGGCGATGGAGGAGACCGGCTATCGCCTGCGCGATGCGCGCTTCCTGTTCAGATCCTATACATCGCCGGGTGCCGTCACCGAGGTCGTGCATTTCTTCGCAGCCCTCGTCGACATCGCCGACCGCGTGGCCGAAGGCGGTGGCCTGGACGAGGAACACGAGGATATCGAAGTCCTTGAGATCCCGCTCGACGAGGCGGCAGCGATGATCGAAACCGGCGAGATCTTCGACGTCAAAACGATCGTGCTTCTGCAATGGGCCATGTTGAATAGGGCAAGGCTGACGGCCTGAATCTGCGGGGCGAGCGCATCGGATCATTTCCAAAGCGCAAGTTTCCGCTTTAAGGTGATACGGCGCAAAATTTCATACGACTGTCACGAAGCGGTTCTATCCGCTGCGGTCTGTCAATCATCGAATGCGGTCAGGAGAAAGCCCATGTGGCTCAGCAATTTCACCCTCGTTCTCCCAAACGAAGTGGTGAGTGAAGGTTCCGTGTGTGTTGAGGGTGGCGCCATCGCCGAGATCAGGCCGGAGCCGGTCGCCGGCGCTGCCATCGATGGCGGCGGGCGGCTGCTGATGCCGGGATTCGTCGATCTCCACGGCGACATGATCGAGCGCGAGATCGCCCCACGGCCGAACGCGACGATGCCGATCGATTTCGGTATCCACGAACTCGACAAGAAGCTTGCCGCCGCCGGTGTCACCACGGCGTTTGCCGCCGTCTCCTTTGCGACCGAAAGCGTCTACGGCCACGTCCGTTCGCTGGAGACGACATCAGCGGTGATCGAGGGCATCAATCGCCTGCGCGACGATCTGCTGATCGACCACCGCGTCCACGCCCGCTACGAAATCACCAATGTTGGTGCAGCTCCTGCGCTCGAGCGCCTGCTGAATGCCGATCAGATCGACATGGTCTCGCTCACCGACCACACGCCGGGCCAGGGACAGTACAACAACCTGCAGAGCTACATCCTCAGCATTTCCGAGCGCCGCGCCATCTCCGAGGAAATGGCGGCGGAGATCGTTGCCAAGCGCATCGCCATGCGCAGCAATCCAGACATCGAGGCCAAGCTGAAGGAGATTGTCGCGCTGTCGCTGAAGCACAAGCTGTCGCTTGCCTCGCATGACGATGACAGCGCCGAAAAAGTCGCCGAGATGCACGATCTCGGCGTCACCATCAGCGAGTTTCCGGTCACTGCACCTGCGGCGGAGGAGGCGCGCCGTCGCGGCCTCTGGACGTTGATGGGCGCGCCGAACGCGCTGCGCGGCCAGTCGATGTCGGGCAATCTCAGCGCGCTCGATGCTGCAAGGGCCGGATTGCTGAGCATCATCGCCGCCGATTATCATCCGGCTGCCTTCGTGCCCGGCATCTTCAAGCTTGCCGACATGGTGGAAGGCGGCCTGCCGGCAGGCGTCGCCATGGCGACCGGCAATGCGGCCCGTTCCGCCGGTCTGTCGGATCGTGGCGAGATCGCCATCGGCCAACGCGCCGATCTGGTCGTGGTCGAGCCGGGTGATATCAATCGCATCCGCGCCACCTTCCGCGCCGGCCGCTTCGTCTACAGCGACGGCACACTGCATCCGTTGCGGGCGCTGGCGGCGTAGCATCTCGCCCAAGGCTGCGGTTCGAATGACTGCCCCTCACCCTAGCCCTCTCCCCGTAAAGAACGGGGAGAGGGGACGTGCCCTGCGAGAGCGAGGTGGGAACGGAGAGGGCGCGGCATGGTCCCTTCGCCCCGTTTACGGGGAGAGCGACTGTCTTGTTTGTCAAGCGTTTTGCCATGGTCGTCCGTCCCTGATGATGGCGT